>CAVOJV010000044.1:0-113193 GCA_963696325.1 uncultured Gammaproteobacteria bacterium
AGCGCGGACCTTGCAGTATCAACTGAAGACCGCGCGCTTTCCCCTGCATCGGGATTTGGCGACCTTTGACTTCCAGGAGTCCCCTGTCCCCGAACCGCGCGTGCGATCCTTGAGCTCTGCGCAGTTCACCGACATCGCCCAGAATTTGATTTTCGTCGGCGGAACCGGTACCGGAAAAAGTCACCTCGCCATTGCTCTGGGCGTCGCCGCGATCCATACGGGCAAGCGGGCACGCTTCTTCAATGGGGTCGATCTGGTCAATCAGTTGGAGCGGGAAAAGCAGCTTGGCAAAGCCGGTACTTTAGCCCGCCAACTCACCCCGATCGATGTGGTTATCCTCGATGAGCTCGGCTATCTCCCCTGGTTGTCTATGGGTGGGGCCTTGCTCTTCCACCTGTGCAGCCAACTCTACGAAAAAACCTCCCTGATCATCACCACCAACCTCAGTTTTGGCGAATGGGTGCAGGTCTTCGGGGGATGCCAAGATGACCTCCGCCTTGCTCGACCGGCTCACCCATCACTGCGACATCCTCGAAACCGGGAACGACTCCTACCGCTTCAAACAGCGAAAGAAATCCGCCTAATCCCCTGGGTCATTTTGGACGCTGTTTCCTGGATACTTTTCAACGCTGATTGACAGCCCATGTACATCGCGAGCTTCGGCAGGTTGGACTGCACATCGGCGCCTTGCCGATACCAGCGCAGAAGCGCCTGGACCGCAAAGCTATGACGGAAGTCGTGGACACGTGGCCGACGCCCGTCCGGACTCTGGACGTTGGCGGACTGCAACAACCCCTGGAGACCCCGGCTCAAACCTGTCCCGGTATAGGCGCGCAGGCTGCGGGTGCCATGGCACAGCAAGGGCGAATCGGGGGCCGTGCTCAAGGGGCGGGCGCGCCAGCCGTTGTCGCAGATAGGCGCGAAGCTCCCGCAGGCCTCCCGCGACAGCGGAACGAATCGGGACTTGTGGAACTTCGACTCGCGCACCCGGAGCACCCCCGCGGCGGGATCGGCGTCGGCCAAGGTGAGACCAAGCGTCCGCCCCGGCGCAAGCCGGCGGTATAGAGCAAGACCATGGCCAACCGCAAGCCGGCGGGGAGCAATGGCGAAGCGGGCCTGGGGGAAAGTTCCTGGGCGGCGGCCAACAGGCGCGCGACCGCCTCCGGACCGAAGATCACCGGCGCACGGTACGGACACGGGCGTGGGAAACGATGGACGTCCGGCACAAAACAATTCGGCTCGGTACGGCGCCGATACAGGCAGAAGTTGCGGACGATGCGCTGCCGCTTACGCCGGCCGTTGGCGGTCAACCCCTGGAGGGAATGACACCATGCGTCGAAGAGAGCTTGATCGAGTTCGACCGCCGCGCGATCCTGCAGGAATCGCAGAAACGACCGGAGAATCTGCTCTTCACCCAGATAGCCGCGCCCGAGCGAGCGCATCCCGTGCACATAGCGGTCGAGTAGCGGATCGAGCCGGGCGCTAAAAGAGGTCGTGTTCATAGGGACCTCCTGGCGGGCTCGACCGTTGGGACAGGCAGCGGTAAGGCCACCTCGCGCAGCGCCTCGGTTTGCAATCTCAGGTACAGGCAGGTGCTCTCCAGGGTATGGTGGCCGAGCAAATTCCCGATCGCCTTGACCCCCACGCCGCGATTGAGGAGCCGCATCGCGAAGGCATGACGAAGGCTATAGGAGGAACTGCCTTGCAGCGAGAGCCCGCTTTGGCGGGCACGCTTCTCGTAGATGTCACAGACGGCGGTGGGTTTGAGCGGCCCGGCGGGGGGTTCGTGCCCGCAGAAACAAGTGCGGGTGACGGCTGCCAGGACGACCACAGCGAAGATACCGCTTGAGGACGCGCCGCGCGGAGTCGGCTAGCGGGAGAATCAGAGCCGATCGGGTCTTGCACGGTTCCACGCGGAGCGGCTTGTTCGCCCAATCGATCGACTCCAAAGTCAGCGAGACGACCTCCGAAGGGCGTAATCCATAGTGTGCCATCAGATACAAGATGGCGTGGTCGCGGCAGCCGAGAGGATCGGATCGATCGATGGAGCGCAGCAAGCCTTGCCCGAGGTTCCAGGCGAGCGCGCGGGGCGGCAACTCGTCACGGTAGGTACGGGGCGTGTCGATGCTGTCCAGGCGCTCTCGCACTGTACCGCGGGTATGACAGAATCGCAGGAAGGCGCGGAGCCGTGCCACGGAATGCCGCAGGCTCGGCCGCGTGAGCCGTTGCCCGAGGGAGGTGACGAACGCTTCGACGACCTGGGCCGACACCGCAGCCAAGGGAGCGTCCGGCGGTAGGGCTTCAGCCAGGAAGGTCGAGGCAGTCGCCACGTGCTGAGCAACCGTCGCGACCGTCAACCCGCTGATCTCCAGCAGGTAAGTGCGGTAGCCCGCCAGCAGCGGGGCGAACCGCTCCGAGTCCGGTTCGGTTATCAGGCGGTTACCAGTCCGGAGAAAGCGTTCAAAGGCACGCTGGGTGGCGCCAAAGCGGGCCTGCTGACGTGCTGGCGACAGAAACAGCGAAGCCAGTCCGTTCGAGGTAAAGCTCGACTCGGAAGTAACGGTGCCCACACGCTGCAGAACCTGCTTTAGCCGGCGGACGTGTCCGCGTGCGGGAGCGCATGCATAGCCTTGGAAACTCAACCACTCGGCAAAGCCTTGCAGCCAATCGCCGACCGGTGACTGCGAATAGCGTCGATGGGATTTTGGAAAGAGCCGGGTGAGCATAGTGGCCTCCATGTGTGCTGAAGTGGAAGGGCTACCGTACGCCACCGGGCAAAGAGTTATGTTGAGTTGAAGGCCTTAAACAGGTCGAAATATACCAATGCCGCGACGCTACTGTACATAACTGCGCGCTACACATAAGTCGAGGACGAGCAAATCCGTGTTGGCAAAGTCCTTCATCAGTTTGCGATACCGCCCATCACCTTTGGCGAGGGCGAGTTCCGGAAAGAGTTTCGGCAGTGGGTATAGCGTGCGGTTAAGCCGTCCCGGCAAGCTTTTTGCGCCAAGGCGCACGCCAACCAGGTTTTCCCAATCCCGGTTGGACCGACGAGCAACACGTTGTGGTGGTGACGGACCCACTGGCAGGTGGCGAGTTGGGTCAGGAGGGACTTGTCCAGGCCGCGGGCGGCCCGGTAATCGATCTCCTCCAGACAGGCACTGTGGCGTAAAGCGGCCGTGCGGAGGCGGGTTTGGAGACGGCGGTTATCGCGGTCGGTCAGTTCCCGATCGACCAACAGACCCAGTCGTTCTTCGAAGCTGAGGGCGTGGATCTCCGGCCGCTGTAGTGGGTCGGTGAAGGCCTTGGCCATCCCGGTGAGGCGCAAGGCGTGGAGTTTAGCAAGGGTCGGATGAGTGCGCAGAGTAGACCTCGGCCATCAGTGGTAGTAGTGGGCGCCGCGGATATACGGATGCGCTAGCACCGGGGTTGCAGAAGCGGCGGTTGGCAGGGGGGCCTGGTCGAGCTTGTTTTTCAAGATCGCGGCGAGGCTTTTATAGCTGCAGGCGTGAATCGCCTGGGCGCGTCGACAGGCTGCCTCCAGGCGGTCCTGACCATAGGTTTGGCCCAGGCGCATAATCCCGAGGCAGGAGCGAAACCCCTGTTGGGCGTGGGGGCGGGAGGCGAGGAGGGTGGCCACTACCTGCGCGGTGGCGGGTCCGTTCTCGCCGGCCCACTGGAGGAGCCGTTGGGGGGCCCAGTGGGCATAAGCCTGATGGGCTTTGGGCATATGCCCGGTGACGGTGGTGTGATGGCCCTTTTGGTAGGAGCGGACATGGCTGGCGACCCGCTGGCCTTTATGCAAGGGTTCCACGGTATGGGCCGTGAGACGCGCCTCCAGTTGGCGTTGCACCAGTTGATAGGGGACCGAGTAGTAATAGTCATCCACGTCGACGTGATAGTCGATATGGACCCGGACTTTCTGCCACTCGGCATAGATGTACGGTTCGACCGGCAACGGTTTCAGCAACGGCCGCTCGAGTTGTTCAAACAGCGTTTGTCGGCAACCGGGGAGCTTTTTGAAGGGTCGGCTATTTAACGCCGGGAGCAAAGCCCGCAGAGCGGCGTTGAGCTCAGTGAGGGAAAAGAAGGTGTGATGACGCAGCCGCGCCAAGATCCAGCGTTCCACCACCTGCACCCCAACTTCCGCTTTGGCCTTGTCACGGGGTTTTCGTACCCGTGCGGGGATGACGGCTACGTCGTAATGCGCCGCCAGGTCCTGGTAAGTCGGATTGAGATCCGGCTCATAGCGGTGGGCGGCCGTAACCCCGCTTTTCAGATTATCGGGCACCAGCCGCTCGGGTACCCCACCCAGGTAGGCAAAGGTGCGTACGTGGGAGCCAATCCAGTCCGGCAAGGTCTGGGTCCAGGTCGCTTCGGCATAGGTGTAATTCGACGCCCCCAGCACAGCGACAAAGAGCTGGGCAGAGTGGCACTCACCGCTGGTGCGCTCCATAATCGGCACGGTTTGGCCGGCATAATCGACGAACAACTTCTCCCCGGCGCGGTGGGTTTGGCGCATGACCAGATCCAACTGGCGTTGCCAGGCCCGATAGTGTTGGCAAAAGGCACTGTATTGATAGCCCTCCGGAAAGACCGCTTTGTGTTCTTGCCAGAGCAGTGCTAGCGTCACCCCGGGGCGTTTGAGCTCCCGCTGGAGTTCAGCCCAGTCAGGCAACGGTCGGGCCTTGGCAGACAACAGGGAGGACGGGGGAAACCGCAAGCGCTCCAGCGTCCCCTCGTCCAGCCCTGCGGGTAAGGGCCAGGATACCCCAGCGGCACTCGCTCGGCGCAGGTAATCGGCCACCGTCGGTCGGGCAATACCGCAACTCTTAGCGATCTGACGGTCGCTTAGACCGCCTTCCCATTTTAACCGCAGAACTTCTTTCACTTTACGCATGGTTAACCTCACGGCTGGCATTAGGGCCTCCTTTTCAACGTCGAAAGAGGCAGGTTAACCCACGTCGCGAATAACTCCGTCAACCCTCTAGGGGTGGCAACCTTGCCGTGGAATCAGTGGCAGCTTTCCCGTGGAACGGGTGGCAGCCTTGCCATGGAATCAGTGGCAGCAATGGCGTGGAATACGCAGTCGATTGACGGCACCGGTCAGTTTGCCTCCAGCGAGATCCGTTGCCCGGAGTGCTGTGTCAAGCAGACCCGCGCGGGGCCAGCAATTCTCATTTTGGCAGCCTTACCCTGTTTTTGGCTCCGGGGTGGGCGGTTCGAAGCTTTTGAGCATGAAGTCCATCAGGGCCTCCCAAGTCTCGAAGCACAGGTAGCTGGTCAGGGTGCGGATGTCGTTGAACAGGCGCTTGCGCGAGGGCAGCTTCTTGCGCAGCAATCGGACTTCGTCGTCCATCCAGTCCAACACCGTGTGGGTCAGGAAGGCCAGGATGATGAGGCTGGCCAGCAGGGACGACAGGTGCTTCTGGCCGTGGCCGAAGGTGTGCTCGAAGTGGTAGCCCTTGGTCTTCAGGGTGTTGTTGTTTTCGTTCTCGATTTTCCAGCGGCTGCGCCCGGCCTCGACGACCTCGGCGACGTTGCCGTCGTCCAGTGCCAGACGGGTGGCGAAGGCGTTGCGGTACAGCACCTTGCCGTCTGCCGTCCGTGGTGGTGAGTTCGCACCAGTTGACCTCCAATGCGTCGTCGGCGTCGCGCAGGGGGATCGAGTGGGCGTAGCGGTAGGTGTCGGTCTCGCGGCGCTTGCCGGTCCAGCGGGTGCGCGACACGGTGCGGACTGCGCCGATGCGCAGATGCTCCAGGTGCTCCAGCCATTCGTAGACAGTCGGGTGGGAGGCAGGTTTGCAGACCAGGATGAAGCCCAGCCCCTAGGCCAGCAACTCGAGGCAGAACGGCTCGTGGCAGTACAGGTCGTCGCCGAGGACGGTCATCTTGAGCCGGGCGAACCCCTCGCCGTGGGCGGCCAGCCAGCGCTTGGCGGCGGCGAGTTCGCAGTCCTGCTTGGCCGCGCCGTCCTGCGGCGCGACGAACTCCGGGGCCAGCGCGATGACTTTGTCGCAGCCGGGCTTGACCAGCACCGGGGTCAGCGCCGAGTGGAAATAGGTGACCTGGCCGTTGGCGTGCCGCCGCGTCGAACACTGTTCGCAAGGGATGGCCTGCGAGGAGAAATGCTCCGTCCCGTCGAGGGCCAGCAGCAGCGTGCCGTTGACGGAACGGTGGGAATCCACCACCCCGGCCTGCTCCAAGGCGTTGAACAGGAAGGAATACACCGGCTTGAGCGTGTCCGGCGGCGTGGCGTCAAGCAGGTTGCGTATCTGGTTGTCCGACGGGATCTCATGCACGCCGAACAGCGTCCGGGCGTGGTTGTTGCCCTGCGTCTGTTCCAGGCAGCGTTGGTATTCCAGGAACGAGGGGCTTTGCGAGAAGAAGACCGAAACGGCGCTCAACGCCGCGTCGACCATCGTGTAGGATTTGTTCTTGCCCTTGCGGGGATCGATAAAGGTCTCGAAGGTGCCGCGCATCTGCTGCGTGATGCCATCCAGGGTCAGGGCGTAGGGGCCAAAAGGTGCGCTCAATGGGTGGGTTTCCGGTCTGGTTTGGCCGACTACTTTAACCGGCTGATGCCAAAATGAGAAATGCTGGCGCGGGGCCGCGCTACTACCCTCAGCGGTTAGGGGCGGTGCGGGTGCCCCCCCAGCTGAAGACGGTGTTGCCGGTGGCGCCGGAGCCGATCACGCGGGCCGATGGGGCGCGGCAAAACGACTGCGAGGGCAACGCCAGCAAGCGCTGATTGGAACCCCTGCGCGAGGACCCTCCGCAGCTGAAGCTGATGGTGCTGGAAGACAGCCTCTCGGCCAACGGCCCGCCTCGGGAACTGCTCCAGCAGCTGAATCTGCACTACCTCATCGGCGTCAAGCCGGGGGATCATGAAGCGCTGTTTAACGCGGTGCATGGCGGGCTGAGCAGGGGCGTCACTCAGGCGTGGGAGTACCCCGATGTCGAGGGCGTCGAGCATGGCTATCGGTGGCGCCACGAGGTGGCGCTGAACGCGAGCCATCCCGAGTTGCGGGTTAACTTCTTGGAGTACTGGATGAGCCAGGAGGGTCAACAAACCGTGTTCAGTGGGGTCACCGATCTGGAGTTAAACCCAGACACGGTGGAACCGATCATGCGCGGAGGGCGAGCCCGCTGGAAAGTCGAACATGAAACGTTCAATACGCTCAAGAACCAAGGCTATGCGCTGGAGCACAACTACGGCCATGGCCAGCCGCACTTATCCAGGGTGCTGGCGCGGTTGATGAGGTTGGCGTTTCTGGTCGATCAGGTCCAGGAACTGAGCTGTCGGCTGTTTCAGGCCGCCCGGGCAGGCTTTCGTTCGCGCACCTCGCGGTGGGAGCGCTTACGGGCCCGGGTGCTGGATTTCTACGTACCCGACTGGCACACGCGGTGGGAGTCGATTACCCAGGATTAGGCCGGTGCGGTGCTGACGCCCGATACGTCGTAGCCATCGCCGGGTGAGGGCGACAGTTCGGTCGCGGTTGTTGAGCATTGCAGAGGGTTGATTGATGATGGCTTTGGGCCGCCGCTTAGAGTGCGAACCGGTGGGGTTTGTTGGTTCGATTTTACCGGCTCTGTCAGGAGGCCTAAGCCGCAACCATCAGCTCAGAGCGGGAATTGCTGGATATTTGTCAACTTACAATTTTAGCAACAATGAAGAAATTTTAGACTACAAAACTCAATATTTAAAATCCTTGACAGTGGAAGATTTGAAAAATATTTGTAAAGGAGCAGAATTAAAAACTACGTTAAAAAAAGCTCAACTTATAGAGCAAAATTTATCAAAAGAATGTGATTTAAAAATACCAACTGCTGTTGCAAAAAATGACAACTTTGACAGTATGATGAAAAAATTCTATCACCTCTACATTGAGGACATTAAAAAAACTATTGATTCATGGCATCCCTTAATAATTCGGGAAGTATGGAATTGTGTGTCAACTGATTCAGAATGTGAGGCAGTAGGAAAAATGGCTAAAAATATTCTCACTGACCCATATTGGGGTTTGCTCGGGATACGTGCAAATTTTTATCACATCAGCAGTTCTGCCCGGTCAGCGGAGCTATAACGACTTGCAAATCTGACTCCTGATCGGGTGCGGAGCCTCAAATATGAAAGGCGAGACACTTTTTTAATGGCATTAGTGTCCTGAAAGGTAAGCTTTATTGGACACGTTTACTTGTGTAATTAAATTTTTTAAAAAAAAAGACTTGAAAAGTCTAGCCGCAATCCCTTTTTCGGACACCATCCCTGCAACCAGTAGGAAGTGATAAAATTTTACACGTATCCCGAGCAGACCCCTTCTAGGCCGAGAGGAAAACCGGCAGTGTTTTGTTACGACTCCTGGACCTGTCGATTACACACATCTTGAACGGCAGGGCCGCCGCCCCCATCTGGTGGGGTAGACCCAGATGACGGAGGTATGAAGTGATGACGGCGACGGCGGTGGTGAGTTGGGCGGCGGCGGAGTTGGGCGGGGCCAACCTGGGCGATGCCCGGTTGAACCGGCGGCTGGTGCAGGTGGCGGAACGCTTGGGGGCGCAACCGGGCGCCAGCATTCCGGTGGCCTGCGGCGGCTGGACGGAGACGCAGGCGGCGTATCGGTTGCTGGCTCATGAGGCGGTCACGTGGGAGCAAGTACTCGCGCCGCACTGGGACTGTAGCATCGAGCGGATGCGCGGCCAGCCGGTGGTGTTGTGCGTGCAGGACAGCACGGAGTTGGACTCTACCGCCCAGCCGGGCATCGCCGGGTTGGGGCCGCTGAGCTACTTGCGGCAGCACGGGCTGTACGTGCATCCGACGCTGGCGGTCACGCCGGACGGGGTGCCGCTGGGGGTGCTGGACGCCTGGCTGTGGACCCGCGACCGGGCGACCTTCGGCGAAGACAAGCGGCACTGGCCGATCGAGGCCAAGGAGAGCATGCGCTGGCTGGAAGGCTTCGCGCGCTGCGCCGAACTGGCCGCGAGCCTGCCCGACACCCGGCTGGTCTACGTCGCCGACCGGGAGTGCGACATCCACGAGTTCATGCTCCGGGCGCAACGGGCGCCGGGGATCGACTGGCTGATCCGGGCCACCCACAACCGCTGCCTGGCCGAGGGCGACAAATTGTGGGACCGGCTGGCGCAGGCGCCGGTGTTGGGCGAGGTGAGCTTCACCCTGCCCGGCCCGGCCGAACCGGCCGAGCCGGCCGGTGGTGCTGACGGTGCGGGCCGAACGGGTCACCTTGCAGCCCCAAGGGCGGCGAACCGGTCACGGTGACCGCGCTGCGGGCGCGGGAAGAGTCCCCGCCCGTCGGGGTCGAACCGCTCGACTGGCGGTTGCTGAGCAACCGGCCGGCCGACACCCTGGCCCAAGCGGCCGAATGGCTCCAGTGGTACGGAGCTCGTTGGAGTATCGAGGTTTTTTTCCGAATCTTGAAAACCGGCTGCCGGGTGGAGGCCTTGCAGCTCAGCACCCTGGAGCGGCTGGAACCGGCCTTGGCCTTGTACTTGATCATCGCCTGGCGGATTCAGTACCTGACCCTGCTGGGGCGGACCACCCCCGAGCTGCCCTGCGACGCCGTGCTGGACCCGGCCGAATGGCAGGCCGTCTACGTCGCGATTCACCGCCGGCCCCCGCCGGTCGACCCCGCCGCCGCTGCCGGCCATGCTCGGCTGGATCGCCCGCCTGGGGGGCCACTTGGGGCGCAAGTGCGACGGACCGCCCGGCCCCCAGGCCCTGTGGATCGGCTTGCAGCGCGCCCGCGACCTCGCCTGGGGGATGCAATTGGCCTCTGATCTCCATTCCCAATCAACCGGTTAGAGATGTGTGTAATGGACAGCCTCCTGGACCGGCTCAATCAGAGCGAGCTACCTGTAGGAGTTTCCGATAGACCGTCAGTATCTTACCCGGATAGCGAGAGCGAGGATGGTCGCGATTACCGCTGTAATGCAGCAGTGCCTGGCGCACGTTGCCATGATGGCGTTTCAGTTGCTCGGTTAGGATAGCCGTACCCACGGCAATATTGGGACGCGGCTTAAAGAGCGCCTGGGAACCACCCACCTGGCGGATTTTCTTGCCATGATAGCGGGGAATCACTTGCATTAGTCCACGCGCCCCGCGCCGGCTGACGGCCTTCTCTTGGGCGCTTGACTCTGCCCCGATGACAGCGAGAATCAATTCCGGTTTGAGTTGGTGTCGCACACCCTGGTGGACGGCCGCTTGGACGTAGGTGTGAGCTTTGGCCGACGGGATGCGATAGGTGCGGTGAAGATAGTGGCTGAGGCGGCGGGTTTTCTGCGTGTGCTGGCGCCCGCTCCATTCGCCGGCTACCAGCTTGATGGATTCGGCCTGTGCAGGCGCAATGCAGAGCGGCGACAGGGGGGTAAGCCCCAGCAACCAGCCCAGGAAAACCAGCCCGAACAGCCTCAAACTGACTGAGATACTCATAGTTCAGCCTCACTGGGTAGTTGGAAGAGTACTCTCTTGCGGCAACTTAAAACGGAACCCTCGATCGTCAAGCCGGGGCTCATCCCAAACGAGCTTCGCTATTAAAACGGCTCTTTTCCCCGCCTTTCCCGGCGGGGATTTCCTGTTGAATTACCTTGGTGGATATTTTTTTCGGCCCACCGGCTGAGAACAGCCGAGCAAGGCCGGTTCAGCTTTTGAGTTTGGCGACGGTGTCTCGAACCGCCGCGCTTAAGGCACCCCACGCGCTCTCCACCCCGTCCTTAAACTGCTCCCATACGTCCTCGCTCGCTTCGCCCAGTTCCTTCAACTTAGCCTTGGTAGCGTCCACCTGCTGCTCAAGATCGTCCACCTGCTTGGCATATTCGATACCCGCGTCCGCGGTAGCGCCCTTCGCGTGGGCCTTCAACTCGGCTAACTGGGTCTGCGCCAGTTCCAGTTCAGCCTCGACCTTCTGCTGGTAGGCTTCTTTCGTGCTCATAACATAGCCTCTTCGTTGATGAATTGGGTGAATCGTTTAGGCGTTCTTGAGCAGTCCAAACAAAAACAGTAACACCACGGCGCCCACCGTAGCGGTCACTATGGAGCCAACTAAACCGCCCGCGGTGATTCCCAGCAGCCCCAACAAGAAGCCGCCGACAACCGCCCCGATAATGCCGACAATAATGTTACCCAGGAGACCAAAGCCGCCCCCTTTCAGGAGGGTTCCTGTCAACCAACCGGCCACGGCACCGATGGCGAGAAAAATGTAACTTCTCAATAACTCACGGCACGGCAGACTCCGCCAAAGCCCGTTCACGGACAATCTCCGGCAAGGGCGGGATCGCCCCGTGCTGTCCAATCCGGTCGGTCAGGTAGTCCCAGAACGAGATCCCGAGTTTTCGGCAGGTCTTTTTCAGGCTGGCAAAGCTATCGCGACAGCGTCGCCCCAGGTCGCTGCGCGTTCCGCCGCTGATCTTGCGCCATTTGACATACCCGCGGATGTCGTTCTCGCTGCCATTGGTGTGCAGAGGGATGTCCGGGCGCTGGAGCACCAGGAGCAACGCGGATTTGTGGGCATGCAGGCGCTTGAGGGTCTGGTTGAGCGTCGCAAAGGCGGTCCGCTGAGTGAACAAGGCGTCGAAGCGCACCTCCAGACCCGTAACCGCCTCTGGATTCGGCTGGCGTTGGTAGGCCTTGAGGTCGGCATAGAGATCCCAGATCTCGCCGCGCACCCGTGCCAGATCCTGACGATGCTGATCATTGAGCGGGATGAGCTTGTGAACAAGGCGTTCGGCGTGAACCCAGCACAAGGCATGGCGCAGAATCGCAAACTGTCCGGCACCATCGCTGACGATGGCCAAGTCGGTGGAAAGTCCTTGCTCCAGCAAGCCGCCGAGCAAGCCGCCTTCGGTGGCGATGCGGCGATGGCGCTCGGTGGCGATGCCGAGGGTATCGAGGTGTTTCTCCCAGGCCTCTGCCGTCGCGAGTTCCTGCGTCGGATGGCGCTCCAGGCGCTGCAACGGCGCCTTGGGCAGCCCCTGCTCGCGCGCATACTCGAGCGCCTCCATAGTGATGCAATAGCGGCGTTCCCCGGCTTGCAGGAGCTGGAGAAAATTGATCCGGCTCTTACTCTCGGTGCTGCAAAACCAGGCGAAGAGGTCGTTCCCAATCTGGGTGACGTAGCCGTTCTTGCCCTGATGCCGCGCCCCCGAATCATCGACCGTGATGAAGGAGCTGACCGCCAAGCCAACCTGCAGCAGCCCATCCTTCTCCGCAAAGAACGGTTCGTTGTGGTCGCTGAGGAGGGCATCGATCTGCCCCACGGAGAGGTCGATGCCCCATTCGAGCAGTTGCTCGCGCAATAACGGCTGGGTGACGTGGCAATGATGGTGCTGGTAGAGCAGATAGGCCCGCAAGCCCGGACCGAAGTGCCCGCCATGAAGCGTCGGCGGCAGTTCCCCGCACAACCATTCCCCCTCCGGGGTCTGCCAGACCTCCAGACGATAGCGGATGTTGTGGGGCTGGATCTTCAAGTCCTGAACGATGAAGTCACGATATCCCTTGAAGCGCGAGTCCGGCGGCAGCGGTTGGCTCGGCGGGATCAGGCAATCCTCGTGGATGCTCAACTGCGCCGTCTTATGCCGCTTGGCCGAACCCGCTCGCTTGCCGCTGGCCTCGGCCGAGGACCCAGTCCTTGCCTCCGGATCGCGCTGACCTTCCATCCCGCTGGGCTTGAACGTCGGCTTCGCCTTCTCGCCCTTGAGCACCGCAATCTCATCGCGCAACTGTTGGATGGTTTCCGCCTGCCGGTGGGTTTCCTCAGCCAACCGTTCGATCAGCGCCACCAATTGCTCGACCACCGGGGTGCGTTCCGCGTCGGGGATGTCGGGTAGTTGGATCGGGGTGGGCATGTCGAGGAACGATTCTGAGGTGAGGATTGGTACACTTTAACAGGTATCGTCGGTGATGGCTGCCATGACTTATTGAGAAGTTACAGAAAAATCAACAAACTTTTGATGTCCACTGGTTTCTCCTCTCGTTCAACTACGGGGTCAAAAACCGCCCTTACCTTCAAACAGCATAAAGAGGCGACAATCCCAATTGCCCATGGATGCCGTTAATAGTCTCGATATCCAGACCTAAGTGGTGGGCGAGCTGCTGCAGATAATTCAGCTCATCAGGGGTATCGACATTGATAGCCATCAGTGACACCGCATAGACTTCTGTCGCCATTGCCGGATTGAGGTTAGCGAGAAAATCCATATTTAACGGTTTGGCCATCTCGGTGCGGAGAAACTCGATCTCCGCAGGACCGGCATCGGCCAATTTAGCAAGAATTCGCTGTTGTTCTTCGGCATCGATCTGGCCGTCGGCCTTGGCCGCGTTGATCATAGCCTTGATCAAGGTCAAGGCCCGCTGCGTGAGCTGTGGGGTGTCAATGCTAGGGGAGCCGGCAAGTCCCAGGGAACCGGCCAGCGCACCCAACGGTGAAGAGGCCCCCAAGCCACCGCCGAGGGCGGCGAGCGGGGATGGTGAGGTACCTGACGAGGGATTGCGTTGTGCGAAGCCTTGCAGGGCAGCTATCGCTATCGTGCCGAACAAAGAAACCAGATCGTTACTACTGGCGGAAGTCTTACCGCCCCCCAAACCGGTAGCCAACTGGTTGAGCAGTTGACCGCCCACGCTCGACGAAGTGGCATTATTGCCTAGCAGGCTGCCCAATAGTTGTAAGGCGTCCATAGCTGTCCACCCCCACTTAATAGTTGTCGCTGTAAGTAATCTCCCCTTGCCAAGAGGAGAACCTTTTCTTGCTCAAGTCAGACTTTCTGAACTTGACTTGGTGGTTAGATTGCCTAAGTAAGTTTGCTCACCCCAGTGGAATGCGGATCTTTTGGCCGGGATAAATCAGATCCGGGTCTTTGATGACCTCGCGGTTGGCTTCGAAAATCTTCGGATAGGCGGAAGCGTTGCCGAGGAATTGCTTGGCAACGGCCGAGAGCGTGTCGCCTTTCTGAATAACGTAATACTCGACTTTGCCGGTTTGCGGCGGCGCTTGCACCTGATCGGCGGAAACCGTCTCGACCCCCTGGACGTTGCCCGCCATCAGGACGGCTTTCTCCATGGCCTCAGGGCTTGCGGCCTCCCCGGAAAGCTTGACCTGGCCGTCCTTGAATTCGACGCCCAGATTTTTGATGCCGGGGTTGGCGGCCTCGATTTCCTGTTTGATCTTGGCGGCGGGATCGTCGCCCGCACCGAACAGTTTCTTGCCTTGATCGATGATAAAATCGAAAAGACCCATACTCACCTCCTCTCGTTATTTTCACGGTTGCCCAATCTACCACTGACAGCTTAGCGCTGGCCGGTGCAGCACACCGCTGTTTCATGGACTGGGATCGGGCAGGTACATTTAGGGTAATGTTATGTTCCGTTGATTGGAATACCCCAAGGTTGCTTTTATCCCGCCCTCTTTTTTGCGAGCAACCTCGACACCGTCGCCTTGCTCACCCCGAATAACCTTCCCGCTTCCGCACCGCAATGAGATTCGCCCAATTCCTGCGATCATGCTACCCTCACACTATCATCCGGTTCCCCATGCCCCCCCCAACCCGATCCCGCCCTGGCGGGATTCTTCTCCCCGTAAACTGTCCCATTTATGCCCCTTTTTAGGACAGTAGCCCCCTGTCAACTATCAAGATACCCGCATGAAACCGATACCCTCTATTGATACGCCAAGTACCCTAAATGGGACAGTGCCGCCGAGACGGATGCCGAACCGTGCGCGCAGGAGCCGCGAACACGTGACCC
This sequence comes from uncultured Gammaproteobacteria bacterium, assembly GCA_963696325.1. Lineage (GTDB taxonomy): Bacteria > Pseudomonadota > Gammaproteobacteria > Competibacterales > Competibacteraceae > CAVOJV01. The sequence continues at coordinate 14,753 of CAVOJV010000044.1, forward strand.
CGGGCGAGGTGGAGCTCCTCATGGAGGCCGCGAAGGGGAGAGGGCGCTATGGTCACCGCGATGCCACAATGATTCTTCTCGCGTATCGGCATGGCCTGCGGGTCTCGGAACTGGTGGCGCTCCGCTGGGATCAGGTGGATCTTGCCGGCGGGATGCTCCACGTAAACCGGGTGAAGAAGGGGACGGCGAGCGTGCATCCCCTGCGGGGTCCGGAACTGCGGGCGCTCCGAAAACTGGAACGAGAGGGACCGACCGGTGGCGCCTATGTGTTTGCGAGTGAGCGGGGAGGTCCCATGACCGCCGCCGGGTTCCGCAAGATGCTTGCGCGGGCAGGGGAGGAGTCCCCGATTGAGTTTCCGGTGCATCCGCATATGCTGCGGCATGGGTGCGGGTATAAGCTGGCGAATGACGGGCATGATACCCGGGCGATCCAGCACTATCTGGGGCACAAGAACATCCAGCACACCGTGCGGTACACGGAACTCTCGGCGGAGCGGTTCAAGGGGTTTTGGGGGGATTGATAGCGGATCAGATCCGGTTTATAAAAGGTGAGGCATGGAAGGTTGATTCGTTACCTTGACACTTCCTGCCCTTGTTACCCCACCGGGTTTCTTTAGCAACCGCTTGACGATCATCAATAGGATCGCTGAAATGTACCAGTGCCGAGCGCAGTAACGGCAAACAACACTAGGGGAGACTAAGCATGCAACATCGAGTTTTGATCGGCGCCATAATCGGGACGATTGCGCTTGCGGGCTGTGCCGGTATGACGGAGACCCAGAAAGGGACCGCAACGGGGGCCGGCATCGGCGCGGCCACCGGGGCGGCGATTGGCGCACTCGCGGGCGGTGGTAAGGGCGCGGCCATCGGCGCCGGTATCGGCGCCGCGGCCGGGGCTGGTGGTGGTTATCTCTGGTCGCAACACATGCAGGAGCAGAAGCAGGCGATGGAGGCAGCAACTCGCGGTACGGGCGTGGCGGTGACGCAGACGCCGAACAACGAACTCAAGCTCGAGATCCCCAGTGACATCTCGTTTGATACAGGTAAGGCGGAGATCAAACCCGCGATGCGACCGGTGCTCGGTAAGTTTGCCCAGACGCTGCAAGCGAACCCGGTGACGACGGTGCGCATCATTGGCTACACGGACAGCACCGGGACGGCTGCGGTCAATGAGCCGTTGTCGGTAAGACGCGCCGCAAGTACTCGCGATTACCTGACGGCCCGCGGCGTGGCGATCAATCGGATCGCCATTGACGGGCGTGGCTCGCGAGAGCCGGTGGCCGACAATAGCACCCCGGCTGGACGCGCCAAGAATAGACGAGTGGAAATTTTTGTCGCGGAGCCTGCGTCGCAATAATCAGCGCCGGCGGCACGCTCCTACCCAACCAGGTAGGGACGGCGGGTAACCATCGTCCCTACCGCAACCCGGTCACCCTACTCTAGCCACTCTTCTTTGGAATCTGGCCATAGCGCTAGTGGGGCGTTTGGTTTGCATATCGCCATAGTTACCCGCCTGCTTGCTACCAAAGCGACAAGTGAGTAACGGCGCCGGAACCGCCCAGGCGATGGTGTCTTCCCACGTACGCTGGCGCCGCGCCGCACGCTTGCCACCCCAGACGAAGGGCGTTAGGGAGGTATTCCAGCCGCGCGCCGCCGCTTTGGCGCGGGCCACTTGGCCAGCGGGACCGGCTTGGCACCGACTCAGGTGAATCAGTTGCCGACGCTCCTCCTCCAGGAGCGGGCGCAGCGGGTTCTTTGGGCAGTGGGACATGGTGACCTCCTCCACCATCAGCTTACTTGCTCCCGCCCATTAATGACGATGGGCAAACCAAACGCCCCACTAGCGTGGCTTAGGACCGGCAATCTCAAGCAGCCTAGAGCGCTGACCGGTTGGGAGACTCAAGCGGCCAACCGCTCAAAGGGTTCAGCGGCATTGGCGGCTTGGGCGGTGAGGGCTTGCGCCCGCTCCAGGTTTTGGATCGCACACACCAGCCGTAAGTGATAGGTGTTTTTGCGGGTACCGCCATAACGCGCCTCATTGCCTTGGGGTTGGCTGACACGGGCCAAACCGTGCTCGACTCCGACCCGTTCGCGCAGGGCGGCGCGCCCCTCCACGGTGGTGGGCAGCACCTGGAGGCGTTGCCAGAGGTCTTCCCGCAGGTGAATGCTCAGGGTCCGACCCCCGGTCTTGCGGGACGTACACTGACTGCGGAGCGCGCAGGCCGCGCAGGCTTCGGCCGGAAAACTGGCGGTTTTGCCCAGGGTGATCGGCGTCACGTGGCCGGCCGGACAGGTGGCCTGACCGGCGGTCAGCTCGAGGTGAAAGGCGCGCTTGCTGAACTGCCCGGCTCGCGCGTGCGCCGGCCAGGGCCGACAGCGGATCGCCGCCCCAGCGGCTGCGTAGGTGGGAATCAGCTCGTCCCCCAGATAGCCCCGGTCGATGCGCAACGAGGTCACCTGGCGGTGCTGGAGTTCGACGGCGATCAGGAGCGGCTCCAGCCCGGCGGTAGCCGGGGTGTTGGCGGGCAGGACCTCGGCGGCCAGGATGAGTTGCTCGTCGAGGTCGTGGGCAATATGCCGTTGGTAACCATCAAACCGCGTCGCCGAGGACTTGCGGCCATGGCGCATCTCGGGATCCGTAATACTGATTTGGCGGTCTTTGGCCACCCCCTGGCGAATCCGGGTCCCGCCGGCCGGGTCCGGTTCCAGGTCTTGCGCCCGCAGCGCCTGCAAGGTCTGCACCGCCATGACCAGCGGCGGCGATTGTCGTTCCGGCGGGAAGTGGGTACCGATCCAGCCCTGGAGGGCCTCCAACTCGTCACATAACCGCTGCAGGGCGTGGTGCTGCTGGTCGGCGTCCGCCCAGTCGATATCCAGCGCCGCCTTGAGGCTGGGCGCATCGAACAGCGACAACCCGATTTGCTCGATGACGTGGGCCACTGCCTGCTGGGCCAACACCGCCAGACAGCCGCTGACCTGGTGGGCCGCATGCCCCAAGAGGTTGAGGGTATCTTCCCCCCGGCCCCGACCCCACCGCGGCCTGGAATCCAACGCCAACCGCAAGGTTTTGGCGCCAAACCCCCCACGGCCACGGGCCAGTTCGACGGTGCGTTCCAACAGCCGCTGGTCCCTCCCCGTGCTCAGCAACCGCATCCGAAAATCAAACAGCGCCCCTTGGGAGAACGCCGGTTCCTCCGCGCCCAGACACCCCAACACCCACTGCCAGCGTTTGGAATCCACCGTCAGTTCCACCGCCTCCTGATCGCCGACCCCGGCATAGGCTTGCAGCACCGTCGCCATCGCCAGCAGCGCCGGCGGGACCGGCGGTTTGCCCGCCCCCGTCTGCCGGTACCTCTCCAGCAGTTCCTCCTCGAAGGCGTCATCGAACAACTCCCCCCGAATCTCCCGCAAAAACACAAACAATTTCTTGCGCGGGGCAGCGCGGTTCGCGACTTTCTCTTCGGCCGGACTCAGGGCAACGGGCGGGGACCATAAGGGAGGCGTCCACATACGATTTCACTCCAGGGGCTGAAGACCACAAGATAAAAGTCTAGGCCAACCTGAACCCAGGGCGGTTGTCGAGCCTCCTGAACCCTAGCCTCAAGGCAACCTCGTCTAAACCGGTCAGCGCTCTAGGTGCTGAGAAGGTTTTCATTGATCTTATACCATTTACCAATCAAATTTATTATAATAAAGCTTCTTCTTCAAACTGATTAGGAATTTAGTCATGAGTCGATCAATCAGAATTGAAATCACGGAATCTGCTGAAGAATTAAGGGAGATGATGAACGATCAAACCCGTGCTAAGTTTCGAGAGAGGCTGCAAGTATTATACTGGTTAAAAACCAACCTTTTTCAGTCTTTACAAGATTTATCGGATCATCTGGGCCGATCAAAATCGGTCATTGTAAAGTGGCTGCAAACCTATCGCACGCGAGGATTGGCCGCACTTTTGCAGTGGAATTATCGCGGTGGTCGCCGGTCAAAGCTATCGGGCGCGCTCCTGGATGCTTTGCAGCGGCGGTTAAGTGATCCCACGGCCGGTTTTAACAGCTATAAAGAAGTCAAACACTGGCTTGGGGAAGAATCAGGCGTGGAGATGCCCTATTCCACCGTGCATCGTATTGTTCGCTATAAGTTACAAGCCAAGCTCAAGGTGGCGCGCCCGACGAGCATTCATCGGCAGGATGCTGCCGTCGTCGAATTTAAAAAAACTGCCAGATCGCCTCGAGCTAATTAACGTCCTTCAAAACTTAGGCGGCAGTTCGGCCTTGCCGTTACGCTATTGGAGTCAGGATGAAAGTCGTTTTGGGTTGAAGACGATCACCCGGCGTGTGCTCACCGCGTTGGGGGTCAAACCGATCGGTCCGGTCCAATGGAAGTATCAAGCGTTCTATTTATATGGCGCGGTTGAACCCCTGAAGGGAGACCGTTTCTTTTTAGAGTTTTCTCATTTAGACGCGGATTGTTTTCAGCTATTTCTAGACCAATTCTCTCAAGCTTATCCCCACAGTCTTAATATACTTCAATTAGATAACGGACGGTTTCATTTAGCCAAAAAACTCCAGATTCCTGATAATGTCGTCTTGTTATTTCAACCTCCTTATAGCCCGGATGTCAATCCCATCGAACGCGTTTGGCAATCTATGAAAGATCAATTGCGCTGGCTTAATCTGAATAATTTAGAAGAATTGCGTAGAGAAGTTGATCAAATTATTCAGTCTATCACTGCCAATCAATTAGCTTCCTTGACCGGCTTTGAGTTCATTTTAGCCGCACTTAAATAATAAAACCTATTGGTAAGTGGTATTAGATCCATCAATCTAGGGGATCTGTGGCCACCATTAATACGCGATAAATTGAACTCCGCCGCCGTCGTGATAGTTGTGATTGGCAGCGATTGGCTTAAGGTATCTGACCCTAAATCATATCAGCGGAGGTTGGATGCCGAGGGTGACTCAATGAGGTAAGCCCCCGGCTTTGCCGGGGGACTCAGGGAGGTTTGACCTATACGACGGTCGTTGTGAATCTGTAATCTCGACCAAGAGATAGAGGTTCACAATGAAAGAATACCAGAGTCTAAGCCATACCCGGTGGGACTGTAAGTACCACGTTGTGTTCATTCCGAAGAAGCGTAAGAAGCGGGTGTTCGGGGTGCTCAGACAGCACTTGGGGGAGATCTTTCGGGAACTTGCCAGCCATAAGGAAGCGGCGATTGTGGAAGGCCACCTTAAACCGGATCATGTGCATATGTGCCTGAGTATTCCACCGAAGTACGCGGTTTCGAATGTAGTGGGTTATCTGAAAGGGAAGCGTGCGATTGTGATTGCCCGGCGCTTCGGGGGTAGGGAACGCAACTTCACCGGGGAGGTGTTTTGGGCCAGAGGCTACTTTGTTTCGACGGTGGGCTTGGATGAGCAGATAGTCAGGGCGTACATCCGCACTCAGGAGCAAGAAGATGAGCGCCACGACCAGATGAAGCTTGGGATGTAGGACAGCCGCCTTGGGCGGCGCATGGTTTTAGGGCGCCTTTGAGGCGCTCACCTAATAAGCCCCCGGCTTTGCCGGGGGTCATTTAACTGGGTTCGGGTTGAAATCGAAGAAGCGCTTCGTACACAGAAAGTCGTGATTCCTGTTCTGGTCCGCGATGCTATACCGCCTATGGAAGAGCAATTACCGCTGTCCATCCGAGAACTTGTTAAGCACCAATCGATTACAATTTCCTCTGAAGACTGGCACCGAGGCGTTGGCCGCCTTGTAGACGCATTGGCTAAGCATGGCATTCAATCTATTGGCAATGTTGCGGATCGTCCAGTACGATCCGAGCCGTCAATCCTAGGTGTAATGGCCCGATAACATAACTCGCAGGAACCGAGAACATCCGTCGTTTCGGGACCAGATTAACTGAGAATATCCGGACACCAGGGACCCCATTCCGTGAGAATGAGACCCCCTTCGCTGAGAACAGACCGAGAACATCGGCCAGGAACCACCTCACTGAGAACGGGGTTGCATCCGACATGGCTTGCCGCTGTTCAGGCCCGTTTTCCGTCCAAAAGCTTCTGTCCATCTTGACGCACGGAGCCATCCGGCCCCACGTGGCGGTATAGGGTCTGCCGCGTTATCCCTAACTCTCGGCAGAGTTCGCCTACCTTGGTCCCAGGCTGGCCCATCGCGGCCATCGCCAGCCGCACTTTGGCAGCGGTCATCTTAAACGGGGCACCCCCCGCGCGGCCGCGCGCCCTGGCTGAGGCCAGGCCGGCCCGGGTACGCTCGGTGATTAGATCGCGCTCGAATTCTGCCAGGGCGGCAAAAATGCCGAAGATCAGCTTACCGGCTGGGGTGGTGGTGTCGATGGATGCGCCGTGCCCGGTGAGTACCTTGAAGCCGATACCGCGTTGCGTCAGATCATGAACGGTATTGATGAGATGGCGCAGATCGCGGCCGAGGCGATCCAGTTTCCAGACCACCAAGGTATCGCCCGGACGTAACGCCTTGAGCATGGACATCAAGCCTGGTCGCGCATCATTCCGCCCCGAGGCGTGATCTTCGTAGAGGTGTGCCGGATCGACGCCAGCGGCGAGGAGTGCATCGCGCTGCAGGTCGGTGGTTTGCGAGCCGTCCGACTTTGATACCCGCATATACCCGATCAACATCATGTCACCTAAACGTACGATTATTTGACAGCCTTGCTTCGGTTCCGAAACATCCGGAAACGTGTCTTTTAACCCGTATTGTAACGTATGTTGCATGAACCCCTGCGTATTGTCATTATGTGACTACTGAGGATTCCCTCACGGTTCGGAAGGCGCTTTCCATGCCCAAGAAACCCATTCCCGTCGAGATGCTGATCGACCTGAAGCGCCGCCTGGCCGCTTTCGCACCGCGCAGCCACGAACGGCGTCTCGTGATCGCGGAGGCCGCCCACGTGTTGGGTGTTTCCGAGCAGACGCTGCATCGGGCGCTGGCCCAGCGATCCGGACCGGAGGCCTTGCGCCGCGCCGATCGGGGCACCCCTCGGGTATTGGCGCAAGATCAGCTGGAACGGTTCTGCGAACTGATCGCCGCTATCAAGGTCCGCACCTCGAACAAGAAGGGACGCCATCTGTCGACTGCCGAATCGATCCGCTTGATCGAAACCTTTGGCATCGAGACCCCTGACGGGTTGATTCAGGCCCCGGCCGGAACGCTGCACAAGACCACTGTCAACCGGTATCTGCGCCAATGGGGCTATGACCGCACCACCTTGAGCCGCCAACCGGCCGCCGTCCATTTCCAGGCCGAACATAGCAACGATTGCTGGCAATTCGATCTCAGCCCGTCCGACCTCAAGCACCTCAAAAAGCCCGCATGGGTGCGTGACGACCAGAAGCCACCGACACTGATGCTGTTCAGTGTCGTCGACGATCGCAGCGGGGTGGCGTACCAGGAATACCATTGTGTCTACGGCGAAGACGTCGCATCAGCCCTGCACTTTTTATTCAATGCCATGCGCCCCAAGCATGACGAAGCTTTCCCGTTTCAGGGTATCCCCCTGATGATCTACCTGGAATATGTTCCACGGAACATATTCCAGGAAATGTTGCCGCCTTGGTTATGTAGCCACTGATGCTGCTGGGGGCGAAGGCACGGCCCGGTGCCTGCGTATCGGCCACATAACGCTTAGAGCGATTGCAGCCATTTCAACAGCGACGGATCGTCCCGCCAGATTGCTTTTCTCGGGGATCCCGCAGAAGCGGAAACCGGCGGTTCACAAGCGGCGAGAGCTTTTTCCTTCATGCGGATGTTGATCTCTGCATACCGATGGGTGGTATCCAGTCCGACGTGACCCAGCCAACCGCGAATCACATTGAGCTCCACGCCTGACTCCAGTAAAGCCACCGCTGTACTATGTCTAAAGACATGCGGCGAGACTCGACGGGCTGTGAGGTTCGCTCCCTGTGTTGCCAGTCCGTTAGTGTGACGACGCACAATTTTATAGATCCCGTGCCGCGTCAGCGGCTGACCATGGAGCGAGCTGAATACCGGTCGGTCTGACTCCCTACCCGTTGGCTGCTCGCCGAGCAGTTGCTTCAGTAGCGATGAAGTCTTCGTCCACAGCGGGCAGACACGCCACTTATCACCTTTACCATGCAGATGAACCCGTGGGTGGGATGTCATCTCCAGGTTATTGGCTCGCAAGTCCGCGACCTCCTGCGCTCGCGCCCCTGTGTTGTAGAGAAACAGCAGCAACGCGCGGTCGCGCAGCGCGAAGCGGCCTTCCTTCGGCAGATTGGCGAAGAGCGTTTCCATCTCGTCACGCTCCAGGAAGAAGGTCTCCGGCGGTGGCACGCGCTTCTTTGGGATAGCCGCGACCCTGCTGTGCGACCGACTCGCCACTCCGTTACAGTTCGAAAAATATCTGAGCTTGGCTTTCGAAGAAGGTTACCGGGTCGGACAAAAACCGATCGACGCGGATACGATCGAGAGCGTGCTGGCGATTGACCTTGACGCAACGGAGGCGAGACTGATGCGCAATGGTTACAACGTGAAGGTGCTGTCGGAAATCCTCAATGCCAAACCTCGCGAGATTCGCTGCTTCCTGCGTGGTCAACTGCCACCAGGCCGAGCGCAGGAGCTTCATCAAGAGCTATTGGCGGCCGGTGTGCTACTGTAGTCATTCTCAGCGAGGTGGTTCCTGGCCGATGTTCTCGGTCTGTTCTCAGCGAAGGTGGTCTCATTCTCACATAATGGGGTCCCTGGTGCCCGGATATTCTCAGTTAATCTGGTCCCGAAACGACGGATGTTCTCGGTTCCTTTGAGTTATGTTATCGGGCCGTTACAAGTAGCCAGGACAATCTCCAGATGATTAAAAACCATCATCAGGGATTTCTTTTGGCGCTAGAAAGTAACCGTCTGGTTTCTATTGAAAAAGGGCAATGGTCACAGGTTCAGCAGCGCACGATCCCCGAAGACGGCTTACTCGTCTACTTACGAGGATTCGGCACGGTCAAGGGGTTTCGGACGTGGTTAAAAAACCAGCCACGCCATGATGCCTTGTACCAGCCGAATGATGAGGCATGGGCGACGGTTGATCGTGCCGCGTTTCTCAAACTCCATGACCAGCACTGGCAAATCGAGCACTATCATCGGACGCTCAAACAAGTTTGCCACATTGAGCATTTTCAGGTCCGCCAACCCACCGCGATTCGCAATCATATTTTTGCAGCGATCTGTGGCTATGTGCAATTGCAGCGACTACGCGCCAACGACGTGATTCGTAATTGTTATCGCTTAAAGCGTGAGTTGTTTAATGAAATCATTGCTGCATTCATCCAAACGTTCACCCCTAACTTGGAGCACCTCAATCCACAATTTCAACTTCCTGTCAATGCGTAAGTCCTATAAGGGTGGGATTCAAAGTGATTCAGGCCTCATAATACCGTATTGCCTACTGATACCGCCCAAGGAGACCCCCATGCTGACCACGGACCGCGACCAGAGATTGTTAGAGCGCTTGAATCGTCACCCGCACTTACGGGCCCGGATGGAAAGTCTGTGGGCGGTGGTGGAGGCTGCGGCGGGCGACTGTGCAACAGCCGATGCGGCGGAACGGCGCGTGAGCGACGAGCTGCGCCAGAGGGGCCACGACGCGCTGACGGCCTGGGCGGAACGCGGGGTGGAGAAGCGTGTAGGGGTCGCTCAAGCGGAGTCCGACTGGCGGCCGGGCGGGAAAAAAAACGGTATTGGTACACCCCCTTGGGTCCGATCGAGGGGATCGAACCGCGCTGGCGGAACGGCACGGGCATCGAGCGGCCGTGCAGGGCCTTGGCGGGGGTGAGTTGCCGGGGTAGTTCGCTGCCGTTACCGCGGGTGATGACGGATTTTGGGGCGGATGCGGCGTTTGGGCCGGGGGCGGCCAAGTTGAAGGAACATTACGGAATTGAGAGGCCGGTCAGTACGGTGCAACGGACGACGGAACATCCTGCCGAATGCAGCTACGAACAAGCAGTGGCGCGGGTGATCGAACCGGGGACGGCGGCGGGCCTCTTTATCGGGGAGCTGGATGGCTCGAGGGGGCCGGTGGTGGAGCCGTCCCCGGAGGCTGAAGACCCACGCAAGGGCAAGATGCTGAGTTGGAAAGAAGTGCGGCTGAATCTGGTTCACCCTAACGGTAGGGTGACCCCGGTGTGCGGCGGGACTTTTGTGGGTGGGGTTGCAGAAAGCGGGCGGCAGTGGGGGCGTTGTGCGGCGAAAGCCGGGTTCGGCCCGGGCAGTCACCTGCACGCGGGCGGCGCTGGCGCGCCGTGGATTGCGAACCAGGTGGAACTCCAATTTGGGACCCAGGGGAGTTATTTAATCGATTTCTTTCCTGTGTGTGAATATCTGGGCGAAGCCGCCCCAGTGGGTGCCCTCGAGCATCCGCAAGCGTGGTTGGACGGGCAAAACGAGCGGCTGAAAGCTCACCAAGTCGCGGCCGTGTTGGACGCCTTAGCGCCGTTCGTGAGGGCTGATGACGACGACCCGGTGACCGCCTGTGATCGCTACCTTCGCAACCGCTTGGATCAACTCGACTATCAGGGGGCGATCCAGCAAGGTCTACCGATTGGATCGGGGGAAATCGAGAGTGCCCACCGCTACATTATCCAGCAACGGCTCAAACTCCCCGGCGCCTGGTGGTCGCCCGATCATGGCAAGACGATGTTGGCGCTCCGGCTGAATCGGGCCAATCACGAGTGGGAGGCCTATTGGCAACGGGCCGAAAAAGAAGCTGCCGGAACCGGTCAGGCTACCGTTGCATCACTTTGAATCACACCCCCAATCCTGGCAAATGTGGTGCTGGATGAACTAGATTGGGAACTGGAACGGCGTGGACACCGTTTTGTCCGTTATGCAGATGACTTCCAGATTCAGGTCAAAAGCAAAAGAGCGGGCGAAAGGGTAATGGCAAGCGTGACGCGCTTTGTAAATGACTCACTGAGACTCACAGTGAATCCGCTGAAGAGCGCGGTGGATAAACCCTGGAATCGGAAATTTCTGGGTTTTACGGGGAGCCGAAACGGTGCGAAGCTGAAAGTGGCAGATAAAGCCATAGAGAAGCTCAAGAACCGAGTACGGGAAATCACTCGTCGTACACGAGGCACCAGAATTGGAAATATCGTTGCCGAGCTGAGAAAAGCCCTGCTTGGATGGAAAGCGTACTTCGGGATAGCCGAAGTGCTGAGTCCTCTGCGCGATATCGACAAATGGGTACGACGCAAATTGCGTTGCTATCTCTGGAAACAGTGGGGTAGGAAGGGATACCGAGAACTGCGGAAACGCGGGGTAAGTAGAGCAGGAAGCGTGGAACATGGCGAAATCAGCCCATGGTCCGTGGCGACTGTCGAAAACACCGGCAATAGGAATAGCCCTGCCCGTACAATACTTCAATCAATTGGGACTACCGAGTCTAGCGGCGAGGTAGGAATTAATTTATCGAATCGCCGGATACGTGACCCGTACGTCCGGTGGTGTGGGAGGGGGGAGCCGTGAGGCTTCTCCCTATCCCGATTATTTGATCGATTTCTTCCATGTCTGCGACTATCTGAGCGCCGCCGCGCCGGTGTGCGCCGCGGATCATGCCCAGGCGTGGCTGGACGTGCAGAAAGAGCGGCTGAAAGCCAACCAGGTGGCGGCGGTCCTGGACGTGTTGGCGCCATTCGTCAGGGCTGATCAGGAGGATGATCCGGTGACCGCTTGTGATCGCTATTTGCGTAACCGACTGGATTATCTGGATTATACTTAGAACGGTAGTAGCTTGAGGTTTAAGAAAGCCCCGAATTCTCTTATGCTGAGGAGCAACCAATGAGGTTGGCAAACAGGGCGACAATCCGATGCTCCGGCTTGAATTCAGTGAGGCAGACCGACAGGCGTTGAACCACGAGCGCTACCATCATCCGCATCCACGGGTGCAGCAGCGGATGGAAGTGCTGTGGTTGAAGAGTCAGGGGGTACCGCACCAGCAGATCGCTCGCCTGTGCCGTCTCAGCGGCAATACCTTACGCGCGTACCTGAAACGGTATCAAGCCGGGGGTGTAGAGGCGCTAAAACAACTATCGTTTCATCGCCCCCAGAGCGCCCTGAGTGCGCATCGTGACACCCTTGAAGCACACCTGCGGGAGCACCCGCCCCAGACGATCAAGGAAGCCGTCGTTGTGCTCGAAACGCTGACCGGTATCCGCCGGAGTCCGACTCAGGTCCGTGTGTTTCTCAAGCAATTTGGGCTGAAATGCCGCAAGGTGGGGTTGCTACCGGCCAAAGCCGATCCGCAGGCGCAAGAGGAGTATCAAAAAAAAGTTGGAGCCGCGCTTAGCCGAAGCGCACGCCGGTGAGCGAGCGGTCTTTTTTGTGGATGCGGCCCATTTTGTCTTCGGCGCGTTTCTGGGGTATCTCTGGTGTTTTGCCCGGTGCTGGATCAAAGCCCCGAGCGGGCGGCAACGCTTCAATGTCCTGGGGGCCTTGAATGCGGTCACGCATGAGATCATCACCGTCACCAATCTGACCTACATCAACTCCGAGAGTGTTTGCCAATTGCTGTGTAAGCTGGTTGAATTGGGGTTGCAGGTCCCCATTACCCTCGTCTTGGACAATGCCCGCTACCAGCGCTGTACCCTGGTACAATCTGTCGCCGCCTCGCTCGACATCGAGTTACTCTACTTACCGGCGTATTCGCCCAACTTGAACTTGATCGAGCGGCTCTGGAAGTTTGTCAAAAAGCACTGTCTTTACTCAAAGTACTACGCTGACTTTACCGCGTTCACCCAGGCGATTGAAGCCTGTTTAGCGAACACCCAAACGACCCACAAACAGGCACTGAGTTCGTTGCTGACGTTCAACTTTCAGTCCTTCAAAAAAGTTCAAGCTCTGGCCGTGTGAAGTATATCAAGGTGCTATCCAGCAGGGCCTGCCCATTGGCTCTGGGGAAATTGAGAGCGCCCACCGCTATATTATTCAACAACGGCTCAAACGCCCCGGGGCGTGGTGGTCGCCGGTACATGTCGAAGCCATGTTAGCCCTGCGGTTAAACCGCGCCAACCACGAATGGGAGGCCTATTGGCAACGGGCCGAAAAACAAGCGGCCGGGACCGGTCAGCCCATCGTTGCATCACTTTGAATCGCACCCCGTCGCCGCTGGCGGGTGGAAATGTTTTTCCGGATCTGGACATCGGGCTGCCGGGTCGAGGCGCTGCAACTGGGCACCCTGGAGCGATTGGAGCGGGCCTTGGTGATTTATCTGATCATCGCCTGGCGCATCCTGCACTTGGTCACTTGGGGGCGGGACTGCCCGAACCTGCCGTGCGACGTGGTGTTCGATCCCGAGGAATGGCAGGCCGCCTGGATCGTCGCCCATCGCTGCCCGCCGCCGGAAATGCCCCCGCCCTTGGGCCAGAGGGTGCGCCTGATCGCCGGCTTCGGCGGGTTTCTCGGCCGCAAGCACGACGGTCATCCCGGTCCCAAAGCCCTCTGGGAAGGCATGCAGAAGGTCAGAGCATTTGCCATCGCGCTGGAGGCCGGCCGTGGCGTGTATGCCGGTGACGGGTAAGTTGTGGGTAATCGGGTGGGCTTAACCGTGATTTAGACTGAATACCAAAGCACCGCACAGAAATGGCACGCGGTGCCCGCCAAGACAAACAGATGCCAGAAGAAGTGACCGTACCGCAGACGGCCGTCTATTGCAAAGAAAGCCACGCCCGCGGTGTAAGCCAGGCCTCCCCCCACCAACCACAGCAGACCCGCTGTCGGTACGCGCGAAATCAATGGAGCGACCGCGATCAGAATGAGCCATCCCATGACCAGATAAAGGCCGGTGGAGAGGATGGGATTGGACAACCTGTCGGACCCCTTCAGCACCAGCCCGACCGCGGCAAGTGCCCAGCTTAGGGCAAACAGCGTCCAGCCCCAGCCGCCGTTCAGTACGCCAAGCGAGAACGGCGTGTAGGTTCCGGCGATTAACAGATAGATCGCTCCATGGTCGAGCTTCCGGAATATCCGCTTCGCCCTGCCGTGCGGCAAGGCGTGATAAAGAGTTGAGGTGAAGTACAGCAAAACCACTGTGGCGGCGAAGATGCTCGCGGCTACCACGTTCACGGCGCTACCGTATCGGGCCGTGGCCAGAATGAGAAACGGAACCGATACCGCCGCCGCCAGTAAGCCTATGCCGTGGCTGACGCTGTTGGCGATTTCTTCCGCCACTGACTGCGCACGTTCTTTCATGGCGGATCATGCTTCCACGACCAAACTGTCGTATTCGGTTCACTGGTTCGAAATCGGCCGCCCAGCGTAACGAACCCGCTGCGGCGAGGCGCGGAAGGCTAGGCGCCTCTAGTGCGGGAGCTAGCGGTTTTTGGGCACGAGCAGCAGCAGCGCGCCAGCCACTATCGCCCCCACGCCAGCCCAGACCGGGACGTTGACCGTCTGCTGGTTCTTAACCGTCAGTTCGAGTGGACCCAGCTTGGCCTCCTGAGTCTCCTTGGTGTAGCTGAAACTGCCGTACACCAAGCCCAAAACGCCAGCTACAATCAGCGCGATGGCTGCAATCTTAATTGCATTCATCTTGTCTCCTCCCACCGATAAACTCTTACTTGTTAATCAGCTACCCTACGCGCATTCCTGGCATGGAACCCAAGATCCCAAAGGCACTTAATATAAAGAGAACCACTACCAGGATGACGACCACATTCAAGATTTTCTTGATGGTAGCGTCCATCGGTATGTAGTTATTGATCGCCCATAGGAGTACCCCGAAGACGACTAAGACAATCACTAATTGAATCAACGGCATGGTGCTTCTCCTTATACTATATACTATGTTGGAAATATAATCTTAAAAAAAGATAACACCTTTTCCTAGCACGCATCTGTGCGCTAGCGCACAGATTAATGAAACCAATAAACCTTATGAAGGATAAAGTGAATACTTATGAAACAACGATGGTGATAGCACTGAATAGAAGAGGACCGGGCGACACTGAACCGATAGGTAAAGAGTCGGGCTGTTGGGGATAAACAGCGGCGACGGGCGCGGATGGCATTGATGACGGCTGTTCGTATACAGCGATCCTGGAAACCTTGGGCATCAACGCTTTTCATAAAATCTAATCCTCGGGAACGGGGAAAGTCGTTAAACAACGGTTGCGGGGGAAGTCTATGAAGCGAGAGGAAAACTGCATCTTCTGCAAGATCGTCAAGGGCGCCGCCCAAGCTATAAAGGTCCACGAGGATGAGGTCACCCTCACCTTCATGGATATCAATCCGGCCAGTGCGGGCCATACCCTGGTCATCTCCAGGGAACACTTTGAAAGCCTGCTGCAGATCGACGTACCCACCCTCACCGCCGTCAGTCTGACCACCCAACGTATCGCGCTGGCCGTCCAGCATGCGCTTCAGCCGGACGGTATTCGCATCGGTCAGTTCAATGGCGCTGCCGCCGGGCAGACCGTGTTCCATTACCACGTGCATGTGGTCCCCATGCGCCTGGGGAAGCGCACCGGCGCCCATGGCCGTGGTCCTGGCGATCTCGATGAGATCCGGGAAATCGCCGAAAGGATTCGAACTGCGCTGCAAGGCTGAAGCATGCTGAAAGATCAGGTCATCATCATCACCGGCGCCAGCCGCGGTTTGGGTCGGGCTATGGCGTTAGCGGTGGCTCAGCGTGGCGCTATAGTAATAGCGGCAGCGCGGACTACCGGGTCTGGCCGTCCGGACACCATCCAAGAGACGGTGCGGTTGATCGAGGCGGCCGGTGGCAAGGCGCTGGCGGTGCCGGTGGATGTGCGGGATGAGGCCCAGGTTGCGGCCATGGTGGAACAGGTGCTGGACCGTTGCGGACGCGTGGACGTGCTGGTGAACAACGCCGGCCTCATGGTGGGCAACGTGGCTTTTACCGATACCACGCCGGCGCTGTGGCGGGACATTCTGGATACCAATCTGGGGGGCGCCTTCCTGTGCTGCCGGGCCGTGGTGCCGACCATGATTCGGCAAGGCAAGGGCATGATCGTCAACATTACTTCCGGGGCGGCGGTGCGTACTGGCTTTCTCAATGTTCCTTACGGGGTTTCCAAGGCCGGGCTCGACCGGCTGACCTTAGGGCTAGGCGCGGAACTGAAAGCGCATGGCATCGCCTGCGTTTCTCTCTCGCCCGCTGTCAGCGCCACCGATACCGTGCGCCGCATGTACCCCAGACAGGCGGTGGATGACTGGGCGCGGTCCGCGGAACTACCCGGCCGCGCGCTCTGCGCACTTCTGGCGGATGATCCCATGCGTTACACGGGTCAAGTGCTCTCGGTGCGCGAATACCTGGAACGCCAGCCCTGATTCGCTGGGAGCGACAAACACCTTCCCTGCCCGTTGATCGCCGCAATCCTGTGAACTAAACCAGCCTGTTGAAAGACCAACAGTTTGCTGGGAGTTGCCAAGAGGGTTATCGATGCCCACGCTGCGTATGGTCCTCTTGATGGTGGGGTTGTTGCTCCTACCCTGTTTGGTGCATGCGGAGAGCAAGGTTGTGGTGTTGGAATTACAGGGCGTCATTGGCCCCGCTGCCAGCGACTTCGTGTTGCGCGGCCTGGAAAGCGCTCAGCGGGACGGCGCGCGGTTGGTCATCCTGCGCATGGATACGCCTGGCGGGCTGGACAGCTCCATGCGCGATATCATTCGAGCCATTCTCGCTTCAACAGTGCCAGTGGCTAGCTATGTAGCCCCCAGCGGCGCCCGTGCCGCCAGCGCCGGCACCTATATTCTCTACGCCAGCCATATCGCCGCCATGGCGCCGGCCACCAACCTAGGGGCCGCCACGCCGGTGCAAATCGGTGGGCTGCCCGAACCGCCCGTGCCGGGAGACCGGCAAGCCGATAAACCGGCCGACCAGCAACCCAAAAAGGAAGGAGAATCACTTTCCGACCAACCACTCGCCAAGAAGGAACCGGCCAGCGCGCCGAAATCGACGCTGGAGCACAAGATGGTTAACGATGCCCGTGCCTATATCCGTTCTCTGGCCCAGTTGCGCGGGCGCAATGCGGAATGGGCCGAGCAGTCCGTCAGCGACGCCGCCAGTCTGAGTGCCAAGGAGGCTTCGGAGCGGGGCGTGATCGACGTGATCGCCGTCGATGTGACGGATCTGCTGAAGCAGATTCAGGGGCGGGTGGTGCGAACAGCGGAAATGGAACACACCCTCGATAGCGAGGGCGCAGCGGTCGAAACCATCTCCCCTGACTGGCGCAACCGCCTCCTGGCGATGATCACTCATCCGCAAGTGGCTTATATTTTGATGCTGATCGGCGTCTATGGGCTGTTCTTCGAGCTGTCCAGCCCCGGCGTCGTGGTGCCCGGTGTGCTGGGTGGTATCTGCCTGCTGTTGGCCTTGTTCGCCTTTCAGGTGTTGCCTATCAATTATGCTGGGTTGGCGCTCGTCCTGCTTGGACTGATGTTCATGATCGGCGAAGCATTCCTGCCCAGCTTCGGTGCCTTGGGACTGGGCGGCATCGCCGCCTTCGTTATAGGTTCCCTGATATTGTGGGACGAAACGGGACCCGGTTACGAGGTTCCTTTGGGGCTTATCCTCGGCTTCGCGCTGGCCAGCGGCGCTGTCATCAGCGGTCTTGGCACTATGTTGATCCGCCAACGGCGCCGCCCCGTGGTGAGCGGGGATGCGGAGTTACTGAACGCCACGGCCGTGGTTGCCGACAACTTCCAGGGCGAAGGTCGGGTCTGGGTCCGCGGCGAGTCCTGGCTGGCCCGCTGTGAACAACCACTGGTCAAAGGCCAACCGGTGCGGATTAGCGGGCGCGCTGGCCTGGTGCTTTTTGTGCAACCCCTGAACAAAGGAGAACAATCATGATCGGAATCTTTTCAAATCTGCTACTCATTGCGGTTGTCCTGCTTGGCGCGCTGGTTGCGGCCTCCATCAAGGTTCTGTTCGAATATGAGCGAGGCGTGATTTTCTTCCTGGGCCGTTTTCAGATAGTTAAAGGGCCAGGGTTGATCATCATCATCCCCATTGTCCAGAAAATGAGGAGGGTGGACCTGCGCACGATCGTCATGGATGTGCCCAGCCAGGATGTGATCTCCCGCGACAACGTCTCGGTCAAGGTGAGCGCGGTACTTTACTTTAGGGTGGTTGATCCCGAGCGGGCCATCATCCAGGTAGAAGACTATTATGCCGCCACTGGCCAACTGGCGCAGACGACGCTGCGCTCAGTTCTGGGCCAGCACGAACTGGATGAAATGCTGGCGGAGCGGGAGAGACTCAATACCCATATCCAAAACATCCTGGATACCGAAACCGATGCCTGGGGTATCAAGGTCTCTAAGGTGGAGATAAAACGCGTGGACCTGGACGAAAGCATGATCCGCGCCATTGCCCGCCAAGCCGAGGCCGAGCGTGAGCGGCGCGCGAAGATCATCAACGCCGAAGGTGAATTCCAGGCCGCCGAAAAACTACTGCAGGCGGCTATGATCATCGCTCGCCAGCCCCAGGCCCTGCAACTCCGCTACCTGCAAACCCTCCACGACATCGCGGCGGAAAATAATTCCACGGTGGTTTTCCCCCTTCCCCTGGATCTGATCAGTCCGTTGCTGACGTCGGCGACCAGGCCGGGAGACGATGCCACGCGCGATAAGTAACGGATTGATGGGGGGTGGGTGGACTATGCACACATCCCCCATCTTTAAGCTCCGTAAGCCTACTGAACCACTGACACCATGTAGCCAACTGCGGAGACGATATCCTTATCGGCTACATCCATCGTCAGCATACCCTTGTAGCGGTGCAGGGAATAGTTAGCCAGGGAGTTAAAGCCCTGGGCAAGGCGGGGAGCCCAGGCAACCTTATCATCCAGTTTCGGTGCACCGTTTACACCGGTTCGATGACAGATGATGCAGGCCGTGTTGTAGAGTTGTCTGCCACGCGCCAAATCGATGCCAACCGGCAGGGAAAGGGCAGCTGCACCCTGTTGCTGGTCGAGATACGGCGCAGTCTCTTGCATGGTCGGCGCGGCATGTCCTGGAGTCGCGGGAGCGGGGGTTTCCTTGGCCGGCGGCGCCGCATGTTCCGGGACCGCAGGAGCGGGAGTTGGCGCGATTTCTTTGGCCGGCGGCGCCGCGTGTTCGGGGGTCGGCGCTGGCTTGATTTCCTTGGCTGGGGCTGGAACTGGGATGGGTTGACTAGCAGCCGCCTTGGCGGCAGCAGTCGCTTCCTTGGCGGCAGCCAAGGCTTCTCGAGCGGCGGCCATCGCCTCACGGGCAGCGCCGGCGGCCTCCTGAGCGGCTTTCGCGGCTTGCTGAACAGCCAGCAGGGCATCGCGTTGCAGGGGCTCCTGGGCGGCGGGAGTGCTTTCCGGCTTAACGGGCGCTGGCGCCGCGGCAACCGAAGCAGGAGCAGCGGCGCCAGGAGCGGGTACCGAAGGAGCGGCGGCCGCTGGAACGGGCGCAGCGGGTTGGGCGGCAGCCACCGCGGTTCCAGTTGTTTCGACCTTGATGGAACTCTTCTGCAGCATATAAGTAATGGAGTTCTTGATATCCTGCTCGGTCAGGGCAGGATTGCCACCCTTGGCCGGCATGGAGCGGATGCCATTGACAGCGTGGTTGACCAGAGTATCCAGGCCCTGCGCAAAGCGGGGTTCCCAGTCTTCCTTGCTACCCAGTTTCGGGGCACCCAGCACGCCTGCGGTATGGCAGGCAGCGCACGCCGCGTTAAAGGTATCCTCTCCCGGTTGTTTTGCCGACGCTGTTTGCGTTGCCACGGGTGCGGAGGTAGCAGCCGCCTTGGTGGCTTGTGGCGCGGAAGCGCCGGCTACCGCCACTTTGGCGACCGGTTTGATACGCTCTTCGGCGGTCGCCTGCTTCCGCACGCCGTCATCGGGAGCCACGGAAACCAGAGAAACCATACGCGCTGCCAGGAATATGGCAACGGTTATTATCAACAACACCGACAGTACGGTGGTAAACGTGATCAAGAAAGACTTGTCTTGCTGGTTCACACTTTCACCTCTTCAAAATGATTTGCGCCATCCGGAGAGCCTCCGCACGCATTACTAAAATTCTGAATTCAAAGTAACCCACTATCCGAGCCAACAGGTAAGACTCGAGATAGGATTCCGCCGGGGTATCGGTGATCGAAGGGCAAGTGAATTATTATGGATTCTATAAATGTTTAAAGACACTGCATTATAGCGGTATCAGGGTTTCCCTGGAAACTGGTATGCATCGGAAAAGAGCACCCCGAGCATAGACGGCAACGTGTAACGGAGGTATCCTTGCGGTTGCGAGCGAAGCGCCCGTAGCTCAGTGGATAGAGCGTTGGCCTCCGGAGCCAAAGGTCACAGGTTCGAATCCTGTCGGGCGCGCCAGCGCATACAATAACTTAGTGCAAGATTATCCGACGCCTTCCGCCGCGGGCCTCCGATCGGTTCGGGTGAGATCGGAAGTAAATTAACTCGGTGCGCACGATGGCCATTCAAATTAAAAGTGAAACCTGTCTTACGAAGGATGCCCAGTTGGCGAGCAAGGCATGACTACCCGCCGCTGTGAAACCTGCGATTACTGGCAGCAGCTAACTGCTGAGCAGGAAGATTTGGCGGATTATGGTCGTTGCCATCGTCACTCGCCCATGGTTACTGGCAGCCTGAGCCGGGCCCGCTGGCCTGAGACTGGGCGCAATGACTGGTGCGGGAGAGTGGGCGCCAAGCCGCGAGGACGCGCTAGTCGCCAAGGGCGAGTAATGGCACCGTTACCAGGCATATAAAGGCGGTTCATCGCGGAATACCTGGAGCGGTGCGGTGCCAACCAGCGCGGGGGCGTCAAACAATGAGGTTACTGCGCAGGGTTGTCGGTCGCCGGCAATAGCGTCTCGCGCTGAGGGTGCGCATAGAAAAAACGAATCATTTCCTGCGCGGCGTTGGGCCCCTGGGAATCGGTAAACGAGCCATTGGGGCTCCCACCCGACCACGCGTGACCGGCTCCATGGACCAACCACTGCTCCAAAATAATCTGCCCGCTCGCGTCCTGGTAGAGGGTACGGGTGTAGGCATGGCCATCAGGCACCTGACCCCGCTGCATCGTTACCTGCAGGTTCGTCTTTGCCGCAGTGAGTGGCTCCCCGCCCGCGTGGATGGCTGCCCATTGCGCGATAACCTGGTCACCGTTACGCGGGTGCACCATGGCATCTCGATCTCCGTGGAACACGATGGTTGGGACAACCCGCGGGCATAAGGCCGCTCCTTCGATGCCGTGGCCCGGCTGGTGGGCGGGGGTTGCCCCACCCTGTTGCATTGCGGTGAGCGCGGAGGGGAGGTCGTGGGCGAGCGCGTAGGCAAGTCCGGAATGGATGCCGATGGCCGCATAAAGATCGGGGTAAGTCATCCCCATGATGACAGCCATCGCCCCGCCGGCTGATAGTCCAGCCAGGTAGACCCGCCGCGCGTCGAGGTGATAGGTCCTGACGAGCTGGCTCGTGATGCCGGCAATCAGAGACGGTTCTCCCTGGCCACGGTGCTGGTCAGCCGTCTGGAACCAATTCCAGCACTTCGACCCATTGGCGGCGCGCGCCTGAGCGGGATAAACCACGAAGCACTGGTGTGCTTCGGCGAACTCATTCATGCGGGTTCCGGCGGCGAAATCCTCGGGGGTCTGCGTACAGCCATGGAGCATGACGACCAGGGGCAACGCTTGCCCGCGGTAGCCACTGGGGATATACAGTTTGTAGGCACGAGTGCCAGCCTGGTTAGTGTAGGATTCCCTGAGAAACCGCCCTCCCTCCGGCACCAGGCCGCGTGTTCGGTCGGGGATGGGCCTGGCCCGGGACGCTGGCCCGTCGTATCCTCGCCCATGCGGGCGCAGTATGGCACGCAAACGTGTGAGTGGTCTGGACACACATGATTGAGCTTCAGCTCGTTCGCTCGCGCGGAGAGGCTGGCCGATCGTGGGGTCCTCGGCGGGCCCCGCTGCCCGTGGGGACGGTTGGGTCTCGGTCAGTGCAGTAGCTGCGTGCTTACGCTCATGAGGTGCATCCGTACCGCCGGGTGGCGGGAGTGCCGCCGTTGTGGCGGTGCAGGGGTAGCGATCCGGCCCCGGCACGGACACCTCAGAAGGGACTGAGGCGGCATCGATGACGTGGAAGGTGCCCTCGATAGGGGCATCCGTGCTTCGACCGGTGGTGCCAGCCGCAGTATCCGGCGTCAGCATGCCCTGCAGCGTGCGTTGAATGGTGGCAGTCGCCTCGAGGAGTAGACCCGCACGGGTCAAGCGGGTGGCTTCGAGCATCCCAGCGCGCATTCTTTCGTTCATACCCATGGTCTCCTTGCTGTTGGAACACCGCCCCTTCATGCTGGGCAGGCTTTAGGATCTGATCCCCATTGTGCGGGGGATATCGTCAGCAAACCCGGCGTCGCCAGGTACCACGATCGCATTCGGCGTGCGCTAGCGGCGTCCGTGTCCGTGTGGTGGCGGCAATGCTGGTTAGTGGATTCGATCGGCTAAAACGGCTTTGACCGCCGCAGTGGCATGCAAGGCGCCCAGCACGATGACGGAGTCGATGGTGGCCCGAGCCAGTTCAGGGGACACATCCTCGGCAATGCTGGCCAGGCCCAGCACATGGATCTGGAGCTTCTGTCCAGCCGCCTGCACTGCCTCAAGGTCGTCGCGGGTGTAGTGCTGCAGGCCGAGGGCCAAGGTCTTGCGGGCCACCGTTTGCTTGACCACCTCAGCATGCGTGGTGAGTTGATTGCGAATCGCGGTCCGGATGAAGTCAGTGCGGTTGGAATAAAACCCTTCCTGCACCAACAAATCGATCATCCCCAGGTCGATCATCCCCAGGTTGATCGTAATCTTTTCGGTTTCGCCCGCTTTCGACCGCAGATAATGTACACTCATCACCATCCCCTTGCCATCTATATGGATGGTATTATAGCAGACGGTGCTACACTATCAAGAAAGGGTAGACTCGCGGATTGGAGGATACGGACGGCAATTCCATTAGAATGCGGGTGCCGACGGGATACGTTGCGCTGTACTGACGGTGAGCATTAGAGTAGCGCCAAACCGGCGGGCCCTCCACCCGGAACGGTATAAGGGAGTTAGGCGTAACTTTCCGGCAGCCAGCCACCCATGTCCTTCCAGCGGTTGACGACGTCGCAGAACAATTCTGCGGTACGTTGCACATCGTAGACGGCGGAATGCGCCTCGCGGGTGTCCCAGGGAATGCCCGCCGCATTGACGGCCCTGGCCAGCACTGTTTGGCCATAAGCCAGACCGGCAAGGGTGACCGTATCAAAACTGCTGAACGGATGGAAAGGATTGTGTTTGATATCGTTGCGGACCACCGCCGCATTCAAAAAACCCAGATCGAAGAAGGCATTGTGCCCAACCAATATGGCACGGGTGCAGCCCGACCCCTTCACCTCCCGGCGTACTTCTTTGAAAATGATATTGATGGCCGCGCTTTCGGGTAGGGCGCAGCGGAACGGGTGATAGGGATCGATGCCGTTCACGGCCATGGAAGCAGGCTCCAGGTTGGAACCGGCAAAGGGTTCGACATGCCGGGCCACAGTCTGGGAGGGGTGCAGATTACCCTCGTTATCCATACGCAGGATCACAACGGCGATTTCCAGCAAGGCATCGGTCTTGGGGTTGATGCCCCCAGTTTCAACATCCACGACTACGGGAAGAAAACCTCGGAAACGTTTGGCGATAAGTGATTTGAGTGTGGTTTCGTTCATAATCAGGGAGCATACCGGATGTGAAAGGTAAATGGCATGAAAACGATATTAATTGCTAACCCCAAGGGCGGCTGCGGCAAAACCACGCTGGCCATCAATCTGGCCGGCTATTTTGCCCGCCAAGGCCAGCGGGTGATACTCTCGGACCTGGATCGCCAGCGCTCGGCATCCCACTGGCTGGCCCGGCGGCCGGCGCGGTTGCCTACCATACATCCTTGGGATGGTCGCCACGAACAGGAACTCGATTTCGGTTTTAAACCTGAAGTCGTCATTCTGGATGCCCCCGCTGGCATGCACGGCGACCGCCTCAAGATTGCCGTCAAACATGTAGATCAGGCGCTCATTCCCGTGCAGCCATCCCCCTTCGACACTGAATCGACCGGAGATTTCATCACCCTTTTGGGGGAGCTGAAAAAGGTCCGCAAGGGCAAATGCCCGCTGGCTTTGATCGGCAGCCGCGTTCACAGTCGCACTCTGGCGCTTGAACAGTTGCAGGATTTCTTCAGAACACTGGACTTGCCGGTAGCGGGGTTAATCCGCGACGCGCAGATTTACGTGCAGATGGCACTGGACGGCACGACTCTGTTTGACCTACCGCGTTGGCGGGTGGCGAAGGATCTGGAGCAGTGGCAGGGCATTTTGCAGTGGCTGGAACAGGCCGAGTGAATACCGGCGGGGCTGCCCGTCACTCGCCCAAACTGCTACACTCCGTCCCATGTTGATACTGCGTGGACTCTGCCTGCAACGGGGTGGCAAGCCCCTCTTCGAAGACCTGTCCCTGACCATCTATCCCGGTCAGCGAGTGGGTGTCATCGGCGCCAACGGGTCCGGCAAGTCCACGCTCTTCGCTCTGCTGAAGGGGGAACTCCACCAGGACAGCGGCGATTTGGAACTACCGCCGCGGTTGACCATCGCGCATGTGGCTCAGGAGACGCCGGCGCTGACGATTCCCGCTATCGAATATGTCCTGGACGGCGATACTGAACTGCGGGCTGTCGAAGCTGCTCTCCTGGCAGCCGAGGCCGCTCATGATGGTACTCGACTGGCGGAACTGCATGGCCACTTCGAAGCCATCGATGGGTATGCGGCACGGTCCCGGGCCGGGCGGCTGCTGGCGGGCCTTGGGTTCAGTGCCGATCAGTTGCAACGCCCCGTGGCCGAATTTTCCGGTGGCTGGCGGGTGCGCCTGAATTTGGCCTGCGCGCTGATGTGCCGCTCGGATCTGCTGTTGTTGGACGAGCCGACCAATCACCTGGACCTGGACGCGGTGTTATGGCTGGAGCAATGGTTGCGCGGCTATCCTGGCACACTGCTGCTGATCTCTCATGACCGGGATTTCCTGGACAACGTCGTGGATTACATCGCTCATCTGGAGCGCCGCCAGATTCGCCTCTACAGTGGCGACTACACCGCCTTCGAAGCTCAGCGCGCCGCCCGGTTGGCCCTGCAACAGGCCGCCTATGAGAAACAGCAGCGGGAAATCGCCCATTTGCAGGGATTCGTCGATCGCTTTCGGGCCAAGGCCACCAAGGCCCGGCAGGCGCAAAGCCGGATCAAGGCGCTGGAGCGCATGGAGCGGATCGCCGCCGCGCATGTCGACTCGCCTTTTTATTTCAGTTTCGCCGAACCGGAAAAACTGCCCGATCCCCTGCTGGTGCTAGACAAGGGGATGGTGGGTTATGCCGAGCGGATCGTGCTGGAAGGCATCAGTCTGGTCATCAGTCCCGGTACCCGACTGGGGTTGCTGGGACCTAACGGCGCTGGCAAATCCACGCTCATCAAGCTGTTGGCCGGCCGGGTGCCTCTCCTGGGTGGCCGCCTGACCACTGGCCAGGGATTGGCGATCGGCTATTTCGCCCAGCATCAGTTGGAGCAATTGCGCCCCGAGTGGAGCCCTCTGCAACACCTGCAGGCGCTGGATGCCCGTACTACCGACCAGGACCTGCGCAATTTCCTGGGGGGC
Source organism: uncultured Gammaproteobacteria bacterium (assembly GCA_963696325.1). Lineage (GTDB taxonomy): Bacteria > Pseudomonadota > Gammaproteobacteria > Competibacterales > Competibacteraceae > CAVOJV01. The sequence continues at coordinate 40,445 of CAVOJV010000044.1, forward strand.
TTTGGTTTCACGGGTGATCAGGCGGTGATCCCGGTGGCGCCGTTCTCCGGCGGCGAAAAGGCCCGCCTGGCCTTGGCCCTGCTGGTCCGGCAGCGCCCCAACCTGCTCTTGCTGGATGAGCCCACCAATCACCTGGATCTGGAGATGCGCTACGCGTTGACCCTGGCCCTGCAGGATTATCAGGGCGCCCTCATCGTGGTCTCCCATGACCGGCATCTGCTGCGCACCACCACCGATGCCTTTATGCTGGTGGCCGACAGCCGGGTGCGGCCCTTTGACGGTGATCTGGACGTGTACCGGGAATGGTTGAATGAACGCCAGCGCACCGCCAAGGATGCTGCCGCGACCGATAATGCTGGCAATAGCGCCGCTGGTCGTCGGGAACAGAAACGTCTGGCGGCGGAACAGCGCAACCAACTTGCCGGCAAACGGCGTCCCCTGGAACAGCAGGTGAAGGCGCTGGAACAGCGCATGGAGCGGCTTGCCGCCGTCAAGGCCGACATTGTAAACGCTTTGGCCGAGCCCGCCATGTATGAGGATGCCAACAAAGCCAGGCTTAAGGGATTGTTGTTGCAGCAGGGCCAGACCGACCGGGAATTGGAACAGTTAGAGGAAGCCTGGCTGGGCGTGCAGGAGGAACTGGAAACGGTAGCGCGAGGGTAAACAATCATGAACTGGAATCGCCTGCTTTCCCGTAGCCGCCTGGGGATGGCCGGGCGGCATAGCGACAGCGAGGCGCGCACCGATTTCCAGCGCGACTTCGATCGCATCGTATTTTCCTCCGCGTTCCGGCGCCTGCAGGACAAGACCCAGGTCTTTCCGCTCTCCCAGAGTGACTACGTCCGTACCCGGCTGACCCATAGCCTGGAGGTGTCCAGCGTGGGCCGTACCCTGGGAACCAAGGTGGGTGACAGCGTGATCCGCCGCCACGGTCTTCGCGGGGTCTATCCGCAGGATTTCGGCGCGATCGTGGCGGCGGCCTCTCTAGCCCACGATATCGGCAATCCCCCCTTCGGCCATTCCGGCGAAGATGCCATCCGCCTGTGGTTCGAGACCGTTGCGACGGGACAGGTGGTTCTGGCCCGCCTGACCCCCGCCCAGCGCCAGGATTTTCTGCGCTTTGAGGGCAACGCCCAGGGCTTTCGCGTCATCGCCCGCCTGCAAAGCCCGGACAACCGCGGCGGCATGCAGCTCACCTGCGCTACGCTCGGCGCTTTTACCAAATATCCCCGCGCCTCCTGGTTACCGATTCCCGGGCCGGGGGGGATCGCCTTCAAGAAGTTCGGGTTTTGCCAGGATGATGCGGATTTGTTCGCGGAGGTGGCCGGACAACTTGGGTTACGCTCTGTCGCAGCCGGCGCCTGGCATCGCCATCCCCTGGCCTATCTGGTGGAGGCGGCGGACGATATCTGTTATCGCATCATCGACATCGAAGATGCCTTTCGCCTCAAACAATTGGACTACGACGAAGTGCGCGATCTGCTGCTGCCCCTGGCCGGAGCGGGTGATATGACCCGCCGGCTGGACGGCATCACCCGCTCCAAGGAGAGAATCGAATACCTGCGCGCCAAGTCCATCGGCCACATCATCGAACAGGTGCATGAATGCTTCATGACCCATGAAGAGGCCATCCTGAGTGGAGGAGTTGCCGACGAGTTGTTGGACATTATCCCTGGCGCTCCTGCCATGCGCGCTCTCAAAGCCTGTGGCGAGACCAAGGTCTATGTTTCCCAGCCAGTGGTGGAGGTGGAAGCCGCTGGCTTCGAGGTGCTGGGCGGCTTGCTCCAGGCTTTCATCACCACGGTGAATGATATCGCCGAATGTGGTCACGCCGCTTCCCCCAAGAGCCGGATGTTAATCCACCTGATTCCCGAGCAGTTCGTCGGTCTCAATCGCGAGCCTCACCACGAGCTGTACCACCGGGTGCTCGGCATCACCGACTTCGTGGCGGGCATGACCGATTCCTACGCGGTGACTCTATTCAAGAAAATCACGGGAATTTCATTGCCGACTGGTTGAGTGGGCCGCCTCTTCTTGGTGCGGAGAGAAGCAGGTAGCCCGAGAATGTGCTTCAGCGTACAGACGGTTATTCTTTGACTGAACAAGATGGTAACTGTCGCAGCATCGCGATAAGAACCATTATCTTGATTTCCGCCATTTTAATCATCTAATTGGTATGTGCGATAGCGTACAGACACCTCTATTGGGGTACTGTAATTTACGCTCTTAAATATACCGCAACACCTTTCCTGTCCCGAGTCAACGGGGCGGTGCACCTGACCCGGTGCCACCTGCTGCCTTACCAGCGAACCGCCGACCTGTTTGCGGAACTGGCCGGGATCGCGCAGATCGACGAGATCTGGGATTTATTAGGCTATTAGATGAATTTGGAACGCTCAACATGAAATACACGATTTTAACAGTAAGTCTTTTATTACCTCTTTCGGCTATGTCGGCTGAACAGGTAAGAGGGTCAGATGACGTATCTCGCCAAGAGTATCTTTATAGTGGCATAGCTTTTAAATGTGTAAATCAGGAGGCTTTATCCTGTAAGAAATTAGCAGATGCATGTAATGTCAAAAAGTCTGAAATTGCATGTTTACATATGGTAGACATAGTTGAAGAGTACCGTCCTGGTACATTTGCGAGGAAGCAGTAATGAGATGCCTTATATTGTTATTTATAGTTGGTTTAGTGTCTTGTTCATCGAGTACACCAAGTAATCCTTACTCTACTAGCTATAGTGATAAGTTTAATGACAGAACTTGGTGTAAAAATGTTGATGATGCGCTATGCATTAGGCATCTTGAAGGTAATGTTAATTAGTAACTCAGTAAGGTAAGCCTCCGGCTCTGCTGGGAGACTCACTAAAGAAGTTAGTATGAAAGGGGAAGAATCATGCCGTTAATTCAATTAATTATTGCTTTAGTTGTCGTTGGAGTGATTCTATGGGCAGTTAATACCTACATACCGATGGACGCTACCATAAAGAAAATTTTGAATGTGGTAGTAATCATTGTCGTGGTTCTTTGGTTATTAAGTGTCTTCGGAGTCTTGGGTTCCCTGTCAGGAATGCATGTTGGAAAGTGATCAGGATAAAGGGCGTGAGCGGTGTGGGATGAACGCTTCCTTCCGTTTCAGGATAGTTGTTGTCTCGCTAAGCGAGTAACAAGCGAATAAGTGGAGATTGAGTCATGATAGCACTTAGCATTGGAATGTCTTCCCGCAACGATCTTGCCTGTTTCTCGCGAATAGTTTTGATTGGCGCCTTGGCGCTTTCCGGTTGTACCTCGGAACGTTCAGGTGCGCAAGACAAACAAACGCCGCAGGACAAGGGGAGTGCCGCTACCACTAAACCTACCCACAAGGAGGTTGGCGAGGCGTCCTGGTACGGACCCGGATTGCAAGGCAACGAGACCGCCAATGGCGAGACCTTTGACCAAAACAAGCTGACCGCTGCCCATCCGAGTTTGCCGTTGGGGACCAAGGCCGAAGTGACCAACCTCGAGAATGGCAAGAAGGTCGAGGTCAAGATCAATGACCGTGGGCCTTATGTGGGAGATCGGGCCATTGATCTCTCCCGTGCCGCAGCGAAAAAGATTGATATGGAAGAGGACGGTACCACCAAGGTCAAGATTGAAACTGACCCCAACCAGAAGAAGGACTCCGCCGACAAGTCCAGCAAGACAGAATAGGGAGCTACGGTTTTAGCTGCGGGAGGAGATGAGGTGGGTGCATCAAGATTGTGGCAATTGTACTGATCGTGGCCGGCATGCTGGGGCTAGCGTATGGCAAGTTCAACTAAACGCTGGAGGCCCACGACGCCAGGCTGGGCCCGATCGAGTTATCGGTGAAGGACACTCAGACGGTCAACTTACCCGTCTGGGCTGGCGTGGGGGCGATAGTGACTGGCGGGTTTTTGCTGCTGATGCGCAAAAAGAGCTAGCTCCCGCGTTAGACGCCTAAGCCTCCGCCGGTAGGCGTATTAACCAACATTCCGCAGGTTATGCTCTGAACCTTGCCAGGATCTACAAACGTTCCGGCAGATGTCGGCGTATCTCGACAGGGTCCAGTCGGGTCAGGTCTTTGCTGATTTCTTCGCCGACGAGTTGCGCGGTCTGGGGGTCCAGTTTGCTGCGTAACAGGCCCAGAAAAGTGGGCGCCGCAATGATGTAAAGTTTATCAAAAAGGCCCTGATGGCGGCTGTTCTTTAGATATTCGCTGAGTTCCTTGGCGAATAGCATGGCCAACTGGCGTTTGGGTTCCACGTCATAATCCATGCTCGGGCCGTTGCCGGGGGAGCGCCCTTGGCGGTCTGTGGTCAGATCCTGAGTTTTCGCGCGGCCTTCAGGGTTGACAAAATTTTGTAGCTCTTGTAGAGGCGCCAGAGCTTTGTCCACAATAAAAAGCCTTGCCCGGCTGCTATCCGCCACCAATATCCATGTTGCAGTCATGGAGTTATCTCCTCAAGGTCCGGGTATTGCCCGGAGTTGTCTGAATCGGGATATTTGCTCTTCATAGTAGCCGGTATCCTGCCCCGTCTCCATCTGATCCTACTGCCCTTGCCCGTGCAACGCCAGGTCGAGTTGGCTGCCGGATTCGCCCGGGGTCAGGATACGCGCCAGCATGTCGCCCTCGAACAGGAGGGGTTGCCGGCGCAGGCTGCTAAGCAGCCCCGCCACCGGGGCAATGACCTCGGTGCGGATATCGCCGGTGAACCCATCGTAAACGTGGCCTAGATTGTCACCGGCCTGCAGCCAGCGACCCACCTCAAGGCGCGAGACGAAGATGCCGGCATGTTCGGCAAGCATGGCGAAAGTCTGGCGAAGGCCGAAATAACGCAAATCCTCCTCATCTTCGGCGAGGGTAAGACCGGTGACAATGCCAGTGCGGTCGAGAAAGGCGACCAGGGCACGAAACAGCGCCTCGCAGTGAGCCGTCTGTAGGTTGCCTGCCAAGCCGCATTGAATGACGAAGTTCTCGCCACCGTACTCGCGCCAGGCATGGACCAGATTGGTAGTGAAAATCCTGTTGATGGGCCGTTCGAGAACGGCCGGCAAGCCGAATAGGCAGGCGGTGGCGCGTTCGTCGTCATTGGGTGCGTAGAGCCGCACCTGCGGCATTTCCTCAATGTCCAGGTTGGAGGTGTGAATATCAACCCGGTAATAGGCCTGGCTGGTGACTTGTAACAGGGCAGCAGCGATGCGTTGGGTGGTCTCGCCCTCGGCATGGCCTGGAAACATACGGTTGATGTCGATTTTATCGAAAGGCCAGGTGCGGCTGCGCGTATTGACGCCCAGCACGTTCACGGCGGGGATGATGACCACCCGTTCATGCAAGTGCTGGCCACTGCGGTTGCCATTGTGGATACCGTTGAGAAAGGATGCCAGCCGGGACAGGACGAATACGCCGTTCAATTCATTGCCGTGCAGGCCGGCCACCAGGGCCAAGCGGGGCGGGCGTTCCGGGGGACCGATGTCATGGTAGGGAATTTCGAAGGTATCGCGCAGCGGCGCGGTCATCCGCAACAGGGTAGGCGTGCTCATGAGCCTTGTTCCAGGGTAGGGGTCTCGACGATTCGGGCAAGCAGCGACCCTTCATAGACTAACGGATATCTGCGCAGGGTAAACAACCTTCCCGCGACCGGGGAGCGGACCACAGCCAGAGAATCCCCTTGAAAGGGAGAGACGATGTGACCCAAGAGCTGATTTATGGTCACGGCGACCCCGTGCTCCAAGGCCGGCACGAACATTCCCGAAGTGACGGCGTTCAGCGGATGGATCTTGCTATCGTCAACGATAAGAGGGCGGTGGGAGGGTTCCGGCAGAACCAGATCCGGGGCCAGCACGTCCAGCTCTTGACAGAGGGTGAGGATGCCGCTCAGGAGTTGCTCGGCAAAGGCGGTAGTCAGGCTGATGCCGGCGCCCATCTCCACACTCAGGCAGGGTGTGCCATGCTGGTTCAGGCTATGGGCCAGCGTGGTTTCCAGCAGGCTCATTACGTTTTGTTGTATCCAGATAATGTCCAGATTCAGTCGCCGCGCCAGAGGCAGCAGGGTACTAGCGAATCGCTCATCGATGCGCGTCTGGGGAATTTCCCGCAGGTAAATGTTGCTGGCATGAACATCGATCACCAGGGCCGCGCCCTCTAGGTGGGCGAGGGCGGCGGCAGCGATGCGCTGGGGCAGTAAACCGTGAGGGTGACCGGGAAAGCTGCGGTTTAGATCGCTGTCATAGACCGGCACAGTGCGCTGCAAGGTATCCAAGCCCAGCGGGTTCATCCCAGGGTAGAGTTCCACTTGGCCGAGCAAAGCCTCAGGGCGAGTTTGCCCCAGCGCCTCCAGCCAGACAGCCAGACGATGGCAAACGTACAGTCCCTCCAGTTCATCACCGTGAATGCCAGCGGTTATGGCTACCCGCGGTCCCGAACCACCCCGGTAAATACTGCGCTGGAGTTTGAGGATTTCCCGGTAGGGTAGCTCCAGCGAAAGAATAGTTTCGAATCGTTTTTCCATGCCGCCAATCGAATCTGTTGAAGGTGTGGATGGGCCACCCAGTGGTTTGGAGAGCAAGTAGCCGCCAAGCAGCGGGTACCTTGCCACATTCTGAAATCACTCTCTGCCACCGATGTGTTTATTATAGGCGTGTTTGCCTTGCCACCGATTAGTTTTGGTAGTAAAAAATGTTGCACTGCAGCATATTATCCTGTATATTGCACTGCAACAAATCACTAACCCAAGAGGAAATCATGATGAACAACGATCTGTTTTCTAAAATCTCCGAACCCTTCAAGGCTTTCCCAGCACCCGTCGCCAAGGCTAACAAGCTGTGTGTCAACAGTCTTGAAAAACTGGTGGATTTGCAGATGACTACGCTGCGCTATTATGTGGATCTGGGCATGGCGCAACTGAAGGAAGCTGCTGAGGTTAGCAGCCCCGAAGCCATGCAAGCCTTTCTGAACAGCCGGGTCGAGGTCTTTAACACCCTACGCCAGAAGGTGATGGATGACGCCAAGGCACTGGCTGATCTGAGCGCTGGTTTCAAGACCGAGTTCGACAGCCTGGCCAAGGAGAGCACTGCTGAATTGACCCCCAAAGCTGCCTAATCCGTCTTTGGCGACAACCGCCCACCATCCGGTGGGCGGTACGCGTGCGTCTTGATGCGGGTAGATACCGTCTTTCCTGTTAAGCAGAAAGTACATAATTGAGTCCCCTACGAAAAGTCCCCTCGGACCTATAGTCTCGCTAATAATGATCCGTATATTCAAAACTGCTCTTTCTCTTGGGGGCCTTATAAGGCTTTAATGCTTTTGTCTGGATAAGAATTAGCGGTACTGTACAGCCCCTGCGAGTTTGCTAACTTGATTTGGCCCCACTTGAAGGGATTTTGATATCGAGAGTTGGCCCCACCCCCATCCCCCTTTGCCGTAGTCTGTGGCGCTCGATGTCACAGTAACAGCGAGGGTATGAGAGGTGACCAAAGTGGAGCTATTTGAGCTGATCAGACGCGACTATTACGTCGGGGGCCACGGCATCCGACACCTTGCTCGGCTGCGGCAAGTGCATCGGCGGACGGTGCGGCAAGCGCTGGCAGCGGCACTCCCTCCGCGGCGGAAGGCGCCGGTGCGAGAACCCTGGGTGTTAACGCGGGCCTTGCGGCAGGTCATTGATGGCTGGCTGGCCGCGGATCGGGAGGCGCCGCCCAAGCAGCGGCATACCGGGACCCGGGTTTATCAGCGGTTAGTCCGGGAGCACGGCTACCCGGGAGCGGCAGTGACCGTGCGGAGGTACGTGAGCCAGCAACGACGCGGGTTGGGTCCGCCGGCAGAAGCCTTGGTACCGCAAAGCTATGGGCCGGGTGAGGAGGCGCAGGTGGATTGGTATGAGGCGGCGGTGGATTTCCCCGAGGGGCGGCGAACCGTGCCGTTTTTTGTCATGCGCGCCTGCTTCAGTGGCCGGGAGTTTCATCGGGCCTGTTGGTGCCAGACCCAGCAAGCCTTCCTGGAAGCGCACGTCGCGGCCTTCGCAGACTTTGGCGGGGTTTTTGCCCGGCTCCGGTATGACAACCTGGGGTTGGCGGTGAAAAAGGTGCTGCGCGGGCGGCGCCGGGAGGAGACAGACCGGTTCATCGCCCTGCGTTCCCATTACTTGTTTGCGGCCGACTTCTGCCAACCGGGCTTGGCCGGCGCCCATGAAAAAGGCGGGGTGGAGGGGACGGTGGGCCGGTTCCGGCGGAATCACCTGGTCCCGGTCCCGGTCATGGCGGACTTGGCGGCGTTAAATAGCTATCTCCACCGGGCCTGCGAAGCCGACGGGGGGAGGCAGATCACGGGCCGGGACCGTTCGGTCGCGATGGACTGGACGCAAGCGCAAGGGGTGTTGCGGCCATTACCGGCGACGCCGTTTGCCACGGCGGAGGTGCTGACCTGTCGGGTGGACAGCAGTAGCCGCGTCCGCGTCCGCACCAACCACTACTCGGTGCCGGTGGCGTTGGTAGGCCAGCCGGTGGAGGTACAGCTGCATGCCCAGCACTTGGAGGTGCTACACAAGGGGCGGAGCGTGGCCACCCATGAACGACTGCCAGGCCGGTTTGGGGAGCACTGGGTGCTGGATCACTACTGGGAGCGGTTGCAGGTCAAGCCGGGTGCCCTGGCGAACGCCCGCGCCCTGCGCCAAGCCCGCGAGACCGGTCAGTGGCCCCCCGTGTATGACCGCTTGTTCGGGGTGTTGAAACAGCGCTATGGGGACACCGAGGGGACTCGGCAGCTGCTCCAGGTGCTTCTGCTGCATCGCGACAACGACTCGGCGGCAGTGCATCAGGCCGTCACGCAGGCGGTAGCCCTGGGTTGCTGCGACGCCGGGGCGATTGCGGTCCTGGTGCGTCAGCAGGGAGCCTGTCCCGCCCCGCCAGCGGTGGTTGGGGAATTGGGAGCCCTCGCCCGCTACGGTCAGACCCGTCCGGAGAGTCTGCACCTCTATGATGGCCTGCGGCCGAGTCAAGCGGTGGAGGTGACCCATGGCGGCCCCAGCGCTAGGGCTTAAAGCCCTGTGTCAGACCCTCAAGCTGCCCACGGTAGCCCGCGAGGCGGAACGCTTAGCGGAAGCCGCCCACCGGCAAGGGCAGGGACCGCTGCCCTACCTCCAGCAGGTACTGGAACTGGAAGTCGCCGAGCGGGCAGCCCATCGAGCGGCCCGGCGACTCAAGGAAGCCGGGTTCCCGTTGCCCAAGACCCTGGCCAGCTTCGACTTCCGGCGTGCCCCGGCGCTCCCGGAAGTGCAGATCCGGCAGTTGGCCGAGGGCGACTACATCGACCGGGCTGAAACCGTGATCCTGATGGGGGAACCGGGTACGGGCAAGACACACTTGGCGACCGCCCTGGGGGTAGCGGCGGCCAACCAGGGGCGGGCGGTACGCTTTGCCAGTGCCGGGCGACTGGTCAATGAACTGGTTGAAGCCAAGGATGCCCGCGAGTTAGGGCGGCTCGTGGGCCGCTACAGTCGGCTGGATTTACTCGTCCTCGATGAACTGGGTTACCTGCCGCTCAGCAAGGCCGATGCCGAACTGCTGTTTCAGGTGCTCAGCGAGCGCCATGAACGGCGGGCCTTGGTGTTGACCACTAATCTGCCCTTCGGGGAGTGGACCGCGGTCTTCCCGGATCCCCGCCTCTGTCGGGCCGTGATTGATCGACTCACCCACCGGGCGCACCTCATCGAAACCGGCATGCAGTCCATCCGCCTTCAGGAGGCCCTGCGTCGCCATCCGTCAACCGCACCACCGGAGGGCTAAAAGACTACCACCACAACCGGCTCTCTCTGGGGAGAGAGCCTCCATGAACAGCAACGTGGTGGGGCCAAATCAGATTATCAAAGTGGGGCCAATGCAAGTTGACAAACTCACCCCTGCGGTAGCATTGGTAAAGTAACCCGGAGCCGACAATGTATCCAACTGAGCCTCCCGACGATGTTTCGAGCCAGTGCCGGCAGCAGCCAGATCGATCTGTTCCGCAACATCGAACAGTTTCTGCGTGAGCCCGACCAGAAGACACTGAACGCCCCGAACGCCTGGCACAACGTTTTTCTCGATCAGGTCACCAACGGCATCCCCGAAGAGTGGTTTCGCGCGCTCTTCGATGAAGCGAATGGGCGACCGAACGCGCCGATTCGATTGCTGGTGGCGATGCTGATCCTCAAGGAAGGCTTTGGCTGGAGTGATGAGCAGTTGTTCGAGGCGGTGCGCTTCAACCTGCGGGTGCGCCGGGCGCTCGGATTGCTGAATCGCACCGACGAGGTACCCGTCGAGTCGACCTACTACCTGTTCAAGCAGCGGTGGTATCGCTACCCGGTGGAGACAGGGATCCACCTGCTGCAGGAAGTGTGTCAGGACCTGACCAAGGATCAGGCCGAGCGGCTTGGGGTGGTTGGCGAGAAGCTGCGAATGGACAGCCCCTTATTGGACAGCAACCTGGCCACCTGCACGCGGCTGCAGGTGATCATTAGCTGCCTGCAGGAATGCTACAAGCGCCTCACGGACGAGCAGAAGGCGCGCCTGAGCGAAGCGGACCGCGCGCGGTTGGAACGGTTGTGCGCCAACCGGGCAAGCCAGTTTGTCTACGCGCTGGAGGAGGGTACCAAGCAGGCCTGGCTGGCAAGCCTTGGCGAGCGCCTGCACCAGAACGCCGGCTTGCAGAGCAGTGCGCGCTCTGCGCTGATCGAGCGGCTGTTGCTGGAACAGGATCAGATCGAAGGCGAGGAGCAACGCGTGGTGCTTCAGCCGGCCAAGGAGATCAGCGCCGATTCGCTGCAGTCGCCCCCTGACGGATCTTCCCTCGCTTGGCAGGCAGAAAAACCCCTGCAACATACGGAAATTATTTAAAGAAAGTCGTGCTGCTGCGCGGGATCTGTCTGCCTACATCCTGGCAGGTTTTTGGACTCCGCTCCTTGGGGGCAGGACATCGAGCGCCTTGAAGATGGCTTCCTGTTTTTGGTCGGGTCTTGGTAAGTTGAGAAACGTTTGACCGGCTATTTCGTGGCGCTGGAAACACAGGCTGGAAAGACACCGCAGGGCATCGGTGATCGTGAGCGCGTTCTCGCCCGCATCGGTGGTGCCAAAAGCCCGTTGGAGGCCCGCCTCGAGTTCCCGACCCAGCTTCAAGGCCAGCATGGTCGCGAAGACATGGCCCCGGGTACGGCGCTGCGTTCGGACATAGAGGGGCCTCACCTCCAGCAGCCCGGTCTTCAGGTTGCGAAAATTGCGCTCGACCTGCTGAAGGTCACGGTAAAGTTGATCCACCGTCACCGCATCTATCTTCTCCTTGGCGACGTCCGTCTCCATCACAGAGCAGCCATCCAACCGCGCCGCGTCCGCCTGTTTTTCCTCATCCACCCCCAGGTTGAGCTGCCAGTCCGCCAGCGCGAGGGTGACAAAAGCGGAGAGCTGGTGGCGTTTGGCCCACGCGCTCAGCTGGCGCAGGCCGGCCGCCGGGTCGGCTCGGGGCGAACCCTGGACGCGCTCGTTGCGCGCTGCGACCCACTGGTGCAGCTTGGCCAGCTTATCGCGGCGGCGGTTGGCCTCTGTTCTGCGCACGGCCTCATTGCGCCGCAGAAAAAAAAAAAAAAAAAAAAAAAAAAAAGCGGTCAGCGCTGCCTTGCCTTTGGCCTTGACCATCCCCCGGTCGCCCACAAAAACGACTTCCTCGATCTTAAAGCGGCGCTTCACGATCTCGATCTGATCGGCTACCGTGACCGGGTCGGCCGTATTCCCTTTGAAGACCTTGACGGCCAAAGGCTCCCCATCATCGGCGGTTAACAGGCCGATCACGATCGGTTTCTTGCCCTGCTTCCCGTCACGATGATATCCGTACTCGGCCAGCTCGTTCTGCTCCCCTTCGAAGGAGGCGGAGGTGACGTCATAGAGGACCAGCACGGGCGGCTGGCCCACTCGGTTGACATAGGTGCGATAGAGCTGGTTCTCGATCTTTTCCTGCTGCGCCGCCAACCAATCCAGCGCCGCGTAAAGATCATTCTCGTCAAACTGGGTAATGCCCAGCACCTCGGCCACGGCATGCGCTTCGACCCAGCGCACCGCGGAGAGCCGCGAGCCCTGGTGCGCCACCCGGGCCAGGATCAATAACAGGGCGAGCTGCGCCAGCGGCTGGGTACCCGCGCCGAGGGGATGCCCAAGCGCTGGGCGACCTCTTTCAAGACGAACAGGACGGCAAAGCTGCGGTCGCTGACCGGCTCGCTGGGGGTACCTACCGCATCGAACTCACCCTTCAGGCAGCGCCGGAGGGCCTCGACGCGTGCCGCCGGCCAGTGGGTGAGGTTGGCCAGGGTCCGCGTTTTGACCTGCTGGCCTTCGCGATAGCCTTCGCGGAGCAAGAGGGCGGGCGGTGAACCCCGGTTGGGAATGGTTGCGACGTACATGCGTAAAGTATACCGAAAAAACTCTTGCAATATCAGCCATATGAGCCATTATACATGCCAACATATTTAGAGAAAAAATCAGCATTTTTTCAAGGAATCCAGCATGTTAAGTCAAATCAGAGGGGGGAAGATCAGCCTGATGAAGAGGCCGCCTATCGCACGAAGAAGGTGAGTTTGGCAAGCTGTTTTGGCCCATTTCGGCACTCTCATTTGGCCCACCGGGGGGTAATCATTATTCAGGTGTCCTGCGAGGGCTGGTAGGCGCCCTCCCCAGAGGTTGGTTTACGCTTGGCCAGGGTGCGCCTGAAGCGATAGCTGTCGGTACCCGTTTCAATGATATGAGCCCGGTCCGTGAGCCGGTCCAGCAACGCTTTGCATAAGCGTGCGTTGGGAAACACCTGGGTCCATTCGGAAAACGGTAAATTGGTGGTAATGATCCAGGCCGTTCGTTCGGCGCGTTCACTGATGACCTGAAACAGCAACTCGGCGCCGCCCTGGGCAAAGGGCACATAGCCCACTTCATCCAGGACGATCAGGTCCAGCCGGCTCCAGCGTTGCAGGGCCCGCCCCAGCAGATGTTGTTGCTGGGCTTCGACCAGCTCGTTGACCAGGCCGGCGGCCGTGATAAAGCGGGCCCGTTTTTGCTGGCGACAGGCCGCCACGCACAGACCGGTCGCCAGATGGGTTTTGCCGGTACCCGAGTCGCCAATGAAAATGATCGGCTCGGCCCGGTCGAGGTAGCTGCCTTCGGCTAATTGCTGTAGCCGGGCGGCAGAGACCTGGGGCGCGGCGCTGAAATCGAAGTCCTCCAAGGTTTTCAGCCGGGGCAGGTGGGCGTCCTGCACGCGGCGCGCGATCGCGCGCCGCTCCCGCTCGTCCACCTCGGCGGCCAACAGGCTGGCCAAGTACTCCAGCGGCGAGTGGTGATTGCGCAGGGCCTCCTGAGCCAGCTGCTCACACTGGGCCGCTATGAGGGCTAAGCGCAGGGTGCGGCAGTGTTCCTGGACCACTGCGACGGTCAACGCGGTGGGTGCGGTCATGACGTACTCTCCAGCAGGACCCCTGCGCCCGTGGCCAGCAGTTGGTCATAACCGGCTACGGAGGGCAACGGCTCGGGTGACATAGGCTGACGGCGTGAGCTCGGTGGGGGATAAGCTGAATACGCACGGTACCGTCAGGGTCGGGGCGGTCAGCAAATAGCGGACCGCCGCGGCATCGTACGCGCCGCTGCTCAGCGCCTGGTGGATCGCTCGGGTCAGTTGCTCATAACCGTGCTGCCGTCCCAACTGGAGCAACTCAATCATCTGGCGGGTGCCCTCCTGGCAACCCTGCCGTTCCTGCAGCAAGGCCCAGAGTTGATCGTGGGCGGCGGTCCACCGTCCCGCCGCGCGCCATTGCGCCAAGGGGGTGGAACCGGCCAGCGCCCCCGGCTTGTGGACCAGCACATCCAAGTAGTGCTCCAGCTCGAGCAGCTGCTGGCGGCGGCGATAACAGCGCGTATGGCAAGCGACTTCCTGCCCGCCATACCAGATAGTGACTGTCAGCGGGGCGACCCGAACCTGTACCTGGGTCCCGGGCGGTAACGGGGTGGAATACCAATTGGTGCGCACTTGGACGCGCCCTTTACCGTCAACCCGGCAATAGTGCGCTTCCGTCAGGTCCAAGTCCTCGGTTGGTAACGGGAGCAACTGAGGGCGTTCTATCGTCACGGCTTGACCGACCGTCAGCGGGCGTTCTTGAATGCGCCGCTGTTCATCTTCCTGGCAGGCGCGCCGCAGGCGTTCATTGAGCTCATCCCAGCTGGCCACCTGGGGGATCGGTACCAGGTGATTACGGCGAAAATAGCCCACTTCCCCTTCCACGCCCCCTTTCTCATGACCTTGCGCCGGGGTGCAGAAGGCAGCCTCGAACTGCCAATGGGACCGAAACGCGATAAAGCGTGTCGTTTCCTGCCGCTGGTGGCCCCGCAGAATCTTCTTGACCGCGCTGGTCAAATTGTCATAGCGCAGCCGCCGAAACACCCCACCAAAATAATGAAAGGCGCGCTGATGCGCGTCTAAAAAGGCTTGCTGCGTGGCGCGCGGATAGGCCCGATGATACGCCGCCCCGCTGGCCATGCTCCGCACCACGAACACCTGCGCCACCTGGCGCTCACCGGCCAGTTCCACCACCGCCTCATACCAGTCCACCTGGCCTTCGACCCCCCAGTCATAACTCTGGGGAATACAGACCGTCTGTCCCAGTAACCCCAGTTCGGTCTTCCGCGCGCGCACATACTGTCGCACCCGGCGTTCGGAAATCGGATACTGCGGATACTCGGTGCGCAGGCGCAGGTAAATCCGATGGGCGGTATGCCGCTGTTGGCGCGGCGCCTGGCGGTCCTGTTCCAACATGGCGTCAATCAGCGGTCGTACTGGCGCCAAGCGTGGACACGACCGCACCGGACGCTGGCGCTCCGGCGGCCAGGCACTCTGTAACGCTTGGCGCACCAAGCGCCGGTGGACACCCAACTGCCGCGCCACGCCGGCAATGGTACCGATGCCAAACTCATATTCACGTCGGATCTGCTCAAATAGTTCCACCTTCTGTCTCCTGTCCATCACCGCTCCTCTGTCACCTGAAAATCAGGTCAACAGAGTACGCGTTAGCAATGTTCAGGTGGGCCAAATGAGAGTGCCGAAATGTCCCAAATCAGATTACCGAACTCAAGAAGGCCGAGACGGGGCGTGGTTACCGCGTCAAGGTGAGCGAGACGGGTGAGGAAAAGCGCAACCTCATCGTGGACGTGCAGGTCGAGCCGGCCACCGCGGCAGACAGCGCGTATTTGAAAGAAGCGGTGGAGAATAGCGAGGCCGTACTCGAAGGCACGGTGCAGGAAATCTCCGCCGAGGGGGCCTACTACAGCGAACAGAACGAGCCGTATGCCAAGGAACAGGAAAAGGAAATCCACTCCACTGGTTTCCCGGGCAAGCCAGGACGATTCGACGACGAGCGAGGCGAGGACGGGGTGGTGGTCATCGACTGCAAGCGCGGTGCAAGGCAGATGACCGAAGAATACAAATTGGGGCGCTACCGCTTCCGCGTCGACGGCACCTGGCGCTACATCACAGACAAAGACCTCGAGACGGCGGAATGTCGGCGGCGAACGGAAAATCTGCCACGGGAGTTATGCAACCGGCGCTGCCATGTCGAGGCAACGATCTTTCACCTCTGTTGCCACACCAAGAAGAAGGAAAGCTGAAGTACCGTGGCAAATTTCGCGTGCAGCTCTGGGCGGGGTGTCGAGCCGCGTGGATCAACAGGAAGCGAATCGCGATCTATCAGGAAAAACAGGCCGAAGCGATCGCTTGCTCGAGCGGCTATGTCCCAAAACCGCGACACAACCTCTACGATCTTTCCTTATCCCCCTACAGAACACCTAGCAGCCGCGTTTTTCCATCTCGGGGTGCGGGAAAATCTCTCCCGCACCCTTGATGACTTGCGCGTCCCGATCTACCGCCCCCCTGTCAGGCTTGGCTACTAGAAGGGGTTTTCGGGGGGGACTCAATTATGGGTAAACCCCCGGCTCTGCCGGGGGACTCAACAAGGTTTGACCTTTACGGGAGTCGGTTTTGCCGCGCAGCGCAAATGAGCATTGGTGTGAACCACGGACTGCCATCAACAATGCAATTCATAGATTTTCCAGAGTCATAGATTCGGAGACACTGAAGAATTGTTGCAGTACATAAAATGGACCAAAGCAACTCAGCCGCCTTGGGCGGCTCATGGTTTACAGCGCCTTTGAGGCGCAACCCCCTAAAGCCCCCGGCTCTGCCGGGGGATATTTACTTAGGTGATTTCCGAGAATAAAAGCAGCCATCATGCAGGCCGAATCAGAATGTCCCACTTGGGCAAGAGCGGGTTGCGTTCCAAACGGGCCTCAATCTCCCGCATCGCTTTCTTGGACAGTGAGATGCCTTTCCGATAGGTCGTGCGGCTCAATTTGACGATAGGCCGGATGCCTTTCCAGGTCATGCGTTTGGCCCATTCCAACAGCGTTTCGGCATCCACCAGCAGGGTTCCATTCCAATGCTGTTCCAGAATGCCCCAACACCGTTCGATGGGATTGTATTTGCTGTGGTACGGCGGGTAGTACAGCAACTGGATGACTTTGTCCGTGTCGTCGGCGAACGCCACCATACGCTGGAGGAACTGCGTGCGCCTACCGCTGCTTTCCGGGCCATTGTCCACCTTGAGTTGGAGGTGGGTAATCTCGGCCTGCTTCTCCACCGGGATCGCTTTCCACCAGTCCGCCAGGCTATCGACGATAAAATCACTGGTCTTGAAGGAACTGCCGAACGTCAGATGCAACTGCCCGCTATCTTCCTCCATGATGCCAAACGGCACCTATTTTTCCTTACAGCCCATATCGTGGTCGGCCGCTTGGGTATTGCCGCGGGTTTTTCCGCCCCGTGAGTAGTCCCCGATATTCACGGTGGCTTTGCAGTCGATGCTCAGGCGCATGATTTGGCCCTCCTCTACGCCCGTCGCACCCGTGGTGGGGTTCCCGTCCTTGTCCGCCAGGTTGGCAAAGATGGCAGCCGTTGCCGGGAGTTTTTTTGGGGCTTGGCCTTGACCACCTGACGCAGGCGGTAGCCGTTCCGGTTCAGAACCTCCGCCATCGTACTGGGCGACGGTAAGTCGTCCTCTGGGAAACCTTGCGCGCGGAGCTGTTGCAAGGCTTCCGCTGCCGTCAGCCGGGTGTACGATAGCGTCCCGCGGAAGGTCGGGTCTTGTTGACAGGGAGATTCCGCCAAGGCCCAGAGCGCTTCCGCCACCACCGGGTACTTCTCCTCCCACAGCCGGTTTCCGCAACCAGCCGCTTGCGCTCCCAAGCACGTGATGCCGGTGCGCTGTTCATGCAAGCCCAACTCGACCGTGTCACGGTTCCAACCCAACACCCGCTCGGCCTGGCGGGCATTGCCCCAGCACTATTTCCACGTCATCGCGGCCTGGAAAGAGCGGCGTTCCGCTCCAGACATTTTCGAACTCGCCAATTTCAGGTCTTCAATTTGGGAGGCGCTCAAGGGCACAATGGTCGGCTCAGTGGTCGATAGCACGCTCATACTCGATCGGTACGGTAAATATTAAATTGTACCTCGCCAGGGATGCTTTTTCCCGGAAATCGCCTTAAACTCCGATCATTTTTATATTGACAATAGGGTCCACCATACAGTTATGGCGATCAAAGTAAAAAGCTCCGCAAATTCCGCACATGTTCCTACGTGATTCCTATTCCTTAGCGCCGTATTGATCTCATCCTGACACTTGGAGTCTGGGGCCGCCTATCCGAATTAGTTAGTTCTGGCCGTTCTTACTGGAACACAAACTTCTCGAGCTTAATCCCGTAGCGCTCACGCAGCCGCTCGACACCCGGCGCTAAACGCACCTCATCGTCATCGTGAACGTAGGTGGGTACATAACGCCAGCACAGCGGTGTAATATCTCGGGTCCAAGGTCGCCCAATCCTTTCGGCATGCGCCTTGAGAAGAGCGTTCAGCTTAGTTGAAGAGTGGTGGCAGGTTACGTTGGCCATGGCCCAGGCGCGCGGACTATATCGTTCGGTTTCTTCAAGAAGCCGTTCGAGTGTGCGAGCAAGCCCGGAGCGCTTCACCAGAATGCCCGTTTGCTCGTTGATGTGCGCGCGCGACCCCACGTGCGCATCGCGCATCATTGCCACGGGGGTATCGGCAAAGAAGCACTCGACTGGCGCCACACAAGATCCCTCGCGAATTGAAAACAGTGTCGCAATATGCGCGTCACACTGAAGTCGTGTCACCTCCTCGATGCCGATATTGGTATGGAACTCTAATTCTTGGGGTACGCCGAATACCCGAGCCTCTGCCCGCAATTCCTTCTCCGTTCTTCCCGGACCGTCACGCCCGACAAGTACAACCCGAAGGTTCCGTCGCATGCACCGAAGGGCCTCGAAGAGCAACCAGTGCCGCTTGAATGGAAGCCAATTGGCGATCATCAGGATATCGATTGAGCGCTGCGTTTTCGGCCTTGGCTGATAGAAATCCGGATTGATCCAGTCGCATGCCATCAGCGGAATTGGTTCGATCACTGGGCTTACCAGCCTATATGCTTCCATATCAACCCAATTGGAAATGCCGATAAATATTGGATCGTCCGACAAGCCGGCAAATTGAACGAAGGAAGCGTAATCCGGCGGTGACCAGGATGAAGCGCCGACGAGATAGTAATCCGACAAGAAGCGGCGCGCATCGTGGTTTTCCACGAGCCGAATCCAGTTATATTCGAAAGAGCTGTAGAGAACACCTTTCTCTGCATTGGGACCGGGTTCCTTCAAGAGGAGACTCGTCGTGAGGCTCTTCCGCCGGATGTCCTCAAAGCCAGATGAGTAGCGGGAAAGGCCGACACGGTTTTCTCGCCAACAGTGCGCGAGAGGACCGGTCAGCTTGGGGCGAATTTTTCTTCGGACAAGAGCCCTCAGGGCATCGTGCTCCGATACGCGGGCCGCAGCGAGTAACGCCTCGAGACAAACTTTTGATCTTCCCACAGGGAAGCATGCTCGAAAATAGAACAATACCGCCAACACCTCCGACAAAAGGCGATTATTGCGAAAAGCACCGGCCAATTGCGCTCGCCAGCGAATCATCAGGTTGCCGTACCATCCCGTCATGGCGAATACTCTCGTTGAACACCGATTTTCACAGGCCTATTCACCATCATATATTACCTTACACTTTAATTTGTGTTGAATTTGGGTAATTATTAAAAGTTTAACTGTAAATCAATAACCTAGCTGTAACATTTTACTCGTTTGTTAGCCAAAAATAGCCGCTGTTAGGGGTCAGCGTGACGGTTTTATAGCGTCCATTTCTAACCGCTAGTGCCATCGCCTGCTCGTTTTTCACCCCGATAACGCCGAAAATGGTTGGATGTTCCCTCTATTTTTACCCTCACCCCTCGATCTGCTCGCCTTAGTCCTTCTAAAATTCAGTTTTTTATCCGTCACTAATAACCCCTAATCCATGCCCGATCTCAAGGCGTTTTTCAACCACCCCTCCAGCCCTCGACAGCGCCAATACGAAGCTATTCGTGCGATCGTGGTCGATCAGCTGCCGGTTGAAACAGGCCGTGCACCGGTTTGGCTATTCCGTTGTCACCCTCTACTCGCTGCTCCGTGATCTCAAGGCCGGCACGTTGGAACTGTTCCCACCGCCCGTGCGCGGTCCCTACGAGCGTCACACCCCTGAGCCGGCTCGGCAGTTGGTGGTGAAGTATCGCCACGCCCAGCTGTCGGCGGCTGAGATCAGTGCGCGTTTGGGCGAGGAGAACTATAAAATCTCGGTGCGTACGGTGGAGCGGATTCTGGCAGACGCCGGGTTTCCAAAGCTGCACCGACGGAGTCGGCCCCAACCGGGCCGGACCCAGCGTAACCCACAGCTACCCGAACGCACTCAAGCGCTGGAGTTCGAGACCCTCAAGCCGTTTCGCATCGATTGTCCGGTGGCGGGAGTGTTTTTCTTCTTACATAGGGTATCCCTTTAGCTCCACAGGCATTCAGCGACCGAGGTTTTTCGGGATTTCTACGATTTTCCCGTAGGTCACAGGCTTGGTCATGACGGTCTGCTGAAGCAATGAGGCGACTCGGTGAACGCCTGGCATCGATTCATGGGCTGGCGTGTCCGATCCAAGGTGAACCGTTCGTCGGTGTCCATATCCGGCAGCGTCGAGTTTTTTGTACGCGGCAGACCCGTCACTGTGAATAATCGCCCCCGGACGAACGGACGTGTCTTTCCGGTAAGCCTGCTTGACTGTCAAAGAAGTTACGGTTGAACCGAATCCTGCAAAGCCGGTAGCATTATGCCTGCTGACCTATGGGATGGCTGACCGCCCCCCGATGAACGCGCTGCCAGACGACGTAAACCTCAGTCACGAAGCGGGCGAGGCGTTGCGCAACCGGCTCCAGGCGAATCCCTTGACGAGTGAGGATCGGTGGCGGTTGGTGAAGCTGATCCAAGGCTATTGCGGGTTCACGTTCGCGCGGTGCGAAACCAAGAGCCGCCTGCGCTGGCTGAAGCGGGCCCTGTTGGGTGAGGGACCGCGGCCACTGCCGACCGACGGGGGTGAGGCCTGGGCGGGTGCGGACGCCGGTTTGACGACGGCGGCGGGTGGCGCCCTCCCGGCGGCGGGGAGCGCGGCCCCGATTGAGGAGCCGGCGGGCGCGACGCGGGCGCCGAGCGCGCCGGTGCGCCGGGGGGGCCGGGCGGCAGGGGGCGGACGCGGATGCCGGCGGAGCGCGGGTGCTCTGCCGGCAGGAGGAGTTAGCCGCGGGGCAGCGGGGTCCGGCCGGTGGTCGGGGGACCTTGTATCGGTTACCGGCCGGGGTAGCGATTCGAATTGACGGCAACGCCCTGCCGTCGGCGGGGCGCGATGAGTTGGAAGCGGTGCGCTGCGCGGCGGGTGGCGCGGTGTTCACGGCGCCGGTGCCAGGCGCGGCGGGTACCGAGAAATACAGCCCCCAGGCCCGGGCGGTGATCGCGCTGGGCCGCGACTACCGAGGGTTACCGGTTTACCGGATGACCAGTATCAAGCCCTGGTCGGGGTACCGGTGGCCGATGCCACGCTGGTGGGAGTTGGCCGAGCCGGGGGCCGACGGTGTCTGGCCGGTATGCGACCGGCGCTGGTCCCTGGCCGCCCAAGGCGAGGTCAGCTATCAAGACGACCCCGATGTCCGGATGCTGGCGTTGGTGGCCGAGAACCGGCGCGCTGAGGCGAGCGGCGAGCCGCTGGAGCGACGGCGGATGTACCCCACCGGGCTGGTGGTCAAGGCGGGTGAGCACGTCATCTGCCGGTATCGCTCGGGGCGGGCGCACGCCGGCGAGAACCGGAGCGCGTTACTGGCACACCGGGAAGCCGGACGGGAACAACCGATCGGGAGGTCGGACGCCCTGGCGGCCACTCAGCGAGACGATGACGACACCCTGATCCGCGGCCCTTGTCTGGCGCCTGGTCGACGCCAGTTCACCGACCTCGAGGAAGTCTTCCCGGCGGACGCTGCGCAGGTGATCACGGTCCTGAATCAAGTCGTCGAACCCGCGGCCGCGACGCGCGCGCCCGCGCTAACCGCGGCCGACCGGCTGGCGTACCACCAGACTCACAGTGGCCCGCTGCTGGCGGCGCTGCACGACTGGCTGGAGCAACAGTTCCGCGAGCGCACCGTGGAACCCAACCGCAGCCTGGGTAAGGCGTTCCCTGACCGGTTAAAGCGCTGGGAGACCCTGCCCCAATTGCTCCGAGTGCCCGCCGCGCCACGCGCCAGCAACCCGGTGGAACGGGCCTTGAAGCGGCTCCTCCGTCAGCGCAAGCATAGCCTGTGCTACGCCAGCGAGCCCAGCGCCGATGGCGCCAGTCTCCTGACCAGCCTAATCGCCACCGGCGTGCGGGCCGGCGTCAATGTGCTGGACGATCTGGTCGCCTTACCGACCCCGCGTCACGCCGTGTTCCGCCAGCCGGCGGCGGGGCTGCCGTGGAGCTACCCGGACAACCTGGCGCCGGCGTAGGCGACCTGGCGCCAGTCCCCCGCCATCGCCGCCTGATCGGGGCCGCCATGCCAGCGCAGCCCCGGCAGCTCGCGGGCCACCCGATGAACGGCGGTACCGTCCGCGCGCGGCCCCCATTGCAATCGGCCCTGCGAGAGGCGCTGGGTGCACAACCAGAAGCCCTGCCCCTCATAACCGAGCAGTTTGAGGCTGGTGCCGGTGCGGTTGCGGAAGACATAGATCGCGCCGTCCAGGGGATTGTGTGCGAAGGTCTGCCGGCCCCCGGCGGCTAACCCATCAATGCCTGTGCGGAAATCGACCGGGGCCAGGGCCAGCCAGATCCGCCGCTGGGGGGTGAGTGGCAGCATCACGCCGGCTCCAGAAACGCCCGCAGCACCGCCGCTAGCGGCGCTGAGTCCCGATACTGCAGGCGCAAGCCTGCCCCCTCCGGGCGTTCGACCTCGAGCAGCGTGGGACTGGGGTGCTGCCGGCTCCAACGCCGGGGCGGTGACTTCCACAACCCCAGGGTAAGGCACAACCGCGGTGGCCGGGATGGCCGTCGGCCGCGCCAGCCCCTGTTGCTTCCGATCGGTGGGGCTCAGGCGCAACCGCTTGGCCACTTGGGAACCGGGCAGCACGGTCGTCAACGCCACCGCCTGATCCCATAAGGCCGCGGGAATCCGGTCCTGGGCCGTGGCGCGGCTCCGGCGCCAGTGTTCGAATGGCTCGGCCAGGTCGGCGCGCGCGGATTCGGTTGGCAGCAACGGCTCGGTCACCATCGGTGCCTCCCAGTAGAGTCAATCATAACGAGGAAGAACCTTACTCAAGAAAACCGTACCGCGTCACGCCGGGCTGCCGGAACTTCACGATCATTGCGCTGGACGGTTCCTACACCCAGAAAGACTATCCCGAGCATTTGCGCCGTATCCGCTTAAAAGACCCGGACCGCAGCAAGACCTTGGGGTTTCTGAGCAACCAATTCGATTTACCCCCGCTGACGAGCTGTGCGCTTTACAAGAATCCCTGGCAAGTGGAACTGTTTTTCAAGTGGATCAAGCAACATCTTCTGAGTTTGGCAAGCTGATTTGGGTTCTTCCGCAGTTTGTGTGGTCTTGAAAAGGGTAGCGCCAAGCACCACGTAACGGCATGACTATCACTCAACGACGAGGTTAACCCGTTTTGTTTTCGATGCCTTTACTTGCACTTCTACTGCCGAAGCCCTTACGGCGGAGAGCGACAGCGGGATTGGTCCAAGAGAACGTGCTCCAGGTGACGGTGGAAAGCGCCCGGCCGACGGTATCCTGCCCGGACTGCGGCACCCCGAGTACTCACGTTCATGGCCATTATGTCCGGGCGCCGAGCGATCTGCCTTGGGGCGGTTTGACGATCCGACTGCACCTGCCGGTGCGCCGATTCGCCTGTACCCATGGAGCCTGTCCTCGCCGGACCTTTGGCGAGCGTTTTCCGAGTTTCCTTGAGCCCTATCAGCGCCAGACGCACCGGTTGCAACAGGCGCTGCGCGCGGTGGGCTATGCTTTGGGTGGGGAAGGGGGTGCCCGCCTGGCCAACCTGCTGGGTATCGCGATCAGCCCCGATACGTTACTGCGCCAACGGCGTCGGCAAGCGTCTGCCTCGCCCCTTTCACTACGGGTATTGGGGATCGATGACTTTGCCTTCAAACGCGGGCCGCGCTATGGCACCCTTTGGGTGGATCTGGAACGACGCCAACCCGTGGATCTGCTACCCGATCGCCAAGCCGAGACTGTGGCGGCCTGGCTGAGTCACCAGCCAGGTATTGAGATCATCAGCCGCGACCGGGCTGGGGCCTGCGCTGAGGGTGCGCGGCTTGGGGCTGCGCAGGCGCTCCAGGTCGCAGACCGCTGGCATCTCCTGAAAAATATCCGGGAAACCCTGGAACGCCTGCTAACCCGCGACCACCACGCCATCCGCCGAGCGGCGATGCGCGTAGTAGCCGCCGTGCCCAGGACGCCCGCGGCGGGCGCGGGCACTCTAGCGGCCGCTACCCCAGAGCCTGCCGTTACCCCCGGGTTGTTGACCCGTGCTCAGCGCGAGCGGGCGACGCGGCGTGAACGCCGCCTGGCCCGCTACCACGAGGTGGTGAGACTTCATCAGGACGGGCTCCCGGTCCGTACAATTGCACAACGGCTGCGCATGCACCGACGGACGGTGCGGCGCTTTATCCGCACGGGCGGTTTTCCTGAGCGGGCCACGCCCGCCGCGCGTCCCAGCCAACTCGATGCCTATCGCGGGTATCTGCGCCAGCGCTGGGAAGCCGGCTGTCACAATGCCACGGCGCTGTGGCACGAACTCAGAGCCCAAGGCTTTCGGGGTTGTCGTACCTTAGTGAACCGAGCGATCCAGCCGTGGCGGCGGCCGCGACCCGCGCAGTCACCGCGCGCCTCAAAGAGCCCGGCGCCACCGACCTCGCGGTCCCTGGCTATCCCCTCGCCGCGGCCGGTCAGCGGGTGGTTGCTGGAACTCGCTAAGGCGGCCGATGAAGACACCCAGGCCTACCAACAGGCTTTCGTCGAGCGGCTCTGTGAGGAGAACCCACCGATCAAAACGGCCCAGGAACTGGCCTGCGAATTGGTTCGCCTCATTAAAGAACGTCAAGCTCTGAGGTTCCCCGGTTGGCTGGAGCAAGCCCTGCACAGTGGGGTGTCCGAGCTTGAGGGGTTTGCGCGGGGACTACAGCACGATCAGGCAGCGGTCAGAGCGGCCCTGACCGAGCCGTGGAGCAATGGCCAGGTGGAGGGGCAGATCAACCGCCTCAAGTGCCTTAAACGCCAGATGTACGGCCGCGCCAACTTCGATCTGCTGCGCTTACGGACCCTACGGGCCGCGTAAGCGCCAGGACAGCGATAGCCTCCAGCAGAGCCAGAGCCCATCATTCCAAGACCCATGGCTGGGTTTGAGGCTGCTTAGGGTAGACAAGACCGTAATCAGGTCAACAACGCCAGCAAAATTCCCCAAGCTGACCATCGCTGCCCCAAGATCGCTGACGAAAATTAAGAGGGGTCAGCGGGGTGCTCTGACTGACCTTCTTCCACACAAACTGCGGAAGAACCCAAATCAGCTTGCCAAACTCAGACAAGCTGCACCAACTGCATGATATTCTGATGATGGTACTCTGCGCGGTACTGAGCGGGGTCGAGGACTGGGTAGGGATGGAGACGTTTGCGGAGTAAAAGGAAGCGTGGCTGCGGGTTGTTTTGGAGTTGCCTAACGGGCTTCCCTCGCACGACACTTTGAGCGACGTGCTGGGGCGGGTTGATCCGGCGGCGTTCGCGGCGGCCTTCACCGGCTGGGCGACGGCGGTCTTGCCGGGGTTGGCGGGCGAGCAGGTCTGCTTGGATGGCAAGACGGTGCGGGGCAGTCGGGACGGCGCGGAGCGGGCGGTGCATCTGATGAGTGCGTTGACCGGGCGAGCGCGCTGGGTGGTGGCCCAGCAGACGGCGGCGGAGAAAGCCAACGAGATCACCGCGATCCCGGACCTGCTAGCGCGGTTGGACCTGCAGGGGGCCGTGTGTCGATATGCGTCAATGAGGATCGGCTTGAAAAAGTCCGCAGGAAGTTTGAACGGTTGTCTGGCGTGCTGGATGAGCGTGGTCGTCGGGTGTGGGCGGCAGTGGAAGCGGAAGCGCTTGGCTAGGGGGGGCAAAGTATCGTTGCCAAAGCCACCGGCCTATCGCGAACCACCCTGCACCGTGAAGAAGTGGGAAACGATCAGAAGCCATTGGTCGGTCACCCGGGTCGAATTCGGAAAGCGGGGAGTGGTCGCAAGCAGCTAACGCAACGGGAACCTGGGTTGTTAGCGGCGCTGGAGGCACTCGTTGAGCTAACCACCAGGGGTGATCCAGAAAGCCCGCCGCGCTTGACCTGTCGGAGTACTCGTCAATTGGCCGCGGCCCTTGAGGCGCAGGGCTATCGCAGCGGGCATCAGGCCGTGGCGTCTCTGCTGAAGGAGCTGGGGTATAGCCTGCAGGGCAATCAAAAGACCAAGGAAGGCTCCCGTCATCCAGATCGTGATGCGCAGTTTCAGTATATTCACGGCCGGGTCGAGGATTTTCAGCGTCGGGGAAAGCCCGTCGTCTCGGTGGCAAAGGTGCCGAAGCCGAGAATCTGGAAGTTGCCGCCCTTAGCCAACTCGTCCTGAACTGTATCGATCAGGGCGCCCACGACGGAGCCGAGCTGGACTTTGGTGAGGCCGTCCGTTTGCTCGGCGAGCGCGTCGATCAGTTCCGCTTTATTCGTGGTCAGTCCAAATTCATTTAAACATTTAATTTCTAGCGAGTTAATACTTCTGACTATTTTTAAAAAGCACGTAAAATCAGCATGGTACTGATCAAGTCCGACAGACTCCTAGGGTGGCTTGCAGGGCTGCCACCAGCAGCGTCGAGCCGGTTGGTCGTTCCCTGGGGTCACTGGCCAGGGCCTGCCGCAATACCGCCCACGCTGCCGAAGTAAGGTGGCGGGGGCGCAGTTGTTCGTGGTCGTTGCGGCGCAGGGTTTTCGCCACGATGCCAAACGGAGATTGCCCTACCAGCATTTCGTAAGCGATGCAGGCCAGCGCGAAGATATCCTCGGCTTGGCTGGCGGCAGGGGTGGTGGAGGCTTCCGGCGGCGCATAATCGGCAGCTCCCTCCAGTTGGTTGCGCAAATTGGCTGGCGTCAGCCCGAAGTCAAGGAGTTTGAGGGCGCCATCCTCGCTGATCAGGACGGTTTCTGGCCGCAGGTTGCCATGCAACAGGCTCCGCTCGCGCCAGGCATAATCCAGGGCGTCGGCCAGCGGCTGTAGTAGGTCCAGGGCGGCCGCGCTGTCAAGGGGGCCGTGCCTTAGCAGATACAGGCCCAGATCCTGGCCTTCGAGGTATTCCTGCACCACATACGACCAGCCATCTTCACCCCGGGCCCAGTGGTAAACCGTGGCGATATGGGGATGTGTCAGTTCCGCTGCCTGTGCTACCGCTTGTTGCAGCCAGTCCAGCAGGGCCTGGTCCTTGCCTAGATGGGGAGCGATGACTTTGAGGGTCTTATAGTGGATATCGAAGTCCTGGTCCTCCAGAGCCAAATCCCGGGCCTTCCACCAACAGGCCAGCGGTCCGCCGGCGATCTCATCATCCAGGTAAAAACGCCGGTCTGCAGGACCGATCTCCAGCCCTGGCATCAGTTCGAAGAGGGAATTCGGGGCGCGTCGTTCCGCAAAACCTATCGGTCTGAACATAAGCAAATATCCTGAGGTAAAACCACGGCAGTCAACTCAAACGGGTGATGGCGACCGCCTCGTCGTCATAAATGGCAAATACTTGCTGCAAACGGGTCAGTTCGATCAGGGAGCGTACTGCCGGTGTCAGGTTCAACAACGCGACCTTACCTCCTTTCGCCTGGGCGGCCTTGAAGGCGGAGATCAATGCCGACAACCCACTCGAATCCATGAAGCTCACGCCCCCAAGATCAAGAATGAGTTTCCCGCTGCCCTGTTCGATAGCCGCTTTCAGCGTCTGTCGGACTGCAGGCGTATCCGCCAGGACCAGGCGTCCAGAGAGCTGGATGATGTCGATGCCAGCTAAGGTGCGATGCGTAAGAATCATGGTTCCTTGCTCCGTCGTTTGTGAGGGTCGACCGCTGCGGTTCTTGATGATCGCGGGTTACCCATCCTGGGTGCGGTTGCTGAGTCTTTTTACGAGCGTCAGGGTATTGGTGCCTGCTGCCGAGCAGTAGTGCAGTGAATCCATGCAGGCTTTCATGATGAACCAGCCTCGCCCCCCCTCGGCATCAGCGGCTGGCAGGTCCTGGGGAGGCAGGGTGGCAATAGGGTTGCCCTGATCGGAGATATCGATTTGCAGGCGATCTGCCACCAACTGCCAGTTGACCGCCAGTTGGTGGCCTGGCTGATTGCAATACGCATGCAAGACCACGTTGTTCAACGCCTCAACCACGCAGAGTTCGATACGGTCGATGTCCGCTGCCGGCAGGGCTGCGGATTCACATAGCCCGCGGATGGCTGCGCTCATGAGATCGATATTTTCCAAGCAACTTTCCGTGGTGATAGTGATGGTCGCCATATCCGCCATTATCCTGTTTGGCTAGGGTTCACGCCGCGTTCCAGTGCCAGCAAACTGATGTCATCATCGTATTGCTCGGCGCCGTCCCGCCAACCGCTTAGAGCCTCACCCACGGTCTCGATAACCTCCTGGAGGGGACGCGCATTGTGGCGTTCGATGATTTCCCGCAAGCGGGCTTCGGAGAATAACTCCCCCCGGCTATTTTGGCATTCCGTGATGCCATCGGAATAGATGAACAGCCGGTCGCCCTCCGCAAAGGGAATGCTTAGGGGTTCATAGGTGACATTCGGCAGCATGCCGACGGGAAATCCGCCGGTTCCCACCCTTTCAGCGCTGAGTTCGGCCCGCCGTATCCACATGGGGCAAGGATGCCCCGCCTGGGTCAAAATAATACGGTTGGAAACCGTATCAATCACCCCGTAAATCATAGTGAAGTAGAGCATCGAGTCGGCATCGGCTTCGAAGCGTCGGTTGAGTTCTTGAACGACTGTCTGGGGAGGGGTGATGGCGTAATGGGGATAGCCCGCAGTGGGCTGCCTTAGCAGGGCGCTGTCATCGTTCTGGGAAAGCACCGTGTTCAGCGTAAAGGACAAAAGGGCGGAAGGGATGCCATGGCCAGCTACATCCAGCAGGTAGAATCCCAGGTGGCGGTCGCTGAGGGGAAAATAACTGAACGTGTCGCCGGCTACTAAATCGCAGGGCCGGAACAACCAGTCCATCGTCACTCCCTGCAAAGTGGCCGGCTTTGGCAACAGCGCCTTTTGCATGGCGGCGGCCGCCTCCAGGTCGTGGCGAATGGTGTCGTAAGCTTCCTTGAGACTCTGGTTGAGCGCACTGAGCTTGCGATTGCGCTCCTCCAGTTGGCACTGCAAGGTGAGGATGCGTTCGCCGGCGCGGATGCGCACCCGTAATTCATCCTTATGGACGGGCTTGACCAGAAAGTCGTCGGCGCCGGCTTCCATTCCTTCCACCAGGGACGCCTTATCATCGCGTCCGGTCAGCAGGATGAAGTAGATGTAATGGGAAAAGTTTGCCGCCCGCACCCGGCGGCATAGCTCCAGGCCGTCCATGAGCGGCATCATCCAGTCGCTGATCACGAAATGGATTTCATCGCGCTCAAGGATCTGCCAGGCCTCCGTGCCGTTTTCAGTGAGGACTACCTGATGATCCCAACGGCTCAACAAGGTGGCGATGATCTTCCGCACCAGCGGGTCATCATCGGCTACCAATAGGCGCATGGGGAATTCTCCTGGGGTTCAGAGCAAGCGGTCTTGGCGTCGCGGATTGGTTTTGGAATCATCTATGCGGGAGGTGCTTTTACGAGCGTGGCTTCCCACTGCCAGGCATGCTGGATAATGGCAGCCAGATCCGTGTAACGCGGACGCCAGCCCAGTTCATTGCGGGCCAGCAGCGAATCCGCCACCAGGCGTGCCGGATCGCCCGTGCGGCGCCCCCCGTACCGTACCGGTATGGGAAGGCCGGTGACCCTTTGCGCGGCATCCAGCACCTGGCGCACCGAGAAACCATTGCCATTGCCTAAATTGTAAGCCGTACTCTTGGCACCTTGCCATAAACGCTGCAAGGCCAGCAGGTGGGCATCGCACAGGTCGTTGACATGGATGTAATCGCGGATGCAGGTGCCGTCCGGGGTATCGTAGTCGGTACCGAACACTGTTAGGTGCGGGCGTCGTCCGGAAGCCGCCTGTAGCACCAGGGGAATCAAATGGGTTTCCGGGTCGTGGCGCTCGCCGATCTCCCCCTCGGGATCGGCGCCAGCGGCATTGAAATAACGCAGGCAGATGGATTTCAGCCCATAGGCCTGGTCGTAGTCCGCCGCTATTTGCTCGACCATCCATTTGCCGCGCCCATAGGGATTGATGGGGTTTTTGGGGTGCGTTTCGTCGATGGGCACGCGCAACGGTTCGCCGAAAATCGCCGCCGTGGACGAGAAAATAAAACAGCGCACTCGATGGGCGCCCATGGCGTCCAGCAGGTTTAGGGTGTTGGCGACGTTGTTGCGGTAGTATTTGGCCGGTGCGCGCATCGATTCCCCGACCTGAACGCAGGAGGCGAAGTGCATGACGCCGGCAAAATTTCCCTCTCCGAACAGGCGGTCCAGCAGTGCGGTATCCGCCAGATCGCCTTCCACGAAGCGTCCGCCCCGCACGGCGTCCCGATAACCAGTGGACAAATTGTCCAGCACGGTGACCTCAAAGCCCTGCTGGCAGAGAACCTTGACCATATGCGAGCCGATATAACCCGCTCCGCCGATAATGAGTACCCGCATGTCACGTCCATGAATTGATAATTAATATTAACAGTCCGCCGCTGTGAGGCGGAGATTGACGGCTAACAATTCAACCGCGGCGCCCTTATTTTAGCGGGACTAGGCGATACTTGCTTGGTATTCTCGTAAAAATTGCGCCACGCTTGTAAGGCGGCTCCTGAGTGTGGCAACAAGAACGAGTCTGCCAATATCTATCCGCCGATAGTCGATATGTGGCTGACTGCGAAGTGAAACCCGCCACCTGGGTCCGTTGTTGGGTGACCCCGCCTGTCTTGCGCGGGGGCCGCGACAAAACCTATGTGTGCTTGACCACGAGCCATGAACGCAAAACGCGCTGCGGACGAACTATGTCCACGGCGCGGGTAAAGTCGCCCTGCGCTTGTTGGTCAGGGATGGCTGGGTAGTGTTACCGTCCTAGAGGCACGCCTGGGTGGGGATGCGCTACCCCCGAATACCTTCATGAGGGTGGCGATAATCGTCAGGGTAACGAGATAAACCAGGAGCTGCATGCCGGCTGGACGGTCGTTATAACCTACCAACGTATGCAGAATTTGCCCTACCACGCTGCGATCGGATAACAGCGCGGAGGTATCCCAGAGCGGTTGCTGCAGCGCCGGCAGATACCCCGCTTGTACGAGAAATCCCGCCGCTTGAGCAGCCATCCCGGCCGCCAGCAGGAGAATCATCCAATTCGTCACAGTAAATAGGTGACGGCTGGGAATACGCAATATACCCAAGTATAGCGTTAGCCCCAGCGCGGCGCCTGCGCCCAGACCCAATGCCGCGCCCGTCAGCATAGAGACTGTTTCGCCCCCGCCGGCGGCAATGCCGTACAGGAATAACACGATTTCCGAACCTTCCCGCAATACCGCCAGGCTTACCACTGCCGCCAAGGCAAACAGCGGCTGTTCCCCGGTCTGGACCTGTCGTCCCACGGTATTCATTTGCTGCGCCAGCTCCCGCCCATGGCGCCCCATCCATACATTATGCCAGCCCAGCATAAGAATGGCGGCGAACAGTACGCTGGCGTTGAATACTTCCTGTCCCATGCCGGTAGCCGCCGCCGCGATCGTTTGAGCGAACCCGGCGACGATGCAGGCTCCAAGCAGTCCAGTGGCTATACCGCCGCTTACCCATACGCCACGCCACGCTACGCCGCGGCTCGCGGCGAGTACGATACTGATAATCAGCGCCGCTTCCAGGACCTCACGAAACACGATGATTGCTGTGCCTAACACGATTGGTTCCTCGCGCCGATCTATTTGACGATCAGCCGCCCTTGGGCGGTTTTCTCGTGAAATTCGCCTACGAATTCATAACTGCCAGGCTTGAGTGGTCCAATCGACAGCGAGATCTGACGCCCGCCGGTGACTACTTTCTCGAGCTTTAGCGGATGGCTTTCGAACTCTTCAGGGGTACTGTCCTGATTGTCCACCACCAGCTTGATCTTTTTATCGGCCGGGACTTCCAATTCGCTCGGTTCAAAGTGGTGGTTCTTGATCACCAGGGTATAGGTATCCTGTTCCTGCGCCAGGGTGGGAGCGCTACCTAGCAACCAAACCGTTGCCGCGATCAACGGTAATTCCCAAAAAGTGTGTACCATGCTTCAATTCTCAAGTTAGCAACTGTTCTCAAATGATAACAATTGCTAACTGTCATGTAAAGATCGTCATCGTGATCCGATGACTCGTGGAGTCTGTTTCCAGCTAAACGACCGGCGATGGCGCCCGCGAGCAGCGACGAGCAGCATTCGCAACACCCCACTTTGATCTTTTTACAAGTAATGTCACAGGTTTTGCCTCGATACGAAGGCAGGGTTTGAAGCCAGCAGCGAAGTCAAGGTTAGTGCTGGCATTCCATTCCCTTGCGGGCTGCTTCAAATCTCCGCACTGCCTGGCTAACCGTCATGTATAGCCTCGCTAATAATGATCCGTACATTCAAAACTGCTCTTTTTCGTGGTGGCCTTATCAGGCTTTAATGCTTTTGTCTGGATAAGAATTAGCGGAACTATAGTGCACACCAAAGTGCCGCCCGATCTCTGCCATCGTCTAGCGAAGGGGTAACTGCTCCAGCGCCAGTCATCGAATGACTTCGCCAGGTTGGTCCGCAGCGGATTCAAGACCACGTAGCGCGTCGACTCCAGCAGATAGGTTTCCTTTTGCACCAGAATCGCCTTATAGCGTCCCTGAAGCAGATGCCCCGCCAGGCCGTGGCGACGGTTGAAGCGCTGGGTGTACTAGCCCATTCAGTTGTCGCATCCGTCTGGAGAGATTGCCAGCCACGGTTTCCACCAGCAGGTGATCGTGGTTAGTCATCTGGCACCAGGCATGGACGACCCAGGTGAACTGATCACAGGCCGTGCCCAATACCTCCAGCCAAGCCAGTCGGTCATCTTCGCTCAGGAAAATGTCCCCCCCGACGATCACCCCGGAGGTGACGTGGTAAAGGGCACCAGCAAGCTGCAGTCGTAAAGGTCTTGACATGAAAGCCGTGTAGTAGGATATGTTGGAACATTAGAATTGACCGCTGCCGCGTTCTGCGTACAACGCGCCGATCTGCTGGTTCTGGCCGGACCAACCATAGCACTGGCAGGGCCGATGAAGATCTTTCGCTGGCCGGGAGGCGCGCGGCTCCGCCGGGAAATCGCTGGTTTTTGACAAGGCGCTGCCGACCGTCCTGGATCTTCCCATCGGGTCGGCCAGAACGCGGGCAAGGACCAGGCGGAGGGGATAATGCTGTTCGCCCCGGACGGCGGCGAGGCCCCGCGCCGTCCTGGTGGCCTACGACTCCGCCGCCTCAAGCCGGCAACGGGAAACCAGCACCGTGGAAACCGATCTCTTTGCGCTACCCCCTCCTGCAGTTTGCAGGACTACCTGATACCGGAGGAGTGCTGATCATGTGTGGTCGTTTCGCTTTGGCAGTACCCCGCGAACGGGTGCTGGACCTGTTCGGGCTGGAAACCTGCGCCGAGTTTCGGGCCCGCTACAACATCGCCCCGCTGACGCCGGTTCTGGTTGTCCGCGCGGACGCGGCGGGAGCGCGGACCGGCGTGCTCCACCGCTGGGGACTGCTGCCGGGCTGGGCGAAGGATCCGACCCTGGCCGCCAAGCTCATCAATGCCAGGAGCGAAACCGTCGCCGGGAAACCGGCGTTCCGGTCGGCGTTCCGGCGGTGGCGCTGTCTAATCCCGGCCAGCGGGTTCTACGAGTGGAAAGCCATCGAGGAACGCGGTCGCCCCATCAAACAGCCGTTCTTCATTTGCCCCGCCGCCGATGACGAGCTGTTCGCCTTCGCGGGACTCACCGAGCGCTGGGTCTCGCCGGAAGGCGCCGAAATCCATTCCTGCTGCATCCTCACCACCGCCGCCAACGACCGGATGGCCCCGATCCACGACCGGATGCCGGTGCTGCTGGCGCCGGCCGACCACGACGCTTGGCTCGACCCGTCGACCACCGACCCGGAGCGTCTGCTGGCGTTCCTCAAACCCGCGCCCAGCGAAGGGATGGTCGCCTACCCGGTCAGCCGCGCGGTCAATGCGTCGAAAAACGAATCGCCAGACCTGATCGAACCGGTTTGAACCGCCGGAGACGCCGCCCCAAACCACCGCTGGCGGCCGG
Organism: uncultured Gammaproteobacteria bacterium; assembly: GCA_963696325.1. GTDB lineage: Bacteria > Pseudomonadota > Gammaproteobacteria > Competibacterales > Competibacteraceae > CAVOJV01. The sequence goes on from CAVOJV010000044.1 coordinate 74,408, forward strand.
TGGGCCACCCGCCACCCACGCGACCAGGGGGCTCCGCCCCCTGAACCCCAGTAAATAGAAAAAGCATAAATATCAAGATTTTAACGTCATAGCCAGACGGAAACCCACGTTGCCGAGTCTGCCGCGCGCGCTGCTCAAGTCGCGCGAGGCTGATCGTAACTTGTTCGGTCCATTGATCATTGAACCGCCCCGCATCACGAAGAGACCGCTGCCCGAACCGGCATTTAAAGCTGACTGATGTGCACTGGAATAGTCTTCACTGTACGTCGACGCCATCCACTCCCAGACATTGCCCGCCAAGTCATGCACTCGACCATCGTCGCCCTGCACAGCTCGCCACCAATCGGCCGCGCCATCAGGAAAACAACCGACCGCGCTGGTGCGGTCGAGACCGGATTTCGCGTCGTTGCAGCGCCAAGCCTCCCATTCGTCTCCCCAGGGATAGCGCCTTCCTTCCGGGCCGCGCGCCGCCCATTCCCACTCGGCTTCCGTCGGTAAGCGGAATGTTCCGGCTGAACAATGAAACTGCTCGTTGAGCCAGTTGCAATACGCTTCGGCTTCGTACCAAAGCCCGATCACCGGCTGGTTCGACAGGTTCCAAGTGGGGTTCTCCCACCACCAAGGTTCTACCTGGTTCTCTTCAGCCCGCCACCGCCATCCGTCCTCGCTCCAGTAGCGTTGCTCCTGATAACCACCTTGCTCCACGAACGGTTTAAACTGTGCCACCGTTACCGGATAGGCTGCCAGTTCAAAATCGGCGATGTCCAGCGGCGCGGCATCGGCGGGCCAGTTTTCATTGTCGTTGGCTTTGGAATCCGGTTTCGCGCCATTGCCCAGGCGCAGTCCCGTAAAATCGGGGAACCGGCCGCTGGCTCGCACTGTTGCCGTGCCCAGAATCCGCACCCAGAGCAGGTCCGGTAGTCCGTCCGGACGCAATCCGACGCCAGGCCGATCATCCAAGCCCAGCAACCCCAGCGTGCGCCACAGGTAGTTCCGCTCGGGAGGTTTGAGGTGCCCCAGCGCGTGCTCGCACGCCCGGCGCAGCGGAGCGGCGAAGCGCGCCAGGTTCCAGCCGCGCGCATGGGCCACTTCCAGGCAGTCGGCCAGCAGCAGGGCCGGGTTTGGGTCGGCGACCAAGGGCTCCGGCTCCAGTTGCTGCCGCAGGGGGGCGTAGCCCTGCACGGCGCTCTCGGGCGAATCCTGATCGGCGATGGCGCAGAACAGGAAGGTCAGCGTGCGGTGCCATGCCGGCGTCGTGGCGTATCGTGCCAGCAGGTCTTGCGCACTTTCGCCGACGCGCCGCAGCCGCACGGCGGCCAGAAACTCCTGGAAGCTCAGGTGATAGAAGCCGGCGCGGCGCCCGGCGCGGGGTAGCAGCAGCCCGGAGTTGGACAACAGGTCTTCCCGGCGGCTGGCCGCGTCGGCGCCCCCGCCCTCGGTGGTCAGTCGGTCTGCGCCAAGGCCGCCAGGATGCGGTCCACTTCGTCGATGCTGATTTCCGCCTCCGGCGTTACTCGCGGCTGCTGGGGGTCGCCCTGGTGCATACCGAGCGCCACGGCGGACAGGCGCAGGCGCGCCCGGTCGCGTTCCTTCTCGGTGGGGTAGCGCTTGTGCAGCACCTGACTGACCACGCTGTCGTAGAGCCGGTAGAAGTCCTGCGGCAGGCGCTGGCCCTCGTCGTACTTGATGCACAGCGCGGTGAGCAGCATCGGGTTGGCGCGCAGCTCGTCGAGGTCGCGGCGTCTGCCGAGGTGGGCGATCAGGCCGCTCGGCCTTCTCCTCGGCGCGCGGCGGGTCGGCGGCGGCATACCAGCGACGAACGAAAGTTTCTTGCAGCGGCTCAGGCAGTTCGGCAAGTTCGGCCGGCGGCAGCTTAAGGCTCCGGCGGTCGGTGTCTCCAGGCCGTAAGGGCGGCTGGTGAGCAGGACCCGGTTGCCGGCCTTCAGCCATTCGGGCAGCGCGTCGGTCAGGCCGCTGAGCAGGTTGCGCCGGGGCCGGTGAGGGCCGAGTGTTTCCGGCACTTCGTCCACGCCATCCAGGATCAGCAGGCAGCGGCCGCTGGGCCAGTTCCTCCCGCCAGACCTCCGGTGTCAGCCCGCCGGGCTTGGCTGCCGCCAGCCAGCAGGCAAGGGAATCTTCGAGTTCGGCGCGAGTCCAGTGACCGTTGCCCGCCAGGCACGGCGGTTGCCCGGCCCACTCGCGCAGCCGGCAGAGCAGCGGAAAACGAGCGCGCAAGGCTTCCGGGAGTTGTTCCTCGAATCCTTCCGGCGTTTCCACAGGGTGTGGTGGCAGGGAACCGCCGGCGACCGCCAACGCCAGCCAGCGGCAGAAGGTGGAATTGCCAGCGCCGGGGGCTCCTGGAACGTAGAGCGATTCCTCGCCAAGGCGGTGCAGCAGCAGGTCGTGGTGTTGCTCGCGAGCCAATCGGGCAAGCGCTGTCGCGCTTGTCATTCTCGACCTTCGGGGCGGTGACCGCCGGAACGTAGACCTGACCGAGGCGCACGTTCTGGGTTTCCTTCAGGTCCAGCCCCAGCAACTCCACGCTTTCGCAAGTGCGGCGGAGCCACTCCAGATAGGCCTCGCGGATCGCGGCGCTGGAGGCAGTGACGGTGTCACGCTGGGCCTTCTGCACCAGGGCGAGCAGCGCTTCGGTTTCCTTGCTTGCGCAGCGTAGCAGGCGTTGTGAAGAGTCTGACGCCGTGCCTCGAACTCCAACACTGCTTGCGAAACGCGGCGATCTTGGATTTGGGACTGCTGCCAGTTCGTGATCGGCGTGCTTGGCAAGCCATGGGTCAGTCCTCATCCAAGAGGAACACCGAAGCGGCTTGCCCTTGCGCACGGCCTCCTCGTACTCCAATTGGGTGATGGACAGCTTTTTCGGGTTGTCCTTCGGGGGCTGGAAGCCATAGCGCAGCGCGAGGATAAGTACGTAGTAGTCGCACTGCGGCGACATCCTTCAGGCACTTGTCCTGCGGACGCTCGTCGAATGCGGGGTATTTCTCCATGCACTCGACGCATCGAATTGGGCACGCTCCAGCTGCCGTCTTCACCGCCGCGCGATGTCGACGAGGTCTATGTAGGTCGAGGAAACGTATACCCTTGGTTTCTTCGGTCATTGGCTTGGGTGAGCCGTAACATCAACCGCGAGCCCGCTTGTCGAGCGCCTCCTCGATCGCTGACGCCCACGCCACGGCATCGCCGCGCGACGACGCGGGCCTTGCGGATCAGGGCCAGGTTGCGCGCGGTGGTTTCCGGCTCCCAGTTCTCCCGAACCGCCGCCAGCGCGTTGGCGGCGGCCTCCATCGCCGCCGACTCGTCCTTTTGCAGCACAGCCAGTTCGAGCAGCGTGGCATGGTCCCAGTAATCCGGCGTGCCCTTGGCCAGGCGACGCTTGACCGCGTAGGTCACGACCGGCAGCAGTTCGAGCCGGCGCGGGTCGGGCGGGTTCTTCAGTTCCATCAGCGTCACCGCGTTGATGCCGGGGTAGGCGTCGCGCCAGTCGGCTTCAAACCCTTGCAGATAGGTGTCGATCGCCTTGGCGAGCCAGCCGGCAGCGGCGAGCGCGTCGTTGGCGTTGCGCGCTTCGTCCCAGCGATCCTTGTACACGCGGCCGAGCAAACCATTGGTTTCGCTGCTCGGCCCGCGCTCCTGGATCAGCTCGCGCAGCACCTGCTCGGCTTCATCGCGACGCTTGAGCCGGTTGAGCGCGAAGCCGAGTTGTTCTCGCACCATCACGCTGCGCGCCAGCGGCGCGGGCATCTGCGCGGCGAGATCGACCATCGCCTGCCAGTCGCTCACCGCGCGATAGGACAGAAACAGGTCGATCACCACCCCGGATTCGAGATCCGCACGTCGCCCAGCGTGCTCGCGGCTTGCGGAGCGCATCCTTGCCGGCGCGGCGGGCGGCGGCCAAGCGGTTGCGCGCCTCCACCGCGTAGTGCGCCCGATCACGAAAGACATCGGTCTTCAGGCGGGCGATGTCCGGCGCGCTGTAGCCGTCCACCAACTGAAATACCGGGCTGTCGGTACTCGGTTCGCCCTGCAGGTCCTTCGGCGGCCTCCAGCAGCTTGCGCAAACCTTCGCGAGCCGTCTCCACGTCCGCCGGCTTGCCGTCCGGGCCAAGCTGGTAGGGCAGCGCGCGCAACGGCGCAACGTCGAACGCCATGCGTTCCGTGCCCGCGAACAGCAGGACCGTGGTCGCCGGGCGAATGCCGTGGCGCAGGCCGAGTTCGTAGAAGACGTTGGCATTGGCGCCGGTCAGGTCCGCCACGGCGAAATCGCACAGGATCAGCCGCTCGAACATCGGCTTGTGGATGACGCCGCCGGTGACCTCCTCGTCCGCGCGCAGCGGTTCCATGCCGGCCGCGCTGATGGCCGGGGCGATCAGGTCCTGGTAGACGGCGTCGAAGTCCACCGTGGCACCGGAGGGGATGGTCTTCTTGCCGAACGGCATGAGTACGAAACAGAGGGGTAGCATCACTCTTCTCCTATTGAGCAAGTTTCTTGAGAATGATTATGCGCTTGACCCGACGACCGCATCACTGCCGCAGTCCAACCCGTAGGCCATGCGTACGACCGGTTCAGCCGCCGAACCGGACACCGAACGGCTCGCCGACCGCGTCAAGTTGAGCCCGTACCTCCTCTGGGCTACGGTCCATCTGCTCCAGCAACGCCGCGTAATTCCCGACGGCCACACGTAGGTGCGGGTGCGCGTGGCCCGTCGCCACCGTGAAGCCCAGAAAGATCTCCACCACCCGGCGCATCAGCGGCTCGGCCTCGGCCAGGCGGTTGGTGTCCTGGAGCAACTGCGGCCAGGTTGTTGAGGTCCATGGCGACGTTGGGATGCTCGGGGCCGAAGCTGTGCTCGTCGATGGCCAGCGCGCGGCGCATCAGCGGCTCGGCCTCGGCCAGGCGGTTGGTGGCCTGGAGCAACTGGCGCCAGGTTGTTGAGGCGTGGCGACGTTGGGATGCTCGGGGCCGAAGCTCTGCTCGTCGATGGCCAGCGCCCGGCGCATCAGCGGCTCGGCCTCGGCCAGGCGGTTGGTGGCCTGGAGCAACTGCGCCAGGTTGTTGAGGCGGATGGCGACGTTGGGATGCTCGGGGCCGAAGCTGTGCTCGTCGATGGCCAGCGCGCGGCGCATCAGCGGCTCGGCCTCGGCCAGGCGGTTGGTGGCCTGGAGCAACTGGCGCCAGGTTGTTGAGGCCGATGGCGACGTTGGGATGCTCGGGGCCGAAGCTGTGCTCGTCGATGGCCAGCGCGCGGCGCATCAGCGGCTCGGCCTCGGCCAGGCGGTTGGTGGCCTGGAGCAACTGCGCCAGGTTGTTGAGGTCGATGGCGACGTTGGGATGCTCGGGGCCGAAGCTCTGCTCGTCGATGGCCAGCGCCCGGCGCATCAGCGGCTCGGCCTCGGCCAGGCGGTTGGTGGCCTGGAGCAACTGGCGCCAGGTTGTTGAGGCGGATGGCGACGTTGGGATGCTCGGGGCCGAAGCTGTGCTCGTCGATGGCCAGCGCCCGGCGCATCAGCGGCTCGGCCTCGGCGAGGCGGTTGGTGGCCTGGAGCAACTGGGCCAGGTTGTTGAGGTCGATGGCGACGTTGGGATGCTCGGGGCCGAAGCTGTGCTCGTCGATGGCCAGCGCCCGGCGCATCAGCGGCTCGGCCTCGGCGAGGCGGTTGGTGGCCTTGAGCAACTGGGCCAGGTTGTTGAGGTCGGATGGCGACGGTGGGATGCTCGGGGCCGAAGCTGTGCTCGTCGATGGCCAGCGCGCGGCGGTAGAGCGATTCGGCCTCTGGCCAGACGCACTTCGTCGTCAGCAGCAGGCCGAGCAAGTTCATCAGGCGGCTGGTCGGCTCGCCGATGCCCGCTGCGTCAGCCGCCGCGATCAGCACCGCCACGTGGGCGCGCATCGGCTCCCAGAGCGGCCAGGAACGAACATCCTGCGGCGGCGGGTCGCCGGGGAAATAGGCATTCACCATCGTCAGGGCGAGATTCAGCCAGTCTGCGCGCTCGTCCGCCGGCACTCGCTCGCGGCTCACGTCCTGCACCAGCCGGTGCACACGCAAGGTGTGGTTGTCCGTCTCCCACTTGAGTAGGGAAAATCCGGCCAGCGCGGCGAGGGCGTCTTCCAGGTCCGCCGCGCCCGCATCGATATCGGCGCCTTGCAGCCGGGCCGCGCCGGTGGCCAGCGCCTGTTGCGCGGCCTCGATTTCCAGCAGACCGCGCGGCACCGGCTCGGGGGCGAGCCAGGCGAGCAGGCGCAGCAAGGCCTGGGCCGCCGCGTCGAGCTGCTCGAACGTCGTATCCCAGGTCACCGCCACGCTGCGCGGGTAGCGCATCAGCCGTTCGTCGTGCCAGGTGCGGACCTTCTGCTCCCGCGCCCGCCAGCGCTTGAGGTATTCCGCGAGTGAACAGCGCTTCTGCCAGATGAAGGCGCCGGCCTGCTCCAGCGCCAGCGCGAGTCCGTCCAGCTCCCTGGCGAGCGCGTGGGCCGCGGTCTCGTCGCCCGCCTCGGCGCGGCGGCGGCCCTCGGTGCGCTCCAGCAGGAACGCCACGGCGGCCGGTTCGCTCAGGAAGGGCAACTCCAGCGGCTCGACACTGCCGCTCCAGTCGCTCAGGCGCGAGGTGACCAGCACCTGGCCGCCCTGCAGGCGGGGCAACCCATCCTCCAGGGCTTGGGCTGCCTCGGGCGTATCCACGTTGTCGAGGATCAGCAACCAGCCAGGATGCTGGTCGAACCAGCGCAGCGCGGCGGCGACTTGAACCTCCTCCTCCCTGGCCTCACGCTCGGGCAGGTTGAGCACCTGTGGCGCGCACAGGGCGGCGAGGTTGCGGCTCAGCGCCTGCGGGCTGTCGGCGGTGACGGAGAGCAGCGCGGTGTACTCGGTCTCGTGGCGCAAGGCGTATTCCAGCGCCAGCCGGGTCTTGCCGACCCCGCCCAGGCCGTGGATGACGACGGCGCGTCCGGGCGCGCGTTGGAGCTGCTGGTGCAAGTCGTCGAGAACCAGCTCGCGGCCCTTGAACAGGCTGCCGAGGGTGGCGTAGGGGAGGTTGCGGGGCTTGCGCGGGCGCTCGTTCATCTGCCAGCCGTCGCGCAGCACCAGGCGGCAGAGCTGGTCGAGGCGGTCGAAGGGCGCCCAGTGCTTGCCCGAGGACTTGATGCGCCGGGCGAAGCCTTCCTGGCGGCGGCGGTCTTCCTCGCCTTGCGCCACCGGATGCTGGCGCAGGAACGGCTCGGCGGCAAAGTAGACGTAGAGTTCCTTGGCTGGCGCTGGCGGTCCGTTCAGTCGTTCCCCCATGGCGAAGTCATATTCCCACTGGGTGTAGGAGCGCGGTGGATCGACCGCCGGCACCGCATCGCCCGACGCCTCGCAGCCGTAAGCGTCGCCCACCAGCGCGATGACGCGGTCGCACTGGGCGACATATTCCTCCAGACGCTCGATCAGGGTTCGCGGCCCCTGCTGGAAATCCTCCTGCACCCGCACCTCGCAGCCGATGGCGCGCAGGTCGCTCGCCAGCGCATCGCGACAGGCTTTGAACTGCGAGGAAACAGTGGAGAGGAAGATCTTCATCTCGATGGGGTTTCCTGGTTTTTCGGCTCACCCAGCCACGTCCAGATCGCTTGCCAGTCCATCACATTCCAAAACCCCTGTTGTCAGTTAAGAATCCCAGTGGATGCGCCACCGAATACGGGAGCAGGTCTATCTTTGGTAGTGTCCCTCAGTTTCCGTGATGAACCTCAGGCCAACAAGGGAACAATGTCTCAAGATTGGGGCATTCTGCCCAATACAGCGGTGAGACCCGATACGATAGCAATTCCTCGGTGGTCCAGACGTGATCGGTCATCCCAGCCGCCATCGCCGGGGTGGTGGGGCGCCATCGCCGGGGCGAACCCGATCCGCGCGTCGGTTCGGTGACCGGCAACGGGCGGCGCAAGCTGTCATGAGGTAACACCAAATGGTAGTAGGCCAACGACAACCACAACTGTTTTTCAAACCAACTCAAGTCCTTGGAAAAGCCGTTGGTACGGCGGGCCAACCGGCGGTTCTGCTGCCGCTGCGTGAGGTTGTCCCGCTCGACGAAACTGGTATTGATCATTTGGCTGACGGGCGAGTGGGTCAGCCGCGCCGCGACAGCCGCCGGGTCACCAAAGACGACCGCGGTGGAGATCGCCATGATGCGCCCACCCGTTCGGTGCTTGATCACTTGGGCATACAGTAGGTCGGCATGCGGTCGCCGGCGGGGTTTGGGATGAGGACCGCGCGTCCCGCGGCGGGGCGGGCAGTACCATTCCCCGTAAATTTTCAACAAGGCGTGAGGGTAAGCAGGCCATTGATCGCTGGTGAAAAAAGGTATGGTGTCATCCGTCACCCACGCCACCTGCTCCACCAACCGGTCGGCATGGGTCTGGTCATGTTTGCCGATCACAAAACCCAACACCAGCCGCCAGACCGGCGCAAACGCCAACCACACCCAGGCATCCCCATACGTGTCGAGGTACGCTTCAGCGCCGGGCAGGTGTTCTTGTTTGGTATGGATAAAGCTCCACAATTCATCCAGTTGACATTCCGTGACCGGCAAGTTTCGCCACAGCGACAGGCTGACCGCCCGACACTGCCGGGCACCCCGATCCAGCCACGCGCAAACCGTGTCCTTATCCACCTCGACGATGCGCGCCGTAGCTCGCAACGAATTCCCCTCAGCCAAGGCACGCAGGGCAGTCTCGAATTTCACCGGCTCAGCTTCCAGTCCGTAGTAGGCCGTCCCATAGCGCAAGGTCACCGTACTCCCACACGCCCGGCAGCGCGCCTGAGGTTCTCCCCGACTGCTGCCATTGCGTACTAACCGTCCAGTTTTAAAAGGTTTTCCGTAGTGCTCACACCGACCGTTCGGACAATACAACGTTTCCCAGTCCACGTTGACCTCCTCGATGGAACCGTGACTTCCATCGAGAATGCCAACCTGTCACTAAAGTGGGAAAGTTCATCACGGAAACTCAGGGACACTACCCTATCTTTAATGGTAGGTTATTTTCATCAGCCTATGGAGACGCCATCATGCGACGAACACCTCGGGTCGTTCCTGGCCATCGCCGGCAAGCACAACGGCTTCGATATCGAGGCGGCGCCCACCCGCCCTGCCGTCTGCTGGCCGGCGAGGACGCGGGGTTATCCGCGGCCACTGGAACATCGAAAATCGCCATCACTACGTGCGCGATGTCACCTTGCGAGAGGATGCGAGCCGCATTCGCCGCAATCCTGGCGTCTTCGCCCGCCTGCGCAGCTTTACCCTCAACATCCTGCGCAAAAACAAGATTACCAACATCAGTGAGGCGCTCTATGACAACGCTTTACGTTTGGATAACCTCCGCAATTACGTTGGCGTGTTTTCGCATTGAACAGCCCTGGTCATGGGGCCTATCGGGTCATCCTGGAAGGGGAAAGCTACTGGAGTCCGAAATCGCCAGTCGAAGGATCAAAAAACGATATTGCGAAAGGAGGAAAAACCACTCATTATTGCGGTCCGCTCGAGCCCCTGATTTGGTAGTTTCAAGTGGCGCCATTACGGCGAAAAACCCTGGCGCCATTATGCCGAAAAGTGACAACCGTTTAGCCGCTTTGAGCGGCTCACGAACCAAAGCCCCCGGGCTCTGCCGAGGGATACTTACTGGAGCTATGATATGAAATATGCGAAGTGGTTAAATCACCGCACTACAATGGGTATTGTTGGTATTTTTCTGCTGGCTGGATTATTACCTACTGACCCACATATACAGTTGGCATCAGCAGACACCCAGCCAGTAAACACGCAAAATTACTCACTCTGGGGCACTGTGGGTAGCGTTGATGAGTCCGATACCCAACCCGTAGAATTAGGCATTAAGTTCCGTGCCGATGTGGACGGTAACGTTAGCGCTGTCCGTTTCTATCGCGCGGTGCCGGTCGATAGTGGTTATACAGTTCATGTTTGGAGCGCAACAGGTGAGTTGCTAGGTACAGGAGTGGCTTTCGAGGGGCAGCAGCCTACTCCAGGCTGGCAGACGATCCAAATTTATCCGCCAGTCCTTATTACAGCAGGGCGAACCTACATTGCTTCCTACTATGCAAGTAAAGGCCAGTATTCAGTCTCCGAAAACTTCTTCACTAACACTATAATCACTAATGGACCAGTGCATGCACTGAGCGATGGTGTGGACGGAGGCAATGGTGTATATGTCTACGGCGAGGGAGGTGGCTTCCCTAACCAGACCCATAATGCTAGCAATTACTGGGTCGATATCATCTTCACGACGACTCTTCCTTAAGATGGCTGGTATTGGGTTTGGGGAGCAACGGTACATTATGCCGAGCTCGGCATAATGTACCTAATCCCGACCGCATCCTACGCGGGCTGCCCACACCGACGACCGCGCTCGTCCAGTACCTTGGCAACGCGCTCGAATTTCTTGCGGAGTATTTCGATGATATCCTCAGTTCCCATGCGAACATCACCGCCCATCACCACAACTTGCTCCACTTATTTTTGGACAGGCACCTTATGGTTCAATCCGCTTCCCCCTGGGGACGCTTTCACTTCACCTTATGCAGGAAACCACCATGGAGCCCGAAGTTACGCCGAAAAGCACCAAAACCGAAATCCTGGATGCCTATAACGCCCTGTTGAAGAAAATCAAAGAGCAAAAGCCCGTGGATCGCCAGGTCGAGAAGGAAAAAGCGGAGAAAGTTCAAATTGTCGAGACCGCCGCGCAAAACTCGGAGGAAAAGATCGTCAAGGGTCTGGCCGATTTAAAGCTCGGTATCACCAAGGCGCTGGATGAGACCGAGCAAAAGTTGCTCGGTGAATTCAAAAGATTGAACGGCATGCGGCAGGCAATAGAAATAGAAAAGAAGAATCTGGAGGAAATCCATGAGATCAGGGCCGAGGCCGATAGTCTAGCGACGCTGTTATTGGCCCAGAAGGAAAGAAGACAGGCGTTCGAGGTGGAGATAGGGCAGAAGAGGAATGAGTTTGAAACCGAGACGATGCAGAAGCGCTTGCAATGGAAAAAGGAACAGGATGACTATGAACGGATGAAGAAAGAGCGCGAGGAAGAAGTGAAGAAATCCCGCCAGCGGGAGGAAGAGGAATACGGCTATAACCTGCGGCTGCACAGGAAAAAAGATGAGGATGCTTATGCGGCCAATAAAGGCGCCCAGGAAAAGGAACTGCAAGAGAAGAAACTGATTCTTGAGAAAGCCTGGTTGGAACGGGAGAGCGCTTTATCCGCGAGGGAACGGGAGTTGGTCGATCTGAGAGCACGGGTCGAGGCTTTCCCGGCGGAATTGGAGCAGGCGGTGAAGAAAGCGGAACAGACCGTCACCGAACGGCTCCAGTTTACCTATCAGTATGAAAAAGCGATGCTGGCCAAGGAGACGGAGAACGAGCGCAAGCTCAGCCAGCAGATCATCAAGTCGCTGGAGGCGAAAATCAAAGAGCAGGATGAGCAGATCCGCCAGTTGACCCAGAAGGCGGGCGAGGCCGGCATGCAGGTGCAGAATATCGCCATCAAGGCGATTGAAGGCGCTTCGACCTGGCGGGGGTTTACTCCTGCTCCCGAACGGGGGAGCGAACCGGCGGCGCGCTGAGGCTGCCGCTGTTTCCGGTAATGAGCGAAGAACGGTGATGTTCACGAAGGGGAATCAATCACCATTTTAGCCTCCGTGAAGCTAGGGGTACTGGAAGTGAGGTGTCCTGACAAGAGTGGACACTCCTGTTTCAAGCGGCTTGCTGTGGTTTGCGGTAATTCTGTGCAAACACGGCAGGGGCCAGGTTGCCAAGGCGTGAGTGGCGCCGTTGGCGTTGGTAAAAGATCTCGAGGTATTCTCGGATAGAAGCTTCGGCCTCGGCGCGGGTTTCATCGCGCCGTTGATGAACCAGCTCGTTCTTCAGGCTACCCCAGAAGCTCTCCATCGGCGCATTGTCATAGCCATTCCCTTTCCGGGACATGGAGACCAACAGGCCATGCTGGGCTAGTATACGCCGGTAAGCATGACTGCAGTATTGGCTGCCGGGGTCCGAAGGGTGAATCAGCCCAGGTGCGGGTCGCTGATAGAGGATAGCGCGCCAAACATCCGTCCCTTCAGCTTTCCCGATATCGCCGCCGCAAGCCCGCCTCCTTGACCAGCGCATAGATCGCCGGGATCACCACCAGGGTCAGCACGGTGGAGGAGATCATCCCGCCCACCATGGGCGCGGCGATACGGCGCATCACCTCGGAGCCGGTGCCGCTGCCCCACATGATGGGCAGCAGCCCGGCCATGATCGCGACCACGGTCATAAGCTTGGGCCGCACCCGTTCCACTGCTCCTTCCATGACGGCGGCATAAAGGTCCGCCACGCGGAGCGGCTCGCCGGCGGCCCGCCGTCTGGCCTTGATACCCTCCAGCGCATGGTCCAGGTAGATCAACATGATCACCCCCGTTTCCGCCGCCACCCCGGCCAGCGCGATGAAGCCCACCGCCACCGCCACGCTCAGGTTGTAACCCAGGATAGCCATCAGCCAGATCCCGCCCACCAGGGAGAAGGGCAGGGACAGCATGACGATCAGGGTCTCGGTGAGGCGTTTAAAATTCAGGTACAGCAACACGAAGATGATCAGCAGGGTTAGCGGCACCACCAGTCGTGAGCCGCTCCTTGGCCCGTTCCATGTACTCGAACTGGCCGCTCCAGGTGACATAGTAGCCGGGCTTGAAGCTCACCTGCTCGCGCACCGCTTTCTGGGCATCGGCCACGTAGCCACCGATGTCACGGTCGCGGATATCCACGAAAATATAGGCCGACAGCAGCGCGTTCTCGGTGCGGATACTGGGCGGTCCCTTGCTTACCGTAACGCTGGCGACTTGTCCCAGCGGGATCATCGCCCCTTCGGGGTCGACACGAGTACCTGGCTGGCGATCGCCTGGGGGTCCGAGCGCAGGTCGCGGGGATAGCGCACGCTGACCCCGAAGCGCTCGCGCCCCTCCACCGTAGTGGTCACCAGCTCGCCGCCCAGGGCGGTGGCGATCACGTCCTGCAGATCCCCCACCATCAAACCGTAGCGGGCGAGGGCGGCGCGGTCTGGTTCGATGTTCAGGTAATAGCCCCCGGTGATGCGTTCGGCATAGGCGCTGGTGGTGCCGGGCACGGCCTTCACCACCGCCTCGATCTGCTTGGCCAGCCGTTCCATTTCCTCCAGATCCTTGCCGAACACCTTAATGCCGATAGGGGTGCGGATACCGGTGGAGAGCATGTCGATGCGGGCCTTGATCGGCATGGTCCAGGCATTGGCGACACCGGGGATCTGGAGCGCCTTATCCAGCTCGGCAATCAGGGTGTCGATGGTCACGCCGGGCCGCCACTGGTCTTCCGGTTTCAGATTGATGATGGTCTCGAACATCTCGGTGGGGGCCGGATCGGTGGCGGTGGCGGCGCGTCCCGCCTTGCCGTAGACCGATTCGACTTCGGCAAAGCTCTTGATGATCTTGTTCTGGGTCTGCATCAGCTCGGCGGCCTTGGTGATGGACAGTCCCGGCAGGGTGGTGGGCATATAGAACAAGGTGCCTTCGTTGAGGGTGGGCATGAACTCGCTGCCCAGCCGGCTGGCCGGAATGCTGGAGACGGCCAGCACCGCCAGAGCGATGAGGATAGTCAGTTTCTTCCAGCGCAGGACCGCGGTGATGAGGGGACGGTAGCTCCAGATGAGGAAGCGATTGAGGGGGTTCCGGTGCTCCGGCAGGATCCTGCCGCGGATGCACAGCACCATCAGCACCGGCACCAGGGTGATCGACAGCAGCGCCGCGCCCGCCATGGCGAAGGTCTTGGTATAGGCCAGCGGCTTGAACAGCCGGCCCTCCTGGGCTTCCAGGCTGAACACCGGCAGGAAGGAGACGGTGATGATGAGCAGGCTGAAGAACAGCGCCGGCCCCACTTCCCTGGCGGCTTCTATCAGGATCTCCAGGCGCGGCTTGTGCGGCTCCGCCCGCTCCAGGTGCTTGTGGGCGTTTTCGATCATGACGATGGCGGCGTCCACCATGGCGCCGATGGCAATCGCGATGCCCCCCAAACTCATGATGTTGGAGTTAATCCCCAGCGCGTGCATGACGATGAAGGCGATCAGTACCCCCACCGGCAGCATGACGATGGCGACCAGGGCGCTGCGCACATGAAACAGGAACAGGACGCAGACCAAGGCGACTACCGCGCTTTCCTCAATCAGAGTGCGGGTCAGGTTGTTGATGGCGCGGTGAATCAGGTCGGAGCGGTCATAGACCGCCTGAATCGATACTCCTTCAGGCAGGCCGCTACTGATCTCGCCGAGCTTGGTCTTGAGGTTATGGATGGCGTCCAGGGCGTTCTGGCCGTAGCGGGCGACGGCGATACCGCTGACCACCTCCCCCTCGCCATTGAGTTCGGTAATACCGCGCCGCTCGTCCGGCCCCAACTCTACCCTCGCCACGTCCCGCAGCAGTACCGGCACTCCGCCCTCGGCCTTGACTACCAACTGCTCCAGATCCGCGGTGCCGCGCAGATAACCCTTGCCGCGCACCATGAACTCGGTCTCGGCCATCTCCACGACCCGCCCGCCCACATCGCGGTTGCTGGCGCTGATAACCTGGCCAATTCGGGACAGGGGAATGTCGTAGGTCTGGAGCTTACGGGGGTCCACGATCACCTGGTACTGCTGCACGAAACCGCCGACACTGGCTATTTCCGCGATGCCCTGGGCCTTGGCAAGCTGATAGCGCACGAACCAGTCCTGCAGGGTACGCAGTTCCGCCAGGCTACGCTGTGCGCCCAGCACCACATATTGATACACCCAGCCTACCCCGGTGGCATCCGGCCCCAGGGCCGGGGTTACCCCGCGCGGCAGCCGGCCGGCGGCAAAGTTGAGGTACTCCAGAACCCGTGAACGCGCCCAGTAGATATCGGTGCCGTCCGCGAAGATCACATAGACGAAGGAGGCGCCGAAAAAGGAAAAGCCCCGTACCACCTTGGAGTTGGGCACGCCGAGCATGGCCGTGGTCAAGGGATAGGTTACCTGGTCCTCGACGACCTGGGGGGACTGGCCGGGGTATTCGGTATAGACGATTACCTGGACGTCCGACAGGTCGGGCAGCGCATCCAGGGAGGTGTTGAGCAGGGCGTAAATGCCGCCGAAGATGACGAACACCGTGCCCAGCAGTACCAGAAAGATATTGCGGGCGGACAACTCGATGATGCGGCCCAGCATCTCAGTGTCCCTCGTGCGCGTGGGGCGCGCTCGACGACTGCGGTGCGGGCGTCTCCGCTTCGGCGGGGGCTGCCGCGCCGTGGCCAGTGTGCACGCCGAAGCTGCTCAACGCCGCCTTCAGGTTGCTCTCGGCATCAATCAGGAAATTGGCGCTGACCACTACCTGTTCACCCTCGGCAACCCCTTTGAGCACCTGGACATAGTTGTCCCCTTGCAGACCGAGTTCGACTTGCCGCGGTTCATAGCGGCCCTCACCCTTGTCGATGAGCACCATCTGGCGGGTGCCGCTGTAGAGCACCGCCGAGGTGGGAATGGTCAGCACGTCGGCCTGGTGCCGGGAAGCGGCCAACTCCACACTGGCGTACATGGCGGGTTTGAGCAGGCCGGCGGGGTTGGGCAGTTCGATACGCGCCTGGCCGGTGCGGGTCTGCGGATTCACTGCCGGGTAGATGAAGGCCACCGTGCCGCTGAAGACCCTGCCGGGGTAGGCGTTGACCGAGATATTGACGGCCTGGTCGAGCTGCACTAGTCCCAGATCCTGCTCGAAGACATCAGCCACCAGCCACAGGGAGGACAGATCGGCGATGCGGTATAAAACCTCTCCCGGCATGAAGCGCATCCCCTGCACGGCCATCTTCTCCAGCACCACGCCGTTGACCGGGGCGCGCAGAGTCAGCAGTTGCCGGGCTTGCCCTTCCTTGCGCAAACGCTGCAACTCATCCTCCGGAATTCCCCAGTTACGCAATCTTTGCAGAGCTGCCTCTGCCAGCTGTCGCATGCCGGTCTGAATCTCGGCGCCGGCGTCCCCCAGGGAACGTACCCCACCCAGGGCGAGGAGGTATTCCTGCTGGGTGGAAACCAGTTCCGGGCTGTATACCTCCATCAGGATCTCGCCACGCTTTACCGTCTGGCCGGTGGCATTGACATGGAGCTTCTGTATCCAGCCCTCGAAGCGGGGCGCCACCGTGTACAGCCGGCGCTCGTCCACCTGCACCGTTCCCACCACCCGCACCGGCCGGGTAAGCGGCCGCACGCTGGCCACCTCGGTTTTCACGCCGAGCTTTTGCACCTTCTCCGGGCTGATTTTCACCTGGCCTTCCGGTTGGTCATCGCCCTCATAGACCGGAATATAATCCATGCCCATCGAGTCCTTCTTGGGCACGGGAGAGGTATCGGGCAGCCCCATGGGATTGCGGTAGTAGAGGAGCTTGGGCTCGGCGGCTGGCGCGTTCCAGCCAAGGCCAACCAGCGCCAGTGACAGCAAGGTTATAACGAGTATGCGCTTCATAGTTCCTGTCCCACCAGACGTTCGATCTCGGCCAGCCGAAGCTGTTGTTCGATCTGGGCATTGAGATAATCCAGGCGCGCCTTGCGGATCTGGCGCTGCGCCTCCAGCAGGGTGGGGAAATCCACCCCGCCGGTCCGATAGCCGATTAGCGCCGACTGAAAAGCCAGCTCGATCTGGGGCAGGAGGCTGGTCTTCAGCAGATTGGCCTGTCGGCGCGCTGCCTCCAGAGTCTCCAATGCCTCCTGGAGTTCGCCCAGCACCTGATTGGCGTTGGCTTCCTGGCGGGTGCGTGCGGCAGCCAACAGCGCGGCGGCCTCGGCTTCCTGGGAACGGCGGGTTTCCTGCTGGAGGGGAATGTTGACTTCCAGCATCAATTCCCACCTATTGAGCTGACCCTGACTTTGAATAGGAGATACCCCCACGGTCAAGTCAGGATAGCGGTTCTTTTCCACCAGGCGCTGAGTCTGTTCGGCGGCGGTAATCTGGGCGGACTGGGCGAGCAGCAACGGATTGGTTTGCCGGACACGTTCCTCCAGATCCGCCGGCACCGCCGACTTGGGGAGCTCCGGTAAAGTGCGCGGTTCCGCCAGCGGGGCCGTCGCCGGACGACTCAGCAGGGCGTTGAGGCGTGCGCGCGCCTGGCGTTGTTCCGCGTCCAAGGTGATCCGGTCGGCGCGCAAGGTGGTTTGTTCCGCCTGTGCCTTCAGTACGTTCTGCTGGGGAGTCAGACCGTTGGCGTAGCGGGTCCGTACCAGATTTTCTATCTCGCGCAGCAGCAGCAGCATTTCGTCGGTCAGGGCCGCCGCATGCCATGCCCGATAGTATTGGGCGAAGCCGGTCTTAACCTTGGCGCGCAGCTCGGCCGCCACGGCACGCTGACGGGCCCGCGCCTGTTCCACCCCCGCCTCGGCCACTTCGCGCTTGAGATCGCGTTTGCCCCACAAAGGCAATGTCTGCGCGACAGTGTACTTAATCGATACCGGGAAATCGTCTTTAGAAAAGAGATCCTGCCCTTCCACGCGAAACGTGGGATCGGGTAACGCACCCGCCGGTTGCACACGCGCCGCCGCGGCCTCGGTTTCGTACTGCATGGCCGCAAGCTCAGGATTGTGTTGTTCCACCCACTCTAATAAGTCCTGCACGGTCGCGCCGGGTGCGTTGTCTCCGGTTCCCTTGCCAGATCCTGCCGCCTGGAGCGCGCAGGGCAGGGCGAGCAGCGCCGCTCCGGCAACCTTAACTTTCCAATCAGTAATCATGTGATTCATTCCCATACGCTATTGAGATATCCAGCCGCCCTATGTCCGATTGTCCGACCGTCCGGCCGAGTACCAGCGCGGTGCTGCAACGGGGATAAGGTTCGACCTCAAGCGGATGCCCCTGGATAGCGGTAGCTACCCGGAAGTGGCCGCTGCCTGGGGTGTGGACTAGCGGGGTGGACGCTGGGGTTGGTCGGGGATGAAGAAGGAGATCTGCACAGCAGGGGAAGGCTGCAAACGGGGATTTGCGGTCGGCGTCAGGGCGGGAGATGCCGCCGGCAATAGGCAGGCCAGGCACCAGGCACAGCCACAGTCATGGCCGCTTAAGCCGTGATGATGGCAGGGCTCGGTAGCCTTCACGACGTCTTCATGAATGAGATTTGTCTCGTGGATATGGCAATGGATCGATGGTACCGAGGCGGTGGATTGGACTGCGTGGACGGGTTGTCCATGGGTATGGATGGACAGGACAGGCATGACCGCCGCCAAGGATTGCAGCGGCAGTAATAAGGCAAGGAGCGTTAGCAGCAGCTTGCGCAAAGACCTATCCCTCACAAGGCGACGATTCATCCCGGTTCTGAATCCGTAACGTCGATCAGCTTGCCAATCAAGGTAATCAGTTACGGTTGATAAAACAATAGCGCAGTCTTGACCTGCGTCAAACCAGCGCTGGATTTGGCGGCGGCGCGGGGGTGTGCGACCACCGGGGCGAAACGCTCTTCATCGTCCGTGTGGAGGCGGATTGGGCGCAGGTCACCACCGAGGTGGTCAAGCTCTGGGAGTGCCTCGACACGATAAGCGGGAGGACGGTTGCCCCAGCATTATCCTCGCTCACCGCCGATCGACTTCCTTCAGGCTTCCTGTTGCAGCAGTGTCACGAACGCTGCCGCCGGCACGGGCCGGCTTCGGTAATACCCTTGGTAGAAATCACAGCCTTGCGCGCTCAGGAAAGCGAGTTGCTCGGCTGTCTCCACGCCTTCGGCCAATACCTTCAGACGCAGGGTGTGACCCAGGGCGACGATAGCGGCGGCGATCTCCATATCGTCCTGAAGACGCGGAATGTCATCCACGAAACTCTTGTCGATCTTGAGCACATCGAGCGGAAAGCGCTTGAGATAAGCCAGGGAGGAATACCCCGTGCCGAAGTCGTCGATGGCTAGGCGCACGCCGAGAGCCCGCAACCGCTGGAGTATTTCCACCGCCTCGGCCTCCCGCTCCATCAGCGCGCTCTCGGTCAATTCCAGCTCCAGCCGTTCGGCGGGGAAGCTGGTTTCGGCTAGTACCTTGGCCACCGTCGCGCTGATGTCGCCATGGCGGAACTGGTGCGGCGAGAGGTTGACGGCCAGATTCAGCGGCGGCAGGCCGGCTTCGATCCACTGCTGACCCTGACGGCAGGTTTCCCTCAATACCCATTCGCCGATGGCGGCGATCAGACCAGTTTCCTCGGCCACCCGAATGAATCGGCTGGGTGGGATCAGTCCCTCTGTCGGCTCTTGCCAACGCACCAGGGCCTCGGCGCCGACGATGCGCCCGGAGGTAATCTCGATCTGGGGTTGGTAATGAACCCGCAGCTCGTCCCGGATAAGCGCTCGACGTAGAAGCGCCTCCAGATTGATCCGACTGCGGGCGGCGGAGGTTAGATCGTCGGAGAAGTATTTGAAATTGCCGCGTCCCTCGCCTTTGGCCTGATACAGCGCGGCATCCGCCTGCTGCAGCAACGCTTCCAAGGTTTGCCCGTGTTCGGGGAACAGGCTGATGCCGACACTCGCGCCGATGCGCACCTCCGCGCCATTGGACAACCGAAAGGGTTCGCTCAATGCGGCGATGATCTCGCTGGCCACCTGGGCGGCATCCTGAGGGTGCCGCAAGTCTTCCAGCAACACGGCGAACTCATCCCCGCCTAGCCGGGTGACCGTATCGATGCCGCGCCGGCGGACAGTCAATCGTTCGGCGACCTGCTGCAGTAATTCGTCGCCCACCAAATGGCCGAAACTGTCGTTCACGTCCTTGAAGCGATCCAGGTCCAGCATCAGCAGGGCCAATCGTTTGTGCTCGCGGTGCGACACATCGAGACCGTGCTGGAGGCGGGCGTACAGCAACAGGCGATTGGGCAACCGGGTGAGCGGATCGTGGTGGGCCAGGAAGTCGAGCCTTGCCTCGGCGTCTTTGCGCTGGGAGATGTCAGCCGAGACACCCACATAATGGGTCGCCTGACCCGCTTCATCCCTGACGGCGCTGATGCTAAGCAGCTGAGGGAAAACCTCGCCATTTTTGCGCCGGTTCCAGACCTCGCCCTGCCAATGCCCGGTGGCGTTAATAGCGGTCCACATGGCCGCGTAGAAATCCAGATCATGACGGCCGGACTTGAGTAAACGCGGCGTCTGTCCCAGCACTTCCTCTGGGGCGTAGCCGGTCAGTTCGCTGAAGGCCGGATTGACCATGAGGATGCGTTCCTCCGCATCTGTCATCGTGACGCTCTCGCGGGTGTTTTCGAACACTGCGGCGGCCTGACGCAGACGTTCCTCGTTGGCCTTGTGTTCGGTGATGTCCTGCGCGCTGCCCACCATACTGAACGGCCGTCCCACCTGATCATATTGCACTTCACAACTACCACGGATAAAACGGACCTTGCCATCCGGCAGGATGATGCGAAAATCCAGTGCTTGCGGTTCTTTCCCCGCTAGACAGGCGCTGTGCCACGCTTGCACCGCGGCAACGTCACCGGGGTGGATCAGGGCGAGATACGACGCCATGGAGTGCGCGAATGTGTCGGGTGCAACGCCATAAAGTCGGTACATCTCCTCCGACCAGCTGATAAAGCCGCTCGCTAACTCGATGCGCCAACTGCCGATATGAGCGATCCGTTGTGATTCGGACAGGATTGCCTCTTTATCCTGTAATGACTCCTCGGCCTGTTTGCGCGCGGTGATGTCGCTCAGCACGACGCGGCACCCGGGGGCGCCGTCGGCGTCCTGCGCCACGGTCGCCTCCAGCCGCGCCCAGCAGGGGGCGGCGTCCGCACGCAACATTCTCAGCTCGCACGCCCGCGGCGCGCCTGTCGCAAAGAGCTGTTGGCGGAAGCGGTAGTAGCTGTCCTGGGCTTCGGGACAGATAAAGCGGGAGATCGGCTGCTTGACCAAATCGTCCCGGGTCACGCCCAGCAGAGTCGCGGCGGTGAGATTGGCCTCCAGGATCAGGCCCTGCTCGCTGAGGGTGACATAGCCGACCGGCGCCAGATCGTAGAGGTCGAAATAGCGCGCCCGCGCGGCCTCCAGTTCCACCTGTGTGCGGCGCAGTTCCTCGTTCTGCATCTCCAGCTCGATCTGGTGCACCCGCAGTTCGTGGAGCGTCTGCCGGATGCCTTCGGGCGACCGGGACTCCAGGTTTTCCGACGACTGGGCCGCTTCTTTCCGGGCCATCTCTTCGGCCTGCCGGCGCAGTTCGGCGGCGGGTCGGGGCCGGTCATCCTGGCTTTTCATGGTGTGTTTCCCCCTTCGAGCCCATTCTTTGATTCTCTCGCCCGTTCCGTGGTCGCAATCGCGTACAGCTGCCCGGCCTCATTCACCAACGCGGTGGCGGTCAGCCAGATCTCCACGACCGTACCCTCTTTGGTGATCCGTTGGGTGCGATACGGCTCCAGAATTTCAGCCCGGCTAAGCTGCTGTAACTTGATCAACGCTTGCTTTCGCTGCCCCTCCGGGATCCGGTCGCGGACGTTCATCGCCAGCGCCTCGGCCTCGCTCCAGCCATACATCCTCTCCGCCCCGGGTTCCAGGCCAGGATGCGGCCCTCCAGGTCCTGCACGGTGATGGCATCGTGGGCATCGCGCACCACCACGGCCAGCCGGAGCAGGTCATTGGCTTTCCGCAGCGCCGCCCGCGTCCGCTCCATCTCCGTGATGTCCACAAAGGTGATGACCGCGCCTTCGATTACGTTGTTGAGCGTGCGGTAGGGCTGGATGCGCAGCGCGTACCACTGGCCCGCCGTGGTCTGCACGATCACCTCTTTGGGAATCAGCGTGTCCAGCACGGCCTGCGTGTCCGCCACCAGGCGGTCGTAGCCGACCAGGTTGGAGGCGAGGTGGCCCACGGGGCGCCCCACGTCGCTCAGGATCAGGTTGATGATCACGCTGGCGGTGGGGGTGAAGCGCAGGATGCGCAGGCGATGATCCACAAAGACGGTGCCGATGCCGGTGCCGGCCAGCAGGTTGTTCATATCGTTGTTGGCCTGCGACAGATCGGCCACTTTGGCTTGCAGTTCGGTGTTGACCGTGGCCAGTTCCTCATTGACCGACTGCAATTCCTCCTTGGAGGTCTCCAGTTCCTCGTTGGTGGAGTGCAATTCCTCGTTGACCGACTGCATTTCCTCGTTGGAGGATTTGAGCTCTTCGTTGGAAGTCTCCAGTTCCTCATTGGCGGTCTGGAGGTATTCTTCCTTGGCCCGCAATTCCTGCTTGAGCGCCGCGATGCGCGCGTCGGCATCCGCTATCGGGCCCGTCCGCGCCTGCCCGGCTTGCAGCGGCGGCCTGCGGCGCCGTTCGGGGTCCGAGGGTAGCGCTTCCTCCAGAATGACCAGGTACAGAGGCGCCTCCGGCGTCGCGGCGGGGCCTGGGGCTACCGGACGGATAGTCAGGTTGACCGTGGTGAAGTGGCCGTTGGTTTTGACGCGCAAGCCCGGGCGGCGCACGATCTCCTGGGTGCCCGCGGCGTTGTGCAGGGCCGTGGTCAGGTCGCGCCGCAAGCCGTCGCGGGCCATCTTCAGGAGGTTCATGCCGGCTTCGCCGGGGGTCGGCTCCAGATACAGCCCGGTGCGGCCGTGAAGGTAGAGGATGTCGCCCGTCCGTTGACGAGCGCGCCGACCGGGGCGAGCTGTTGCAGCAGCGCCTGTTCGGTCAGCTCGCGCAGCGGCAGTTTTCCGGGGAAGGCCGGCTTTCCGGCAACCCGCGGGAGCGCCGCAGCTAGCGCTGTCATGGGCGGCAGAAAGCGGCCCTGGGCCGCGCGCTGGGCGCTGTAACGTCCTCCTTGCGCTGATACAGCTTCAACTTGCGGTCCAGCGCGGCAAACAGATCGTCACACTCGCCCACGGTCTCGGAGGTGCCCAGGAACAGAAAACCACCCGGGTTCAGCGCGTAGTGGAACAGGGGTATGAGCTTCTTCTGCAAGTCCCCGTCCATATAGATCAGGAGGTTGCGGCAACTGATCAGGTCGAGTTTGGAGAACGGCGGGTCTTTGATCACATTCTGCTCGGAAAAGACCAGCAGGTCGCGGATGCCTTTGTGGATGCGGTAGGCGCTGCCGTCGGGCTCGGCCGCGAAAAAGCGCGCCAGCCGCTCCGGCGAGAGGTCGGCAGCGAGGCTGGCCGGATAGAGGCCAGCGCGGGCCGTGGCAATCGCCTGCCTGTCAATGTCGGTGGCGAAGACCTGCACCTTGAAACTCTGTTTCATCGCCTCCTGACGTTCGGCGAGCAGGATGGCGAGGGAATAGGCCTCCTCGCCGGTCGAGCATCCCGGCGACCAGACGCGGATCACAGCGTCCGCGGGCTTGCCGGCAAAGAGCTTGGGAATGACCTGTTCCTCGAGCGCCTGGAAGGCCTCCGGATCGCGGAAGAAATGGGTCACGCCGATCAACAGGTCGCGAAACAGCGCGTCCACCTCCGCCGGCGTCTGCTGCAAATACTTGACGTAGCCATCCAGCGTTTCGAGCTGGTGGACGGCCAGGCGCCGCTCGATGCGGCGGTGGAGGGTGCTCGGCTTGTACTGGGAAAAGTCGTGGCCGGTCTGAGCACGCAGCAGGATGAAGATCTTCTTCAATGCGTTCTCGGCCTGGGGCGCCGGGACGGTGGGGGGCCGGGAGGGCTTGCCAAAGGCGTGAGCCACGTAGGCGATGAGCTGGGCGGGCATCTCGGCCGGCGGCAGCTCATAGTCCACCAGGCCGGTGGCGATGGCGCTGCGCGGCATGCCGTCGTACTCGGTGGAGGCGGGGTGCTGAGCCATGACCATGCCGCCCTCGCCCTTGATGGCCCGCACGCCCAGGGTGCCGTCGCTACCGGTGCCCGACAGCACGATGCCGATGGCCCGCTCGCGCTGGTCCTGGGCCAGGGAGCGGAAGAAGAAGTCAATCGGCAGACGCTGCCCGCGGGGGGCGGCAGGTTCCAGCAAGTGGAGCGTGCCGTTTAGAAACGCCATGTCGCGGTTGGGCGGGATGATGTAGGCGCAGTTGGGCTGTACCGCCATCCCGTCCTCGACCTCGAAGACCTGCATGCGGGTATAGCGCCGGAGGAGGTCGGTGAGGATGCTCTTGTGGTCCGGGGCCAGGTGCTGCACCAGCACAAAGGCCATGCCGGGGTCGGTGGCGGCGGGTAGGGCGGAAAAGAACGCCTCGAACGCCGCCAGCCCCCCGGCGGAGGCGCCGAGACCGACAATGGGGAAAGCGGCAGCCGGGACCGGCAGCGGCACGTCGGGTGCACTGGCTGAGGCAGGCTGAGCTTGGTTGTTGGCGGTCAAGATTTTCTCCCATCTTCTGGGCTGGCTATCCGTCAGGAACCGCCGCGGTGAGAACGGCTACCGCGGCACGCTGGCCGCAAGCGCCCCTGGTGAAGCGCCTGCGTTCGGCTCGGCGGCAGTTGCCCACGCAGGAAGGAGCGACTTTCGCGAAGTTTAGCGTTGCGGATTTCCGATCTAACTTTCATATTATAGGCGTTACGCATCAGCCGCGCCTCCAGAGCGTCCAGGTCAGTAGACGCGGCAGCAGGTTACTTGGCGATCAGCGTAATCGTACCTGCCTCGGCCGGCAGGGTGACGACGCGGCTGCGCAGGCCTTGCAAGGCGGGCGCGAGCAGTTCGCTCGGTAACTCCGTGTAGGGGAGGTCCACGGCGAGAGTGAAGAAATTCATCCGCCGCACCTGGCCCTGCAAGCTGAGGCTACCGAGCCAGAGGGGCTCCTTATCGAGGCCGCCCAGCCAAAGCCGGGGATTGTTATCGTCTGTCAAGCGCACCCCAATATCCCAAAAGCGCAGCACCCATCGGGTATCAGTGGTTTCGCCGGGATGTACCAGGGTTAAATCCTCATGGCCGCCATCGTGTACCTGGGGTAGGACCGGCAGGTCGGCGAGCCGTGCCTGAGGGCTCAGCCACATCAGGGCATTCTGTAAAGTTAGCGCTGGGGCTACCCGCCAGCCGGCATCACCCAAGCGCAGTTCCAGTTCGGCACTGGGTCCCGCCCATTGCAATACCAGACCTTGCTGGCGCCGGTGCCGGAAATCCAGGCGCTGGGTGGGCAAGCGTTGCCAGCCTCCCTGCCACCACTGGTTCCATGACATCACCTGCTGGGTCGGATTCACCTTGTAGCGTTGCAGTAGATCCTGGTGGTGCAGTCCGGTGTACGCGAGGTCCGAAGCCACCAGCGCGACCAGACTGACGACTAACAAGCCGCGGCTGTCCAAGCGCGGCGCCGGGTGGCGATTGTAGGCCAGACTCAACAAGGCTACCCAAATCAAGCCCAGACTCAGCCCCGCCAGGGCGTCGGTAAGCCAGAACGCTCCTAAGTAGAGCTTGGATAACGTGATGGGGAGGATGATGAGCGCCGCGGTCAGGTAGGGTATCCAGCGCCAGGTGAGCGGCGTTTCGCGGGCCACCAGCACGCTTAAAAAGCCAAACAGAATGGTGGTCAGGGTGGCGTGGTTGGAAGGAAAGGAATAATTAAAGATGCCTGTATAGATTTTGGACGGAGGAGGTACCTTGAACAGGCAGGTAAACAGCGTATTGGTAGCCAAGCCAAAGCCCAGGGCGCCCAGCCAATGCCGTGCCGCTGAGCAAAATCGTCGCCAGTAAAGCCAGACGAACACTGTTATGGTCAGGGACAGTTTGACTGGCAGGCTACCCAGTTCGGTGATGAAAACCATCATATTGTCCGCCCAGGGGGTGCGTAGATCCTGGAGAAAGCGATACAGGCTTTGATCCAATGCCGTGGGTAGGTTCTGGCCGGCGGCATTCATGATCAAACTGAGCAGGACGATGATTCCCAGCAGGAGCACGGCAAGGATAGCCAAGCCGCGCAACTCCCCCTGGGCCGGGTCCAACAGGGAGGCGCTGATGGGACCGATCAGGGGACGGCCGTGGCTCCAAGCGGCGAATGTTTGCAACCAGCCATTGAGGCGCGGTTGCAGCAGGAGGACCAGCACACGCACCAGCCAGACGGTGCCCCACAGCAGCATAACCACCAGCAAAATCAGCACTACCAGGCGCCAGGCCACCTGGGAGGCCAGTTCCAGGGAGGCGCCGAAGACCATGCCAGGGATTAGATATGCGGGCGCCCAGAGCAGGGCGGAGACCACGTTGACGACGAGGAAGCGTCCCCAGGGCATATCCAGCATACCGGCTACGGTGGGGAGCGTGCCTCGGACCGGACCGAAAAAACGCGCCAATAGAATGCTCTTACCGCCATGGCGCTGGAAAAAAGCCTCGCCGCGAAGCAGTATATTCGGATGCCTGGAAAACGGCCACAATTGCCGCAGGTGTTGATGAAACGCGCGTCCCAGCCAAAAACTCAGGGCATCACCAACCACGGCGCCGGCCGCTGCCCAGGCATAGGCCGGCCAGAATTCCAATTGCCCCAAGCCAATGAGCGCGCCAAGGCTAAACATGATAATGGCGCCTGGAATGATAACGCCCACGATAGTCAGCGCTTCAGCCAAAGAGCTAACAAAGATCGCCGCGCCCATCCAGCCGGGATTGGCCGCGACCCAGGCGAGCATGGCTTGGAAAGATTCAGGACTCATACCAGTGATTATCCAGACCTATTCAGGTTAAATTATGTAAGCGTGGCGTTCCCGGTTGCCGCCAAAGTTCGCCTGTGCCGCGCGGAAAGACAATTTTTTGGCATTTCCGTACCGGTTACCTTCACGTCATTGCCCGGAGAATTCATCCATGTCTCAAGCCCGCGCCCTGCTAGCTGCTCTGCTACTGGCTGTTGTAACCAGCAATGCTCATGCCGACGCCAAGCACGTGGCCATCGTCCAACTCGTCGAGCATCCGTCTCTGGACGCTGTCCACCAGGGTATTGTCGATGAACTGGCCGATGCCGGTTTCGTGGCCAACCAAAATTTTAAGCTGGATTATCAGAATGCCCAGGGCAACCCGGCGACGGCGGCCCAGATCGCCCGCAAATTCATCGGTGACACTCCCGACGTGATCATCGCCATTTCTACCCCTGCGGCGCAGGCCGTGGCCGCCGCTACCCGCGATATTCCTATCGTGTTCAGCGCTGTCTCCGATCCGGTGGGGGCCAAGCTGGTCAGGGATATGGCTCATCCGGAGGGTAACATCACCGGTACCAGCGATCTTGCCCCCCTGGCCGAGCAACTGGGCCTGATCAAGGAAATCACACCTAACGCCAAGACCCTGGGGGTGATCTATAACAGTGGCGAGGCCAATTCCGTATCCCTGGTCGGTTTGTTGAAAGAGCTGGCGTCAAGCCGGGGATTCACGATTATAGAGGCAGTTGCCTCTAAGTCCAGCGAAGTGCTGAACGCTGCCCGCAAACTGGCGGGGAACGTGGATGCTATTTACATCCCCTTGGATAACACCGTGGTCTCTGCTCTGGAAGCCGTCATCAAGGTGGGCAGGGAGGCCAAGATCCCCATCTACAGCGCCGATACCGATTCCGTGGACCGCGGCACGCTGGCTGCCCTGGGTTTCGACTATTACGACGTGGGCCGTCAGACCGGCCAGCAGGTGGTCAGGATTCTGAAGGGTGAAAAGCCCAGTGCCATTCCCGTGGAGCGAGTGAACAGACTGAATCTGTTTGTCAATCCCGAGGCCGCCGAGGCCATCGGTTTGAAATTGCCGGAAGCCGTGCTGGAACGAGCGTTGAACCTCGTGGCGGAATAGCCCGATGAGCCTGTTCGCCTTATTGGGCGCCATCGAGGTAGGGCTGGTTTTCGGCCTCGTGGCGCTGGGAGTGTATCTGTCCTTCCGCGTATTGCAATTCCCCGATCTCACGGTGGATGGCAGCTTTCCGCTGGGCGCGGCGGTGGCGGCGACGCTGATTGTCCAGGGCGGCAATCCCTGGCTGGCCACCCTGGCCGCTCTCCTGGCGGGCGGTTGCGCCGGTCTAGTGACGGCATGGCTGAACCTGCGTCTGCGCATCCTCAATCTGCTGGCCAGCATCCTCACCATGATCGCGCTGTACTCCATCAATCTACGCATCATGGGCCGGCCCAACGTGGCTCTGCTGGGCGAGGAGACCATACTCAGTCCGTTGCAAAACCTGGGGATTCCCCTATACGTGCTGACCCCTGTCGCTTTTGGCGGGGTGGTATTGATCGCCAAGCTCTTGCTGGATTTGTTCCTGACCTCGGAGCTGGGGCTGGCCATGCGCGCCACGGGCGAAAACCCCCGCATGGCACGCGCCCAGGGTATCCGGACCGATTGGAGCATCCTGTTGGGGATGGCCTTGAGCAATGCGCTGGTGGCACTGGCCGGCGGCCTGTTCGCGCAGTCCCAGGGCAGCGCCGACGTGACCATGGGCGTGGGCGTCATCGTGGTGGGACTGGCGGCGGTGATCGGTGGCGAGGCACTGTTCTTTCCCCGCACGGTGACGCTGGCGACCGCCGCCTGCGTGCTCGGCTCCGTGCTCTACCGGTTTATCGTGGCCCTGGCCTTGAATGCCGATTTTCTGGGTCTGCAGGCTCAGGACTTGAACCTGATCACCGCCGTCCTGGTGGCCGCCGCCATGGTATTGCCGCGCCTGCGCCAGGGGGGGCGGAGCCAATGATCGAGGCCTGTGGCGTTACGGTGACCTTCAACCGAGGCACACCGTTGGAAAATCCGGTGCTGTGCGGGTTGGATCTTCAGATTCCGGAAGGGCAGTTCGTCACCGTCATCGGTAGCAACGGGGCCGGCAAGACCACCCTATTGAATGTGCTGGCTGGCGAGGTGACAGCAGAGGGGGGTGACATTCGTATCGATGGCCGGGCCGTGACCGGCTTGTCCACTCCCCAGCGAGCCGGCTTGGTGGCCAGAGTGTTTCAAGATCCTCTAGCGGGTACCTGCGGAGAACTGACCGTTCAGGAAAATCTGGCCCTGGCGGCGGTGCGAGGGGAGCGCCGTAGTCTGCGGCAGGCTCTGAAGCGGCAACGACGGGAAGCCTTTCGAGCCAGCCTGGCGCGCCTGGGTCTCGGTCTGGAGAACCGCTTGGAAGACCGGATGAGCATGCTCTCCGGGGGGCAGCGGCAGGCCGTAAGCCTGCTCATGGCAACCTTGCGGCCGATGAAGATCCTGCTTCTGGACGAACACACCGCCGCCTTGGACCCCAAGACCGCTGTGTTCGTGCTGTGCTTAACCCGGGACCTCATCGCCGAGCAGGGATTGACAGCCCTGATGGTAACTCACAGCATGCGCCAGGCGCTGGATGTGGGTGACCGTACCGTGATGATGCACCGTGGGCGCATCGCTTTTGACGTGGCGGGGGAATCGCGGGCCAGGCTGGATGTGCCGGACTTGCTCAGGTTGTTCGAGGCGTCGCGGGGAGAGCAGTTGGCCGACGATGCATTGTTGCTGGGCTGATTCTCACAGCGCCCGCTGGCTGGCCTGCCGGAAAGCGGCGCGCAAGTCGTCGAAGGACCGGGCAACCGGGAACTGAGGGAATTCGTCGATGACGTTCTGCGGGGGGCGGAATAGGATACCGGCGTCCGCTTCCGCCAGCATCGTGATGTCGTTGTAGGAATCGCCCGTGGCGATTACCCGGAAGTTAAGCCCATGTAATGCCTGCACCGCGCGTCGCTTGGGATCGTTCTGGCGCAACCGGTAGTTTCTCACCCGGCCTTCGCTATCGACCTCCAGGTTATGGCACAGCAAGGTAGGCCAGCCGAGTTGACGCATCAGCGGGGCGGCAAACTCGTAAAAGGTGTCCGACAGAATGACTACCTGAAAGCGTTCCTTGAGCCAGTCCAGGAACTCGACGGCGCCCTCCAGCGGTCCCATCCCATCGATTACCGCCTGAATGTCGGTAAGCCGCAAATCATGCTGCTCCAGCAGGGCTAGCCGCTGCTTCATCAACACGTCGTAATCGGGGATATCGCGGGTCGTGACCCGCAAGGCCTCGATTCCCGTGCGCTCAGCAACGTTGATCCAGACTTCTGGGATTAACACCCCTTCCAGATCCAGGCACGCGATTTCCATAAAATACCCCCTGGGTACCCCGCCTGCTTACGGGCGACGATGGTTGTTGGATGGCGCAAACGGTATCTTGTTTAGGGAGGGTCCCGCAAGGTTGTACTTCACCCTCTCCAGCCTAGCCGGCCAAACCGGCCAGGACATGTTGCAGCCTTTAGCTGGTCGGGAGTCAGTGGAAGACTTATTGTGGAGCCAAAAGACGCGCCAAGCATTAAGACTCTATTCGGTCCCGGCCTGCTTGCTTGGCCCGATAGAGCGCCCCATCCGCCCGTCGCAGCCAATGGCTCGCGTCATTTCTGGTGTCAAGTTCCGCAATTCCAACGGAGACGGTCAGGCTCAGGGTACGGTTTTCATGGTTTACGCGTATCGCTCGCACTGCCTGCAATAGCCGCTGTCCGAGCATTTTCGCAACCTCCAGGGAGGTCTCCTGAAGGATAATCACAAATTCCTCACCGCCGTAACGAGCTACGAAATCGGTCTTGCGCGGAAACATGCGAATGCAGCAATCGGCGAGTTGCTTCAGCATCAAATCGCCTACGGGATGGCCGAAGTTATCGTTGATTTTCTTGAAGTGATCCGCATCCACCATAAACAGGCACGCTGGCTGTCCGGACAATTTATGCAGTTCAAAAGTGCGTATCAATTCCTGATCAAAGGCTTTGCGGTTGTAAAGCCGGGTCAAGGGGTCCAGTTCCATCTCGTGCCGGGCTTCAGTTAATTCCTCGCGCATGCTCTTGAGCTTGCCGCCCAACTCTTCCAACAGGTTGTTATGGCGCTGAGCACGCTCTTCCGCGATCTGGGTGATGGTATTGATTGCCCGCATCGTTTCCCGTTTGAGGGTTTCCAGCGGGGCATTGCCTTCGATCACTATTTTTAGGTGGTTGAGCATGGTTGTGATTTTGGCCTGTTCCTGCTGGTCTTCGGCAAATACTCTGCCCAGGGTTTGGATGAAATCCCCAATAACTTGGTGTATGTCCCTGAAGTTGCTGGTGACATAGGCGTGTTCCTGGTGCCGTAATTGAGTGACGAACTCGCGTACTCCTTGCCAGTTGCGCTCGGCTTGCGAAGCATTCTCTTTATTGGCGGTCTGGTTTTCACTACCTGGATAAGGGGTGGCTATCAGGATATGCCGTGCCCATTGTTCGCAGCGCTCATTGATCGTGGACGCGTCTATTCCGTCCAAATCGAAAGAGTATTTGCCGAGTATCCGCAACAATGCCCCGGCGGTGTCGAGCGCATCGTCAAGCACCGCGTCCTGTAAGATAACGTGTTGAGATTTTTCATCTTTAACGTTTTTTTTGTTCCTGAACATAAGCCGGCCCTTGTCTGGTAGGCAGTATACCCACTGTTAACCTAATGTTAGTTCCTTAGCACCATACCCACCAACTTCCGGCGTTTCAATCTCTGTGGGTTTGATTTTCCAAAGTTTTGGTAATGGCGCAAGATACTCCACAGCTTTCTGTGGGGGGGTAGTTCATTTATCGTTCCAGCCACCGCCATAATAAAATCTTCTGCCTTCCAAGAAGCTGTTTTCATGGGGTTTCGAGTTGCCCGGTTTTGACTTCGCTCTTTGCTTGGAATTGACAATTGCAGGCTGAGGGGTGGTTGGCAGTATGGTCTCGGCAGTATTGCCAGGCACCGCTTGTTCTTCCCGGGGATCTGGGGGCGTGGTTACTACAGGGACGGACGGTTGTTCAAGGGAATCAGGCTCGGATTGCGGGGGAACGGTTACCACGTCAGGCGGGGCTGGCTCAGCAAGAGTGGTTTTCGGGTCTTCCGGCGTCGAGGTATCGCTGCGCTGATGCTCTTCTGCGCGGGGCAGGGAGGCAGTGTCGGTGGCTGACTGCGCTGGTGCGGGCGAGGGTAGCGCGGTGGCTGTTTCGACGGGTTGTGGTTGGGAAGCGCCGTTGACGGGTTCACCGATTGCAACCGGCATATTGGGATCAGTATCGAAGTCGAGCAAGGGTTGCGAACCCCGCCAGTGGGCGACACCGACTAACGCGATACCAAGGAGGACAAGCAAGACGACACTGCCCGAATATATCTTAAATCTGCTTGGTGCTAACAGGGCAGTTTTACGGGCCTGATATCCTGCCTGGAGATCCCTGGCTGGGAATGCTGGCGCGGAGGGGGTAAGAATACTCTGGATGCTGAAGCGGGTCTCGGGCAGCCCTCGTTGCCCGTTATTGATTTCAGTGGACGCAGGCATCGTCTCGAGAACGGCGTGCAGCGCAGCACGAAACGCCAGCGTGCTCTGAAAGCGGTCGGCCGGTGTTTTGGCAAGCGCGCGCAGCACCGCGGCTTCAAGCGCCTCAGGTAGATGCGGGATCAATTGGCGGAGTGGTTGCGGCGGCTCTTCCACCTGCGACTTGAGCAGATCGTAGTCGCTGTCCCTTTCAAAGGGGATGCGGCCCGTCAACATTTCGTATAGCACCACGCCCAGCGAATAGAGATCGGAGCGAGCGTCTATATCCAACCCCCGAATCTGTTCGGGCGACAGGTATTCCAGAGTTCCGAACAACTGGCCGGTGTTGGTCAGACGGGTTTTTTCCAGGATGCGGGCAATGCCAAAGTCCATCAGCTTCAGAGTGCCGGTCTTGGTGAGCATGAGGTTGGCGGGCTTGATGTCGCGGTGAATCACCCCCAACTGGTGCGCTTGTTCCAATCCGGCCAGGGCTTGGCAAGTCAGCGCCACCGCGTCTTGCCAAGGTATTGCGCCATGCCGCGCAATCAGCTTGTCCAGGGTTTCTCCGTGGACGAACTCCAGCGCCATGAAAAGCTGGTCCTGGTGCTGAAAAAAATTATAGAGCGTGACGACATTGGGATGGTTGAGTTTGGCAAGCGCCAAGGCTTCCGTGCGAAAGCGCTCAAGGATGTCCTGGCGCTTGGCTAGGTCAGGACGCAACGACTTGATGGCGACCTCGCGTTCCAACATCATGTCGAGGCCCTTGAAGACCTCACCCATGCCGCCTTCACCGATTTTCTGCAGGATTTTATAGTTGCCGATGACTGCTGCAATCATCCTGGAGGTGCCTGCGATTCTCGAGTATCCGGCGTTTTCTTGACTGCCTTATCGACAGTTTGGATGGCAAGTATGCCTACGGAAATGTTGTCGTATCCCCCGCGTTGCTTGGCAAGGGCAATGAGTTGGTTGCAGGCTGCGTGAGGAGCATTGGCCATTACCATCTCCTGTATTTCGCTGTCGTCAACCAAATCGTAAAGTCCATCCGAGCATAAAATAAAGTAATCGCCCAATTCTACAGGCAGTGGGTTTTGAGAAGTGGACAGCGCAATGTCGGGGCGTGTTCCCAGCGCGCGCAAGATGATGTTTTTCTGGGGATGGTGGCGGGCCTCTTTGGCAGTGATCAAGCCATTTTTAAGCATTTCCATGACCAGGGTATGGTCCTGGGTGAGCAAGGTAAGCGCGGCGTCTCTCAGTCGGTACAAGCGGCTGTCGCCGACATGGGCGAAACAAGCCTGGCGGTTTTTCAAAATCAAGGCCGTGGCCGTGGTGCCCATGCCGTGGAGATGGCGCGCTGCATGGGACGCCTGGTAAATCGCTTGATTGGCGTCGTTGAATGACTGTCTCAGGCCCTTGATCGGGTTGTCCCATTGCTGTTGATAGTAACTTCGCCTGATGATATCGACCGCCATCTGGCTGGCCACTTCACCGGCTTGATGGCCGCCCATGCCATCCGCCACAATCGCCAGCAGTTCCTTGTCATCGAGTTGAGCAGCGTCGGCTGGCGTAATGCACAGAATGGAGTCCTCGTTATGCTCGCGGAGGCAGCCCACATCCGTCAAAAAGCACGCTTCGACCGTATAACGGACAGGTTTTGCCTCGGCAAAAGAGGGGTTATTCATGTCCTTTTTTCCCAAGGCGGTAACTAAATTGATCACCGATTTCATCAATTTCAAATTGTGTGACCTTGTTTAAGTATTCCATGCGTTTTAGCACTGGCTCAACCTTCTTGCCAACGGGATATGCGGTAAAGTTCGGTATGCCTGATAACTATGCGGTCCATTATCTTCCCTCTGGTATTTTGGGGTTACGCAAACTGTCTGGTCTGGCGGCTATAGGTGGCCCACGCTGGTCTATAGCCGAAGTATATGGGGCTTGGAGGTGAAAAGCGTCATAATGTTGCCGGGTCTGGTTCCGGCGGCCATCATCAGCTTATCGATTGACTGCCCGCGCAAGCTGAAAATAGCCTCTAATACATTGGATTTTAAACTGAACACGGCTTAGATAGGTTCTCCAAAATGCAAGGCGGCTACGCTGAAGGCTCGGTCCTGGTGACTGGCGCAACGGGTTTTATCGGGCGTCATCTGGTTGCCGCGCTGCTTGGGCAGAGGGCGCGGGTGCGGGTTTTGCTGCGGGCAGGCGCGCCGCTTCCACCTGCCTGGGCAGACAACGTGGAAGTCTGCCGCGGCGATCTGGAAACTCCTCAAAGTTTGCTCGGGGCCTGTCAGGGGGTTGCCAGCGTATTCCATGCGGCGGGGTTTGCGCATGCGCGGGCGGACAACGCCTCCCTGGTCGCGGAACTGCACTGGCGGGTAAATGCCGAAGGGACCCGCCATCTGGCGGAAGCCGCTGCCGAGGCCGGCGTGAAACGGCTGGTGTTCCTGAGCAGCGTCAAGGCCATGGGGGAGGGCGGCCAACGCTGCCTCGACGAGGACTGGCCGGCCCCGCCGGAGACGCCTTATGGCAAGGCTAAACGGGCCGCGGAGCGGTGGGTTGTTGAAGCTGGCCAGCAGCATGGCATGCAGGTGGTCAATCTGCGCTTGGCGATGGTGTATGGTCCGGGCGGCAAGGGCAATCTGGAGCGCATGGTAGCCGGTATCCGCCATGGCTGGTTTCCGCCGCTGCCCGAGGTGGGCAATCGCCGTTCCATGGTGCATGTGGACGATGTGGTGCAAGCGGTGCTGCGCGCCGCCGCCGATCCCGTCGCCAATCTGAAAACCTACCTCGTGACGGATGGCCAAACCTATTCCAGCCGGCAGATCTATGATCTGGTCCGTAGCGCACTCGGGATGCGGGCAACCAGATGGGCGGTTCCAGAAAATATCTTGCGCGCCGCCGCCCAGTTGAGCGATAGGCTCGGCCGGGTGCTAGGCAACTCCAGCGGCCTCAATGGCGAGGCATTGGATAAACTGTTGGGTTGGGCCTGTTATCGCTCGGATAGAATACAGCGTGAACTGGGCTATCGGCCCCGCAGAACGCTGGCCGATAGCCTGCCGGAGATCGTGCAAGCAACAACATCAGGCGTGGGCAGATGATGACGATGACGGTACTGGCCACGGTGGTCGCCCTGGCGGTGGCGGCAAGCCTTACCTGGCGGTTTTGTCAACCGGTCTCTCGGTTTCATATTCTCGATTACCCCAATGAACGT
Organism: uncultured Gammaproteobacteria bacterium; assembly: GCA_963696325.1. Classification (GTDB taxonomy): domain Bacteria; phylum Pseudomonadota; class Gammaproteobacteria; order Competibacterales; family Competibacteraceae; genus CAVOJV01. Next base: position 109,759 of record CAVOJV010000044.1, read on the forward strand.
TCCCTGCATGCGCGGCCAATTCCGCGTAGCGGAGGGGTCGCCGTCCTCGCTGGTATCGCGGCCGGTGGCATGGTTCTATGCCCTGCTTATCCGCGGCTTGTTTTATTACTATTAGCCGCCCTGCCGGTGGCCGTGATTTCTTTCCTGGATGATCGCTTCGGTGTGAATCAGGGCGTACGCATGGTCGTGCATTTTTTAGCGGCTGCCCTGTTGCTCGGGCTGGGTTATCTGCCAACGGTCATTGAATTGCCCGGTTTAACCTGGACACCGCTGCCCGTCGTGGCGGTCCCGGTGATGCTGGTCGTCGTGGTTTGGATGATCAATCTTTACAATTTCATGGATGGCATGGATGGTTTTGCCGGCGGAATGGCGGTGATTGGCTTTGCAACCTTCGCTATCCTCGGCTGGCGGGATGCCCTGTTCGCTGGCGCCAGTTTGCTGGTGGCCGGGGCCAGCGCGGGTTTTCTGCTTTTCAATGTTCCGCCAGCCAGGATTTTTCTGGGCGACACCGGCTCCTCCACGCTGGGGTTTCTGGCGGCTGCCTTTAGTTTGTGGGGAGCCCGCGATGGCCTGTTTCCGCTCTGGCTGGCTATACTGGTTTTCTCGCCGTTTATCGTCGATGCCACAATCACCCTGGGACGCCGCTTGCAGCGGGGCGAGAAGATCTGGCTGCCGCATAAGACCCATTATTACCAGCGGCTGGTGCAACTGGGCTGGGGACACCGTGGTACGCTGCTGGCAGAATATGGTTTGATGTTGGCGTGCAGCTTGTCGGCGTTAATGGCTATGCGCTTGGCAGCCATTGCCCAAGTCGGCTTGCTGGCGGTCTGGCTGTTTGTTTATGCCTGCCTGCTGGCGGGCGTCGGGCGCCTCGAGCGGCGTTCGGCAAACGCGGAGATTTCATGAAAAAACTTTTCTATCGTTTGCGCAACCGCACGGCGGCCTTCATGCACGATCTGCTGATGGTTCCCATCGCCTGGTTTGGCGCATTCTGGTTGCGGTTCAATCTGGAAACCATTCCCGAGCCGTTCTGGGGGCGTGCACTGGCCTTGCTTCCTCTGATCCTGGCGATTCACGCCGCCATGTTTTTGTATTTTGGCCTGTACAGAGGGGTGTGGCGATTCGCCTCGATGCCCGACTTCATGCGCATCCTGAAAGCGGTGCTGGTGGCGATTGCCGTTTGCGTGGTCGTGGTCTTCGCGCTCACCCACATGGAACAGGTGCCACGGTCGGCCTTCGTTCTGCATGGATTATTGTTGCTGATACTGCTGGGTGCCCCACGGTTCTTCTATCGCTGGGTCAAGGACCACAAGCTGTATTACAAACCCGGCTCCAGGGTGCTGATCGTGGGGGCCGGTACGGCCGGCGAGATATTGGCCAGGGATTTATTGCAGGATCCGTCCGGGGATTACCGGCCGGTGGCCTTCGTCGACGATGATATCCGGCGTGTCGGTACCGAGGTGCGTGGCATCCGGGTGGTTTCCCATTGTGATCAGCTTCCCGACATGGTCACCCGCCATGGCATTGACCTGATATTCATCGCCCTTCCCGACGCCTCCACCGAGACCATGCGCCGCATCGTCGGCTACTGCGAAGCCGGCGGCAAGCCCTTTCGAACCTTACCTCGCTTGCGGGATTTCTTGTCGGGGCATGCAATCGTGCAGGAATTGCGGGCGGTGTCCATCGAGGACTTGCTCGGCCGCGAGTCAGTCTCTCTGGATGTGCAGACGATTCGCCGGGAACTGGCCGGCCAGACCGTATTGATTAGCGGTGGCGGAGGTTCCATCGGCTCGGAACTGTGCCGGCAGGTTGCCGGCTTCGCGCCAGCCTCTTTGATCATTCTGGAGCACAGCGAATTCAATCTTTATCAGATCGACAGGGAGTTGCGCGAACGGTTTCCCGGGTTGGTGTTGCACGCGCATCTGGGCGATGTCTGTGACGAGGCTGCCGTCAACCGCTTGCTGGCCATGCATCGGCCCGGGGTGGTCCTGCATGCGGCGGCTTACAAGCATGTGCCTTTGCTGGAATACCAGGCGCGCGAGGCAATCCGCAACAATGTATTTGGCACCATCACTCTCGCCGAGGCCGCCGATCGTCACGGGTGCCAGGTCTTCGTGTTGATTTCCACCGATAAGGCCGTCAATCCCAGCAACATCATGGGCGCCAGCAAGCGGCTGGCGGAGCTGTACTGCCAGAATTTCCAGCGCCGCTCGGCAGCCCGTTTCGTCACTGTCCGCTTCGGCAACGTACTGGGCTCGGCCGGCAGCGTGGTGCCGCTGTTCCAGCAACAGATTGAGGCGGGAGGACCTGTCACCGTCACCCATCCCAAGGTCTCCCGCTATTTCATGACCATTCCCGAGGCCAGTCAGTTGATCCTCCAGGCGGGGGCGGTGGGCGAGGGCAGCGAAATCTATGTGCTGGATATGGGAACGCCCATCAATATCCGCTATCTCGCCGAGCAGATGATTTTGTTGAGCGGCAAGACGCCTGGCAAGGATATCGCCATTGCATTTACCGGCCTGCGACCCGGCGAAAAACTGTCCGAGGAATTGTTTTACGAAGTGGAGTCTCTGTTGCCGACGCCCTATCCAAAGCTGTTCCTGGCCCAGCACGGGGAGGTGGACTGGCCACGCTTCGCCAGCTCCCTCGACGCCCTGCGAAGGTCCTGCGATGAGTATGACGAACAACGCATCAAGACCTTGATCGCGGATCTGGTTCCAGGAATGCAGGCCGGTCCCGAAGCCGAGCCATCCCCGCTCAAGTCAGCTCACGGTTAGGATTCTATGGAATTTAACCTCCGAACGGTTCGACCCAAAAGTTTATCGCCCAGCGTTATCACCCGACCGAGGCGAATCTGCACCACTGGCTCAAGAAGCACGGGTTGAAGGTAGCCAAAGCCGACACGCGGGTTTAAGAATCAACGAGAGGACACAGAATGAGCGAATCAGAGCGGGTACCGACTGCGCTGCAGGACAGATACGATGAGATCGTCACACTCACGGATCAGTTCTGCCAGCAGCAGTTGACCGAAGAGTATCGGGATCTTTGCCGGCGCATGGTGGCCATGCTTTGCCGCAAGCGTCCGTCGCCAGTGGTTACTGGCAAACCCAATACCTGGGCCTGTGGGATTGTTTACTCGCTGGGGCGAGTCAACTTCCTGTTCGATAAGAGTCAGACGCCCCACCTGCGGGCAGATGAGCTATGCCCGTACTTCGGCCTCAGCCCGAAAACGGGCGCGGCGAAATCGACGGCAATCATGGCGTTGTTAAAGATGGGACCGATGGACCCCAAGTGGACACTCCCAAGCCGACTGGCAGACAACCCCATGGCCTGGCTAATCCAGGTGAACGGGCTGATTGTCGATGCCCGGCAGGTACCGCGGGAGGTTCAAGAGGAAGCTTTTCGGCGTGGACTGATTCCGTATCTGCCATGAGC
>CAVOJV010000045.1:0-29701 GCA_963696325.1 uncultured Gammaproteobacteria bacterium
CGTATTGCAATTCCCGATCTCACGGTGGATGGCAGCTTTCCGCTGGGCGCGGCGGTGGCGGCGACGCTGATTGTCCAGGGCGGCAATCCCTGGCTGGCCACCCTGGCCGCTCTCCTGGCGGGCGGTTGCGCCGGTGCGGGTGACGGCATGGCTGAACCTGCGTCTGCGCATCCTCAATCTGCTGGCCAGCATCCTCACCATGATCGCGCTGTACTCCATCAATCTACGCATCATGGGCCGGCCCGAACGTGGCTCTGCTGGGCGAGGAGACCATACTCAGTCCGTGCAAAACGCCATCCCCTATACGTGCTGACCCCTGTCGCTTTTGGCGGGGTGGTATTGATCGCCAAGCTCTTGCTGGATTTGTTCCTGACCTCGGAGCTGGGGCTGGCCATGCGCGCCACAGGCGAACTTCCCGCATGGCGCGCGCCCAGGGTATCCGGACCGATTGGAGCATCCTGTTGGGGATGGCCTTGAGCAATGCGCTGGTGGCACTGGCCGGCGGCCTGTTCGCGCAGTCCCAGGGCAGCGCCGACGTGACCATGGGCGTGGGCGTCATCGTGGTGGGACTGGCGGCGGTGATCGGTGGCGAGGCACTGTTCTTTCCCCGCACGGTGACGCTGGCGACCGCCGCCTGCGTGCTCGGCTCCGTGCTCTACCGGTTTATCGTGGCCCTGGCCTTGAATGCCGATTTTCTGGGTCTGCAGGCTCAGGACTTGAACCTGATCACCGCCGTCCTGGTGGCCGCCGCCATGGTATTGCCGCGCCTGCGCCAGGGGGGGCGGAGCCAATGATCGAGGCCTGTGGCGTTACGGTGACCTTCAACCGAGGCACACCGTTGGAAAATCCGGTGCTGTGCGGGTTGGATCTTCAGATTCCGGAAGGGCAGTTCGTCACCGTCATCGGTAGCAACGGGGCCGGCAAGACCACCCTATTGAATGTGCTGGCTGGCGAGGTGACAGCAGAGGGGGGTAGCATTGGTATCGATGGCCGGGCCGTGACCGGCTTGTCCACTCCCCAGCGAGCCGGCTTGGTGGCCAGAGTGTTTCAAGATCCTCTAGCGGGTACCTGCGGAGAACTGACCGTTCAGGAAAATCTGGCCCTGGCGGCGGTGCGAGGGGAGCGCCGTAGTCTGCGGCAGGCTCTGAAGCGGCAACGACGGGAAGCCTTTCGAGCCAGCCTGGCGCGCCTGGGTCTCGGTCTGGAGAACCGCTTGGAAGACCGGATGAGCATGCTCTCCGGGGGGCAGCGGCGGGCCGAATAAGCCTGCTCATGGCAACCTTGCGGCCGATGAAGATCCTGCTTCTGGACGAACACACCGCCGCCTTGGTTCCCAACCCGCTGTGTTCGTGCTGTGCTTAACCCGGGACCTCATCGCCGAGCAGGGATTGACAGCCCTGATGGTAACTCACAGCATGCGCCAGGCGCTGGATGTGGGTGACCGTACCGTGATGATGCACCGTGGGCGCATCGCTTTTGACGTGGCGGGGGAATCGCGGGCCAGGCTGGATGTGCCGGACTTGCTCAGGTTGTTCGAGGCGTCGCGGGGAGAGCAGTTGGCCGACGATGCATTGTTGCTGGGCTGATTCTCACAGCGCCCGCTGGCTGGCCTGCCGGAAAGCGGCGCGCAGAGTCGTCGAAGGACCGGGCAACCGGGAACTGAGGGAATGCGTCGATGACGTTCTGCGGGGGGCGGAATAGGATACCGGCGTCCGCTTCCGCCAGCATCGTGATGTCGTTGTAGGAATCGCCCGTGGCGATTACCCGGAAGTTAAGCCCATGTAATGCCTGCACCGCGCGTCGCTTGGGATCGTTCTGGCGCAACCGGTAGTTTCTCACCCGGCCTTCGCTATCGACCTCCAGGTTATGGCACAGCAGGGTAGGCCAGCCGAGTTGACGCATCAGCGGGGCGGCAAACTCGTAAAAGGTGTCCGACAGAATGACTACCTGAAAGCGTTCCTTGAGCCAGTCCAGGAACTCGACGGCGCCCTCCAGCGGTCCCATCCCATCGATTACCGTCTGAATGTCGGTAAGCCGCAAATCATGCTGCTCCAGCAGGGCTAGCCGCTGCTTCATCAACACGTCGTAATCGGGGATATCGCGGGTCGTGACCCGCAAGGCCTCGATTCCCGTGCGCTCAGCAACGTTGATCCAGACTTCTGGGATTAACACCCTTCCAGATCCAGGCACGCGATTTCCATAAAATACCCCCTGGGTACCCCGCCTGCTTACGGGCGACGATGGTTGTTGGATGCACAAACGGTATCTTGTCAGGAGTCCGCAAGGTTGTACTTCACCATCTCCAGCCTAGCCGGCCAAACCGGCCAGGACATGTTGCAGCCTTTAGCTGGTCGGGAGTCAGTGGAAGACTTATTGTGGAGCCAAAAGACGTGCCAAGCATTAAGACTCTATTCGGTCCCGGCCTGCTTGCTTGGCCCGATAGAGCGCCCCATCCGCCCGTCGCAGCCAATGGCTCGCGTCATTTCTGGTGTCAAGTTCCGCAATTCCAACGGAGACGGTCAGGCTCAGGGTACGGTTTTCATGGTTTACGCGTATCGCTCGCACTGCCTGCAATAGCCGCTGTCCGAGCATTTTCGCAACCTCCAGGGAGGTCTCCTGAAGGATAATCACAAATTCCTCACCGCCGTAACGAGCTACGAAATCGGTCTTGCGCGGAAACATGCGAATGCAACAATCGGCGAGTTGCTTCAGCATCAAATCGCCTACGGGATGGCCGAAGTTATCGTTGATTTCTTGAAGTGATCCGCATCCACCATAAACAGGCACGCTGGCTGTCCGGACAATTTATGCAGTTCAAAAGTGCGTATCAATTCCTGATCAAAGGCTTTGCGGTTGTAAAGCCGGGTCAAGGGGTCCAGTTCCATCTCGTGCCGGGCTTCAGTTAATTCCTCGCGCATGCTCTTGAGCTTGCCGCCCAACTCTTCCAACAGGTTGTTATGGCGCTGAGCACGCTCTTCCGCGATCTGGGTGATGGTATTGATTGCCCGCATCGTTTCCCGTTTGAGGGTTTCCAGCGGGGCATTGCCTTCGATCACTATTTTTAGGTGGTTGAGCATGGTTGTGATTTTGGCCTGTTCCTGCTGGTCTTCGGCAAATACTCTGCCCAGGGTTTGGATGAAATCCCCAATAACTTGGTGTATGTCCCTGAAGTTGCTGGTGACATAGGCGTGTTCCTGGTGCCGTAATTGAGTGACGAACTCGCGTACTCCTTGCCAGTTGCGCTCGGCTTGCGAAGCATTCTCTTTATTGGCGGTCTGGTTTTCACTACCTGGATAAGGGGTGGCTATCAGGATATGCCGTGCCCATTGTTCGCAGCGCTCATTGATCGTGGACGCGTCTATTCCGTCCAAATCGAAAGAGTATTTGCCGAGTATCCGCAACAATGCCCCGGCGGTGTCGAGCGCATCGTCAAGCACCGCGTCCTGTAAGATAACGTGTTGAGATTTTTCATCTTTAACGTTTTTTTTGTTCCTGAACATAAGCCGGCCCTTGTCTGGTAGGCAGTATACCCACTGTTAACCTAATGTTAGTTCCTTAGCACCATACCCACCAACTTCCGGCGTTTCAATCTCTGTGGGTTTGATTTTCCAAAGTTTTGGTAATGGCGCAAGATACTCCACAGCTTTCTGTGGGGGGGTAGTTCATTTATCGTTCCAGCCACCGCCATAATAAAATCTTCTGCCTTCCAAGAAGCTGTTTTCATGGGGTTTCGAGTTGCCCGGTTTTGACTTCGCTCTTTGCTTGGAATTGACAATTGCAGGCTGAGGGGTGGTTGGCAGTATGGTCTCGGCAGTATTGCCAGGCACCGCTTGTTCTTCCCGGGGATCTGGGGGCGTGGTTACTACAGGGACGGACGGTTGTTCAAGGGAATCAGGCTCGGATTGCGGGGGAACGGTTACCACGTCAGGCGGGGCTGGCTCAGCAAGAGTGGTTTTCGGGTCTTCCGGCGTCGAGGTATCGCTGCGCTGATGCTCTTCTGCGCGGGGCAGGGAGGCAGTGTCGGTGGCTGACTGCGCTGGTGCGGGCGAGGGTAGCGCGGTGGCTGTTTCGACGGGTTGTGGTTGGGAAGCGCCGTTGACGGGTTCACCGATTGCAACCGGCATATTGGGATCAGTATCGAAGTCGAGCAAGGGTTGCGAACCCCGCCAGTGGGCGACACCGACTAACGCGATACCAAGGAGGACAAGCAAGACGACACTGCCCGAATATATCTTAAATCTGCTTGGTGCTAACAGGGCAGTTTTACGGGCCTGATATCCTGCCTGGAGATCCCTGGCTGGGAATGCTGGCGCGGAGGGGGTAAGAATACTCTGGATGCTGAAGCGGGTCTCGGGCAGCCCTCGTTGCCCGTTATTGATTTCAGTGGACGCAGGCATCGTCTCGAGAACGGCGTGCAGCGCAGCACGAAACGCCAGCGTGCTCTGAAAGCGGTCGGCCGGTGTTTTGGCAAGCGCGCGCAGCACCGCGGCTTCAAGCGCCTCAGGTAGATGCGGGATCAATTGGCGGAGTGGTTGCGGCGGCTCTTCCACCTGCGACTTGAGCAGATCGTAGTCGCTGTCCCTTTCAAAGGGGATGCGGCCCGTCAACATTTCGTATAGCACCACGCCCAGCGAATAGAGATCGGAGCGAGCGTCTATATCCAACCCCCGAATCTGTTCGGGCGACAGGTATTCCAGAGTTCCGAACAACTGGCCGGTGTTGGTCAGACGGGTTTTTTCCAGGATGCGGGCAATGCCAAAGTCCATCAGCTTCAGAGTGCCAGTCTTGGTGAGCATGAGGTTGGCGGGCTTGATGTCGCGGTGAATCACCCCCAACTGGTGCGCTTGTTCCAATCCGGCCAGGGCTTGGCAAGTCAGCGCCACCGCGTCTTGCCAAGGTATTGCGCCATGCCGCGCAATCAGCTTGTCCAGGGTTTCTCCGTGGACGAACTCCAGCGCCATGAAAAGCTGGTCCTGGTGCTGAAAAAAATTATAGAGCGTGACGACATTGGGATGGTTGAGTTTGGCAAGCGCCAAGGCTTCCGTGCGAAAGCGCTCAAGGATGTCCTGGCGCTTGGCTAGGTCAGGACGCAACGACTTGATGGCGACCTCGCGTTCCAACATCATGTCGAGGCCCTTGAAGACCTCACCCATGCCGCCTTCACCGATTTTCTGCAGGATTTTATAGTTGCCGATGACTGCTGCAATCATCCTGGAGGTGCCTGCGATTCTCGAGTATCCGGCGTTTTCTTGACTGCCTTATCGACAGTTTGGATGGCAAGTATGCCTACGGAAATGTTGTCGTATCCCCCGCGTTGCTTGGCAAGGGCAATGAGTTGGTTGCAGGCTGCGTGAGGAGCATTGGCCATTACCATCTCCTGTATTTCGCTGTCGTCAACCAAATCGTAAAGTCCATCCGAGCATAAAATAAAGTAATCGCCCAATTCTACAGGCAGTGGGTTTTGAGAAGTGGACAGCGCAATGTCGGGGCGTGTTCCCAGCGCGCGCAAGATGATGTTTTTCTGGGGATGGTGGCGGGCCTCTTTGGCAGTTATCAAGCCATTTTTAAGCATTTCCATGACCAGGGTATGGTCCTGGGTGAGCAAGGTAAGCGCGGCGTCTCTCAGTCGGTACAAGCGGCTGTCGCCGACATGGGCGAAACAAGCCTGGCGGTTTTTCAAAATCAAGGCCGTGGCCGTGGTGCCCATGCCGTGGAGATGGCGCGCTGCATGGGACGCCTGGTAAATCGCTTGATTGGCGTCGTTGAATGACTGTCTCAGGCCCTTGATCGGGTTGTCCCATTGCTGTTGATAGTAGCTTCGCCTGATGATATCGACCGCCATCTGGCTGGCCACTTCACCGGCTTGATGGCCGCCCATGCCATCCGCCACAATCGCCAGCAGTTCCTTGTCATCGAGTTGAGCAGCGTCGGCTGGCGTAATGCACAGAATGGAGTCCTCGTTATGCTCGCGGAGGCAGCCCACATCCGTCAAAAAGCACGCTTCGACCGTATAACGGACAGGTTTTGCCTCGGCAAAAGAGGGGTTATTCATGTCCTTTTTTCCCAAGGCGGTAACTAAATTGATCACCGATTTCATCAATTTCAAATTGTGTGACCTTGTTTAAGTATTCCATGCGTTTTAGCACTGGCTCAACCTTCTTGCCAACGGGATATGCGGTAAAGTTCGGTATGCCTGATAACTATGCGGTCCATTATCTTCCCTCTGGTATTTTGGGGTTACGCAAACTGTCTGGTCTGGCGGCTATAGGTGGCCCACGCTGGTCTATAGCCGAAGTATATGGGGCTTGGAGGTGAAAAGCGTCATAATGTTGCCGGGTCTGGTTCCGGCGGCCATCATCAGCTTATCGATTGACTGCCCGCGCAAGCTGAAAATAGCCTCTAATACATTGGATTTTAAACTGAACACGGCTTAGATAGGTTCTCCAAAATGCAAGGCGGCTACGCTGAAGGCTCGGTCCTGGTGACTGGTGCAACGGGTTTTATCGGGCGTCATCTGGTTGCCGCGCTGCTTGGGCAGAGGGCGCGGGTGCGGGTTTTGCTGCGGGCAGGCGCGCCGCTTCCACCTGCCTGGGCAGACAACGTGGAAGTCTGCCGCGGCGATCTGGAAACTCCTCAAAGTTTGCTCGGGGCCTGTCAGGGGGTTGCCAGCGTATTCCATGCGGCGGGGTTTGCGCATGCGCGGGCGGACAACGCCTCCCTGGTCGCGGAACTGCACTGGCGGGTAAATGCCGAAGGGACCCGCCATCTGGCGGAAGCCGCTGCCGAGGCCGGCGTGAAACGGCTGGTGTTCCTGAGCAGCGTCAAGGCCATGGGGGAGGGCGGCCAACGCTGCCTCGACGAGGACTGGCCGGCCCCGCCGGAGACGCCTTATGGCAAGGCTAAACGGGCCGCGGAGCGGTGGGTTGTTGAAGCTGGCCAGCAGCATGGCATGCAGGTGGTCAATCTGCGCTTGGCGATGGTGTATGGTCCGGGCGGCAAGGGCAATCTGGAGCGCATGGTAGCCGGTATCCGCCATGGCTGGTTTCCGCCGCTGCCCGAGGTGGGCAATCGCCGTTCCATGGTGCATGTGGACGATGTGGTGCAAGCGGTGCTGCGCGCCGCCGCCGATCCCGTCGCCAATCTGAAAACCTACCTCGTGACGGATGGCCAAACCTATTCCAGCCGGCAGATCTATGATCTGGTCCGTAGCGCACTCGGGATGCGGGCAACCAGATGGGCGGTTCCAGAAAATATCTTGCGCGCCGCCGCCCAGTTGGGCGATAGGCTCGGCTGGGTGCTGGGTAACCCCGGCGGCCTCAATGGCGAGGCATTGGATAAACTGTTGGGTTGGGCCTGTTATCGCTCGGATAGAATACAGCGTGAACTGGGCTATCGGCCCCGCAGAACGCTGGCCGATAGCCTGCCGGAGATCGTGCAAGCAACAACATCAGGCGTGGGCAGATGATGACGATGACGGTACTGGCCACGGTGGTCGCCCTGGCGGTGGCGGCAAGCCTTACCTGGCGGTTTTGTCAACCGGTCTCCCGGTTTCATATTCTCGATTACCCCAATGAACGTTCCCTGCATGCGCGGCCAATTCCGCGTAGCGGAGGGGTCGCCGTCCTCGCTGGTATCGCGGCCGGTGGCATGGTTCTATGCCCTGCTTATCCGCGGCTTGTTTTATTACTATTAGCCGCCCTGCCGGTGGCCGTGATTTCTTTCCTGGATGATCGCTTCGGTGTGAATCAGGGCGTACGCATGGCCGTGCATTTTTTAGCGGCTGCCCTGTTGCTCGGGCTGGGTTATCTGCCAACGGTCATTGAATTGCCCGGTTTAACCTGGACGCCGCTGCCCTTCGTGGCGGTCCCGGTGATGCTGGTCGTCGTGGTTTGGATGATCAATCTTTACAATTTCATGGATGGCATGGATGGTTTTGCCGGCGGAATGGCGGTGATTGGCTTTGCAACCTTCGCTATCCTCGGCTGGCGGGATGCCCTGTTCGCTGGCGCCAGTTTGCTGGTGGCCGGGGCCAGCGCGGGTTTTCTGCTTTTCAATGTTCCGCCAGCCAGGATTTTTCTGGGCGACACCGGCTCCTCCACGCTGGGGTTTCTGGCGGCTGCCTTTAGTTTGTGGGGAGCCCGCGATGGCCTGTTTCCGCTCTGGCTGGCTATACTGGTTTTCTCGCCGTTTATCGTCGATGCCACAATCACCCTGGGACGCCGCTTGCAGCGGGGCGAGAAGATCTGGCTGCCGCATAAGACCCATTATTACCAGCGGCTGGTGCAACTGGGCTGGGGACACCGTGGTACGCTGCTGGCAGAATATGGTTTGATGTTGGCGTGCAGCTTGTCGGCGTTAATGGCTATGCGCTTGGCAGCCATTGCCCAAGTCGGCTTGCTGGCGGTCTGGCTGTTTGTTTATGCCTTTCTGCTGGCGGGCGTCGGGCGCCTCGAGCGGCGTTCGGCAAACGCGGAGATTTCATGAAAAAACTTTTCTATCGTTTGCGCAACCGCACGGCGGCCTTCATGCACGATCTGCTGATGGTTCCCATCGCCTGGTTTGGCGCATTCTGGTTGCGGTTCAATCTGGAAACCATTCCCGAGCCGTTCTGGGGGCGTGCACTGGCCTTGCTTCCTCTGATCCTGGCGATTCACGCCGCCATGTTTTTGTATTTTGGCCTGTACAGAGGGGTGTGGCGATTCGCCTCGATGCCCGACTTCATGCGCATCCTGAAAGCGGTGCTGGTGGCGATTGCCGTTTGCGTGGTCGTGGTCTTCGCGCTCACCCACATGGAACAGGTGCCACGGTCGGCCTTCGTTCTGCATGGATTATTGTTGCTGATACTGCTGGGTGCCCCACGGTTCTTCTATCGCTGGGTCAAGGACCACAAGCTGTATTACAAACCCGGCTCCAGGGTGCTGATCGTGGGGGCCGGTACGGCCGGCGAGATATTGGCCAGGGATTTATTGCAGGATCCGTCCGGGGATTACCGGCCGGTGGCCTTCGTCGACGATGATATCCGGCGGGTCGGTACCGAGGTGCGTGGCATCCGGGTGGTTTCCCATTGTGATCAGCTTCCCGACATGGTTACCCGCCATGGCATTGACCTGATATTCATCGCCCTTCCCGACGCCTCCACCGAGACCATGCGCCGCATCGTCGGCTACTGCGAAGCCGGCGGCAAGCCCTTTCGAACCTTACCTCGCTTGCGGGATTTCTTGTCGGGGCATGCGATCGTGCAGGAATTGCGGGCGGTGTCCATCGAGGACTTGCTCGGCCGCGAGTCAGTCTCTCTGGATGTGCAGACGATTCGCCGGGAACTGGTCGGCCAGACCGTATTGATTAGCGGTGGCGGAGGTTCCATCGGCTCGGAACTGTGCCGGCAGGTTGCCGGCTTCGCGCCAGCCTCTTTGATCATTCTGGAGCACAGCGAATTCAATCTTTATCAGATCGACAGGGAGTTGCGCGAACGGTTTCCCGGGTTGGTGTTGCACGCGCATCTGGGCGATGTCTGTGACGAGGCTGCCGTCAACCGCTTGCTGGCCATGCATCGGCCCGGGGTGGTCCTGCATGCGGCGGCTTACAAGCATGTGCCTTTGCTGGAATACCAGGCGCGCGAGGCAATCCGCAACAATGTATTTGGCACCATCACTCTCGCCGAGGCCGCCGATCGTCACGGGTGCCAGGTCTTCGTGTTGATTTCCACCGATAAGGCCGTCAATCCCAGCAACATCATGGGCGCCAGCAAGCGGCTGGCGGAGCTGTACTGCCAGAATTTCCAGCGCCGCTCGGCAGCCCGTTTCGTCACTGTCCGCTTCGGCAACGTACTGGGCTCGGCCGGCAGCGTGGTGCCGCTGTTCCGGCAACAGATTGAGGCGGGAGGACCTGTCACCGTCACTCATCCCAAGGTCTCCCGCTATTTCATGACCATTCCCGAGGCCAGTCAGTTGATCCTCCAGGCGGGGGCGGTGGGCGAGGGCAGCGAAATCTATGTGCTGGATATGGGAACGCCCATCAATATCCGCTATCTCGCCGAGCAGATGATTTTGTTGAGCGGCAAGACGCCTGGCAAGGATATCGCCATTGCATTTACCGGCCTGCGACCCGGCGAAAAACTGTCCGAGGAATTGTTTTACGAAGTGGAGTCTCTGTTGCCGACGCCCTATCCAAAGCTGTTCCTGGCCCAGCACGGGGAGGTGGACTGGCCACGCTTCGCCAGCTCCCTCGACGCCCTGCGAAGGTCCTGCGATGAGTATGACGAACAACGCATCAAGACCTTGATCGCGGATCTGGTTCCAGGAATGCAGGCCGGTCCCGAAGCCGAGCCATCCCCGCTTAAGTCAGCTCACGGTTAGGATTCTATGGAATTTAACCTCCGAACGGTTCGACCCAAAAGTTTATCGCCCAGCGTTATCACCCGACCGAGGCGAATCTGCACAATTGGCTCGAGAAGCACGGGTTGAAGGTAGCCAAAGCCGACACGCGGGTTTAAGAATCAACGAGAGGACACAGAATGAGCGAATCAGAGCGGGTACCGACTGCGCTGCAGGACAGATACGATGAGATCGTCACACTCACGGATCAGTTCTGCCAGCAGCAGTTGACCGAAGAGTATCGGGATCTTTGCCGGCGCATGGTGGCCATGCTTTGCCGCAAGCGTCCGTCGCCAGTGGTTACTGGCAAACCCAATACCTGGGCCTGTGGGATTGTTTACTCGCTGGGGCGAGTCAACTTCCTGTTCGATAAGAGTCAGACGCCCCACCTGCGGGCAGATGAGCTATGCCCGTACTTCGGCCTCAGCCCGAAAACGGGCGCGGCGAAATCGACGGCAATCATGGCGTTGTTAAAGATGGGACCGATGGACCCCAAGTGGACACTCCCAAGCCGACTGGCAGACAACCCCATGGCCTGGCTAATCCAGGTGAACGGGCTGATTGTCGATGCCCGGCAGGTACCGCGGGAGGTTCAAGAGGAAGCTTTTCGGCGTGGACTGATTCCGTATCTGCCATGAGCATTTTTTCCAGGTGCCTGTGACAAAAATGCTCGAAATCCTGTGAGAGTTATTATCCGTTTGTGCAAAATCATGCTAAATCAATATGATAGGGCCCATTCCCTCACAGTGAGTTGCCGTCTACCCGGTTGGTTGCACGGGAAATCAAGAAGAAACCGGATGCGTGGGTGTCGCTGCAGGTGGTTGCGCCGAATTCTGAACAGGGTGGGTCTGCTGCTGGGGTTGGTGGGACTCACTGCTTGCGCGGTATCGCCGGCGGGGATGCCGCCAGCGCCTCGCCCATCCTCGAGTCAGGCGGGTCCGCCGACCACGCCGTTCCTGCGCATCGAAGCCGGGATGCACACGGCTCCTATAAGACGTATCGCCGTGGATGCGGCGGAACGCTACCTGGTTACAGCGTCTCACGACAAGACCGCCCGGCGTGTGGGAGCTGGCCACCGGCAAGTTGCTGCGGATACTGCGCCCGCGGATCGGACCCGGCAGACAGGGCAGCCTGGTTGCTTACGGGCGTAACCCATCGCGCGTGTCCCAGGGTCGCGCGGCGGGTTAAAGCCACTACCCTCGACTACGGAGGGTGCGGGCGCGACCCTTTTCCGGTCAGCGATCAGGTCTGCTCCGGCTCGGTGGTAGTGACGCAGGGCCGGATTAACACCGTCCTGACCCGATTGCCGGAGGTCTTGACGATTTCCACCGGATGCTCCTCCAGCAGCAACTGGGTGCCTGGTTCCGGGATGGTTTCCAGGTATTCCATGATCAGCCCATTCAGGGTCTTTGGACCCGTTAGGGGCAGTTGCCAGTTCAAGGTTCGGTTCAAGGTGCGGATACTGATACTGCCATCCACCAGATAACCGCCGTCTTGCTGTTGGATAACTTTACGGGTCAAGGCCAGGGGATCGGTCGTGAATTCGCCGACGATTTCTTCCAGGATGTCTTCCAGCGTGACCAGCCCCATGAATTCACCGTATTCATCCACGACCAGCCCATAGCGCCGGTGCTGCTGCTGGAAGTTCAAGAGTTGCGTGTTCAGGGGCGTGCCCTGGGGGATAAAGTAGGGCTCGCGGATCAGGCTCTGCAAGTCCTCGCGCTGGAGTTCAGACTTGCTGGTCAACAGGTTTGCCACCCGGCGCAGGTGCAGGAAGCCGAGCACATGATTGATATCGCCCTGATAGACCAATAACCGGGTGTACTGGCTGCGGGTGAGTTGGGCGATGATGTCTTTCCAGTCGTCTTCCCAGTCGATACCCTCGATCTCGTTGCGGGGCACCATGATGTCGTCGACGGTGATCTCCTCCAAATCCAGGATGCTGAGCAGCATCTTCCGGTGGCGCTTGGGGATCATGACGGCCGCTTCCAGCACCACCGTGCGCAGTTCCTCGGCGCTCAGGGACTGTTGGGAAGGGTCCACGCTGGTAACGCCAAAGGGTCTTAACAATAGATTCACCAAACCATTCACCGCCCACACGATGGGATACAGGACCTTGAGCAGCGGGGTGAGCACCAACGCCGCTGGATAGGCGACGCGTTCCGGGTGCAAAGCCGCCAGGGTTTTGGGAGCGACCTCACCGAAGATGAGCAATACCAGGGTTAACACCAGCGCCGCTACCGCGATGCCGGCCTCGTCGCCGAGCAGCCGAATGCCGATGACCGTGCCCAGCGAGGAAGCCAGGATATTGACGAAATTATTGCCGAGCAGAATAAGCCCGATCAGCCGATCCGGCCGCTCCAGGAGTTTGCTGGCGCGCAGCGCTCCGCTGTGGCCGGCCTTGGCGCGATGGCGCAGTCGATAGCGGTTCATGGACATCAGCCCGGTTTCAGAACCGGAGAAGAAGGCGGAACAGACAATTAATACCAGGAGCGCGGCAAACAGCGCGCTTAACGGAATGTCATTCAAGAACCAGGGACCTCAGGTTGCCATGGGTTTGTTTTTACGGCCTGCCGTATAGCCTGTCAAGACGGCAGCCTAGCGCTTGAGCAGCAGTTCCAGGACCAATTTGCTGCCGAAATAGGCCAGTGCCAGGGTAGCGAATCCGCTCAAGGTCCAGCGAATCGCCGTACGGCCGCGCCAGCCGAAGCGCCAGCGCCCCCACAGCAGTATTCCGAATACCGCCCAGGCAATGCTGGACAAAACGGTTTTATGCACGAGGTGCTGGGTAAAAATATCTTCCAAAAACAACAGGCCGCTCAACAAGGCCAGGCTCAATAACACAAAGCCTATGGCGATCATCTGAAACAGTAGCACTTCCATGGTGATCAGGGGTGGGATACCACGAATGAAACCGGTAGGATGGCGACCGCGCAGGCGGCGGTCCTGAATGGCCAGCAGAAGCGCCTGGACGGCAGCCAGGGTCAGGAAGGAGTACGCCAGGATGGAGATAAGAATATGCACTTCCAGCGGCCACTGATGGGAATCGCCGACGATGCGCTCGGCAGGAAAGCTTAGGGCCAGGATGATCGTGACGGCGCTGAAGGGCAACAGAAGGATGCCCAGATTCTCCACGGGACGGGTCAGCGCCACGCTCAACAGCACCACGGCGATCAACCAGCCGGTAACCGACAGGGCATTGAAGAAGCCGAGATTCATGCCTTCGGGGCGGAGCACGCTTTGGGACAGGATGAGCGCGTGCAGGATGACGCCGCCCCAGCCAATCGCCAGCAGGCCGGCCTTGCCCCAGGGATTGCCTGAGCCGGCGCGGGACAGCCGCACTCCCAGCAAGCCGCCGCTGATAAGGTATAGGATGGCGGCCAGGCCGCCGATCGCTGTGCTGTGCATGAGTTTATTGAGTCCTGGTTTCCCCGGCGATGATGGCATATCTCAACACCTTCTTGAAAGCCCGCCGACGGCGGCTGTTAGGGTAACAGCGGGATTGCCGCTATACTGGGGCCAGCAGCCGGAGCGCGAGGCGCCCTGGCTTCACAATGTGCGGCAGAAGCGGTATCTACCATGTTTGAAAATCTCAGCGAACGCTTGCTAAAAACCCTTAAGAACCTGCGCGGCCAGGGCCGCCTGACCGAGGACAATATCAAGGATGCTTTGCGCGAGGTGCGGATGGCTTTGTTGGAGGCCGATGTGGCCTTGCCAGTGGTCCGGGAATTCATCAATCAGGTGCGGGAGCGGGCGGTCGGCCAGGAAGTCTTGCGCAGCCTGGCGCCGGGACAAGTGTTGGTCAAGATCGTCAACGAGGAACTGGTTAAGGTCATGGGTGAGGCCAATGAGACCCTCAATCTCAAGGCGCAACCGCCGGTAGCCATTCTCATGGCCGGTTTGCAGGGCTCCGGTAAAACCACCAGTACCGCCAAACTGGCTCGCTGGCTAAAGGATCGCCAGCACAAGAAGGTCATGATGACCAGTTGCGATATTTATCGCCCGGCGGCCATCGCGCAATTGCAAACGCTGGCCAATGAGATAGGGGTGGAATGCTTTCCCAGCGATCCTGGCGAATCCCCCGTGGTCATTGCCCAAAAAGCCATGGACGCGGCTCGCCGCCAGTTCATGGACGTGCTGCTCGTGGATACCGCCGGTCGCCTGCATGTGGATAACGAGATGATGGCGGAGATCAAGGCCTTGCACCAGGTTCTTAAGCCGGTGGAGACCTTGTTCGTGGTAGATAGCATGACGGGCCAGGATGCGGCCAACACTGCCCGCGCCTTTGCTGACGCCTTGCCGCTGACCGGCGTGGTGTTGACCAAGGCCGACGGTGACGCGCGTGGTGGTGCGGCATTGTCCATTCGCCATATTACCGGCAAACCCATCAAGTTCCTGGGCGTGGGCGAGAAGATCGCGGCCCTGGAGCCTTTCTATCCGGACCGGGTAGCCTCGCGTATCCTGGGAATGGGGGATGTGCTGAGCCTGGTCGAGGAGGTGGAGCGCCGGGTCGATCAGGACAAGGCCCAGAAGTTCGCCGAAAAGGTCAAGAAAGGCAGGGGTTTCGACCTGGAGGATTTTCGCGAACAGATGGAACAGATGATGAACATGGGCGGTCTGGCGGGTCTTCTGGATAAGCTGCCCGGTGTGGCGGGTTTGCCTCAAGGCGTCCGGGATCAGGCTAACGATAAGCAGGTCAAGCGATTGATCGCGATTATTAATTCCATGACCCCCCAGGAGCGGAGCTATCCTGATATCATCAAGGGCTCTCGCAAGCGGCGCATCGCCGCCGGTTCCGGTACCCAGATACAGGAAGTGAACAGGCTGCTCAAGCAGTTCGAGCAAGCCCAGAAAGTCATGAAGAAGATGAAAGGCGGTGGCATCGCCAAGCTGATGCGCGGCCTCAAGGGCCAGTTTCCAGGCGGCATGGGCGGCGGATTGCCGCCGATGCAATAAAGCTTCACATTTCCTGAATTTCACGTAGAATTATACGTTTATTTTAAGTAGCCTTCATAGGCAACGTCGGTTGCCTTCTGCCCGGTGCAAAGCGGTTAGCGGTTGTGCCGGGGTGGGGCGCGAATTAACACAGTCTGAATCAGAAAAAAGGAAATCCAGCGAATGGTCACCATACGCTTGTCTCGCGGCGGGGCTAAGAAACGCCCGTTTTATCGCGTGGTCGTAACCGACAGCCGCAGTCGTCGCGATGGACGTTACATCGAGCAGGTCGGCTTCTTCAACCCGATAGCCAAGGGTGGTGAGTTGCGGCTAAGTCTCAATCAGGAGCGCTTGCAATATTGGCTGAGCCAAGGCGCGCAGTCCTCCGAGCGCGTCGCCAGCCTGATGAAGCAGCAGACGACCACTGCCGCCGCCTGAACCTGGTTGGCGCGGGTTCGCCGTTATGCCCGACTGGGTGCTGCTGGGGCGGGTCGCTGGCCTGCATGGATTGCAGGGCTGGGTAAAGGTATTTTCGCATACCCAGCCCCGCGAGGGCATCGCGGACTATGACCCTCTGTATGTGGCTAGCAAGGGCGAATGGCGGCCGCTGTGTGTCGAGGAGGCGCGTCAGCAGGGCAAGGGTGTGGTCCTGAAATTCGTAGGCTATGCCGATCGGGATGCGGCCACCGCGCTGTTGGGCTGTGACATTGCGGTGCGCCGGGAACAACTGCCACCGCCCAGCCCCGGCGAATATTACTGGGCTGATCTGCTAGGACTGCGAGTCGTGACAGTCGACGGCATGGAACTGGGCAGGGTGCAAAACCTGTTGGAAACGGGGGCCAACGACGTCATCGTGGTCGCCGGTGAACGGGAACGCCTTATTCCGTTTTTGCGGGGCACGGTGGTGGTGGCTATAGACCTTGACCAGGGTTTGCTGCGGGTGGACTGGGACCCGGCGTTTTAACGCCCATTGTCGATGCCCGCTATGATGCGCGTCGACGTCATTACCCTGTTCCCCGGGATGTTCGCGGCCCTCGTGGATTGCGGCGTCACGGGCAGGGCCTTCGCGCAGGGCCTGTTGGAGCTGGCGACCTGGAACCCTCGGGATGACGCCCAGGATCGCCACCGTACGGTGGACGACCGTCCTTATGGAGGCGGACCCGGCATGGTCATGAAAGTGCAGCCGCTGCGCGATGCGCTGCAGCGTGCTCGCCAGGCGGCGTGCTCCCGGGGCCGGACAATTCAGCTCAGCCCTCAGGGCCGGCCGCTGGATCAGGCTGGTGTTCGGGAACTCGCCCGGGAACCGCATCTGATTCTGATCGCGGGGCGCTATGAGGGGATTGATGAGCGCTTCGTAACGTCGCAGGTGGATGAGGAATGGTCGATTGGCGACTATGTGCTCAGCGGTGGCGAACTGGCGGCGATGGTGCTGATCGATGCGGTTACCCGCTTGCTGCCTGGCGCGCTGGGGGACGAGCAATCAGCCTACCAGGACTCCTTCATGGATGGCCTGCTGGATTGTCCACATTACACGCGGCCTGAGGAGATCGACGGCAGGCGGGTGCCGGCGGTTCTGTTAAGCGGCGACCATGCCGCTATCGCCCGCTGGCGGCTGCGGGAAGCGCTGGGCCGCACCTGGCTGCGCCGGCCGGACTTGCTGGCGCGGACGCGACTGGATGAACAGCGGCAAGCGTTGCTGGATGAATTTATCCGAGAACATGAACAAGGGGTTTCCGAGTCACACCGGAAGCCCGGCTAAGTACACAGAGGAACCCATTATGAGCAATATCATTGAGCAACTAGAAAAAGAGCAGATGACCCGCGAAGTGCCGCCGTTCGCGCCGGGCGATACCGTGGTCGTGCAGGTCAAGGTGAAGGAAGGCAACCGCGAGCGGTTGCAGGCTTTTGAAGGGGTGGTTATCGGCAAGCGCAACCGCGGCCTCAATTCCGCCTTCACGGTGCGCAAGATTTCCCATGGCGAGGGCGTCGAGCGGGTTTTCCAGACCTATAGTCCCGCCATTGCGGATATCACGGTCAAGCGGCGCGGTGATGTGCGGCGGGCCAAGCTGTATTACCTGCGTGGTCTGGAGGGCAAAGCTGCCCGCATCAAGGAAAAGCTTTAGTTGCCAGGGTTAACAGTGAAAGCGGGTGATCCAGCGGTGGATCACCCGCTTTTCGTATTCTAGGGTATCCCGGAAGCAGGTTATATGCGTGTTGAGCTAACAGCGTTGTTGGAACCGGTGCGCATGCTCGCGGCTGAGGCGGGTGGACGTATCATGGCAGTCTATGGCACGGCTTTTACCGTGACCGAGAAAGCTGACGCCAGCCCCTTGACGCTGGCGGATTTGGCTGCTCACGAAGCTATCAGCGCCGGCTTGCGGCGATTGACGCCAGCTATTCCCGTGCTTTCCGAGGAATCCGCCAGCGTCCCTTTTCAGGAACGTGCGGCCTGGGATGTTTTCTGGCTGGTGGACCCCCTGGATGGGACCAAGGAGTTCGTCAAGCGCAACGGGGAGTTCACGGTCAACATCGCGTTGATCCAGGGGCATGAGCCAATCCTGGGCGTGGTGCAGGTTCCCGCCAGCGGGCTTTGCTATGTTGCCGCCCGAGGGCTGGGAGCATTTCGCCTGGAGCCGGGTAAAGCGGCGCAGCGGATAGCGGTGCAGCCTGTGGGGAAGGGAGCGATTCGGGTGGTGGGCAGCCGTTCCCACGGGGGACCTGGCCTGGAGCGGTTCGTTGCCCGGCTGGGAGAACATAGCCTCGTTACGATAGGCAGTTCTTTGAAGTTCTGCGTGGTGGCGGAGGGTGGGGCAGATGTCTATCCGCGCCTGGGACCCACCTCGGAATGGGATACCGCCGCCGCCCAGTGCATCGTCGAAGAGGCCGGCGGCCAGGTAATTGATCTTCAAGGCCAGCGGCTCCTTTACAACGCCAGGGAATCCCTCCTGAATCCCCATTTTCTGGTGATCGGCGATACAGACCACGACTGGCTGTCGCATCTGTCCACCGCTTCGTGACGGCCAGGTCGGTCAGGTGAACTTGAAAATCCGGCACCATATCCCCAAATCTTATTGCCAAGTTGATCCTAGTAGGAGAATAGCTCGTCATGACCGTTGAAGCGCACAAGGAAACCCTGGGTTTTCAGGCCGAGGTGCAGCAATTGCTGCACTTGATGATTCACTCACTGTATTCCAACAAGGAGATCTTTCTGCGCGAACTGATCTCCAACGCCTCCGACGCATGCGACAAATTGCGCTTTGAGGCCCTCACTGACAGCGCGCTGTTCGAGAATGATCCGGACCTCAAAATTCGCATGGCTTTTGACAAGGAGGCGCGCACCATTACCATTTCCGACAACGGCATCGGCATGGACCGTCAGGAAGTCGTGGACAATATCGGTACTATCGCCCGTTCCGGCACCCGCCAATTTGTCGAGAAGCTGACCGGAGACCAGGCCAAGGATGCCCATCTGATTGGCCAGTTCGGCGTCGGTTTTTATTCCAGTTTTATCGTTGCCGATAAAGTGACCCTATTCACCCGCCGTGCTGGATTGGGTCCCGAGCACGGGGTACGTTGGGAATCCGCGGGGGAAGGCGGTTATAGCCTGGAAACCGTGGAAAGGTCCGCCCGCGGCACTGAGGTCACCCTGCATCTGCGCGAGGGGGAAGACGATTTCCTGGAGGAATGGCGGTTGCGCTCCATCATCACCAAGTACTCCGACCACATTACCCTGCCGGTGGTGATGCAGGTAAAAAAGCCTGCCGAGAAAGAGGGTGAAAAGACCACCGTCGAGGATGAGACGGTCAACCGCGCTTCCGCCCTCTGGGCTCGTCCCAAGAGCGAACTCAGTGAGGAGGACTATAAGGAATTCTACAAACATGTAGCCCACGATTTCGAGGATCCCCTGGTCTGGACCCATAACCGGGTCGAAGGCAAGCTGGAATATATTTCCCTGCTTTATATTCCTGCCCGGCCGCCCTTCGATCTGTGGGACCGCGAGCGGCGCCATGGGGTCAAGCTGTATGTAAGGCGGGTATTTATCATGGAAGATGCCGAGCACATGATGCCCCGCTATCTGCGCTTTGTGCGTGGTGTCATCGACTCCAACGACTTGCCCTTGAATATCTCCAGGGAGATCTTGCAGAGCAACAAGATCATCGACACGATACGGGCGGGATCGGTCAAGAAGGTGCTGGGCCTGCTGGCTGATCTGGCCAAGAATGAACCCGTCAAGTACGCCAGTTTCTGGAAGGGGTTCGGCGCCGCCCTCAAGGAGGGTCCGGGCGAGGATTACGCCAATCGCGAGCAGCTTGCCAAGCTCTTCCGGTTTGCCTCCACCCACGATGACAGCGCCGACCAGCGTGTCAGTCTCGAGGATTATGTGGCGCGCATGCGGGAAGGCCAGGACAAGGTCTACTACATCGTCGCCGACAGCCCGGCGGCGGCCAAGCACAGCCCGCATTTGGAAATATTCCGCAAGAGGGGTATCGAAGTGCTGTTGATGTACGAGCGGGTGGACGAATGGCTAATGGCCCACCTGACGGAGTTCGAAGGCAAATCCTTGCAGTCCGTGGCCAAGGGCGCGCTGGATCTCGACAAGATAGCCTCCGAGGAGGAAAAGCAAGCGCAGCAGCAGGCGGAAGATACCTTTAAGGATCTGCTGGGCCGGGCCAAGGAAACGCTGGGTGACAAGGTGAACGAAGTGCGCGTTTCGCAGCGCCTGACCGATTCTCCGGCTTGCCTGGTGGTGGATGAACACGCCATGAGCGCTCATCTGGAGCGACTGCTGCGGGACGCTGGCCAGGCCATTCCCGGCAGCAAGCCGAACCTCGAACTGAACACCGGTCATCCGCTGGTTATCCGCCTTAAAGAGGAACAGGATCCGGTACGGTTCGCGGATTGGACTCATCTACTGTTCGAGCAAGCCATGCTGGCTGAGGGTGGGCAATTGGAAGACCCCGCCAGTTTCGTGCAGCGGTTAAACGGTTTGCTATTGGCCTTGACCCATTAAGATCTGGGCACTATGGTGACTTCGCGGTGGCGCTGGGCCTTGCCTGGTTACGGGTGGCATGCGCTGGGCGCCAGTGATATGCTCAAAAAATGGTAAATTTTGCATCGTTGCTAAGTGCCTCATTAACTAGGAGGGGGCTGTTATGATGAAGTTATCCGATTTATTGGCGAAAAAGGGCGCTAGGGCATTCACCGTACCGGAATCGGCGACCGTGGCGAACGCGATCCGAACCATGTATGAGAACCGGGTCGGTGCGGCGATCGTGCCCTCGGCCAGCGGCGAACCGGTGGGCATCATTACGGAACGGGATGTGATGCGCCTCTATGCCGAAGGCAAGGGTGACTTCGAAATGCTCCTGATCAAGGACTGCATGACGATCAATGTGATCCTGGGCCACCCGGACGACCGGGTAACCGACGTGCTTTCCCTGATGACCGAGAAACGCTTCCGGCACATGCCGGTGGTGCAAGATGGGCAAATCGTCGGCGTCATTTCCATCGGCGATCTGGTCAAGGCCAAGTTGGAAGAAACGGCTCATGAAGCCCAAGCCCTGCGGGAATACATCACGTCTTGAGCGGACCTAGACCGCTTCTTTTTAAGCGCTGCAATACGAGGCTAGCGTGCGCTGTTTCGTCCTGGGTAACGCGGTTTTTCCAAGTCGGGTAAAGCAGGCGAATTGGTAGTCCTTCTCTACTCATTGTGGTCATGTGTGAACTCCTCGGCATGAGTGCCAATGTCCCCACGGACATCTGCTTTAGCTTTACCGGGCTGATGCAGCGAGGCGGCAAGACCGGTCCCCATCGCGATGGCTGGGGGATTGCTTTCTATGAAGGGCGCGGCTGTCGCGCCTTCCATGATCCTGCTCCCAGTGCGGAATCGGAAATTGCCCGGTTGGTGCAGCGTTATGCTATCAAGAGCCGGATTGTCGTGAGCCATATCCGGCAGGCCAACCGTGGCCGGGTGTGCCTGGCCAATACCCATCCCTTTGCCCGCGAGCTATGGGGACGCACTTGGGTTTTCGCGCACAACGGACAGTTAAAAGGCGTGAAGCGACTGCCTGTGGATTTCTACCATCCTATCGGGACCACCGATAGCGAGCATGCCTTCTGCTGGATGTTGAGCCGTATCCGTGAACGCTTCCCGCAGTCGCCGCGCCGTCCCCAGACGCTGTGGCGGTGTGTTCGCGAACTGATGGAGCAGTTGGGCGAGTTGGGTATTTTCAATGTCCTGCTCAGCGATTCCCGCTATCTCTATGCGTATTGCAGCACGCAATTGTCCTGGTTGACCCGGCGTGCGCCTTTTGGCAGGGCCCAGTTGGTGGATGCCGACTGGGTGGTGGATTTTCAGGAAGAGACCACGCCTGGCGATATCGTCACGGTGGTGGCGACGTATCCCCTAACCGCTAACGAAGCATGGGTAATCATGCGGCCTGGAGAGTTGGCCGTCTTTGCGGGTGGGTTGATCGCCAGCGGTAATGAGCGTTAGCGGCTATTGGAAGCCAGATTATTAGGAGCTATAAACGTTGCGCCGCCGGCCAGGCGGCTGCGCCAGTAGGGTTGGTTGAGATCAACTTTGCTTACCTGATGGTTGCTGCTGGAGGCATGGATCATCTGGTTGCTGCCCACATAGATGCCGACGTGAGATATCCAGGGCGGATCTGTTGTGAAGAACAGCAAGTCGCCTGGCAATACATAATCCCGGCGTTTCCCGGCGCTGAAAAGTTGCGCGGCAGTACGCGGCACGCTGATACCGGCCCGCCTGTATGTGTACTGCACCAGCCCACTGCAATCGATTCCTGCCGGGGTGTTGCCTCCCAGTACGTAGGGTACCCCTAGCAGTTTCTCGGCAGCGTTCACAATCTGGTGGCGAGTGCCGAAGGCTGGATCGCTAGTATCCTGTTTGAGTAAGGTGACTGCTGCTAATCGGACGGGCGGAGTCTGGGTGGCGCAGCCGGCCAACAGCAGAATCAAGCAACAGCCATGGCGGAAACTGATTGGCATTGGTTTGCCTCCCTGATTATTGGTCGTTTGTGGCTTATTCAGAGTCCAAGTATAGATTCCACTCAACCGAGACGCGAGAGGGGGGCGCAGACCATATTTATGAGTTATATTGTGGGCTTCTTCATCCATATCAGGTACTGTTTCCATGAAAGCTGCTAATGG
This sequence comes from uncultured Gammaproteobacteria bacterium, assembly GCA_963696325.1. GTDB lineage: Bacteria > Pseudomonadota > Gammaproteobacteria > Competibacterales > Competibacteraceae > CAVOJV01. Next base: position 22,482 of record CAVOJV010000045.1, read on the forward strand.
CAGGGTCGTTTCCATGCACTATACCCTTACTGACGACGCCGGTAATACCATTGATTCCAGCCGCGGTCGCGATCCTTTTGTTTACCTGCATGGTCACGACAACATTATCAGCGGTTTGGAAGCAGCTTTGGAAGGCGCCGAGGCCGGTTTTAAATCGGCGGTCACCTTGCAGCCTTCCTTAGGATATGGCGAGTACAACCCGAAAGCGGTGTTCGAGGTGCCCAAGGAGCAGTTTCCAAGCGGCGAGGATATCCAGGTAGGTATGCAGGTCCACGGCGAGGGACCGCAAGGAATAGTCGCTTTTACCGTCGTCGAACTGACCGACAATGAGGTGGTATTGGATGGCAACCACCCGCTGGCTGGTAAGACGTTGAGCTTTGATGTGGAGATTATCACCGTGCGGGAAGCGACCGATCAGGAACTGGAGCATGGACATGTTCACGCCCATGGCCACCATCATTGAAGGTGACAAATTAACGGCAACTGGCGTCCCTGATCTCTGGGATGGCTGTAAGATAACCCCGTTGGACTTTAAGATGAAACCCCTTTGGAAGTGCTTGCCCAGCCGCTCCAGAGTGTTTAGAGTCACCCCCATAACGATATATGCGAACGGCGCAAGGACAATGCTTGCATACCACCATGACGCTCCGACCACCCAAACGCTTAGCTGAAGTAGCCCCACCCTTCGAACTGAAGGGCAGTTTGTTTACCTTAACGGTGATGCATTTGCATCAGGCGGAAAAAGCAACTATTGCTTATTACTTGGCCGAAAAAGTCAAGCAAGCACCGGGATTTTTTAACAACGCACCGGTGATCATTGATTTGGATAGCCTGGCGGATTCCACCATTGTGGATTTCGCGGGATTATATGATTTGTTGCGTGATCAAGGGATGATTCCTGTCGGGGTGCGTCATGGCAGCGCTGACTTGCAAGCCGCGGCCGTTCTGGCCGGCTTGCCGGTATTGCCGGAAGGCCGTTCCGCCGCCGCCGTGAAAAAACCGGACAAGCCGGAGCCCGAGTTCGTGCCGGTGGTGCATAACAAGCTGATCGTCCAGCCGGTGCGTTCGGGGCAGCAAATCTATGCGCCTGATGGTGATCTGATTGTGTTAGGGCCGATCAGCGCCGGCGCCGAGGTGTTGGCGGATGGTAACATCCATATTTATGGTCCTTTGCGTGGCCGCGCCCTGGCTGGCATTAAGGGTGATGTGGAAGCCCGTATTTTCTGCCAGAGTCTGGAAGCGGAGTTGGTGTCCATCGCCGGCCGCTATCGGGTTATCGAGGAATTGGATGCCGAGGAACGTGGCAAGGCGGTGCAGATTTATTTGTTGGAAGATCGCCTGATCGTCAAGCCCCTGGTTGGGCAATAGGCAGGCGATACTGGCTACTCTAGGAGTATTGGGAGGATATAAGTTTGGCAAGAATCATCGTCGTTACCTCCGGTAAGGGGGGGGTGGGCAAGACCACAACCAGTGCCAGTTTTGCCACTGGGCTGGCCCAGCGTGGTCATAAAACTGTGGTGATCGATTTCGATGTGGGGCTACGCAACTTAGACCTGATCATGGGGTGCGAACGCCGTGTGGTGTACGATTTTGTCAATGTCATCAATGGGGAGGCAAATCTCAATCAGACCTTGATTCGAGATAAACGGGTGGACAATTTATACGTCTTGCCGGCCTCCCAGACTCGCGACAAGGACGCTATTACTAGGGAGGGAGTGGAACGAGTGCTGACTGAGCTAAAACAGTCCTTTGATTACATTGTTTGCGATTCTCCAGCCGGCATTGAGCGCGGTGCGCTGATGGCCCTGTATTTTGCCGATGAGGCTTTAGTGGTGACCAATCCGGAGGTGTCCTCGGTACGCGACTCAGACCGTATCCTCGGCATTCTTGCTAGCAAGTCACGGCGCGCCGAGCAGGGTGATGAGCCTGTCAAGGAGCATCTGGTGCTGTCCCGCTATGCGCCGGAGCGGGCCAGTCGCGGCGATATGCTCAGCGTGGACGATGTGATGGAGATTCTGGGGATCCCGCTGTTAGGAGTGATCCCCGAATCTCAGAGCGTCTTGCAATCTTCCAACGCGGGGGTTCCGGTAGTTCTGGAAGAGTATAGCGACGCCGGCAAAGCGTACGGTGACTTGGTTGCCCGCTTTCTGGGAGAAGATCTGCCCCACCGGTTTCTCACTGTCGAGAAGAAGGGCTTTCTGAAACGCCTATTTGGGAAATAATATGGGCTTTTTCGATTATTTTCGCTCTACCCATCATAACTCGGCCGCCGTGGCCAAGGAACGGCTACAAATTATCGTTGCCCACGAGCGTGGCCGCCATCGCCGCAGTCCGGACTATCTGCCGGCTTTGAAAAAGGAGTTGTTAAGCGTGGTGCGTAAATACGTACCTATTGACCAGGATCAGGTAAAAGTGCATCTGGACAGGGAAGGTGATTATGAGGTATTGGAACTCAACATCACCCTGCCGGATGATGATAGCGAGCGCAAGTGACTCACTAGCAGTGCCATATTCTCCCGCGCCGGAGGTGGCGCCGCTTTGCGCGGGTCGCGCCGATAGCGCAGGCGACCCGTAGCCATGGAAAAGGACGCTGCCGATAAGGTTCGCCTTGACAAATGGCTGTGGGCGGCGCGTTTCTTCAAAACCCGTTCCTCGGCCGCCGAAGCGGTCAGCGGTGGCAAGGTACATGTCAATAAAGCCCGTGTTAAACCCGCCCACGTCGTGCGCGTAGGCGAAAACCTGACTGTTCGGCGTGGCCCCTACGAGCAGGAAGTGGTAGTGCGAGGATTGTCGCGCCAGCGCGGTCCTGCCAGCCAAGCGGTTCTGCTCTATGAGGAAACGATCGCCAGCGTGCAAAAGCGAGGGGCTTTGGCCGATCAGCTTCGCTTGCAGGCGCTGACAACTCCGCATCCCGCCCGGCGCCCCAACAAAAAAGACCGGCGCCATATCATCCGTTTTACCCAACCAGGCGATTAGGCGGTCAAGAAGCGGTTTTTCCGGTGAGTTTCTTCTGGAGAGCGACCAGCGCTTCTTCGCTCACCCCGTTGGCCGCCGCGGCGGGTTCGGGCCGCCGCTGCCTGATCTGGGTACCCGCCGCCACTCGGTTCCGCCGGCGTTTTTCCTGGATCAGGCTGACGTTTTCCTGGGCGGTTTGCCGGTGGACTTCGCTGATCTCGCCGGCTGGTTCTCCTTGCAGGTCAATGCGATGTGAGTTCTTTAGCAGGGCCATCTGATAGCGCAACTGGCGCGTATAGCCGCCTAGCGTATATCTAAGCACAGCCACTTTATAACCCCATTCTTTAATGATGGGGACCAACTCCTTGTGAATGCCCAATTTAAGGGGTTGTACGTGCGACTTGCCGAGGGGCAGGAAGGCAATGGGGTAAGTCTCGATCAAACGCTCCAACAGCGCCTTTGATTGTTCTCTCAGATTAGGCTGCTCGTGGGAGGACGGCGGCGCGATGTCGTTGGGCATCAAAGAAGTTCCTGTACCGTATTAAGCCAAGTTTAAGTTGGATGCCAAGGCCGGTCTACTGTCCATCCGCTTTTCAAGCGCAGTCGTCCCGCAATCTTTTGTTTGCTTGGCTGCGGGTGCGAGGGAAACCTGGGAGCATGGTGGCTGAAGCGCTGGGGAATTCCACGAGAGATTAGCCCGCAACAGTCCGAGCGCATGCCGGCCGCACCGCGGCCTAATGAGCCGATGGTTCGTCCAGAATGATATCGACCATCAGCTCATTGGCCAAACCCTCCAGCGTTGCTCGGAGTTCGTCCATTATCACTTCGTTGGGAACGCTGAGGCGGACGCGGGCGTGAAACAGGGTTTCACCAGACCACGAGGCACTGCTGCAGTGTGTATCGAGTTCGTCGATGTTGACATTGTGGCTTGCCAGGGCATGAGAGATTTCGCGGACGATGCCGGGATGGTCTTGACCGACCAGCTCCAGGTTGAATGATCGATAACCGGTTATTGGTCCACCGGTGGCGACGCTCTTCTCGATCACGATCCTGAGTCCTTGCGACTCGAGCCCTTGGAGAGCACTGATCAGCGCATCCGCACGGTTGCCGGGAACACTGGCGAGCAGGATTCCGGCGAACTTTTCAGCCAGGCTGGACATGCGGCTTTCCAGCCAGTTGCCGCCATGCTCCGTGACAGCTTGCGATAACGCGTTGACCAGACCCGGCCTGTCATCACCGATTACAGTTAGCACTAACGATACGGACATCGCCGTGACTCCTCATACAAATGAGTGTTCCGAGAGAATGCGCCACGGACCGGCACATCCCGCTGTTTAGCGATCCGGCCTACGCCACCTTCTCGTATTCCTCTAGCGGAGGGCAGGCACAAATCAGATTGCGATCCCCGTACACATTGTCCAGCCGCCCTACCGGCGGCCAGTATTTGTTCGCTCTGACCGCGGCGGTAGGAAACACGGCCTGTTCCCGGGAATAGGGATGGTTCCATTCCGCCGCGGTCAATACCGCCGCGGTGTGCGGGGCGTTGACCAGGGGATTATCCTTGGGGTCCATGGCGCCGGACTCGATGGAACGAATTTCCTCGCGGATGCTGATCATGGCGTCGCAGAAACGATCCAATTCACGCTTGGATTCGTTTTCCGTTGGCTCAATCATCAGGGTGCCCGCCACGGGGAAGGACATTGTAGGGGCATGGAAGCCATAGTCGATCAGGCGTTTAGCTACGTCGTCCACGGAGATGTCGGTAGCATCCTTGATGGGTCGCAGGTCGATAATGCATTCATGAGCAACCATGCCATTGGGGCCCGTGTAGAGCACCGGATAGTGAGGCGCCAACCGGTGGGCCACGTAATTGGCGTTGAGAATGGCGACCCGGGTTGCCTCTGCCATGCCTTCCCTGCCCATCATGGCGATATAAGCCCAGCTGATCGGCAGAATGCCGGCGCTGCCCCAGGGGGCCGCCGCCACCGGGCCGACGATCTTCGGGGAGCCCACCCCATCCATGACCCCATGACCCGGCAGAAATGGCGTCAAATGGGATTTCACGAGGATGGGACCAACGCCGGGGCCACCACCACCGTGGGGAATGCAAAAGGTCTTGTGCAGGTTTAAATGAGAAACATCGCCGCCGATCTGGCCTGGGCCAGCGGTAACGCCGATCAGGGCATTCATGTCGGCGCCGTCCCAATAGACTTGCCCTCCGTGCTGATGGACGATGTCACAGATTTCGCGGATCGCCTCTTCGAACACCCCGTGGGTGGAGGGATAGGTGACGATCAAGGCGGCCAGGTTGGCGCCGTGCTGGACAGCCTTGGCCTTGAGATCGCCGATGTCCACGTTACCCGATCGTCACAGTGAACCACCACCACCCTTAGCCCCGCCATCTGCGCCGAAGCCGGATTGGTGCCATGGGCCGAGCCGGCAATCAGGCAGACGTCACGATGCCCGTCGCAACGGCTTTCGTGGTAAGCCCGAATGGCCACAGCCCGCCGTATTCGCCCTGCGAGCCGGCATTGGGTTGCAGCGATACCGCGTCGTAACCGGTACAGGCGCAAAGCCATCTTCAGCTCGGCAATCAAGCTCCCGGCAGCCCTCGTGCCTGATCCACGGGCGCGAAAGGAGGATGTCGCTGAGCGCCTCCCAGGTGATAGGTATCATCTCGGTAGTGGCATTCACTTCATGGTGCAGGAACCCAGTGGGATCATGGCGCGGTCCAGCGCCAGGACCTTGTCCCAGAGCGAGCGCATATAACGCAGCATCTCAGTCTCGGAGTGATAACTGCTGAAGATCGAATGGGTCAACAACAGGCGCCGCTGCGATTCAGGGCTGCGGGGATCTGGTCGATGGCCGTGCTTTCCAGTTCGGTGAATGGCCAGGGGTGCCGGAATTTCCGAAAATACCCACAGAGCGTCTCTGATATCCTCGCGGATCGTAGTCTCGTCCAGGGAAATGCCGATGGTTTACGGCGTCCACTTCGCGCAGGTTGATCATCCTCCTGCCCTCGCCGCAGCATGGATAGCCTCGGTGCGCTCGCCCGTCTTCACGGTCAGGGTATCGAAGAATGTCTGGTTGGTTATCTCAAAGCCCAGTTGCTTCAGGCCAGCCGGCCAGGATAGCGGTTAAGCGGTGCACCCGGCGCGGCGATCGTCTGAAGGCCGTCGGGGCCATGGTAAATGGCATACATACCCGCCATGATAGCCAGGAGGGCCTGAGCGGTGCAGATATTGCTGGTGGCCTTCTCCCTGCGAATGTGCTGCTCGCGGGTCTGCAGGGCCAGTCGGTAGGCTTTGCTGCCGTGGCTGTCGACGGATACACCCAACTAGCCGCCCCGGCATGGCTCGCTTGTACGCTTCCCGGGTGGCGAAAGTGCTGCCCGCATGCGGGCCACCATAGCCGAGCGGGATGCCCGAAGCGCTGGGTCGTGCCGACAGCGACGTCGGCGCCAAACTCACCGGGTGGTGTCAGCAGGGTCAGGCTTAGCAGGTCAGCGGCAACGACAACCAGGGCTTTTTGGTCATGAGCCTTGGCCACGGTAGAGGTATAGTCGTGGATCTCGCCGTTGGAAGCGGGTTATGGCAACAGGACACCGAAAATCTCCAGCCCGTCCAGATCCTCGCGGTGATCGCCGACGATGATGTCGATTCCGACCGGCTGAGCACGGGTTCGGAGAACCTCGAACAGTCTGAGGATGGCAGTCCTCGAGAGACGAAAAAGGTCTTGCTGCGGCTCTTGCTCGATCTTCTGACAGAAAGTCATGGCCTCGGCCGCTGCCGTCGCCTCGTCAAGCAGCGAGGAATTGGCGATTTCCATGCCCGGTCAATTCCATGATCATGGTCTGGAAATTCAAAATGGCTTCCAGGCGTCCCTGCGAAATCTCCGGCTGATAGGGCGTGTAAGAGGTATACCAGGCGGGATTCTCCAGAATGTTGCGGAGGATGACCGTGGGCGTATAACAATTGTAATAGCCCATTCCGATCATGGATTTATAGAGTTTGTTCTGAGTCGCAATAGCATGCAAGTCAGACAATACCCGCGCCTCGGTGCGGCTCCCGCCCAGCGCAAGCGGCGCGGTCGACAAAATGCCCGTGGGCACCACTTTCTCAATCAAAGCCTCTATGGAGCCGACCCCAAGCGCTTCCAGCATGACGGCCTTATCCGCCTCGCTAGGTCCGATGTGCCGGCGAATGAAATCGCGAGATTGCTCTAGCTCGTTAAGCGAGCGGTTGTAATTGAGACATTCATTAACT
>CAVOJV010000046.1:0-39549 GCA_963696325.1 uncultured Gammaproteobacteria bacterium
ATCAGGTAAAAGTGCATCTGGACGGGAAGGTGATTATGAGGTATTGGAACTCAACATCACCCTGCCGGATGATGATAGCGAGCGCAAGTGACTCACTAGCAGTGCCATATTCTCCCGCGCCGGAGGTGGCGCCGCTTTGCGCGGGTCGCGCCGATAGCGCAGGCGACCCGTAGCCATGGAAAAGGACGCTGCCGATAAGGTTCGCCTTGACAAATGGCTCTGGGCGGCGCGTTTCTTCAAAACCCGTTCCTCGGCCGCCGAAGCGGTCAGCGGTGGCAAGGTACATGTCAATAAAGCCCGTGTTAAACCCGCCCACGTCGTGCGCGTAGGCAAAAACCTGACTGTTCGGCGTGGCCCCTACGAGCAGGAAGTGGTAGTGCGAGGATTGTCGCGCCAGCGCGGTCCTGCCAGCCAAGCGGTTCTGCTCTATGAGGAAACGATCGCCAGCGTGCAAAAGCGAGGGGCTTTGGCCGATCAGCTTCGCTTGCAGGCGCTGACAACTCCGCATCCCGCCCGGCGCCCCAACAAAAAAGACCGGCGCCATATCATCCGTTTTACCCAACCAGGCGATTAGGCGGTCAAGAAGCGGTTTTTCCGGTGAGTTTCTTCTGGAGAGCGACCAGCGCTTCTTCGCTCACCCCGTTGGCCGCCGCGGCGGGTTCGGGCCGCCGCTGCCTGATCTGGGTACTCGCCGCCACTCGGTTCCGCCGGCGTTTTTCCTGGATCAGGCTGACGTTTTCCTGGGCGGTTTGCCGGTGGACTTCGCTGATCTCGCCGGCTGGTTCTCCTTGCAGGTCAATGCGATGTGAGTTCTTTAGCAGGGCCATCTGATAGCGCAACTGGCGCGTATAGCCGCCTAGCGTATATCTAAGCACAGCCACTTTATAACCCCATTCTTTAATGATGGGGACCAACTCCTTGTGAATGCCCAATTTAAGGGGTTGTACGTGCGACTTGCCGAGGGGCAGGAAGGCAATGGGGTAAGTCTCGATCAAACGCTCCAACAGCGCCTTTGATTTTTCTCTCAGATTAGGCTGCTCGTGGGAGGACGGCGGCGCGATGTCGTTGGGCATCAAAGAAGTTCCTGTACCGTATTAAGCCAAGTTTAAGTTGGATGCCAAGGCCGGTCTACTGTCCATCCACTTTTCAAGCGCAGTCGTCCCGCAATCTTTTGTTTGCTTGGCTGCGGGTGCGAGGGAAACCTGGGAGCATGTTGGCTGAAGCGCTGGGGAATTCCACAGAGAGATTAGCCCGCAACAGTCCGAGCGCATGCCGGCCGCACCGCGGCCTAATGAGCCGATGGTTCGTCCAGAATGATATCGACCATCAGCTCATTGGCCAAACCCTCCAGCGTTGCTCGGAGTTCGTCCATTATCACTTCGTTGGGAACGCTGAGGCGGACGCGGGCGTGAAACAGGGTTTCACCAGACCACGAGGCACTGCTGCAGTGTGTATCGAGTTCGTCGATGTTGACATTGTGGCTTGCCAGGGCATGAGAGATTTCGCGGACGATGCCGGGATGGTCTTGACCGACCAGTTCCAGGTTGAATGATCGATAACCGGTTATTGGTCCACCGGTGGCGACGCTCTTCTCGATCACAATCCTGAGTCCTTGCGACTCGAGCCCTTGGAGAGCACTGATCAGCGCATCCGCACGGTTGCCGGGAACACTGGCGAGCAGGATTCCGGCGAACTTTCCAGCCAGGCTGGACATGCGGCTTTCCAGCCAGTTGCCGCCATGCTCCGTGACAGCTTGCGATAACGCGTTGACCAGACCCGGCCTGTCATCACCAATTACAGTTAGCACTAACGATACGGACATCGCCGTGATTCCTCATACAAATGAGTGTTCCGAGAGAATGCGCCACGGACCGGCGCATCCCGCTGTTTGGCGATCCGGCCTACGCCACCTTCTCGTATTCCTCTAGCGGAGGGCAGGCACAAATCAGATTGCGATCCCCGTACACGTTGTCCACCCGCCCTACCGGCGGCCAGTATTTGTTCGCTCTGACCGTGGCGGTAGGAAACACGGCCTGTTCCCGGGAATAGGGATGGTTCCATTCCGCCGCGGTCAATACCGCCGCGGTGTGCGGGGCGTTGACCAGGGGATTGTCCTTGGGGTCCATGGCGCCGGACTCGATGGAACGAATTTCCTCGCGGATGTTGATCATGGCATCGCAGAAACGATCCAGCTCACGCTTGGATTCGCTTTCCGTTGGCTCGATCATCAGGGTGCCCGCCACGGGGAAGGACATTGTAGGGGCATGGAAGCCATAGTCGATCAGGCGTTTAGCTACGTCGTCCACGGAGATGTCGGTAGCGTCCTTGATGGGTCGCAGGTCGATAATGCATTCATGAGCAACCATGCCATTGGGGCCCGTGTAGAGCACCGGATAGTGAGGCGCCAACCGGTGGGCCACGTAATTGGCGTTGAGAATGGCGACCCGGGTTGCCTCTGCCATGCCTTCCCTGCCCATCATGGCGATATAAGCCCAGCTGATCGGCAGAATGCCGGCGCTGCCCCAGGGGGCCGCCGCCACCGGGCCGACGATCTTCGGGGAGCCCACCCCATCCATGACCCCATGACCCGGCAGAAATGGCGTCAAATGGGATTTCACGACGATGGGACCAACGCCGGGCCCACCACCACCGTGGGGAATGCAAAAGGTCTTGTGCAGGTTTAGATGAGAAACATCGCCGCCGATCTGGCCTGGACCAGCGGTAACGCCGATCAGGGCATTCATGTTGGCGCCGTCCCAATAGACTTGCCCTCCGTGCTGATGGACGATGTCACAGATTTCGCGGATCGCCTCTTCGAACACCCCGTGGGTGGAGGGATAGGTGACCATCAAGGCGGCCAGGTTGGCGCCGTGCTGGACTGTTTTGGCCTTGAGATCGCCGATGTCCACGTTACCCGACTCGTCACAGTGAACCACCACCACCCTTAGCCCCGCCATCTGCGCCGAAGCCGGATTGGTGCCATGGGCCGAGCTGGGGATCAGGCAGACGTCACGATGTCCTTCGCCACGGCTTTCGTGGTAAGCCCGAATGGCCAGCAGCCCGCCATATTCGCCCTGCGAGCCGGCATTGGGTTGCAGCGATACCGCGTCGTAACCGGTACAGGCGCAAAGCCATTCCTCCAGCTCGGCAATTAAGCTCTGGTAGCCCCGTGCCTGATCCACGGGCGCGAAAGGATGGATGTCGCTGAACGCCTCCCAGGTGATAGGTATCATCTCGGTAGTGGCATTCAACTTCATGGTGCAGGAACCCAGTGGGATCATGGCGCGGTCCAGCGCCAGGTCCTTGTCCGAGAGCGAGCGCATATAACGCAGCATCTCAGTCTCGGAGTGATAGCTGCTGAAGATCGAATGGGTCAGACAGGCGCCGTTGCGATTCCGGGCCGCGGGGATCTGGTCGATGGCCGCGCTTTCCAGTTCGGTGAATGCCAGCTTGCCGGAATTTCCGAAAATACCCCACAGCGTCTCGATATCCTCGCGGGTCGTAGTCTCGTCCAGGGACATGCCGATAGTTGCGGCGTCGACTTCGCGCAGGTTGATCATCCCCGCCCGCGCCGCAGCATGGATGGTCTCGGTGCGCTCGCCCGTCTTCACGGTCAGGGTATCGAAGAATGTCTGGTTCGCTATCTCGAAGCCCAGTTGCTTCAGGCCAGCCGCCAGGGTAGCGGTTAAGCGGTGAACCCGGCGCGCGATCGTCTGAAGACCGTCGGGGCCATGATAAATGGCATACATACTCGCCATGATAGCCAGGAGGGCCTGAGCGGTGCAGATATTGCTGGTGGCCTTCTCCCTACGAATGTGCTGCTCGCGGGTCTGCAGGGCTAGTCGATAGGCTTTGTTGCCGTGGCTGTCGACGGATACACCCACTAGCCGCCCCGGCATGGCTCGCTTGTACGCTTCCCGGGTGGCGAAATAGGCCGCATGCGGTCCACCATAGCCGAGCGGGATGCCGAGGCGCTGGGTCGTGCCGACAGCGACGTCGGCGCCAAACTCACCGGGTGGTGTCAGCAGGGTCAGGCTTAGCAGGTCAGCCGCAACGACAACCAGGGCTTTTTGGTCATGAGCCTTGGCCACGGTAGAGGTATAGTCGTGAATCTCGCCGTTGGAGGCGGGATACTGCAACAGGACACCGAAAATCTCCAGCCCGTCCAGATCCTCGCGGTGATCGCCGATGATGATGTTGATTCCGACCGGCTGAGCACGGGTGCGGAGAACCTGAACAGTCTGAGGATGGCAATCTCGAGAGACGAAAAAGGTCTTGCTGCGGCTCTTGCTCATCTTCTGACAGAAAGTCATGGCCTCGGCCGCTGCCGTCGCCTCGTCAAGCAGCGAGGAATTGGCGATTTCCAGCCCGGTCAATTCCATGATCATGGTCTGGAAATTCAAAATGGCTTCCAGGCGTCCCTGCGAAATCTCTGGCTGATAGGGCGTGTAAGAGGTATACCAGGCGGGATTCTCCAGAATGTTGCGGAGGATGACCGTGGGCGTATAACAATTGTAATAGCCCATGCCGATCATGGATTTATAGAGTTTGTTCTGAGTCGCAATAGCATGCAAGTCAGACAATACCCGCGCCTCGGTGCGGCTCCCGCCCAGCGCAAGCGGCGCGGTCGACAAAATGCCCGTGGGCACCACTTTCTCAATCAAAGTCTCTATGGAACCGACCCCAAGCGCTTCCAGCATGACGGCCTTATCCGCTTCGCTAGGTCCGATATGCCGGCGAATAAAATCGCGAGATTGCTCTAGCTCGTTAAGCGAGGGTTGTAATTGAGACATTCATTAACTCCAGCACATGATCTATAAGCTTGGGGACTGGATCCGCTACGCTGCCGCCTCACGTCCTCCCTTCTGCGGAAGGGGAGGCTCTATTCTCTCCCTGCACCCAAACCCCTTCCCGGGTAAGCACGGGTCGGGTTAAAGTAGCCAAACCAGACTGGTTACGTATTCGTATATTCCAGGGTATTGTCGTAGGCCGCCTGGTCTAACAGTGTATCGAGTTCCGCGGGATCGCTCAGCTTGAGCTTGATAAACCAGCCCGCACCGGTAGGGTCTTGATTTGCCAGGCCCGGCTCATCGACTAGCGCCTGGTTAATTTCGACGATGGTGCCGCTCACTGGCGCATGGAGTTCACTGGCGGCCTTGACCGATTCTATAGTGCCCGCGTCGGCGCCCTGGCTTACCGTAGTGCCCACCGCTGGCAGTTCGATAAACACTAAATCGCCAAGTAGTTCCTGGGCGTAGTGGGTAATACCAACCACGGCAATAGCATCGCTCTCCATCCGCAGCCACTCATGATCTTCAGTGTATTTCGTTTCACGCACCGGTCTATACCCCCTTACTGGATGAACCTACCCACGATAGTAACGTTGTTGGACAAAAGGTAATTTGGCTACCTTAACCGGATGCGGCTTGCCGCGTACTAGCGCCTGTAGCTCCAAACCTATCTTAGCATACGACGTTTCCACATAACCCATGGCGACTGGACACCCGATCGTGGGGCCGAACCCACCGCTGGTAATCTTGCCGATGACCCGGGCATCGGCATCCACCAGTTCGGTGCCCCCCCGCACTGGCGCCCGGCCCTCGGGCTGAATGCCGACTCGCTTGCGCGCCACTCCCCCGGCGACTTGTTGGAGAATGATCTCGGCGCCTGGAAAGCCACCCTCGCGGGCGCCACCAGCCCGCCGCGCCTTGGACAAGGCCCATACCAGATTGGCCTCCACCGGGGTGGTGGTGGCATCGATGTCATTGCCATACAGGCACAGCCCCGCCTCCAGGCGCAGCGAATCTCTCGCCCCCCAAGCCGACCGGCGCCACCTCATCTTGCGCCAGCAACACGCGGGCCAGGACTTCCGCCTGTTCGGCAGGCGCCGAAATCTCGAAACCGTCCTCGCCAGTATAACCGGAGCGGGTGACGAAGCAGTCGGCGCCAGCGATATCGAAGCGGCCCGCGGTCATGAATACTAATTCAGCCGCCGCAGGCGCCAGCCGCGCCATTACTTCGCCGGCCTGAGGTCCCTGCAGAGCGAGCAGCGCCCGGTCGTCCAGCTCTTCGACCCGACAGCGGTCGTCCAGAGTATGCAGGAGGACCACATCCTGTTCTTTACAGGCGGCGTTGACCACCACGAACACATGATCACCCGCATTAGTGACCATAAGATCGTCGAGAATGCCGCCGGTATCATTGGTAAACAGCGCATAGCGCTGCTGATTAACACCCAGTTCGATGATATCCACCGGCATCAGGGTTTCCAGTGCCTGAGCGGCGCCCGTGCCTATTAGACGTACCTGCCCCATGTGGGACACGTCGAAGAGCCCGGCGTGGTTGCGGGTATGGCTGTGCTCCTTCATGATCCCGGCGGGATACTGCACCGGCATCGCATAGCCTGCGAACGGCACCATCTTGGCGCCAAGCTCGCGATGCAGGGCATCCAACGGTGTCCGGGCCAGCTCGCCAGCGGCATTGCGTTCACTCATGGAATGCCCTCATCTTGCTTATTCAGGGTGACTGGTGGTAGTTGGTGTGATCGGCGCGTACCGCAAGCCGATCATCTCAGCGCTTGTAGACGGGAAAGCGCCCGCAGAGTTCTAGGACCTGTTGCCGCACCCGGTCGATGGTGGCTTCGTTATCGACGTCATCGAGGATATCGCACATCCAGCCAGCCAGTTGTTTCACCTCGGATTCCCTGAGGCCACGGGTGGTCACGGCCGGGGAGCCTATGCGGATGCCACTGGTGACGAACGGCGACTGCGGATCGTTGGGAACCGCGTTCTTATTGACGGTGATGTTCGCACGACCCAGCGCGGCATCGGCGGCCTTACCGGTGATGCCCTTGTTGATCAAATCCAACAGGAATAGATGATCGTCGGTGCCATTGGAGACGATCTTATAACCACGTTCCTGAAAGCTCCCGGCCATGGCGCGGGCATTTTTGACCACTTGCTGTTGATAGGTCTTGAATTCCGGTTGCAGAGCTTCCTTAAAGGCGACCGCCTTGGCGGCGATCACGTGCATCAAGGGGCCGCCTTGAATGCCGGGGAAGACCATGGAGTTGAATTTCTTCTCCAGTTCCGGGTTGCGCCGGGCCAGGATCAAACCGCCCCGGGGACCGCGCAGGGTCTTATGGGTGGTTGTGGTCACCACATCGGCAACAGGCACCGGATTGGGATAGAGACCCGCCGCCACCAGACCCGCCACATGAGCCATGTCCACGAACAGATAGGCCCCTACCTGGTCGGCGATAGCCCGAAAGCGCTGCCAGTCCATAATCCGGGAATAGGCGGAAAAACCGGCTACGATCACCCTAGGCTTATGCTCCCGAGCCAGGAACTCCGCCTGCTCGTAATTGACCTCACCGGTTTTTTCATTGAGGCCATACTGCACGGCGTTATAGATTTTGCCGGAGAAATTGGGCTTGGCGCCGTGGGTCAGATGCCCGCCGTGAGCCAGACTCATGCCCAAAATGGTGTCATGGGGCTCAATCAGCGCCATGTAAACGGCGGCGTTGGCTTGCGAGCCGGAATGCGGCTGGACATTAGCGTAATCGGCCCCGAACAACTGTTTGGCCCGCTCGATGGCGAGCCGCTCGGCCACGTCCACGTTTTCGCAACCGCCGTAGTAGCGCTTGCCGGGATAGCCCTCGGCGTATTTATTGGTCAACACCGAGCCTTGGGCCTCCAGCACGCGGGGGCTGGCGTAGTTTTCCGAGGCGATCAGCTCGATGTGTTCCTCTTGGCGGTGCTCCTCGGCCTGTATCGCCGCCCACAATTCATCGTCAAAACCGGCAATGCGATCATCTTTGGTGAACATCCGCTTCTCTCCTCGCAGAACATTGCGCGCAATTTATTAAAGTACCAAAGTATAGTGGTCGGTAAATGACTATGAAATGAGTGGTGAGGATAAATTTATACCCCCCAGCGGTGGGCTGGTTAGGCTTGATCCAGACGAGAGGCAAGGCCACACCAGTAACCACATTCATCCCACCTAGAATTGCAACCAGGAAAGTTGCCAATGGGTATGATTAGCCTACCAATGCTGCAGCGTCTGCAAAAATGCGAGCCATTACTCTGGCTTAATCCGGCCCAGCAACCAGCGGCCCAAGCATTGGCGGCGCTGCCCCTGGGAGTAGTTGACATCCAGGATGCCGAGCAGCGCCTGGGGCGTTTTGCGCCGCTCTTGCAACGCTTGTTTCCAGAGCTGGAAGCAAGTGCTGGATTGATAGAATCACCGCTGGTTGCGGTACCCTCGTTGCAGCGGCAGTTCAGGCTTTCCGCGGAACAGGGCCGGCTTTACCTGAAAGCCGATCATCTGCTCCCCGTGGCGGGTTCCATCAAGGCCCGTGGCGGTATTTACGAAGTGCTAGTCTTTGCGGAAAAACTGGCGCTTCGGGAAGGCATTCTGCGCCCGGCCGACACCTACACGTCACTAGCCGATCCCCAAGCCCGTCAGCTTTTTCAACGCTATACCGTGGCGGTCGGCAGCACCGGTAATCTGGGGTTAAGCATCGGCGTGATGGCCGCTGCGCTGGGATTTCGGGCGGTAGTCCACATGGCGGCGGATGCCAAGGCGTGGAAAAAGCAGCGGCTCCGTGAACAGGGCGTTGAGGTGGTGGAGCATAGCGGTGACTACTCGCAGGCAGTGAGCGCCGGACGCGCCCAGGCAGCACAGGCTCCCCACAGTTACTTCGTGGACGATGAAAACTCGCAAACGCTATTTCTCGGGTATAGCGTTGCGGCATTGCGGCTTACCCCACAGTTAGCCCAGGCCAACCTGTTGGTCGATGCCGAGCATCCGCTGTTCGTCTATCTGCCCTGTGGGGTCGGAGGTGCGCCCGGAGGCATTACCTTCGGCCTGAAACAGATCTTCGGCGATCATGTGCATTGCTTTTTTGCCGAACCCGTGGCTTCTCCCTGCATGCTGGTCCAGATGCTGGCGGGAGCTGAAACAACGTCGGTGTACGAGGTGGGTCTCGATAACCGTACCGACGCCGATGGGCTGGCTGTTGCTACGGCATCCCGACTGGCGGCAAGATTTATGCCCGCACTGCTGGCAGGTATCTTCACCATGACGGATGACGACTTGTTCCGTAATCTGTACTGGTTGGCGCAAACCGAGCAGATGAAGATAGAACCCTCGGCGGCGGCGGGTTTCCCCGGTCCCGGCCTGGTGCTGAACAGCCCGGCGGGCCAGCGTTATATCCAAGAACGGCAACTGGCTTCGGTCATGAAAAACGCCACCCATCTGCTCTGGACCACCGGCGGTTTGTTGCTGCCAGACGCCGAGCATGAGCGCTTCTGGCTAAGAGGCAAGGCGCTGGCACGCTGAGCGCTTAGTATGGGCCTAGCCCCCTAACACCGCCCAGCGGGTTCGTCGCGTACCGGATACCAGGGAATCCGTCCCTCAAGTACACCCGAGGCATGGATGATCTCGGCCACCGTTTCCTCCTGCCGATACGCCATGACGTGGACGCCGCTGACGCCCGCGATCTCACGAATCTGCTGGATCAGCTTGATGCACAGCCTTTTGCCTTCCTGTTTCTGGTTTTGAGCGCGCTCAACCCGGGCGATCACCGCATCGGGAATGTGCACCCCCGGCACATGCTCACGAATCCAGCGCGCGGCCCTGGCCGACGCAAGCGGCGCAACACCCGCTAGAATGAAACATCGCTCATGCAGACCTAGGTCACGCACACGAGCCATGAATTCCTTGAAGCGCGCAAGATCATAGCAATACTGGGTCTGGATGAACTGCGCCCCGGCGGCAATCTTTTTCGCCAGGCGCAGGGGTTGGTAGTCATAGGGCGGCACGAAGGGATTGGCCGTCGCCCCGAGAAGCACGCGCGGCGGACTGGTCAGCTTGCGACCGCTTAGGAAATGAGACTCGTCGCGCATGATAAGCGCCGTTTCCAGCAGGGATATACAGTCCAGATCGAACACCGGTCTGGCATCGGGCTGGTCCCCGGCCTGGACACCGTCGCCGGTCAGGCAAAAAAGACTGGTCACGCCCCTGGCAGCGCCACCCAGCCCGTCACCCTGAATGGCGATGCGGTTCGGTCGCGGCAGGAGATCTGTAATACCATGCCGTAACCCAATCGGGTCGCCAGGGCGCACATGCCGACGCTGGACATGTTGTAGTTGCCGCCGGCACCATCGGTGGCGTTCATGGCGTCCACATAACCGTCGTACACCCGGGCGCGGACATGGACTTCTTCAGGATCGGCGGAATCGGGTGGCGCGACCTCGCAGTGACCGTTGGGACGAACACCGTCACAGGGGCCATTGCGAAGTTGCTTGGGGCAGTTCATCGGACAAGACATGCCCGTGGCGCTGAGTACGCAGTGGCCACACATGCGGCAGTCGAAGAGAAAGCCCTTGACCACTTTTTCCAGCAGGGCCACCGGATTCTCGGCACGGGCATAGCCGATTCGTCGCCACAGCGGGTGTAGCCGGATCATGACCGGCTCGAACAGTCGGTTGTAAATGAATTCGAGCAGGCCGGCATGACGTACCGACCAGCGGCGTACCGCATACATGGCGACGGTCCCTGGGCTGTCAGCGGAATACGACGGTCTTGTTGCCGTTCAGAAATACCCTGTGCTCGATATGGAGCTTAACGGCCCGAGCCAGGGCAAGCTTCTCCGAATCCCGGCCGGCCGCAATAAGCTGCGCCGGCCCGTAGGTATGGTCAACCCGCTCGACCACCTGCTCGATGATCGGGCCTTCGTCCAATTCCGGTGTGACATAGTGCGCCGTGGCGCCAATCAGCTTTACCCCGCGTTCATGAGCCTGGTGGTAAGGTTTGGCGCCCTTGAATCCCGGCACCGACATTCCGCACACTAGAGCTGTAGTTTAGTAATTTTAATTATTTTTTAAATTCAATTAGTTAAAAATAACGCTTTCGCTGACCCTTGGCAACAGCTCTAGATAGTGTGGTTGACTACGAGTGGGATACGACGCTGCAGGTCTTTTTCACCGTGAGGTTGATGATGGCGGCTCATTTTGAAACCGGAACCAGGGCTTCCCCGCAGCACTATAGCACTCGGATGCTCAATCACTTAGGACTGGTGTCGACGATGGTGGACGAACTGGGTATCGTCGAGTGGGTTGATCGGATTTTACCCAAAGACCAAGAAAAACAAATAGGTTCTTACGGTTAGGCGGTCAAGGCCATGATTTTAAAGGGGTTGGGATTTAACCAGCGGACCCGGTATCTGACGCCGCATTTTTTTCAGGATAAGCCGGTAGGCCGGCGGCTGGGGGAGGGCATTGAAGCCCGACAGCTGAATGATGATCGGCGGGGACGCACCCTGGATGCGATGTTCCGGCAGGGTCCGACGGCGCGGTATTCACAGCGAGCGGCGCAAACGGTTTCTCGCCGCGGTCTCCTGTGCCGGTTTGGGCATGTGGACGCGACCAGTTTTCATGTGGATGGCGAGTATAACCGCGCGGTGGCGCCGGCGGAGGGCGTCGGGGTTATTCATATCACCCCGGGGTATAGTCGGGATCACCGGCCGGACCTCAATCGGGTGGTGTTGCAACTGAGGGTGGAACGCCAAGCGGGCATTCCGCTGTTGATGGAAGCGCTCAGTGGCAATAACCGCGACCAGCGCAGGTTTCGGGAGACGGTCAAAACATCTTAGATGAACGGTTTTTATTGGATCAGCCGGGTTCCGGAGACGCTGGAGCTGGCGCGGTTCCTGATTCAAGCGACCGCGCCGGACCTGCTGACGAACCGGGGGCAACCGAGTTTCATCAGGGTCGGAACGCGTTATGCGGACCTCGAGCAGCGCTGGGTCATCGTCTACTCGCCGGCGGCGTATCAGCGGGCGACCAAAACCGTGAACCGGGCGTCGCTGAAACAGCCCTCAGCGGAATTAACGGCCTGCGAGCACGGCTGCCGACCGCGCTTTTCTTGTGAAACCGATGCACATAAGGCGTTGTCAGACTTCGAAAAAAAGCTCAAACATCCGCAAGTTTTCGAAGCCCGCCTACTGGCTGAACCCGGCTATCGGGGGCGCGGACGCCCGGCGAAAAACCGGTTACCGGATGATCAGAGCTACCGGATTGAAGGGGGGCTCGCCTCGCGCGTGGAACCTCATCAACAGCGCCTGCAACGGAAAAGTTGCTTTATTCTGGCCACCCATCAGCGGGCCATGGAGGCCTTATCCAATGAGGACTTGATCAAAGCCTATAAAGACCAGCAAAAAGTTGAACGGGGCTTTCGGTTTCTGAAAGACCCCCTGTTTATGGCCTCGACGTTATTCCTGAAATCACCGGAACGGATTATGGCCCTGATGATGGTCATCACGCTGTGCCTGCTGGTCTATGCGGCTTTGGAGTATCGCCTTCGACAGGCATTGCACCAAGCGCAACAGACCTTTCCCAATCAATTAGGTCAACCGATCGCAAACCCCACGGCCCGGTGGGCGTTTCAATTTTTCGCTGGCAGCCACGTCCTGGGGATCGGACAGATGCAGACCCTGATCCTCAATATGAATCACTACCACTGGCTTCTGCTAAGACTACTGGGGGAGCCGTATGAAAAAGTTTATTCGGGGGATGGCTAAGTGCTGTGCGGAATGTCGGTAATACGTTTGTTAAACCGCATCTACTTTGAAACCCGTAGTTTTTCCTCTTCGGGATCGAGGTGGGTTTTGACCCAAAGTGGGTCGGCGACGGCATTGGGGGTGGCGTTGATTGCCTGTTGAAACTGTTCCAGTTGGGCGATCAATTCCGCCCGATTGTCGTAACAGGTGTGATAGGTCACGTCTTCTCGTACCCACTGCCAGAGGTGTTCCACCGGATGAAGTCCGGACTGTAGCCCGGCAATGGCAACCGGTTGATCCGCAGTTCATCGGCCCGTTGGGTCACCGCTTGCGCTCGGTGATAGGACGCCCCGTCCCAGAGCACCGTTAGCGGTACCGCCGGGAGTTCCCGACGGAGGGTTTCTAACAGTTCAATGGTCATCTCGCTGTTGGCACGGTCGTATGGATACAGCTTAACCTGGCCTTGATTGTAGAAGTAAACCCCGTAACACGACACCTTCGCCCCCAGCCCGGGAGAATTGGAACTGACCCAGAACCGCTCGCCCTTGACCGACCAGCCATAGCCTTCATCGGTATCCTGGCGAAAATGGGCCTCATCAATGTAGACCAGCGTGTGTTGGCCCCGGGTGGCGGCGACCAGCAAGGGATGGAGTTTGTCTAGAAACGCCGCCCGCTGATCCGGATCGGCTTTATTCAACAGTTTCCGGGCTTTTTTCCAGGACAAGCCTAACCGCTTGAGCGCCTGCCGGATCGTCTCCCGACAGCACTCGTCCTGGCCCTGGGCCTGGAGCCATCCTTGCAGCCGCTTCAGGGTCCAGCGCGGGGCCGGCGGGGCGGTCCGCTCTGGCGGGGGGGTCGCCGCTTGCTTCAGGGCCTCGCGGATAACCCCATCGACGCCTGGTTCCAGGGCCGGGGTAAAAAGGGGGAACGGCCACCGGTACGCTGGTACACCAAGGCCGCCGGTCCAACCGTATTGTAACGGTGCACCCACTCCATCACCGTTTGCGGGTTACGGCCCGTTTCCCGACCAACTTGACTGGCGTTCTTATCCCCACAAATCTCGTACAAGGCCAGGAAGCGCTCCCGCGTGCGCGGGTGCTCCGCATTCAACCCCAGTACTCTGAAAATGTCAGGGTCTTGGCCCCAGCGGCTATAATCAATAGTCAGCATCGCTCTCTTACTACCCTTTGGCTCTTTCAGAAAGAGGGTAGTGGTTCACCTCAAAAAACTCAAGGTCTCAAACTGGATGCGGTTTAGGCGTAAAATACGTCGGTCTGAGGGGAGAAGTTAAATTTAAAAACCGCCTGAGCAGCGCTTTTGCAAAAGGCCCAAACCTCTGCGAACGCAGGGGATATTTGCTTCCTGTAAAAAATTGCCAAACAATATGCTTTTAAATGCTTAAGAAGCCGCCAGAGTTCTTGAGCAACTGTGCGAATAAACAATTTATGATGAGGTGATTGCGTGCCAAAAACACTTCCTGAGGACAGTAAAAGGCGGGTTGTGATAGAGAAGGTGGCTTCCGATCAAGGGATCGCCGGCTACGTTCATCTGGACGGTAGAAAACGGGTGGTGATTGAGGGCATTACTCCCGAAATCGATGGGGGCCGGTATCCCATCAAGCGCACTGTCGGCGAGAGCGTGATTGTGGAGGCGGACGCGTTCGTGGACGGTCATGATGCCCTGACCTGCATTTTGCAATACCGCCACGACAATGAAAAAACCTGGCGACAAACGCCCATGCATGTTCTGGTCAACGATCGCTGGCGTGGAGAATTCACGGTCAAGGAACTGGGCCGTTATCTGTATACCATGAGCGCTTGGGTCGATCCCTTCAAATCCTGGCGTCATGATCTGTCCAGACGGGTTCAGGCGGAGGATATCGAGGTTGCCCTGTTGGTGGGTGCTGAACTCATTGAGGCGGCTGGTAGGCGTGCTACCGGTGACGATGCACAGTGGCTCAAGGCCAGGGCGAAGCTACTGGAAGGTAAACAGGATCTGGAAGACCGGCTCCAGCTTGCCCTGAGCCAGGAACTGGCCGCACTGATGGAGCGTTACCCCGACAAAGGATTGGCTGCCGTCTACGACAAAGAGTTGGGGGTCGTGGTGGACGATGAACGTGCCGCCTTCAGTGCCTGGTACGAAATGTTTCCGCGCTCCTGCAGCCCCGAGCTTGGCAAACACGGTACCTTCAAGGACTGCGAAGCCCAGTTGCCGCGGATCGCCGACATGGGCTTCGATGTCCTGTATTTTCCGCCCATCCACCCCATTGGGCGGGTGAACCGCAAGGGCAAGAACAATAGTCTGACCCCAGGCCCCGAGGATGTGGGCAGTCCCTGGGCCATCGGCGCAAAGGAAGGCGGCCACAAAGCGGTTCACCCGGCGCTGGGGACATTGGGGGATTTTCGCGCCTTGGTAGAAAACGCGAAAAAATACAGCATCGAGATTGCGCTGGATATCGCTTTTCAGTGCGCCCCGGATCATCCTTATGTGAAGGAGCACCCCACTTGGTTTCGTTGGCGCCCCGATGGCACCGTGCAATATGCTGAAAATCCGCCCAAGAAGTACCAGGACATCTATCCGTTTAACTTTGAGACCGATGACTGGAAGGCGCTCTGGCAGGAGCTAAAGAGTATCTTTGAGTTCTGGATCGAGCAGGGTGTGCGTATCTTCCGGGTCGACAATCCTCATACCAAGCCGTTTCCCCTTTGGGAGTGGCTCATTACCGAGATCAAGAAAAAACACCCCAATGTGCTCTTCCTGGCCGAGGCGTTCACCCGTCCCAAGGTTATGCACCGCCTGGCAAAGTTGGGTTTTAGCCAGTCTTACACCTATTTCGCGTGGCGGAATACTCAATGGGAACTGACCCAGTACCTGACGGAGCTTACCCAGGCGCAAGGGCGGGAATATTTCCGGCCGAACTTTTGGCCAAATACGCCGGATATCCTGAACGAACATCTTCAGTTTGGCGGTCGTCCCGGGTTTATCACGCGCTTGGTCCTGGCTGCTACCCTGGCGGCTAATTATGGCATCTACGGTCCAGCCTACGAATTACTGGAGAATACCGCTGTCAAGCCCGGCAGCGAGGAGTATCTCGATTCGGAGAAATACGAGATTCGCCAGCGCGATTTAGGGCGGCCTGACAATCTGCGGGAAATCATCGGCCTGGTGAACCGTATCCGCAGGCGCAATCCTGCTCTGCAGCAGAACTTGAATCTATGCTTTCATCCTGTGGATAATGAAGAAATCTTGTGCTTCAGCAAGTGGACTGACGATCTGAGCGATATTATCCTGGTGGTCGTGAATCTTGATCCACATCATAAGCAAGCGGGGTGGGTCAGCCTGCAACTGGATAAACTTGGGTTGGAGCCGCAGCAGTCCTTCCAGGTTCACGATTTGCTGGGCAGCGATCACTACCTATGGCATGGCATCCGTAATTTCGTGGAACTCGACCCGCGCCGGGTGCCAGCCCATATCTTCCGAATGCACCGCCGCACGCATACCGAACGGGATTTCGATTACTTCCTGGGGTAAGGCGTAGCGCATCAAGTCGCTCAAAAGTTTTTTATGAGTTCCTGCAGGACCTGGATAATCACACCGACTGGGTTGAAAACACTGTCGGGGGCTGTTTAAACTGCGTTAAGGATGTGTACACATGAAAAAAGCCAAGGTTCTTACCTTCGTCATGGCGGGTGGCGAGGGTTCCCGTCTTAGCCCACTAACCGCTAGACACTCCAAACCTTCATTGCCCTTCGGCGGGCGTTACCGGATTGTGGATTTTGTACTCAGTAACCTCATCAATTCAGAAATCAACTCCATCTATTTGTTGGTGCAGTATAAATCCCAGTCGCTTATCGAACATGTCCGCAAATCCTGGGTGCTGTCACCGATGCGGCCACACCAGTTCGTGACCATCGTCCCTCCCCAGATGCAAAGAGGGGCAGACTGGTTCCAGGGTACGGCGGATGCGGTCTATCAAAATATTAACCTGATCGAACAGCAGGGCCCCGATCTGATCGCGGTGTTCGGCGCCGATCATATCTACCGCATGGATTTGCAGCAGATGCTCGATTTTCATCGGGAGCGGGAGGCTGAGGTAACGGTCGCCGCGCTGCCGGTGCCCCTGCGAGAGGCCACGGAATTCGGGGTGATCGCCACGGATGCCGACTGCCGCGTGCGCGAGTTTCAGGAAAAACCCGAGCGGCCCAGCCCCATGCCATCGGACCCCAGCCGTGCCTATGCCTCCATGGGTAACTACCTGTTCGATGCCAGGGTGCTGCTGAAGGCTCTTCAGGTATGCCATGAGCGGGGTGAGCACGACTTCGGCAAGCACGTGCTGCCGCGGCTGATGCGGGATCACCGCTTGTATGCGTATGATTTCGCCACCAACAATGTTCCTGGCATTAAGACCTTTGAGGAGCCGGCCTATTGGCGTGATGTGGGCACCCTCGATGCCTATTTCAACGCCCATTATGACTTCCTCGGACTCACGCCCCGTTTCGACGCCTTCAATCATCAGTGGCCCATCTATTCGAGCAACTATCAGGGGCCGGTAGCCAAGATTATCGATGGTTCGCTGAAAAACAGCTTCATCGGGGGGGGAACCCTGGTCAAGGGAGCCTCCGTGCGCAATACGATCATCCGCCGTGAAGTGAGGCTGGATGAGGATGTCGAGTTAGAAGATTGCATCATTCAGGATTATGTGCACATCAAGCGCGGTGCCCACCTGCGGCGAGTTATCGTCGGCTCCTACAGTGTGATCCCGGCAGGTGCCCGCATCGGCTATGACCGGGAAGCGGATAGCCGCCAGTATCATGTAACCTCGTCAGGTATTGTGGTGGTAGCTCCTGGCGAAGTGAGCAATGCCATGGATGCCTTTAGTGGGGGTGCCTGAAACGACGGTGGCGTCAGGGCGGAGGGAATCCGCAGTGTGCACTCATAAGAACGCCTAGGCAGGCGGTCATTTGACTGGGCAGGGGCAGGTGGATTTGTTCAGCAGCGCAGACACTGTTAACCGCCCTTGCGGTTGATCCAGGAAGAAGCATGGCGAAGAGCGAGGACCGCGTTACCGGTCCTCGCTTTGACTGTGTAACCAGGCTGCTGATGGGTACTTATACCCTGGTGACGTTACCCATCTGCGAGGAGGATCTTGCCCACCACCAGGTCAGCCTCTGAATTCAATCTAATGCCCGCCTCGGCAAATCCAGCAGGAACCTTCCCGCATTCGCCAGTTGCCGACCGAGCAGCGTCCAGTTTTCCGCCCGCTTGCACGCCTCCAGGCAGCGCAGGAAGCGCACCCGGTCTGCCTCGCTTTCCTGTTCGAGGATTGCGACCCAAAGCGCATCATCCACGTTATAAACCCGCCCATCCGCCAGACAAACCGGGATGACGGTCGCCACCGGCACAGCCAGATCCGCTGCCACCGCTCCCACTGCCGCGCGGATGTTGTTCGCCTTGATACCTTGCGGATGCAACAGGTCGTAGGGCGGTTGCCATTCGCGCAGCGGGCGTAACTGGTCAATGTGGCTGACCGCGACCAGCAGCGGCGGCGGGCGACGATCCGGACGGGCGGCTTGCCAGGCGCGTACGGCGTCGACTCTTTCCCGATCCACCTGCCGGTCGGCGCGATGCGCGGCGCACACCCAGAGAATCAAATCCGCGTCCAGCACCGCTTTCCGCAGCGCCTTTTCGGCAAGCAATTCGGTATCGCAACCGGGCGTGTCGAAGATCAGGGCCGCGTCCAGCCCGTCGCGCTCCAGCCGGTAGGGTGTCAACGCCGCCGTGGTGTCCGGTAGCACGTCGGTCGCGGCGGTCAGCCGGCCAAACAGCGCGTTGATCAGGCTCGACTTGCCGGCGTTCGTCCGGCCCAGCACCACAATTCGCAGCGGTTCACCGACCGGCGCGGCGGCATCCGTAGCCCGTTTCAGATCGCGTCGGGAAACCGGAGTCGCGGTAACCGTCGGTTCGGCACCGGCCAGTGTCAACTGGCCACTGTACAAGGCAATGGCGTAGTACCCGACCTTGCGCACATATTCCCGCAATAACCAGCGCTGCAGTTCGTTCCAGGCCATGCCGTAGCTCTGCCCGCGCAGCTGTCCCCAGACTTCGCTCAATAGGGCATCGGCGGGATTGATGACCAGCCGCCCGGCCCGATACACGTTCAACAGACGTTCAGCGGTGGCTTTCCAGCGGTAGGCGCGGATTAGATCACCAATCGTCAGTCGGTGGCTGAACGGAATTTGCTCTGTGACCATGATACGCAGGTCACGACTGGCCCGTTCGATGATCAGCAGGGTGTGCGGCACGGTCAGTTCCAGCAATGGCCGCTCCACCTTCGGATGATAGTGGCGAGCAACGATCTCCAGCGTGTTCTGCCCGAGCGCCCAGAGCCGACCGCCATCGTTCAGCGGCCAATCCTCCGGCTGCATTTGGCCGGCGAGTTCCTCGACCGCTGTCCAGGCGCCATCCGCCTGCGGTGGCCAGCGTGAATCGGGACTGGTCGCCGCCCCGGCCAGCAATTTACGGTCGCGCTGAAGCAACCAGTGTTGCAGCCCGTAACCGGCGGCGCTGCACAGCGCCATGGTGATCAACCACCCCGATAATGCCTTGGACTGCCACAGCCACAGCATTCCGAGCGGCAACAACGCAATCAGCGGTAGTGCCCACATCGTCAGGGCCAGCAACCGCAGTCGGTCGAGCCGTTTGAACAGTGTTTTCATCGCCGATCCGCTGGCGGTATCCTTACAAACCTCGCGCCCGCCGCCAGCGCTTCGGCGTAGACCCGACGCAACGCCTCCGCGTTCACCGGCCCATCCCGCCGCCGGGTGGCGAAGTAGTAGCCGGCGGCCTTGCCGAGCGCGTAGGTGGTCGCGCCGCTGGTGGTCGCGCCCCAGACCACGCCGACCGTTTGCCCCCACCAGGGAATGAGCTTGACCAGTTCCCGGCCCACCGTCCGCACCACATAGCCGACTCCGATCCCTGCGCCGAGCAGACCAAGAAATTCGGAAATCCCCCGCGCGTCCCAGTTCTGGCCGTACAAGGTGGCGAGACTGTGCAGCAGCTTGGCCTGCACCGCTGGCACTCCGACTAAATCCACCAGCGGTAACGCGCCGACGCCAGCGGCGGCCAGGGCATGACCGACGATGTGAGGATGGGCGGCGCGCTCGTAGACATCGCGAATTCCAGCGTCACCCCGCAGCATCGCCTGCAAACCCAGGGTTGAGATCGCTTCGATCACCGTCCACAGCGCCTCCAAACCGTAGTTGGCCGGTTCAAAGTCGTCATCGGGGAGAGTCAGGTCGAGCGGTACCCAGCGCACCGGCGCGGTGCCCGGCAGTATACCCAGCCGTTCGCGCTGCGCGGCCAAGGCGCGGGCGAGATCGGTGGGAACCTGGGGCGGCAGGGGTTCGCGGTCGTAGGGATAGGGCAACAGATGCCGCGCGCCGGGCGGATAGGCTTCGTGCAAGCCGGTCTGGGCGATCAGTACCGGCCATTCCGGATGACGCCGCCGCACCGCGCGCAGCACCTCGAACACAGCGTCTTGGCGAATGTCGGTAGCCTTCATCACTCCCAGCAACAGATGCGCCTGCGCTTCGCAATAGCGGATGTCCTCGGTGGGATCGTAGGCCACCTCGCCCAAACCGCGCGTGTCGAGAAAGCGCACCACCGGCGCTTCAGTCGGAAAATCGTAGAACCGGGCGGTACGGGTGCAGGGCTGGAAGCCGTTGCCGATTTCGGCGGTTTCGCTGCCGGTCAGGGCGCGGATGATCGAGGTTTTGCCGGCCTGGGTTTTGCCGACCAGCCACAGCACCGGGAGCGGTTGCCGCGCCCGCGCCTCGCCCAAGGCTGTCTCCAGCGCCTCGTTATTCACCTGCGGTTTCAGCAAGGCTTCACGCAGTCTGCGCCAGTAATCAGGCCAATGGATCGAGTCGTGGGAGGTCATGGGTATTCTCCGGTGCAAAACCCCCGTAACCCAACATTGCCGGAACTCATGATTTGCACCCTCAAGATGTATAATTTGATGACATCAGAAACTTATTTGGTAGGTCAATGACTTTCAAACACCGATTTTCACAGGCCTATTAACCGTCATATTTTACCCTACACTTTAATTTTGCTGAACTTGGGTAGTTATTAAAAGGTTATTTCTAAATCAATAACCTAGCTGTAATATTTTACTCGTTTGTCAGCCCAAAATAGCCGCTGTTAGGGGTCGGCGTGACGGTTTTATAGCGTCCATTTCTAACCGCTAGTGCCATCGCCTGCTGGTTTTTCACCCCGATAACGCCGAAAATGCTTAGATTTTCCCTCTATTTTTACCCTCACCCCTTGATCTGCTCGCCTTAGTCCTTCTAAAATTCAGTTTTTTATCCGTCACTAATAACCCCTAATCCATGCCCGATCTCAAGGCGTTTTTCAACCACCCCGCCAGCCCTCGACAGCGCCAATACGAAGCTATCCGTGCGGTCGTGGTCGATCAGCTGCCGGTTGAACAGGTCGCGCACCGGTTTGGCTATTCCGTTGCCACCCTCTACTCGCTGCTCCGTGATCTCAAGGCCGGCACGTTGGAACTGTTCCCACCGCCCGTGCGCGGTCCCTACGAGCGTCACACCCCTGAGCCGGTTCGGCAGTTGGTGGTGAAGTATCGCCACGCCCAGCTGTCGGCGGCTGAGATCAGTGGGCGTTTGGGCGAGGAGAACTATAAAATCTCGGTGCGTACGGTGGAGCGGATTCTGGCAGACGCCGGGTTTCCAAAGCTGCACCGACGGAGTCGGCCCCAACGGGGCCGGACCCAGCGCAACCAACAGCTACCCGAACGCACTCAAGCGCTGGAGTTCGAGACCCTCAAGCCGTTTCGCATCGATTGTCCGGTGGCGGGAGTGTTTTTCTTACCCTATGTGGTCGAAGCCGGGGTGATGGATATCGTCCGGCAGTGTGACTTGCCGACCTCCGCGGTCGTCAGTGCCGAACAGGCCGCTCTGGCAATGCTGGTATTGAAACTGATCGGCAGTGAACGCCTGAGTCATATCGCCTCCTATGACCATGAGCCCGGCTTAGGCGTCTTTGCCGGGTTAACCGTGTTACCCAAGGCCAGCTTCATGACGACGTATTCGTGTCGGCTGTCCGAGGCCTTATTACAGGAGTTTCAACAGCACCTGCTACGGCAGTTCCAGACGGTGTATCCGCAGTTCTATCAGAGCGACTTTATTAACTTGGATTTTCACACCATTCCCCATTTCGGTACCGAATCGCAAATGGAGAAGGTGTGGGCCGGGGCCCGCGGCAAGGCCGTTAAGGGCGCCAACACGCTGTTGGCGCAAGATGCGGCCAGTAACGTCATCCTCTACACCCGGGCCGATATTCTGCGCAAAGACGAAGCCCGGGAAATTCAGCACTTTGTTCAGTACTGGAAAACGCTTCGCCACACGGTCAAGGAAACGTTGGTGCTTGACTGCCGCCTGACCAGCTATACCGTGCTCAACGAGTTAATGGCCGACGGCGTGCAGTTCATTACGCTGCGCCGCCGCAGTCAGGGACTCCTGAAAAAAGCGGCCGCGCTCCCCGACAACGTCTGGCAGCGAGTGACGTTGTCCATCCCCAAGCGGAAGCATAAAACCTGTCGGGTCGCTGAAAGCGAGGTCACGTTAACGGGGTGTAGCCACCCCGTGCGCCAACTCATTATTACCGATCATGGCCGGGCACAGCCGACGGTGATGATCACCAACAATCGCGCCTTGCCCTTAGCCACACTTTTAGAGGTCTATGCAAACTGTTACCGGCTCAGATCGAAAACTTGTCACCCCAGCTAGACAGCCACCAGCGGCTCGGCTGCTTGTGAGTGTAAGAGCAAGCGGGCATGCTGCAAACCACGAAATGTCGATTATCCTGATTTTGACGCTGGTGCTGAGCGTGTGGCGCTGCAGATGAGCAGCCGTTAACCATCGACAGGCCCAATGCCACGACCACGGTGCATAAACATAAGGCCATGCCTGCGATAGTCCTGACGACGCTAAATGCGCGTTATTTCCATTCCTCATTGGGGCTGCGCTGCCTGCTGGCCAATATGGGTGAACTGCAGGCGGAAACCAAGCTGCTTGAGTTTATTATCACGCAGCGGCCCATCGACATCGTTGAACGCCTGCTCAATCAGCGACCCGCCATCGTCGGCTTTGGCGTCTATATCTGGAACGCAGCGGAAACGCTGCAGGTGGTGGCCCTGCTCAAACAGGTGCAACCGAGTATCCTCGTCGTGCTGGGTGGCCCGGAGGTGAGTTATGAAACCGAGGGCCAAGCCATTGTGCAACTCGCCGATTATGTCATCACCGGCCCGGCGGACCTCAGCTTCGGCGCGCTCTGCCGCCGTCTGTTGAATAACGATACGCCCACTCACAAGGTGATCCCCTCGGAACAACCGCCGTTGACGCAACTAGCGCTGCCTTACCGATTCTATACCGCCGAAGATATTGCCCAGCGGCTGATCTATGTCGAAGCCTCCAGAGGCTGTCCATTTAAATGCGAGTTTTGCCTGTCCGCGCTGGACAAAACCGCCTGGCCCTTTCGTCTTGATCCATTCCTGGCGGAACTGCAAGCCTTGTATGACCGGGGCACCCGGCAGTTCAAATTCGTGGACCGCACGTTCAATTTAAACAGCAATACCAGCCTGCGGATTATGGAGTTCTTTCTGGACCGGCTGGACGCTGCATTATTCCTCCATTTTGAACTGATTCCGGACCACCTGCCGGACAGCTTGAAACGGGTGATAACGCGATTCCCGCCAGGCTCATTGCAATTCGAGATCGGTATTCAGACCTTCAATCCGGACGTGCAGGCACTCATCAGCCGCAAGCAGGACAATCAGAAAACGGCAGAAAACCTGATCTGGCTGCGCAGCGCCACGCAGGCCCATATCCATGCTGACTTGATCGTCGGACTGCCGGGAGAAACGGTTGCAAGCTTCGCCCACGGGTTCAATCGCCTGGTGGCGTTGAACCCTCACGAAATCCAGGTGGGCATCCTCAAGCGCTTGCGCGGCACGCCTATCAACCGGCATACGGGTGCCTGCGGCATCAAATATAACCCCTGTCCTCCCTACAACATCCTCTGCTCGGATTTGATCGACTTTGGGACTATGCAACGGCTCAACCGCCTTGCCCGCTACTGGGAACTGATCGCCAACTCGGGGCGGTTTCGTCACAGCAAACCCGTCCTGTTGGGCGATGATCCCTTTGCGCGCTTTCTGGGCTTCAGCGACTGGCTGTTTGAAACGACCCAACAAACTCATCGGATTGCCCTGGAGCGATTATTCGAGCTTGTCTATCAGGGGCTGATCCGTGCATTGGGGGTGCGACAGGAGGTGGCTGCCGAAGCGGTATCCTGCGATTACCGGGAAAGCGGCGTAAAAGGCTGCCCTGTATTCCTACCTCGCGAAGGTGGACGGGACACCCAGAAACAGACTAAATCGCCTCATGTGGCCGCCCGGCAAGCTCGGCAAATTAATGACTAATGTGCTCTTAACATGTTGGTTTAACTATTGTTGACCTTCACCTAGGGGTTGACGGATCATCGTGGCAGAGTTCTTCTTGAGCATGACCCCAGCCGCATTCGTCTATTGCCACATCGAAGCAATCGCCCGAATCGGTTATGATCCGCCAGCAGTAAACTGGGATATCAACTAGATCGAGTGGTGAGGGTGCCCCACCTGCGGTCGGTTCGTCCGTGCCTTGATCCCAGCGCCTGAATCAGATGAACTGTGACTGAACAGCCAAAGTAACCACGGGATCATTATATATATGCTTATGCCTGCAACGGCGGTGTGGCCCGGCAAGCCCTATCCGCTGGGCGCTACCTGGGACGGCGAGGGGGTCAATTTCGCCCTGTTCTCGGAACATGCGGAGAAAGTGGAACTGTGTTTGTTCGATCCCAAGGGCCGGCGCGAGATCGAACGCATCGAATTGCGGGAGCGGACGGATCAGACCTGGCATGCCTATCTGCCAGAAGCCCGCCCAGGCCTGCTCTACGGTTATCGCGTGCATGGTCCTTACCAGCCGGAACGAGGGCATCGCTTCAATCCCCACAAACTGCTCTTGGACCCCTACGCCAAAGCCATCGTCGGCAGCTTGAACTGGAGCGATGCCCACTTTGGGTACCGAGTGGGCAGCCCGCGGGAAGATCTGAGCTTTAGTACCCGTAATAGCGCCTATGGTATGCCCAGATGCCAGGTGATCGACTCGGCTTTTAGTTGGGGTAATGACCGCCGGCCCAACACCCCCTGGCACCAGACGATCATCTACGAACTGCATGTCAAGGGGTTCACCATGCGCCATCCGGACGTTCCGGCGCCGCTGCGGGGGACTTACGCGGCGCTGGCCACCGCCCCGGTCATCGATTATCTG
The DNA here is from genome assembly GCA_963696325.1 of uncultured Gammaproteobacteria bacterium. Lineage (GTDB taxonomy): Bacteria > Pseudomonadota > Gammaproteobacteria > Competibacterales > Competibacteraceae > CAVOJV01. The sequence continues at coordinate 24,952 of CAVOJV010000046.1, forward strand.
AAGCACCTGGGCATCACCGCCGTGGAATTGCTGCCTATCCAAGGCATGGTTGATGATCGTCACCTGGTGGATAAGGGCCTGCGCAACTACTGGGGCTATAACTCCATCGGCTATTTCGCCCCTGACCTGCGCTACTCGGCCAGCGGTCAGGTGAATGAATTCAAGACCATGGTCAAGACCCTGCACTCGGCCGGCATCGAGGTCATTCTCGACGTGGTCTACAACCACACCGCCGAAGGCAACCACCTGGGACCGACCCTGTGTTTTCGCGGTATCGATAACACCGCTTATTATCGCCTCACGCGCAATAATCCGCGCTATTACCTGGATTACACGGGCTGTGGCAACACCCTGAACATGATGCACCCCAGGGTCCTGCAACTGATCATGGACAGCCTGCGCTACTGGGTGACAGAGATGCACGTCGACGGTTTTCGCTTCGATCTGGCGTCGGCGCTGGCCCGCGAACTGCACGAGGTGGACCAACTGGGGGCGTTCCTGGACATCATCCACCAGGACCCGGTGCTGTCCCAGGTCAAGCTGATTGCCGAACCCTGGGATCTGGGGGCGGGTGGCTACCAGGTGGGCAATTTCCCGGTGGGTTGGACGGAGTGGAACGGCAAGTATCGCGACGTGGTGCGCGATTACTGGCGGGGAGAGGGCGGCTTGATCGACAAGCTGGCCTACCGCCTGACCGGCTCCAGCGACCTGTATCAACACAACGGCCGCCGGCCTTACGCCAGCATCAATTTCGTCACCGCCCACGATGGGTTCACTCTGACTGACCTGGTCAGTTATAACCAGAAGCATAACGAAGCCAACGGTGAAGGTAATCGAGACGGCGAAACCCACAATCGGAGCTGGAACTGCGGTGTTGAAGGGCCTGCCGATGACCCGAAGATCCAAGCAGTGCGCCTCCGCCAGCGACGCAACTTTCTGGCTACCCTGCTGTTGTCTCAGGGGGTGCCCATGCTGTTGGGCGGCGATGAGATCGGCCGTACCCAGCGCGGCAATAACAACGCCTATTGCCACGATAATCCATTGAGTTGGATGGATTGGGGCCTTGCCGAGGCGGAGCATGAGCTGCTGGAGTTTACCCGTCGCCTCATCCAGTTGCGCAGGCAACATCCCGTGTTACGGCGCCGACGCTTTTTTCAGGGCAAGCCCATCAGGGGTACGGGCGTCAAGGACATCACCTGGCTGGACCCTGATGGCAAAGAAATGAGCGATCAAAAATGGACCCAGTCATTTGCCCGCTGTTTAGGGCTTTTTCTGTCCGGCGGGGTTCTGGAAGAACAGGACGAATGTGGTCACTTGGTTACCGATGACGATTTTCTGGTGCTGCTCAACGCCCATCATGAAAACATTGTCTTTACACTTTCCTCGCAGTTTGAGAATGTCCAATTTCAAGTGCTCTTGGACACGAGCGGCGTAGCCGGGGCATATAATCCGGCGAGTAGGTCCTATCGCCTGCAAGGACGTTCCCTGGCCCTGCTTACGCACAGCGGAATCGGTTCGTCCCCCTCTCAATACAACTTGAAGCATGCTCATTCCATGCCCTTCGGCGCCCAGGTGCTCAGCGACGGGGGAGTGCGGTTTCGCTTATGGGCGCCGGCTGCGCAGCGGGTGGAGCTATGCCTGGAGGACAAAGGAACCCAGGCAGCGGTGCAGACTATGACGGCTGTAGAGGGGGGCTGGTTCGAACTGGTGAGCGAGCAGGCCAGGGCCGGGGACCGCTATCGCTTTATGATCGACGGCAAGGAAAAAGTGCCCGATCCGGCGTCCCGTTATAACCCCGATGATGTGCGGGGTTCCAGCCAGGTCATCGATCCTCATGAGTTTGTCTGGCGTAACGATGGCTGGCGCGGACGGCCCTGGGAAGAGGCTGTCATCTATGAGTTGCATGTGGGTGCGTTCAGCCGGCAGGGCCGCTTTGCAGGGGTCAAAAAGCGTCTCGATTACCTGGTGCAACTGGGTGTTACCGCTATCGAGCTGATGCCGGTAGCGGATTTTCCGGGGGCACGCAACTGGGGTTACGAGGGGGTATTACCGTTCGCCCCCGCTGCCGCTTATGGCCATCCGAACGAGCTGAAAGACCTGGTACAAGCCGCGCACCGTAAAGGACTGATGGTATTCCTGGCTGTTTGTTACAGCCATTTCGGCTCCCCGTGCAACTATCTGTCCGGCTATGCTCCTCAGTTTTTCAGTGACCGATTGCAAACTCCCTGGGGAGCGGCCATCAATTTCGACGGTCCGGGCAGCCGGGTAGTGCGGGACTTTGTCATCCACAATGCGCTGTATTGGTTGGAGGAGTTTCGCCTGGATGGCCTGCGTCTGAGCGCGGCGCACGCTATCATTGACACGTCCACCCCCGACCTCCTGCAGGAATTGGCCCAAGCGGTGCGGCGGGGTCCGGGCAAGGATCGGCATGTTCATTTGATTCTGGAGAACGAGGATAATGTCGCCCGTTATTTGGTGCGCGGCGACGACGGCAGCCCGCGCTACCATACCGCCCAGTGGAATGATGATATTCATCATGTCTTGCATGCGCTACTCACCGGGGAAGCGGATGGCTTTTACATGGACTATGTCTTCAAGCCCATCTGGTATCTTGGGCGTTGCTTAAGTCAGGGGTTCGCTTACCAGGGCGATCCCTCTCCCTATCGCGGTGGGGCAATTCGCGGAGAACCAAGCTGGACTTTGCCTCCCACCGCCTTTGCCTCGTTTTTGCAGAATCATGCTCAGGTGGGAAACCGCGCCTCGGGCGAGCGCATCCATCAACTGGCGGAGCCGCAGGCTCTGCGGGCCGTTACCGCGATCTTGTTGCTTGCTCCCTCACCACCTCTGCTGTTCATGGGCCAGGAGTTCGCCGCCGATCAGCCTTTTTTATTCTTCTGCGATTTAGACTTGGAACCTACTAAAGCCGTGCTCGATCGCAGACGCCAAGAACTGGCCCGCTTTAATGAATTTCGTCAAGCCGGCGGGCTGAGCGCTGTTCCCGATCCTAACGATCCAGCCACCTTGCAGCGCAGCAAGCTGGACTGGGACAGTCTGAGTCAACCGCCCCACGATGAATGGTTGGGGCTGTTCCAGCAACTGCTAACGCTTCGACAGCAGGAAATCGTGCCCCGCTTATTCGGAATAGTCGGTGGGCGCGCTCGCTATGAAGTCTTCGAAGGCCTTGGCCTTCGAGTAAACTGGACCTTGGGCGAGGGTGCGCAACTGAGCCTGCTTGCGAATCTGAGCAGGCAGGCCATCAATGGCGTCAAGCCGCCGCCGCGGAGTGATATAATTTATGTCAATGACGAAGGGGTAGAGACCGCGCTGGCTAAACAAACCTTACCGCCGTGGTCAGTGGCGTGGCTTATTGAGCAGGGTGCGGAGGGCTCCGGGTGATCCATGGCTTAGATCACATGACAATGAACTGTCTGAAAATAATCATGTGATTATCTTAGGGATACTCTGCATGTCACCTACACGGCGTATGGCCCTGTTGTCCATCACGGCGGCTCTGGTCACCATGGCCCTTAAATTCACCGCCTGGGGTTTGACGGGTTCGATCAGCTTGTTTTCCGACGCGGCGGAATCCACCGTCAATCTGGTGGCGGGTATCACTGCGCTGACAGCGTTGACGATTGCAGCTCGCTATGCCGATGCCAACCATCCCTATGGGCATGACAAGGTGGAATACTTCTCCAGCGGCGTGGAGGGCGGTCTGATCCTGACGGCGGCGGGGATCATCATCTACAGCGCCGTGGTGCGCTTGCGGGCACCCGCGCCCCTGGAACCACTGGGTCCCGGCTTGGTGGTGGCCTTGGTGGCGGCGGCGATTAATTTTGGAGTGGCCCGGCTGATGCTGCGGGTGGCCAAAGAGTACGACAGTATTACCATCGAGGCGGATGCTCACCATCTACTGACCGATGTATGGACATCGGTGGCCGTGGTTGCGGGGTTACTGGTGGTGATGTTCGCGCCGCCCACCTGGCAGGTGCTCGATCCGCTGATTGCCATCGCGGTGGGCTTGCACATCATTAGTACCGGAGTCAGCCTGGTGCGGCGTTCCTTGGATGGCCTGATGGACACTGCCCTACCCAGCGAGGATGTCGCCAGCATTGAAGCGGCTATTCGGCATATTGCTGGCGCCATGGCTGTATTCCACGGGTTGCGCACGCGCAAGGCCGGCGCGCGCCGCTTTATCGAGTTTCATTTGCTGCTGCCTGGGCGGGCAACCGTGCAGGATTCCCACGATTTATGCGAGCGGATCGAACGGGAAATCGCTAACCGCTTGGCCACTGTCTCGGTAACGATTCACGTCGAACCACTGGAGGACCCGGTTTCCTGGGACGACCCGCAGTCATCCCTCGCGAGCACCGTTCAGAACCACGCCTTGGCGCCTGCGCCACAGCAGGGAACCGAGTAGGCTGCAACGCTCTAGAAGATAGCTCATGGCGATAACCAACGGGATGGAAAGAATAATTGAAAAGTTAATCCTGGCTAGCCGTTGGCTGCTGGTGCCGCTCTACTTAGCGCTCGCCTCGGTCCTGGGAATATTCGCCGTCAGGGCTGTCCAGGAGGTGGTGCACCTGTTTGCCATCGTGGCCACTGCCACCGAGTCGGAACTGGTTCTTGCGGTACTGGGCTTTATCGATCTGACGCTGGTGGCGAATTTGCTGGTCATGGTCGTCTTGAGCGGTTATGAGACCTTTATATCCCGCATCGATACCGACGAGGGTGAGGAAAAGCCTTCCTGGCTGGGTAAGGTCGATGCTGGTACGCTCAAGATCAAATTATCGGTGTCTATCGTTGCTATTTCCGCAATCCACTTGTTAAGCGCCTTTATGAATATCGAACATTACAATAACCAGCAACTGCTATGGCTGGTGATCATCCATCTGACTTTTGTCGTGTCCGCCTTGCTGCTGGCCTTCATCGACAAGATCGCGTTCTCGCACCACCGCGATCACTGATCCGATGAGATTTAGGGGGAATGAATGCCCTGTCGCCCCACCCAATCGCGGGCGAATTGCCAGGCCACCCGGCCGCTGCGCGAGCCACGCGTCAGCGCCCAGCGCAGGGCGAACTGGCGGGTCTCTTCATCCAAACCCTGTGTAGAACCCAGTTCGTCCAGCCAGTAGGTCACGATGGCCAGGTAGTCCTCTTGGCCAAAGGGGTGAAAAGCCAGCCATAGGCCAAAGCGCTCGGACAGCGAGATCTTCTCTTCGACGGCCTCGCCATGATGAAGCTCGCCCTCGACGACGCGGGCGTCCCGGTTTTCCGACATATATTCGGGCAGCAAATGGCGGCGGTTGGACGTGACACATAACAACACGTTGTCCGGGGTGGCGCTGATGGAGCCGTCCAGGACAGCCTTGAGGGCTTTATAGCTGGGGTCGTCGGCCGTGAAGGACAGATCGTCGCAGTACAATAGAAATCGCTCCGGGCGCCCGTAGAGAGGCTCAACAATGTCCGGTAGGTCCAGCAAATCGTGCTTGTCCACCTCGACCAGACGCAGCCCCTGGCCGGCGTACTCATTTAGCAGGGCCTTGACCAGAGACGATTTGCCGGTGCCGCGGGCACCCCACAGCAAGATATTATTGCAGGGCCGGCCGGCCAGGAATTGGCGGATATTACGCTCCAATTCCTCTTTCTGGCGGTCGATCTGGCGCAAATCGCGCAGGCGCAAGCGGTGTGGATGGCGGATCGCTTGCAGGTAGCCCTGTTGCGCGCGCCGGCGCCAGCGAAAAGCCTGGTAGCCCTGCCAATCCGTGGTTATGGGAGCCGGGGGAAGTAGTCCCTCCACGCGGGCTAGCAGGCGTTCGGCGCGGTCCAGAAAATCGCGAAGTTCATCCATCAGATTGGTTTCCTTGCTTTCTTAAAGATTAACGTTTTCTAATCCGTAAACTAGGATTAATGTCATCAAATAGACAAATCCATTGAGGAGATTCTGGGCATGACCACCGCTGTCGTCACCCCCGTCGAAGATGCCATTTTACTGCGCCGCGACGATGCCGGCATTACTACCCTGACTTTGAATCGTCCTAGGCAGTACAATACCCTGTCACAAGCCATGTTGACGGCACTGCAGACAAGCCTGGACGCCATCGCTGCGGATGCCACGGTGCGAGTGGTGGTCATCGCTGGCAATGGCCCGGCCTTCTGTGCCGGCCATGACCTCAAGGAGATGCGCGCCCGCACCGATAAGGTTTTTCACAAGGCGTTGTTCGAGCAGTGCAGCCGGGTGATGCTCACGATCAATCGTCTGCCGCAACCGGTGATCGCCCGGGTCCATGGCATCGCTACCGCCGCTGGGTGCCAATTAGTGGCGGCCTGCGATCTGGCGGTGGCTTCGGATAATGCCCGGTTTGCCACCTCCGGCATCAACGTGGGCCTGTTCTGCGCCACACCGGGGGTAGCCCTGAGCCGTAATCTGAACCGTAAATGCGCACTGGAACTGTTGTTGACCGGCGATTTTATCGATGCTCACACAGCGCTTGAGCAGGGTCTGCTCAACCGGGTCGTTGGAGCGGCGAAGCTGGATGCGACAGCGAGCGATCTGGCGGCGGTCATTTGCGCAAAATCGCCATTGGCGATCGGCATCGGCAAGCAAATGTTTTATCGGCAACTGGAAATGGGCATGGAAGCAGCCTACGGTTATGCCAGCGAGGTGATGGCCTGCAATATGGACAGCGCGGATGCTCGCGAGGGTATCGACGCCTTCATCGCCAAACGCAAGCCAGTATGGCAGGGGAAATAATACCGACCAACAGCGGTCCATGCCGGTCAACGCGGGGGACCGGTTTTTTTCAATAGCTTAGGAGCTCCTGATGAGTCATGGCCAAGTTAATCCCTATGAGCAGGCCCTGGAAAGGAATGCGGCGAATTTCGTGCCCTTGTCGCCGCTGACCTTCCTGGAGCGCGCGGCGACGGTCTACCCAAACCGCATTGCCACCATCCAGGGTCCGCTTCGCCGGACCTGGGCGGAGACCTACGCTCGCTGCCGGCGATTGGCATCGGCCCTCAAGCAGAGGGGTATTGGCGCAGGGGATACGGTGGCTATAATGCTGCCGAATTTGGCCGAGATGTTTGAGACTCACTTCGGCGTGCCTATGTCAGGAGCGGTCATCAACACCCTCAATGTCCGTCTGGACGCGGAGATGATCGCCTTCATGCTGAAACACGGCGAGGCCAAGGTGTTAATCACTGACCGAGAATTTTCGCCGATAGTAGAGCAAGCCCTCAAGTTGATGCCACAGCGACCCCTGGTGATCGACGTGGACGATCACCTGTACCAGGGCGGTAAATTGTTGGGGGAACTGGATTACGAGACCCTGCTGGCCGAGGGGGATCCCGAGTTTGCCTGGGAGAATCCCGCCGACGAGTGGCAGGCTATTTCGTTGAATTACACGTCTGGCACCACCGGCAATCCCAAAGGGGTGGTCTACCATCACCGCGGTGCCTACCTGAACGCCGTCTGCAACGTGGTATCCTGGGACATGGGCCAGCATCCGGTCTACCTGTGGACCCTGCCGATGTTTCACTGCAACGGCTGGTGCTTTCCCTGGAGTATTGCGGCCGCCGTCGGCACCAGCGTGTCCCTGCGGCATGTACGGGCGGATGCTATCTTTGATGCCATCCGTGAGCATAAGGTGAACCATTTCTGTGGGGCGCCGGTCGTGCTCAACACCCTTATCAATGCCCCGGATGAACAGCAGGCCGGCATCAGTCACCATGTGAAAGTGATGACCGCTGGTGCCGCGCCGCCGGCCGCTGTTATCGAGGGCATGGAGCGCATGGGCTTTGCGGTGACCCATGTATACGGCCTTACCGAGACCTACGGTCCCTGCGTGTCCTGTGCCTGGCAGGACGAATGGAATGAGCTACCGATCGAAGAGAAAGCAGCCCTCAAGGCCCGTCAAGGGGTACGCTATCCCATGTTGGACGGCCTCATGGTGGCCAATCCGAAGACGCTGGAACCGGTACCCAAGGATGGTAAAATCATCGGTGAGATCTTTATGCGGGGTAACCTGGTTATGAAGGGCTATCTAAAGAATAGCGCCGCCAGCGCGGAGGCGTTCGAAGGCGGTTGGTTCCACTCCGGCGATTTGGCGGTTTGGCACCCGGATGGGTATATCGATATCAAAGACCGTTCCAAGGACATCATTATCTCCGGCGGCGAGAACATCTCTACCATCGAAGTCGAAGATGTACTGTATCGGCATCCGGCAGTGCTGGAAGCGGCCGTGGTTGCCCGCCCCGATGAAAAGTGGGGAGAGACGCCCTGTGCCTTCATAACCCTGAAGCCGGGCGCCGAGATGACTACGGAGGAGGAAATCATCGCTTTCTGTCGTGAAAAGCTGGCACGTTTCAAGGTGCCCAGGACGGTCGTCTTCGGATCGCTGCCCAAGACCTCCACCGGCAAGATGCAGAAATTCGTGCTGCGTGACCGGGCCAAGCAGCTCTAAGAGTACGCCAATATCGCTAGATCCCAGGGCAGGGCGTGTTGGTGATAATGGGCGGCAGTCAAAAGGATCCGGCGGACCTAGACCCATGTCGATGTATCATGCTTTTCGTCAAGCAACCGCTGACTTCGTGGATCGCTAGGATCGCTAGGATGGTTAGGGATTAACCTATGCCTCAGGAAACCAACGCCCTGCCGCTGGGTTACCAGCTTGAGGAGTACCGGATTGAGTCTATTCTCGGGACCGGCGGCTTTGGCATTACCTACAAGGCCCGGGATACCCGTCTGGAAGCCTGGGTCGCCATCAAGGAATACTTTCCCATCGAGTGGTCCTTCCGGGGCCGCGACGGTATTAGCGTCCAGGCCAACACCCAGGGCCGGGAACTTATTCCGGAAGTAAAAACCTCTGGCTACGAATGGGGCCTGGATCGGTTTCTATACGAAGCGCGGGTGCTGGCCAGCGTTCAGCATGCCTTTGTAGTCCGGGTCAGGCGCTACTTTCCCGCCACTGGCACCGCCTATATCGTCATGGACTACGAGGATGGCGAGCCGCTGAGCGCTCTGCTGAGGCGCGAGGATACGCTCCCCGAGGCCGATCTACGTGGCTTGCTGCAAGAGGTGCTGCCAGCTTTGGAAGCCGTGCATCGGCAAGGTTACCTGCATCGCGATTTGAAACCCAGCAATCTCTATATCCGGGCCCGCGACGGCTGCGTGATGCTTATCGACTTTGGTGCCGCCCGGCAGTCGCTGGGCCAGCATAGCAAGAGTATAACCGGGCTGGTAACACCGGGTTATTCGCCGCCGGAACAATATGTTACCCGCAGCGATCGCTATGGCCCCTGGACGGACATCTATGCCTTGGGCGCGGTACTGTATCGGTGCATTACCGGCAAGCCGCCTAGCGAGGCTCCCGATCGACAGATGTGGGATTCCATGACGCCCGCGGTGGAGGCGGGTTCGGGTCGTTATGGCATGGATTTATTGATGGTGGTGGATCGCGCCCTGGCCATGCGGCCGGAGGATCGCTTCCAGACGATCGCCGCGGTCCAGGCTGCCCTGGCGAAACCGTCGCCAATGGATCCGCCGTCCCGGTTTACGCTGGTTCCCAAAACACCTTCGCCTCAGCCAACGACCAGCCCTAGCCAAATGCGTGCGGAGCCACTGGCGGATTTATTCGATCTCTCAACCTCGCCCGTGTCCCAGCCTTCCCATTCGGTATCCAGAACGCTGGAACCGTTAGAACCGAGTTTGCCGTCTGGGTGGCGGAGGGAAGCGCCTGAGGTTATAGAACCGCTGTCATTGCCATCCCTGTCGATTTTTGATAGATCGATACCTCCACGGTCTTTGCTGGAACCTCCACCACCCAATCTAGATTCCATGTCGGCAGCCTCCCAACCGTCTCTCTACATGGAGCCCGATTCAGCCGTTCAACCGGCGTCAGAGCCGCTGTTAAAGCACTCGCGGCGGCCGTTCTTGCCTAGATCCGAGCGAGTGGAACCGCCCTCTCCACCGGGTCTGGAAGCGCCAGAATCACCCGTGGAGATTTCGGCCAAGCCGCAGGCAAAACAACCGCGTTCGCTGCTCGGCGTCTTCTTGGTATTGTTGGGGGTGGCTTTGTTTATGCTCTACTGGGTTTATCAGGATAAAGTTGCAATCTTGCGACAGTCCCAGTTTGACCAGGAAGCAGAAAACCGCCGCCGGATAGCCGAGGAGCAGGCGCAGGACGAAGGCCGGCGCGCACAAGCGGCGCGCCTCATCGAGCAGGCGAGCGAGGCGCTGGCGCTGAAGGACCTGGCCAAGGCTGGCGAGCAGGTGGAACGCGCCGAGGCGCTGCAGCCTGGCAATAGCAAGGTGGCGGCAGTCCGGGCTCAGTTGCGCGCGGAACAACGCAAAATCGGATCTTTGGAAATCCAGGTCGAGCCACTGACCGCTATGAAAATGGTGAGGATACAACAAGGCTGTTTCCAGATGGGCAGTCCTGAAAATCAACCGGAACGGTATTTCAACGAAGCTCCCCATGAACTGTGTGTTAACGATTTCTGGCTGGGTCAGTATGAGATTACCAACGCTCAGTTTCGACAGTTCAAGGCGAATCACGATAGCGGTTCATTTCGGGGTCTGAGTCTAAATGGCGATCAACAGCCGGCGGTCAATTTGAGCTGGCAGGACGCCAGTGCCTATGCGGAATGGCTGTCTGAGCGGACCGGCAAGCATTACCGGTTGCCTACCGAGGCGGAATGGGAATTTGCGGCGCGGGCGGGTACCACGACCAGCCGTTACTGGGGTGAAAATCCGGCGGATGCGTGCCGTTTCGCCAATGTGGCCGATCTGACGGCGCGACTGGTCTGGGGAGCGGAAAACATCCATAACTGCGATGATGGGCAGCCGGTAACGACGGTCGTGGGATCGTTTTTGCCTAATGTATTCAAGCTGCACGACATGCTGGGGAATGTTTCGGAATGGACCTGTTCAGACTATGAGGAGCGCCAAAATGAAGTGGAAGGAAATCGCTGCTCTAAGCAGGGGCGCGACAAGGGCCTGCGGACCGTGCGGGGCGGCACCTGGGATGACGCGCCCAAGCTGGTGCGGTCCGCCGACCGCAACGGGAGAGAACCTGGCACCCGGGATAACGACCTGGGATTTCGGCTGGCGCGGCAGGAATAAAATTGCGTCTATCCGGACGCCAGCCATGCGGCTTGTCAAAACTGGGTACTGACATGCTTGAACGAAGGGCGGGGTTGGCGGCGAGAGAAATGTCTTGGGCGGTCCGGTCGGTTGTGCCGACGCTGCTTGGTCTGCTCTGGCTTGCCGGTTGCCCGGCGTGGGCGGAGCCGGCTGGCGCTCAGAACTGGCCGGCCCTGCTGACTTGCGAGTGGGGAGTTTTCCAGTTGCAATGCCGGTTCCGACCCTTGGTCCCGGTAGCGATACAGGGTGTGGAAGTGGTAGTGGACGGTGGGCCACCGCAACCGGTCAGCGACTGGCAACCGTTTGCCAAGAGCGGTGCGGCCAGCGCGGTGCTGTGGTTGATAGATGTCAGCAATCCGGCCCGCAGCGATACGGTAGTCCGGCAAATAGCGCTGCTGCGGAACTGGCTGGAGGGAATGGGAGCGCAGCATCGGACGGGTCTTGCGACCTTCGCCGATGGCGCGGTGACCCTGGCGCCTATCGGCAGCGATGCCGCAGTTCTGGCCAAGGCATTGGAAAACCTTGCTGCGCGAGGGCATAGCACCGCTTTTTATCACAGCCTGCTGGATGGGGTGGGCTTGCTTAAAGAAGTGCAGGCTGAGCGTAAATCCCTCTGGGTGTTGTCGGATGGTTTGGCGGAAGATAAAGCCTATGGTCATGCGGATGTGATAGCGGCGGCGCGGGCCTCGGGGATCATTATTGTCGGCTTGGGCTATCCGGAACGGGAAAGTCAGCAAACGGATTTGCAACGCTTGCAGCGGCTCGCCGAGGATACCGATGGCTATTTCGCCGCTGCCCCGGTACGGGGCGCATTGCCGGCGGCTACCCTGACTGACATTCTGGCCGTGGTGGACGGTGGTGGTAGTTTCAGGGTGGACCTGCCCGGTCTGTATGGTTCCCACCGACTTGGCGTGCGGCTAATGGCCGCGAGTGGTGGCGTATTTGAGAAGAGCCTGGACATCCAGGGGCCCCCACCCCTACCCCCGCCGCTGGAGCCCGCTGTGCAAGTTCAACCCAGCGGATTTGGCGCGCGCCATACTGTTGGCTGGCTGGCGGCCGGCATGGTAATACTGGCTCCGTTGGCCTGGTTGTTAGGGAGACGTCGCCGGCCGCTGCCAGAGCCGCCCATACTGGCGCGTTTGGAACTGCTGAACTCCGTTGCGGCGGGGAAACTGGCCGTGCGCGCTCCCGTGTTCCGCATTGGCCGGGCCCGCAGCAATGACCTGCGGCTAACGAATGATTCGGTATCCGCTTACCACGCTGAATTGCACCGTCATCGCGATGGTACATTTGCCGTTATTGATTTAGGCTCCACGAATGGCGTGTGGGTGAATGGCGAGCAGGTTCGTAATCATGGCCTGCGCGACGGCGACGTACTCGAGTTGGGGGAGGTTCGCCTGCGCTTTTGGCAGGTGCCTTGATATGCTCAAGCGCAATCAATGACGACCTATATGTTTTTGAACAGGTGAGGAGGTTTAGCCATGGCTATCCATCGCGACCGTGACGGGCGTATCTATGAGCAGGATGATAGCGCTGAAAAGCCCACACGCCTTATCGAGCGGGACGATGCCAAGCAGGAGCAGCCTGAGCTTGAACCCCCTCCGGAACTCCCCGGCAAAACCAATGACCGCACCCATCTGTTTCGGGCGCCAGAGGGCGCCGGCGGCAGTGCCGATGACGCTATCCAGAATCCGGTGGTGGGCTGGGTGGTCATTATTGCCGGCCCGGGCCGGGGCAGGGCGCTTACCCTGGGCTATGGCATGAACAGCATTGCCCGTGGTTCCCAGTCCCGAGTACGGCTGGATTTTGGCGACAAACAGATCTCCCGGGATGATCATGCCCTGATTACCTATGATCCGCGGGGTCGCCGTTTCTATCTGCAACATGGCGGGGGTACTAATCTAACCTATCTGAATGAGCAACCGGTACTGACGCCGACTGAATTACGGGGCGGCGAAGTCATCCTGCTCGGGCAGACCCAATTGCGATTTGTGCCTTTCTGCGGTGCCGCCTTTGATTGGCAGGACGGTGACCCATGCTAGCGAGGCGTTAATGGCGTCACGGATCCTCTGTAAAGGCCGCAGCCAGGGTAAACGGCTCTATCAGGAAGATGATTATGGCGTCTTCGAGCTTCCCGCCAGCCTGGCCGCTGGGGACCTGCTGCTGGTGCTCGCCGATGGCATGGGAGGTGCGCAGGCCGGTGATCGCGCGAGCGCCGCGGTGGTGCGAAGCTTCATCGACGCATATGCCGCCATCCCCATTAAGGAGATTCCGGCGCGGCTGCGGCGGGCGCTGGATCATGCCAACCGAGAGCTGGCTTTGGAGGTGGCCGGCGATCAGTTGGCATTGACGGGCATGGGTTGTACCCTGCTCGCTGTGGTGCTGGTAAAGCGGGAATTATACTGGATCAGCGTCGGTGATTCCCCGCTCTGGTTGTGGCGGCGGAGTCGCCTGACCCGCTTGAACGAGGATCATTCCTACCGCAAGATTCTGGCCGAGCAAGTCGCGGTCGGTGAGTTGAACTCTCAGGAGGCGGCGTCACACCCAAATCGCAATGCCTTGCTCAGTGCGGTGACGGGGGATCGGCTAGTGCTGGTGGATCTTTGCGAACAAGCCTGTTCATTGCAAGCCGACGATCGGGTGCTGCTTGCCAGCGATGGACTGTTAACCCTCAGCGAAGCCGATATCGCTGCTCACCTGGGGGATGAGATGGCGGCGGAGCTTCCCTGCCAGCGACTGCTCGCGGCGGTGGCGGCGGCTGGTTACCCCAACCAGGACAATACCACCGTCATCGTAGTGCAGCAGGGTGCGGGAACGCGCTGGAATGTCAGTACTTGGTTTTTGCTGGCGGGGTTACTGCTGGGAGCCGCACTGTTGGTAATGAGCTGGCTATGGCATTGGGGAACGTCACTGTGAAAGAAGCGTGGGGCCCGCGTTGGGAATGGGGCGGCGCTAGCCAGTTGGGGGGGCGCCATGAGCAACAGGATCGCTGGGGGGTGTTTACCACGCCGCAAGGGGACGGCTTGTTGGCCGTGGTTGCCGATGGATTGGGTGGGCATCGGGACGGTGCCCTGGGCGCCCAGGCGGTGATCGACGCTGCCGCAACGGTTGTCCGGGAGCGGATGGAATTGCTGCACACCCAGCCTGCTGAGGCCCTCGCCCTCCTATGTGGTGACGCCCAAGCTGCCGTAGTCGCGGCCTCGGCCAAGGCCCATAGTACGGTGGTAGCGCTGTGGTTGCACCAGAATCAAGTGTACTGGATGCATGTGGGCGACAGCCGTTTCTATCACTTGCGCGCTGGGAGCCGGTTGGCGCGCACCCGCGATCATTCGGCGGCGCAGATATTGATCGATTTGGGGGAAATCAGCGAGGCGGAGGTAGCCAATCATCCGGATCAGAACCGCCTGTACCGCAGCCTTGGCGGCGCCAAGCTACCTAAACCGGATATCGGCAGC
>CAVOJV010000047.1:0-121827 GCA_963696325.1 uncultured Gammaproteobacteria bacterium
AAGGCCAAAGCTAAAGAAGAGATGCTCTGAAAAGAGTAATTTTTTTTAGAATGCGTTGGGCACTTCCGTCAGCAACCAATATATGACAAAACCAATGGTACCGATGATGCCGATGCCTGCCATGGATATCTTGGCAATCATGGTGAACTCTTCCCGGTTGGGCTTTCGGGCCAGCTTTAAGACCCGGATGTACTCTTTAACGTTCGTAGACGGCATGGTGACGCCGAGATCCACGTTATCCAGCTTATTCTTGAGATCGAGCTTCCCCTTTGGAGAGCTCTTCTTCTCAGTCTCATTAGTTCCCTCGCTCATTCCCCACGTGGAATGAATTGGAGTATTAAAAAGCTTTCGATCAAAAGAGCGTCAGGCCATTGGACGGGTGCGGTAGATATGGAATTGCAGGGACCGGCGGATGCCGGTAAGACGGGCATCTTTCCCCCGAGCAGACAATAAAAACGGAGGAGGTTGACTATGTCGGCCAGGCGGTCAAAATTCAGGCATGAAAAAATATATAAAATGTGGCTTAGCTTACCTGGCTCCACCACCACCTCCACCGTGTCCTCCTCCGCCACCGCCGCCACCACGTCCACCGCCACCAAAACCGCCTCCTCCACCGGAGTGAGAGTGGGATCCCCCCAACTACTGCCAGAACTCATGCGCTCCCGAGCGGCAATCTCCGATTTGGTAATCACGTGCTCTGTTGACCTGGAATAGGCGCGCTCGAAATGGACGGGCGCAAAAGTGACCGCATGAACCTCCGGAATGGCTGGTATCGTGAGCTGATCCATGGACTTGACAACATTCTTGCCCACGCCTAGAGCGGTTCCATAGATCAGCCAATCCTTCCAGATGCTGATATCCTCTGGAATACACTTCTGTATCATGGCATAGTCGGAAAGGAATGCGCGGAACGCATCCCACTCCAGCTTCTCCTTATAGTAATCCGCGTTCCACCTGCCAAAGAAGGCACGAGGAGCCGCGAAGGCTGGGAGGCAGGATTGGGCCAGGAAGACCAATGCCGAGTAGAAAGCCAAATTCAGTTGAGGATAGTCATCTGCAAGTATGAGGCATAGAATTCCGGAGCCAGCAATCAACGCCATGGGCAATATTGCCATCATCGCCGTTGCTTTGCCGTAGTTGGTGAAGAACTCGCGCCCGAAAGCTTCGCCTGGACCAGCCATCAGATCGGTCATGTCGCCACAAATTTCATTAAGTTCATTCAATGCAGATGTTGAGTCGTTATAGGCGCGGTTGCGCAGGCTTTCGATCTTCCTCTCGAAGGAGTTGTAGGAAAAGACCCCTTCCACTGCATCTTTGTGAAGGAAGTTCAACACACTTCTCTCATAATCATCTTCGGCCTCAGCCGGGTCCTTGAGCAGCCGTATCTTCAGGTCGTTTGCCTCATCTGATAAGATTTCCACCAGATCCTGTCTGTGTAAGTTGAGGATGGTTGCATAGAATCCATCTTTATCGAAGTCAAAGGGATCGCCTTTGAAGATCAGGTTTACCTGCCAGGGCTTTCTCTTATTTGGGACATAGCTCAGGCTGGCTGGAACTGTAAAGAACCTCTCTTTGCCGAATCGGCCATAGACCAGTAAGAGCATCAGAGGAGCTAGAAGAACCAGAAGCCTCATCGACGATGCTATAGGCTGTGGCCAGGAGGTCACTCCAGGAACGAGATGCCTCTTCCCTCTGAAACTGTGCTGCTACATCCTCGGATGGCTGCACAAATCCCCGCATTGACAGGGATACCTCTGACTTAAGGAGAAGATTGATCTGCAGTGGTTGGTCCTGACGGCTGGAGCCGCTGATGACCCAAATTGTGCCTTCTCTCTTGACATCCATTTTAGGGACGGTGAAAAGGCCATCGATGTACTCTTCCGGGTCATGGACTGTAACCGCCAGATGCCTGTAGGGGAGATGTTCATCCGTCAAATTCAGTCGGATATAAGAATGGTCGTCAACTGGAAAGAATGGCGGGATGGACAACAGATTTGTAGCCCGCATGCAGAGATGTCCGGAAGAGATGGCTTATGATGTAATGGCCTATTTCGTTTCTGTCAGAAATGTCAGCGATTCTCCCGCCGGAGGGCCACAGCTCATAACTGGGCGAAGGGTAGTAGGTTCCATTGGGTGCAAGAATCCTCGCCCCGTTAATGTCATCTTTTACATAGGGAATGGTCCCTTTCGGGGCAAGGACCCTGACCGGCTCGACATAAGGTTCATTGAGAGGCTCGGCGCTGAGGGGCGTCTTCCAATTTCGATATAGCATCCTGTATTTGCCGGATTGGCGAATTGCGTATTGGAAAGTCTCCTTAAGGGTCCCATTCAGGTAGACGTCTGCACTGTAGCTATCGACCCAGATGGAACCAAGCGTCCCGGGTAAGGGGTCAATCTCTTGAGCTGGATCCAGGGATACAGTGTAATCTGCATTTGCGGATAGGGTCTTGCCTTTGACATCAGTCACATTTCTGGGAAATCCGTCTATGAACTTCGCGGCTCTTGACTTGAGGAGCATTTCCACCCGGAGAGGCTCATCCTGGGGACAAAACCCGGTCATCACCCAGGTATCGCCGACTTTTTTCGTGGCCATCTTGGGTTGGGTGAAGAGCTGCACCAAATCGCCCCGGGGATCGTGTACTTTGATGGTAGAATTCTCATAAGGCAGATGCGTGTCTGCCAGCAGAAGATTCCAGTGAATAAACTGCTCATCCTGTTCCAGTGGCGGATGGATCTTGAAGTGTCTCCAATCTCCTCTAAGCCGACATCAAAGTAGGAGGGATTGTAACATCCTGCTTCGTCCCATTCTGCCAGGGAAATGACCACCCGGGTGTATCTGAACTCATCGGGAAAGGCGACCATAGTACCGTCCTCCTTCATTGCCAGCAGGTCTCCTTGCCAGTTCCGGGCATAGGACAATGTTCCCGGGATGGGCACAAAGCCGGATGTCTAACGTAGGGACGGTCAAGTTTCTGGAAGGATAGGGGATAGGTCCAGGGCGAAAGATCCTGTTTAGATATGAGCCATCCATTTTGTATCTGAACTGCTCATTTAAGGTTCCATTCAGAAAGAAGTCTGCCCGGTAATCGTCCACATACTTGTTTCCCAAATTGATATCTACGAGCAGGCCTGGGATGCCTCCATAAGGTACAATCCTGCCAGGCCGACGATGAATACACCTGCCATGAGAATTGTTATCTGCTGCTTCTCTCTCAATTATCACGCCCCCAGATTTTTTTGATTACACCCCAGGGCCCATGCCAGCTCTTTAAAAAAATTGCTCCTATCAATTGGATTTTTTCATTTCAATCCCACTTGGCCTCCGGCATGCTTGGCTCGATCTCCTCCGAGGTCAGATACCCCTTCCGACGCAGCTCATCCTCTTCGAAGTTGAGATACTCCTGCTTATGCATTCTCGCATAGGTGCCGATAAACTCGATGGCAGAGTGTCAAGCATGGTATTGAACTCCTGGATGATGTTGTTGTAAGTGTACCTGTGCCTGGAAATCTCGTCTTCCACCTCGCGAATGGCATTCATAGTAGTGATAACGGCATCAGAGGTCTTGAGAGGGGGATAGCTCTCTGCCACCGCCTTGATGTCGGCAAACAGGCTCCGGCTGTCACTGTTGATCTTCTGGATGTCCACCGGCCGGGCATCCCCCAGGCCCGTACGCAGGCGGGTGATCTTCTCATGTGTCTCCTGCTCGAAGTGAGCATAGCTCTTCACGGAGTCCACGAGCTGCTCCACCATATCCAGCCTCTTCTTCATGGCCACACGGATCTGAGAGAGGGTTGCTTCGGCGCCGTTTCTCAGGCTTTGCAGGCGGTTATATGCGGTGACGAAATAAAATATTATTACTATTAGCAGCGCCAACAAGACAAAGAGAATCGTGGATAAGTCCATGGTCAGGGCTCTTTTGCCTGCTCGACCTCCACATGAGTCTCCTTCTTGCGGGAAAGGCCATCCAGGAACCCAGGGATAGCCTCTGCCAGATGCTCTGTCAGAGAGTGCTGGCTCTCCTTCAGCCTCTCCATTCTGACACCCTGGTGATCGATTATTACCACCGCCACAGGCTTCATGCCCAGGTCCCCCGCCGCCTCCACCCGAATTATTCTCCTTTCCAGATCCGGTCCCTGCGCCAAAGCCCATGCCTACGCTCACCAGAGGGACTATGGTTCTGCCTTCCACAGTGATTGGATCGCCAACCACAGTTCGGGCGGAGAGGGACTTTTGTATCTCACCGGTTATGGTTTTCAGTATGTCTGTAAGTCCATCCATGTTTCTAACTCCAATTAAATATGGTCGCTGATGGATGAAAAAGCTTTCTTTCTGCCCGGAGTGAAAAGAATGTCAAGATCACTCTGGTCCTGTCGACCGGCCATGCCCCTGATTTTGCGTCTTTTCCCTGAACTTTATCAGATTTGTGAGAAGATCGTTGTAGGGCGTGCAGATACCAAGCTTCTCTGCATATCTGGAGATGGCTCCGTTGAGTGCATCGATCTCCGTCTTTCTTCCTGCCTGGATGTCCTGCAGCATGCTGGCGCGGTGACCTGCCGTGGGCGGTAGCTGCGTCTCTAGCAGATAACGATAGTAATCATCCGCGCCCCTGTAGGGAAGCGTCACTCCCAGGGCCTGGCACACCAGGAAGATCTCCTTTATGATGATCCTGATTATATTCCGGGTCTCCTCGTTATCTCCTAGTTTGCCATAGGGGACCTCCAGGATAGCTCCCAGTGGATTGAGGGAGCAGTTGTAGAGCACCTTTCCCCAGAGCGCTGCCCAGATCTCGTCCTTGCCAACGATTCTGGCAGGAATTCCGGAGAGTCTGAGGTCCTCTTGCAGGGTTTGCAAAGAGGCCGGTTCACCGTCCGGAAGGGCTCGCCCAGCAGGACGTCGTCTGCGTTGACGGTCACCCTGGCCTGGCCAGGGATCTGGGATCTCTGCCCCAAAGATGACGCGAGCGCCCACAGTGCGCTCTTCTCCGACCTTTTGGCTAATGGTCTCCCAGTTGTTGAGACCGTTTTGGATGGAGACCATGATGCCGTCTTCTTGCAGCAGCGGAGCGGCCTCCGGATGCGGCCTCTGTGTCTTTGGATTTGACGCATAAGAGTATGGTCGAGTATTTCTCTTCTGAGAAGCCTCTGCACTGGTGAGGGCATCGATCTCTTCTGGCGGGATGAAGTGTTCTCCCCAGATGCCGGTGATCTTCAAACCATGCTCCTGAAGGGCCTGGAAATGCGCGCCCCGGCCGGCGTATGTCACACGGCGGCCGATCTTCTGCAGAAATCCCCCCAGGACGCTGCCAAGGCGCCTGCGCCGTAGATGAGATAACTGGGGTTCTGGCTTTGGTCCATAAAACGCGATTTGGAGCTGGCTCTTTAAGAGGGTTTCGAAAAATCACAGCGAATTCAGGTCCAGAAGTCAGAGCGGTTTTGCGGAGAATACGAGAATCATAGGTTAACTTTTTGTTCGTTCAAATATTTCATAGGCTGGCAGAACGATACAGGGATATTCTTAGGACGGAAAAAGCTAAAGGGAATCAGCCAAAGTGTAGCGAGGTGACTTTATGCCAACGAGTAAGAAACAGATGGAGAAGCTAAATAAAGTGAAGAAGGCCAAGGCAGAAGAGCTCTCGAAGCAGGCAGCTTTGGGTAGCAAATACGCCAAGAAGAAGCTCAAGAAGATCCAGAAAAGATCAAGTGAGCCGCCTGGGCTTTTCACCTATTTTTATTTTCTTCTCTTTTGCCTTTATTTCCTCAAGGGAGCAGACTGCCAGCTGATGACGGCCGTCTCCCCGGTTCGCCAGGGCCAGAAACGCCCAGCTATCCACGAATATTTTTCTGTTGGCCTCCGGGCTCGGGCGCGCGAATGCCCGCATGCAGGGGAGAGGGCGGGCGAGGCCTGGCAGTGGCTGCTCTAGCGCGGGAGCTGGTGTGCATCATGTATGGGGGAGTCAAGAGGATCGATACAGGTGGGTATTGGGTGGGATCTGGGTGATGCAAGAATTGTCCTACAACCTCTTCCGGGTCCCGCGCAGGTGTTACGCGCTGGGGCGACGAGGGCCAGACTCTATGGCCGTGGCGGCCCCCCAAACCCCGCGTCCGCGGGGAACAATCTATGAAGCTCTGCCCTTTATCCTTGAACGTGATCCAGAAGGCCCCTGGGCAGAGCACGAGTAGTACCGGACGGAGCACACCATCTTTCAATTACTTCGATAGACAGGGAGACTCATCTATTCCTTTCTCTCCCGGCAGGCTCTGATGAAGTTGGCAGGAAATCCCCGGAAGGATGCGCTATGAATATGAGCATAGCTGGCCACCATATTGCCCTCGCATACGCCATCCCGGCCACCTTCGATGCCCGTGCCCCGCTCGAGCCGGATGGCGTAGTTCACCTGCTTCTCGTCCATCAGCATCTCGGAATGGTGGAACTCATGGCCCATGATCGGCTCGCCCGCCGCCCAAGCGGACAGTCCTTCTCAAGGCGTCCATGCACATAGCTGACTATGCGTTTTTTCCCCGCCTGGCCTTTCCCGGAACCAGGCCGACCATCTCTTGCCGCTCGCCATCCCACTCGATCTCACGCGCGAGGTACATCAGCCCGCCGCACTCGGCGTAAATGGGCAGATCCATTTCATGCGCCTTCTCCAGCGAGCTCATCATCCTCTGGTTCTCGGATAGCTCCCGAGCATAGATCTCCGGATACCCGCCGCCTATGTAGATCCCGTCCACCTCCGGCAGAGAGGCGTCATGCACCGGGCTGAAAGGGACCACCCTCGCTCCCGCCAGCTCCATCAGCTCCAGGTTGTCCCGGTAGTAGAAGTTGAAGGCCTCGTCCGTGGCCACGCCGATGCGAATCCCCTCCGAATCGCTCTCGGTATAGATCGTCTCGACTTCAGGCAGAGGCTCAGCTCCGGCGATCTCGGAATTCGATCCAGGTCCAGCCCCTCCTCCACGATCTGGCGGATCCGCCACCCTCTCCTCGAAACCCTCGTGGCGGGTCTTACCCTCCAGCACGGGCACCAGACCCAGGTGGCGCATGGCCAAATGCATGTCGTCATTGCGGCGGATAGCGCCCACCACCTCCACCCCGCGTAGCGTTCGATCTCCTGGTCGCCTTCTCGGCATGCCTTGCTGATCCCACCTTGTTCAGTATCACTCCCTTGAACTGAACCCCAGGATCGAAGTCCATGTAGCCCTTTACCAGCGCCGCACAGCTGCGGGTGATGCTGCGCTCCACTATGAAGATGACCGGAACTTTAAGCATCTTGGCGACCTGGGCGGTCGAACCAAGGTCTCCCGCGTATCCCTCGTAAAGGCCCCGCACACCCTCTATCACTGCGATGTCCGCACCCGGGGCCGCATGAGCATAAGATCTCCCGAACTGCCTTTTCCTTCATCAGGTAGCCATCCAGGTTGCGGCAGCTCCTGCCCGTGATCCAGGTATGATAGCTGGGATCGATGTAGTCCATGGCCACCTTGAACGGCTGAACCACCTGGCCGCGACCCCGCAGGGCGGATAGCAGGCCGGCAACTATGGTGGTCTTGCCGCTGGAGCTTCTATCCCCTGCCAGCAGAACCCGGGACAGTCTTCCTTCATCTCATGCCACTTACTTCCTTATCTCTTCTTTCACTCTCTGTAGTCAATCGCGGGATAGCTCCCTCAGCCGCTCATCGCTCAGGGGTGCGGAATACCGGGGCTCTCCCCCGGACATGACCTCCCTGGCCAGGGCCCGGTAGACGTCGGCAATCTTTGAGTCGGGCGCACCCTCGATCACAGTTACCGTCCTCCTCTCGCACTGCTGAACTATTGGATCCTTGGGAATGAAGGCCACCATTCGGCTCTTCAGCTCCCTGGCAAATTTCTCTACAATTTCCTTCTCCCGCTCTCCCGCAGCCTCGCGAGAGTTGCAGATCACTCCTGCAAGAGGCGTGTTCAGGCGGCCGTAGGCCTTTGCTGATATTGTTTGCTGCATAAAGAGGCATGTACTCTCCCGAGGTGATGATGTAAGCCTGGCTCACCAGCCCCTTCCGATGGGGGCGGAGAATCCGCCGCAGACGATGTCCCCCGGCACATCGTAGAGCACCAGGTCCACCTCTTCCATAGCCTTGGAGACCTTGCGCAGGAAATCGATGGCGACGATTATCCCCCGTCCTGCGCATCCCACGCCCGGCTCCGGGCCTCCTACCTCAATGCACCTGACACCTCTGTATCCGTGAAAGACCACATCCTCTTCTGCAATATCTCCTCCCCGTTAGATGAGGTCCATCATGGTGGGAATTCTTCTGCCCACCAGGGTGATGCTCGAGTCGCTCTTCGGGTCGCAGCCCACCACCAGCACCTTGTGGCCTTCTTCGGCACAGGCGGCGGCGATGTTGGAGGCAGTGCAGGATTTGCCGATCCCGCCTTTGCCGTATATAGCAACGTGCTTAATAGGTGACATCGTCGAGGGTTTTTTCCCTTGCGTAGACTCTGGGGAACGTCCACACGGGCGGCGTGGCGGCATCGTGGAATTCGGCCTGCCGTATGCCGCCGATCCGGCGATAAGCCGTCAGGTAGCGGCTTTCCTGGCCCAGCATGCACAGGCTTCCCGGCAGGCTCTGGGGGAGCGCGCACCCGCCGAGGGTCTTCTGCCCATGCCCGATGCGGTGCTGCTCAATGGCGGGTTGTTTCATAGCAGCGCGCTGACTCGGCGGCTGTTGGAAATACTCGCCGGCTGGCGTGGCGAGTCTCCGCGGCAACTGCATAACCCCCATCCTGATTTGGCAGTGGCGCGCGGCGCGGTGGCTTATGGGATGGCGCGGCGCGGCCAGGGGTTGAGGATCGGTGGCGGTTCGGCGCGCAGCTATTTCCTGTTGGTTGACAGCACTGCTGGACTGCGGCGCGGGGTATGCCTGCTGCCGCGGGGGACCGAGGAAGGCCATGAGGTGTGTCTCCTGGAACGCACTTTTTCTCTGCGACTGGGCCAGCCAGTGCGCTTCCACCTGGTCTCGTCCACCGGCGATACGGTTTATCAGCCTGGCGCTGTCGTGGATATCGATGTTGGGTCCTTCGCCACGCTGCCCCCGCTTGCCACCGTGCTGGGAAGTACGGGCGCCGGTGAGGTGGCCGTGCAACTGGCGGTTATCCTGAACGAGGTGGGTACGCTGGAGATAAACTGCGTGGCCAAGGACGATCCGTCCCAGCGCTGGCGGCTGGCATTCCAGTTGCGGGGTGATGCGGAGGTGGGGGTGTCCACCGCTGTCCACCCCCGCTTCCGCGCCGCCGCCGAGCTTATCGAACGGCTCTATGGCGCCCGTGCCAGGGATGTAGGACCCAAGGAAATTAAAACGCTGAGAACTGACCTGGAGCATATTCTGGGCAAACGGGATCACTGGGATACCTCCCTGTTGCGGGCGCTGTTTGACGCGCTTTGGGAAGGCGGGCGGCGGCGCCGGCGGTCGGTCGATCATGAGCGCCTGTGGCTCAGTCTGGCGGGCTACTGCCTGCGCCCCGGTTTCGGCTATCCACTCGATGACTGGCGCGTTCAGCAGTTATGGTCGCTTTATGAGCAAGGCGTGCAATACGGCAATGACATCCAGGTGTGGGCCGAATGGTGGACGCTCTGGCGGCGGGTAGCCGGCGGGCTGGACGCAGCGGCCCAGGAGCGCATCCTGGAGGCTATCGCCCCCGACCTCGCGCCGCCGGCAAAGGGCGCCAAAGTCCCCAGGCGGCAGGGCGTTGATGACATGCTGCGCCTCGCGGCGGCTTTGGAGCGGTTACCGGCAAGCCGTAAGGTGGCGATCGGTGAGGTTCTGCTGCAACGCCTGCAAGGCAAGGGCGAGTCGCCCCAGACCTGGTGGGCGCTTGGCCGCTTGGGTGCCCGGGTGCCTTTCCATGGCAGCGCTCACGAGGTCGTGCCGCGGGGCGTGGCGATGCAATGGGTGGCCCAGACGCTGGCGGTAGACTGGAAAGTGGTGCAACCGGCGGCCTTCGCGGTGACCTTGCTGGCACGCCGGAGTGGTGACCGGGAGCGGGATGTGGAGAAAGGGATGCGTGAGCAAGTAATCCAGCGGCTACGGGCGGCCAAGGCGCCGCTGTCCTGGATCGGGATGGTCGAAGACGTCGTCGAGCTGGATGAGACAGATCAGCGACAGATATTTGGGGAAGCGTTGCCGCCCGGATTAAAACTGGTCGATTGATTAGCTATGCTCTTGGGGTTAGGCACTGTTCAGGCCGATACCCTCGATCTTCCCGCGCTGGGCAGGCAGGGCCAGTCAGTCGAAAGGATATCCACGCTTGCTGGTTGGTGCTAAAGCCTGGCGATGGCAGTTGGTGACAGCAGCTCAATGCTACTGCCCATCCGCAGCCAGGATGGGCCTATAATTCCGAAAATATCTGGTTGCCGATGCCAGTGGACAGAGGATTGACCGTGGTCTCGGAGGGAGATTCCTGGTTTGGAAGCTGGGAAAGCGGGATGAAAATTATCGCTTACCGGTAAGCCGCAAGTCCGTGTCGGCATCGTTCCGTGGGCTATAGTTACAAAGCGCGTACTCGTTAAATGGAATTTCCGGTAGTAGGCGATGAACACTGGTTATTGCGGGCGGGCAAACCTAACATTAAAGGCGACCAATCATGCGACGGCGGGCTAACGCCAAAATTATCGCGACGCTGGGTCCGGCCAGCACCGATGCGGACACCGTGCGCGCCCTGTTTGATGCGGGTGTCGATGTCTTCCGGCTTAACTTCAGCCACGGCGCCTATGAGGAGCACCGGCGGCGCGTTAAGACCATCCGCGAAGTCGAACGGCAGACCGGCCGGCCGATCGGTATTTTAATGGACCTGCAAGGGCCTAAGTTGCGCCTGGGCACCTTCGCGAACGGCCCGGTCCAGTTGCAGGCCGGCAGTGTCTTCCGGCTCGATTTGTCCGCGCAGCCCGGTACCGCCGCCCGCGCGCCATTGCCGCATCCGGAGATTTTCGCCGCCATCAAACCCGGTACCGAGCTGTTGCTGAACGATGGCAGAGTGCGCTTGCACATCCATCATTGCGGCGCCGACTTTGCCGAGACGGAAGTCCGGGTTGGCGGCGATCTGTCGGATCACAAGGGTGTCAATGTGCCGGGCGTGGTGTTGCCGCTGTCCCCGTTGACGGCAAAGGACCGCAAGGATTTAGCCTATGGACTGGAACTCGGGGTGGACTGGGTGGCGTTGTCTTTCGTGCAGCGCCCCGAAGATATCGATGAATTGCGGGCGCTGGTAGGAACCCGCGCGGCCATCCTGGCCAAACTGGAGAAACCTTCGGCCATCGAGTATCTCGATGGCATCGTTGCGCGCGCCGATGCGATCATGGTGGCGCGCGGCGACCTGGGCGTGGAGCTGCCTCCGGAACGGGTGCCCAGCATTCAGAAAAAAATTATCCAGGCCTGCCGGCGGGCAGGCAAGCCTGTGGTGGTGGCCACCCAGATGCTGGAATCCATGATCAAGGCGCCGGTTCCCACCCGGGCCGAGGCTTCCGATGTGGCTACCGCGATCTACGACAGCGCCGATGCCGTCATGCTGTCGGGCGAGACGGCGGTGGGGGAATATCCGGTGGAGGCGGTGGCGATCATGAACCGCATCATCTTGCAGGTGGAACAGGACAGCTACTACCGCAAGCTGCTTGATGCCAGCCTGTCCGTACCCGAACCGACTACTGAAGACGCCATCTGCAGTGCTTTACGCACAATAACCCATATTCTGCCGATCGCTGCCATCGTCGCCTACACTACGTCCGGGTACACCAGTCTGCGCGCCGCCCGCGAGCGGCCGGCGGCGCCCATCCTGAGCCTTACGTCGCACCTGGAGGTCGCCCGGCGGTTGGCGCTGGTATGGGGCGTATATCCGGTGCACACGGTGGCAACCGAGCATGTCACCGAGATCGTCAACCAAGCCTGCGCCATCGCCAGCCGGGAGGGACTTGCCCGGACTGGTCAGGCGATTGTGATCGCGGCGGGAATGCCGATTGGCACGGCGGGCACCACCAACCTGTTACGCATCGCCTGGATCGAGCCGTGAGACGGCCCTTGGCCGCGCTTCCCGCATGACCCTCAAAACGGCCTGCATCCCTTCGTCGTCGAACAGATCGGCCAGGGACAGGCGCAGCTTGCGCCGCCAGTTGGGATGCTCATCGACGGTCCCTGGCAGGTTAGCCTGTTCTTCCTGGCCCAGGACGTCTTCGAGCTGCACCATCATGATCTTGCTGTGTGAGTGCGCCAGCAGGTGATGGACCGCCGCCAGAAACTCAGTGGTTACGGCGGGCGGATCGCGCGGTGGCAGGGTGTCGGGGTCGGCAACCTTGGCATCCAGTAGCGCGTTGACCAGGCGCTCGCGATCGAGCGGCCGGCTGGCCACGTCATCCGCCTGCATCTTGGCATTGGGATAAAGTCCCAACCGCAAGCGCCAGTCGATATCTCGACCCAGCCACCAGCCGGCCAAGGTGGGTAGATCGTGGGTCGAGATCGTGACCAGGCTGTGTTCGGGATAGACCTCCGGGCGCTTGAACAGTCCGTCGGGCCAGCGCTCGAAATACAACACCCGATAGGACAACACGCCGGCCGTGGCCACACTGTCGCGAAAGCCCTCGGGTACGGTACCAAGATCTTCGCCGATCACGATGCAGCGCTGGCGCTGGGATTCCAGGGCGAGGATACGCAACATGTCATCCAGCGGATAGCGGACATAGACGCCCGCAGTGGGCGGTAGACCGGGCGGAATCCAGTACAGCCGCAGCAAACCCATGACATGATCGATGCGCAACGCGCCGGCATGGCGCATGTTGGCGCGTAGCGCGGCGATCAGCGGGGTGAAGGCGCGTTCGCGCAAAGCCACTGGGTTGATAGGCGTCAGCCCCCAGTTCTGGCCCAATTGGTTGAGCGGATCGGGAGGGGCGCCAACCGACGCATCGGCCACCAGCAAACCCTGATCGCTCCAGGCTTCACCGCCCGCGGGGTCGACGCCAACCGCGAGGTCCATGTAGAGGCCGATCGGCATCCCCAATTCCCGAGCCCGGCGGACAACGGTGGCGAGTTGTTCATCCGCCACCCATTGCAGGTATTTAAAATAGCTCACCCGGTTCTGGTACTTGGCGACAAATGCCTTTACCGCGGGTGAATCCGGGGATTGGTAGTCCGCTGGCCAGTTCCGCCAACTCCAGTGCTCCGCATCCTGGGCGTAAAAATACTCATGCAGGGTGTCGAACACGGCGAGGCGTTCCAACGCCGGTCCCATATCGTTACAAAAGCGCGCGAAAGCGCCGCCATGCCTGGTTTTAGCCCCCAGGTGGCGGCGCCGGAAATGCTCGAACAAAAGCGTCAGGACCTGCTGCTTGCAAGCGGCCACGCCGGCATAGTCGACAAACTCAGTCGCCCGCAGCCCCGCAAGTTTCGCCTGGAAGCGAGTGGTGTTGAACAGGGTCTGGACCTCCTTGCAGTCGGCAAAGTCCGGTATGGCGGGAACATCGATATACAGCGTATTGAGGAAGGAGCGGCTGGACGGCGAATACGGGCTGATATGGCTGGGGTTGGCGGGGTAGAGGGGATGCAGCGGGTTCAGTCCAACCGCCGCCGCGCCCGCCGCGGCCGCGCGTTCAACCAGAGCGAGCAGATCCCCGAAATCGCCCATCCCCCAGTTATGGTCGCTACGCAGGGTGTAAAGCTGAATGGCGAAGCCCCAGAGCCTGCTATCCGGGGTAGCGGTTTCCGGCCTGCAGCAGGAACGCGGTGCGACGATAACGGTGGTTTCGCCGTCCAGCGAGGTCATGTCGGCATACTCGATACCGACGTTGAGGCGGTGATAGCCATGCGTGAGTTGCTCGGGCAGGCGCAAACCGCGCCGCTCGATCAGCCGATCCGCAATGGCGTAGATGGCTATGACCGGCATTTCTTCGGTGTTGACGCGGCCTTCGTAGCCAGTCCCAGCTTCCTCTATAAGCTTCCAGTACAGTATTGCCCCGGCCGGGTCCACTGGCAGGGTAATCGCCACGGTCCCCGGCTGGCACTCGGCGCCCACCACCGTGACAGGTTCCAGCAGCCGCCGCCAGGACCGCTGCTCATGGGCCTGCATGCTCGCCTCCACCTCGGTCTCGGTGGCGACGGTAAAGCCCATGGCGGCGAGCAAGGCATGCTTGACGTCGTCGCCAGTCTGGATCAGGTTGCCCCACACATCGTGATACGAGGTTTCAATACCAGCCAGCGCCGCCAGACGACCAAGGGCGCTCATGCCCAGGCTCCTGCCAGGGCTATTGTTTGCTGCGCTAGGAGCGAGGTGCGTGGTATTGTCATGAGTGATAAGTTAGCCTCTGTGAACCAGGGAAAACACGATGACTGAGCGTGGCTCGAGGGTGACATTGCCATGCGCGGGTATGATCATATGGCCAACCGGTTGCTCGGGCCGAGCCGTGTCAAGCAGACAAATCCACTGCGCGGCGCCGCCGGTATCCGGCATGGTGAAGGATATTGGCGTCACGTGAGCGTTGAATACCAGCAGCAGGGTATCTTCAATCTCCGCTTGATCGTCGGTCACCGCGCCCGCACCCGCATCGCCCGCCAGTAGCACGCCAAGGCAGCGGGCATCCCGTTCCAGCCAGTGCTCCTGGAGCATGATACCGCCGCTCGGATTGATCCACTCGATATCCTTGAAGCCAGTGGACGGAGAGGTCGTTCGGCCATGCAGAAAGCGGGGGCGCCGCAACACCGCATAATCGCGGCGCAGGCGTATCAGGCGGCGCACGAAATCGAGGAATGCCCGGTCTTCGGCCTTGATTCCGGGCCAATTGATCCAACTGGTGAAGTTATCCTGGCAGTAGGCGTTGTTGTTACCACCCTGGCTGCGGCCGAACTCGTCGCCGGCGAGCAGCATGGGAGTGCCCTGCGCCAACAGCACGCTGGCCAGCATATTGCGGCGCTGGCGCAGGCGAATGTTGAGAATGTGGGGATCGTCGGTAGGGCCCTCGACGCCGTAATTGTCGCTGTAGTTGATCGGGTGGCCGTCGTTGTTGTTTTCGCCGTTGGCGCGGTTGTGGCGTTCCTTGTAGCTCACTAGATCGGCCAGGGTGAAACCGTCATGGCTGGCTACATAGTTGACGCTGGACCAGGGCCGCCGGCCATGGTGTTCGAAGAAATCGCTGGAGCCCAGCAGATTGGTTGCCAGGTTGGGTAGCATGCCCTCGTCGCCGCGCCAGACGCGGCGCACGGTATCGCGGAAACGGTCATTCCATTCCACCGTGCCCGCGGGAAAACTGCCCAATTGATAACCGCCCGGCCCGATGTCCCAGGGTTCGGCAATGTGTTTGACCCGGCACAGCACGGGGTCCTGGCGAATGGCGTCGAAAAAGCCGCTGCCCGGATCGTAGCCGTGCTCTTCCCGCCCCAGCGTCGACGCCAGGTCGAACCGGAAGCCATCCACGTGCATTTCGGTCACCCAGTAGCGCAGGCTGTCCATGACCATCTGTAATACCCGTGGGTGACTCAGGTTGACGGTATTGCCACAGCCGGTGTCGTTGACGTAGTAACGCCGGTCATCCGCTCGCAGTCGATAGTAGGAGGCGTTGTCAATGCCGCGAAAGCTCAGCGTTGGCCCGGCTTCGCTGCCCTCGGCTGTGTGGTTGTAAACCACATCGAGCAGCACTTCGATGCCGGCATCATGCAGCCGCCTTATCATGGTCTTGAATTCGGCCAGGCCATCGCCGCTCAGATAGCGCGGTTCCAACGCGAAGAAGGCGAAGGTGTTGTAGCCCCAGTAGTTGCGCAGGCCCTTTTCCAGCAGAAAACCTTCATCCACAAAGGCGTGGACCGGCATCAACTCCACCGACGTAATGCCCAGGGCCTTTAGATAAGCCACGCTGTTATGGTGGGAAAGGCCGGCGAACGTGCCCCGCTGATCCTCGGGTATGCCCTCCTGGAGGATCGTGAAGCCGCGCACATGAGCTTCATAAATGATGGTTTCCGACCAGGGAATCCGGGCCCGGACGTCGCTCCAAATGAAGGTGGGGTCCACGACCACGCATTTGGGCATGACGGGGGCGCTATCGCGGCTGTCGAAGGAGAGATCCTTATCGGCGTCGTTGACCTTATAGCCACAATGGACATCCTTTAAGTGCAGTTGGCCTTTCAGTTGTCTGGCATAGGGGTCCAGCAGCAATTTGTGATGATTGAAGCGGTGGCCTAGATGGGGTTCATAGGGTCCGAAGACCCGGTAGCCATAGAGGGTGCCTGGGCTCGCGTCTGGCAGATAGCCGTGCCAGATCTCGTCGGTATATTCGGGGAGGGTGATGCGCTCGATTTCCCGTTGCCCCGAGGTATCGAACAAGCATAGGTCGACTCTTTCGGCATGCGCCGAGAACAGGGCGAAATTGACCCCCCGCTCGTCCCAGGTCGCCCCTAGCGGGTAGGGACTGCCCGGCAAAACTTTCAGTTTATGCGCTGTCATGCATGCCAAGCCTATTCAAGTTCAAAGACCACTGTAGCCAGGGGGGGTATGGTGATGAGCATGGAGTACGGCTGCCCCAGCCACGCCATGGCCTGAGAATAGGCTCCTCCAACGTTACCCACGTTGCTGCCGCCGTACATGGCGGCGTCGGTGTTCAATCGCTCGGCATAGAACCCTGGTTTGGGCACACCGATGCGGTAGTTATAGCGCGCCAAGGGGGTTAGGTTACAGGCCACCACCACTGGCGGCGTGTTTTTTTCGCCTTTACGCAGAAAAGTGAGGATGGAATTTTCCGCGTCACTGGCGTCAATCCATTGAAAACCTTCCGCTTGGCAATCAAGCTCATAAAGCGCCGGCGTTGAGCAATACAGACGATTCAGATCCCTGATCAGCCGGTGCACGCCGGCATGCCATTCCACATCCAGAAGATGCCAGTCAAGGCCCGCATCATGGTTCCATTCCCGCCCCTGGGCGAACTCACCACCCATGAACAGCAGCTTTTTACCAGGATGGGTCCACATGAAACCGAAATAAGCGCGCAGGTTGGCAAACTGCCGCCAGGCATCGCCAGGCATGCGGCCAAGCAGGGAGCGCTTGCCGTGCACCACCTCGTCATGACTCAAGGGCAGCACGAAATTCTCGGTAAAGGCATACATCAGCCCAAAAGTCATCTCGTTGTGGTGGAAACGCCGGTATATAGGATCGCGGCTCATGTACTGGAGAGTATCGTGCATCCAGCCCATGTTCCACTTATAGCCAAAACCGAGTCCGCCCAGGTACACCGGCTGGGACACCGCAGGCCAGGCGGTGGATTCCTCGGCTATGGTAATGACGCCGTGGTGTTCCCCATAGACCAATTTACTCAGGCGGCGCAGAAAGTCGATGGCCTCCAGATTTTCCCGGCCACCATACTTATTGGGAATCCATTCGCCCTCGTGGCGGCTGTAATCCAGGTAGAGCATGGAAGCCACCGCATCGACACGCAGACCATCGATATGATAGCTTTTTAGCCAAAACAGCGCATTGTTTAGCAAGTAGTTGGCCACCTCGTTGCGGCCAAAATTGTAAATCAGGGTGTTCCAATCCGTGTGAAAACCTTGGCGCGGGTCGGCATGTTCGTAGAGATGGGTGCCGTCGAAAAAGGCGAGGCCATGTTCATCGGTAGGGAAATGGCCGGGTACCCAATCGATCAACACGGCGATTTCCGCCTGATGGCAACAATCGACGAAATACTGAAAATCCTCGGGCGTACCGAAGCGACTGGTGGGTGCAAACAGCCCGATGGGTTGGTAACCCCAGGAACCATCAAATGGATATTCACAGATCGGCAACAACTCGATATGGGTAAAGCCCATTGCCTTGACGTAAGGGATCAGTTGCTCGGCCAGTTCGCGGTAGGTGAGATAGCGGTTGCCTTCTTCCGCCACCCGCTTCCAGGAGCCCAACTGGACTTCGTAGATGGAGATGGGCGCGTTGCGGGCGCCGCGTCTGGTGCGCGTCACCATCCAGCCCGCATCATTCCAGCGATGATGATCGATGCGCCGCACCACGGAGGCGGTGTGCGGCGGCTTTTCCATGGCGAATCCGTAAGGATCGGCTTTAAGCGGCAAGATCTCGCCTGCAGCGCTCTTGATCTCGTATTTATAGCGTTCGCCCTCGCCGATGCCGGGAACGAAGATCTCCCAAATTCCGACGCCCGGGCGCAGCCGCATGGTATGCCGGCGGCCATCCCACTGGTTAAAATCACCGACCACGGATACTCGCCGAGCGTTGGGCGCCCAGACGGCGAAGGTCACGCCGCTGACGCCTTCGAATTTCGCCAGATGGGCGCCCATTTTTTCATAGGCGCGGTGGTGGGTGCCCTCGCCAAACAGGTGGAGATCCGTATCACCCAGAACTACTGTAAAACGGTAAGGATCCTCAATATCCTGGGTGCCGCCGGGGGTGGTTACACGCAAACGGTAGGGGTAACCCTGCTCGCGCCCTTCCACTGGCCCGGCGAAAAAACCGCCCTTATGAAGTCTCTCGAGCGTCGCAATGGTGGCGCCACTGTCAGCATCGATTACCTGAATCCTGGTCGCGCCTGGAACAAAAGCGCGAACGGCTACCGGGCCACCAGGATTTTCCCGGTGCATACCCAGAACCGTAAACGGGTCACCATGATTGGCGCCCACGATAGCCTCGATCACCGCTTTGCTAAGGGCTACGGATTTAGAGGGTGTAGATATCATTTATACCTCCCAAAGCGTTTTTAACGCTGGTATTTCTACAATACCGGTAGGCATCGGTAAAGGAAAGTCAGTTCATGAAGCTGCAAGCCTGCGGAATTGACCAAAAGTTTATTATGGTCATTGCCGGAGCGGCGCCATCAACTATAATTTTCCATCCTTACCACCCCTATTAACAATCCCCAGGACGACCAATGGCCAGATTTGGATACAGCGGTGAGCATCCGCCTGCCCGGTTTAACATGGCGCGCTATTGCCTGAACCTCGCCGCCAGAACTACGCCCGACCGGCTTGCGCTGGTGGTGGTCTCGGCTGCCGATGTATCCGCCGCGGCGACGGAGCGCTGGACCTACGCCGAGATCGACGACCGGGTGCGGCGGGTGGCGACTGGACTGCGTGGGCTTGGGCTGGGGCCGGGGGCACGGATCATGATCCGCATGGGCAATACCAGCGATTATGCGCTCATGTTCTTCGGTGCTATCGCGGCGGGACTGGTGCCATTGCCGTCATCCGCGCAGTTGACCGAGCGGGAGGCGGACTTTCTATTGCTGGATTCGGGCGCTAGCCTGCTCGCCGTCTCGGAAGCGTTGAGCATTGAGCCACCGCCGGGCGTGCGGGTGTTGGAGCCTGCCGATATCGCGGCGTTGAAGGCGACCGCGAGTCCCGGGGACTATGCAGACACCGCTGGCGACGACCCGGCTTTCCTCATCTATACCTCCGGCACCACCGGCAGCCCCAAGGGTGTGCTGCATGCCCAGCGTTCCGCCTGGGGACGGCGCCCGATGTATCAGGGCTGGTATGGCGGCATGGGGAGCGCGGATGTCGTGCTGCACGCCGGTGCTTTCAACTGGACCTACACCCTGGGCGTGGGCCTGACGGACCCCTGGGCCAATGGCGCTACCGCCGTGCTCTATAACGGGCCGCGCGATGTCACGGTCTGGCCCAGGCTGATCGAACGGTTCCGGGCAACGTTGTTTGCAACCGTGCCGGGGCTTTATCGGCAGGTCCTGAAGTACTGCGATCTCGGCGCTCATGACCTGAGCAGCCTGCGCCATGGCCTGACGGCAGGCGAGGCGCTTAGCCCGGCGTTGCTGGAGGCGTGGCGGGCAGCCACCGGCAAGGAACTCTTTGAGGCGCTGGGCATGAGCGAATGTTCCACCTATATCTCATCGTCCCCAGCGGTGCCGGTCCACCCCGGCAGTCCGGGCAAGCCTCAGGTCGGGCGGTGTGTGGCCGCGCTGCCCGTGGCTGGTGGCGAGGAGCCGCTGCCGGCCGGGGAAATCGGCCTGCTGGCGGTGCACCGCAGCGATCCGGGGCTGATGCTGCGCTATTGGAACCGCCCCGAGGAGGAGGCCCTGGTATTTCGTGGCGAGTGGTTTATCGGCGGCGACCTGGCCAGTTTTGATGCCGAGGGCTACATGACCTACCACGGCCGCAACGACGATCTCATGAATGCCATGGGTTACCGGGTTTCCCCGCTGGAGGTGGAGACTTGCCTGGGCCAGCATCCGGCGGTCGCCGAAGTAGCGGTGACGGAGCTACGGGTGCGTGAGGATGTCAGCGTGATTGCGGCCTTCGTCGTGCCCAGGGACCCGGATGAGGAACTCGATGCCGCGCCGCTGCTGGCCTATGCTCATGAGAAGCTGGCCGCCTACAAATGCCCACGGGAAATTATTTTCACCGATGTCTTACCGCGTACCGCGAATGGCAAGGTTTTGCGGCGGCAGTTGGCAAAGTGGCGCTTATAGAGATAGTTGGTTTCCCATTCGCGTCCGCGCCCGTCTTGATTCTTAACCCGTATTGCGCATGCCGGCCGCCAGCGCATTGATGGAGCGCAACAGAGGTTCCAGCCATGGGTTTGACTGCGCCTCGCCTGGTTTGGCGTCGAGGCTCTGGCGATGCCGCTTGAGCAGGGTGAACTGGATATGATTGATGGGATCCAGATAGGGGCTGCGCCGCTCCAGGGATAAGACCAGAGTCGGATTTTCTTCCAGCAGCTCGCTGCTATCGGCTACTTTTAACACCTGTTCGACAGTCTTGCGGTACTCATCCAGGATCAGGCCGTAAACGGTTTCCTCGATGTGCGGATCGCGGCACAATCGTGCATATTCACGGGCGATAGCCATGTCCGCCTTGTACAGGGACATCTGGCTGTTGCTCATCAGGGAGTGAAAGAATGGCCATTCCCGATACAGGGCGCGCAGTGCTGCCAAGCGTTCGGGATCGTCCTGATGCCAGGCCGCTAGCGCGCTGCCGACGCCGTACCAGCCCGGCAGCGTGTGACGGGACTGGCCCCAGCCGAACGTCCAGGGGATGGCGCGCACAGAGTATTTGGAACGGTCGGTTTGTTTGCGATGGGACGGCCGTGAACCGATGTTCATCAAGCCGATTTCGTTGACCGGGGTCGCCTCATAGAAATAGTCGATAAAGCCGGGTGTGTGGTCGGTGAGCTGGCGATAGACTTGCTCCCCGTGGCGGGACAGTACCTTCATGATGTCCAGGTAGGACCCAGGAACTGGCTCGATGGCTTGAATCAGTCCGCGGCTGGCCTTGAGCAGGCCGGTGATGCCCATGGTCAGTTCGTAGACTGCGGTCTCGACATTGCTGTACTTGAAGGACAGCACCTCGCCCTGCTCGGTAAATTTGATCTCCCCCCGCACGGTACCGGGCGGTTGGGCCAGGATCGCCTCGTGGGTGGGGCCGCCGCCGCGGCCCACCGTTCCGCCGCGGCCATGGAACAACCGGCAGGCGATGCCGCGCTGGGTGGTGACGGCGACGATCTTTTCCTGGGCTTGATAAAGGCTCCAACTCGAAGCCAGGATGCCGCCGTCCTTGGTGGAGTCCGAATAGCCCAGCATGACTTCCTGAGTATCGCCCGACGCTCGGAGCAGTTCCCGGTATGCGGGCTGGTCCAGCAGCTGTTCCAGCACGGGCTGGATCTTGCTGAGATCCTCAATGGTCTCGAACAATGGCACTATGCAGATGTTACAATGCCAGTTACCTTCACCGTTGCGTCCCGCCAGGCCGGCGAAGCTGGCCAGAAACAGCACTTCCATTACGTGGCTGGCGTAATGTGTCATGGAAATGACATAACTCCCGAACGCCCTGGGGCTGATTTCCCGGCGCAGTTCGGCCATCATCTTGAACACTTCCAGGGTTTCCTGGGTGGCCGCGCTTAGATGCTCGCAATACAGCATTGGCGTGCCGCCGTGCGACAGCAGGTCACCCAGTACCTGGAGGCGTTGCGCTTCGGACAGGGCAGCGTAGTCGGGCAGATTGGGGGCCTTGGCGAACAGTTCCGTCACCGCGTCGGTATGCCGGCCGGATTCCTGGCGGATGTCCAGGGTGGCAAGGTAGAAACCGAAACCTTCAGCCAAGCGGATCAAGTCCTTGAGTTCGGCTTCGGCGATATTGCCGTCGCCGTGGGCGATCAGGGAATCACGGATCAGGTAGAGATCCTCAAGAAATGCCCGTTCCGTGGTATAACCATAAAATGGCGGTTTGGTCGGCTGCCCCATTAAGCGAGCGCTAACTTCACGCAGGGTGGCTTGCAGGCGGTGTTGCATGAGCCGGAGTTTGCGCCGGTAGGGTTCCTGAGCGAACTGCTCCGGCCGGTCGTGGAATAGCGCTCGGGCGAGTTCGCCGTCAGCCTCCAGACTGGCGTTGAAGGCCGGCGAGGGGCTTACCAGCGACGCGGAGTAGGTGAGCACCTGCCCCAGCCCGTCTATCCGGCGCAGATATTCTTGTAAAATTTCCTGGCATTGCAGACGCAAGGCAAGAGCGGTGGTCACGGGGGTGACAAAGGGATTGCCGTCGCGGTCGCCCCCGATCCAGGAACCGAAGTGCAGAAAACTCGGTACCCGGATGGCGGCTTTGCCGCCTTCGGCCTCGTACACATAGTTCAACGCCCGCTCCAGGTTACGATAGATGGTCGGTACTGCCTGGAAGATGCACTCGCGAAAATAGTAAAGGCCGTTGCCGATCTCGTCGCGAACCTGCGGCTTGTTGCTGCGGACTTCGTCGGTTTTCCAGAGAATCTGAATCTGGTTGCGCAGGCGTTCGACTACCTCCGCCTGCTGATATTTGTTAAGGCGGGCGGTGCTCAGATGCTCACAGGTCAGAAAGATGCGCCGCAAGGCGCCCAGCCGAACGCGTCGTTTGGCCTCGGTGGGGTGGGCGGTGAAGACGGGCGTGAAGCGCAGATGGTCCAGCAGAACCTGTAACTGGGCGGCGCTGACCCCATCGGCATACAAACCCCGCAGAGTGGCGTCGAAGGAACCTTGCCAAAGCGGTTTCCCGCGGCTCACCTGGGCGCGTCGCTCCTGATGCTGATACTGTTCCTCCGCCAGATTGGTCAGGCTGAAATAGATATTGAAGGCGCGCAACACATGGGCCACGGTTTCGGGATTGAGCGCCTCGATGAGCCGCATCAAGCGCTCGCGGTTATAATGAGAAGGATCGTCTTCCCGGTGCAGTTCGATAAAGCCCTTGCGCAGGGTCTCCACCGCCTCTAGCACCTTGCCGCCTTCCTGATCGCGCAGTACATCACCCAGGAGTGTACCGAGCAATTTTACCCGGGCACGTAATTCTTTATCGGTTGCTTGCATGGACTTTTCGTTATCGACAAAGGCAGTATGATTGCCCTGAAATAGTAATTACGCAGCCTGGGCCGCAGGTTAAACGCACCAACCCAGTGCGCGGTAGTGTCTATGCTGAGACGCATCGACAACCTACCTCATTGGACATTAATATTAATCCTGAACTATCACATTGCATCAGCAAGGAACATACCTCTATGTCTTCTCCCTGCAATCTGCCCGCTTGGCAAGCCTTGAGCGACCATCACGCCAGTATCGCCAATTTGCACATGCGCGAACTGTTTACCGCCGATCCCCAGCGCTTCGTGCGGTTTTCCCGGCAGTTTGGCGACCTGCTGGTGGATTTTTCCAAGAATCGCATCACCGCGGAGACGTTTACTCTGCTTGTGGATCTGGCCAGGCAGGCCGAAGTGCCGGTTTGGATCGAGCGCCTGTTCAGCGGGGAGTCCATCAACCACTCCGAGCGCCGCGCCGTCCTGCACGTGGCCCTGCGCAACCGCAGCAAGCTGCCGATCCGCGTGCAGGGCGTGGACGTGATGCCGGAGGTAAACCGGGTCCTGGAGCAGATCCGGCGGTTTACCGAACAGGTTCGCAGCGGCAACTGGGTAGGCCATACCGGCAAGCGCATCCGCGCCGTGGTCAATATCGGCATCGGTGGCTCTGACCTGGGTCCCAAGATGGTTTGCGAAGCCCTGACGCCCTATGGCGATCCTACCCTGCGCATGCACTTCGTCTCCAGCGTGGACGGTTCTCACATCAGTCATGTGCTGGCCCAGTGCGACCCCGAAACCACCCTGTTCATCGTCGCTTCCAAGACGTTCACCACCCAGGAGACCATGACCAACGCTACCACTGCCCGCGGCTGGCTGCTGGCGGCCCTGGAGAACGATGCGGCCGTAGCCCGCCACTTCGTAGCGGTTTCCACCAATACCGAGAAAGTCCGGGCGTTCGGCATTGACACCGCCAATATGTTCGAGTTCTGGGACTGGGTAGGCGGTCGCTATTCCCTGTGGTCGGCTATCGGCCTGTCCATCGCGGTATTTGTGGGCATGGACCGGTTCATCGAACTGCTGGAGGGCGCGCACGCCATGGACGAGCATTTCCGCACCACGCCCCTGGAGGACAATATACCGGTGATCCTGGGGTTGCTGGGGATCTGGTATATCGATTTCTTCGGGGCCGAGAGCCAGGCGATGCTGATCTATGACGAGTATCTGCGCTCGCTGCCGGCCTATCTGCAGCAGTTGGATATGGAGAGCAACGGCAAGTCGGTAGACCGGCAGGGACGGCCCGTCAACTATGCCACCGGTCCTGTCGTCTGGGGCGGCTTAGGCAGCAATGGCCAGCATGCGTTCTACCAACTGTTGCATCAGGGCACCCGTCTGATTCCCGCCGACTTCCTGGCGCCGGTCAATAGCCAGGACCCCATCGGCGCCCATCATGCCATCTTGCTGGCTAATTGCCTGGCCCAGGCCGAGGCCCTGATGATGGGCAAGACCCAGGCCCATGCCCGCGCCGAGTTGCAGGTGCAGGGGCTTCCGGAACCTGAACTGGTGGCCCTGCTACCCTATAAGGTTTTTCAGGGTAACCGGCCCAGCAACACCATCCTTTATCACCGGCTTACACCCAAAACCCTGGGCAGCCTGATCGCCCTGTATGAGCACAAGGTCTTCGTACAGGGGGTGATCTGGAACATCAATTCCTTCGATCAGTGGGGCGTGGAACTCGGCAAGCAA
This sequence comes from uncultured Gammaproteobacteria bacterium, assembly GCA_963696325.1. Taxonomy (GTDB): domain Bacteria; phylum Pseudomonadota; class Gammaproteobacteria; order Competibacterales; family Competibacteraceae; genus CAVOJV01. The sequence goes on from CAVOJV010000047.1 coordinate 25,007, forward strand.
CTGGCGAACGCCATTCTGCCCGAGTTGCGCGGCCAGAAACCGATGGGCCAGCATGATGCCTCGACGCTGGGACTGTTGAATTATTGCCGGCAGTAAATTTTCGCATATCTTTGCAGAAACGAGTCCATGCAGGAACTTAATCCCTACTTCAACCAGATCGACGATCTCCAGGGACGTGCCCAGTCCCTGAGGGGGTATCTTTGACTTCGATAACAAGCACGAGCGCCTGACTGAAGTCCAGCGCGAGCTGGAGCAGCCCAACCTGTGGAACGTTCCCGAACGCGCTCAGGCGCTTGGCAAGGAGAGGGCGCAGTTGGAAGCCGTGGTGAACACGCTGGAAGCCTTATTCAAGGGGTTGGAAGACGCCGCGGAACTCCTCGGAATGGCCAAGGAGGAAGACGATGCGGCGGCGGTGGCCGCAGTGGCAAGGGATTTGGAGAGGTACGAAAGCCAGGTCGCCGAGCTGGAATTCCGCCGCATGTTCGCCGGCGAAATGGATGCCTGCAACGCCTTTTTGGATATTCAGGCGGGCTCCGGCGGCACCGAAGCGCAGGATTGGGCGGACATGCTGTTGCGCATGTACCTGCGCTGGGGCGAACGGCGCGGCTTCACGACCGAGCTGATCGAAGTCTCACCGGGCGAGGTGGCCGGCATCAAGAGCGCCACCGTACGCTTCGACGGGCCCTACGCCTATGGTTGGCTGCGCACCGAGACTGGCGTGCACCGCCTGGTGCGGAAATCCCCCTTCGATTCCGGCAATCGCCGCCATACCTCCTTCGCGGCGGTGTTCGTCTCGCCGGAGGTGGATGACAGTTTCGAGATCGATATCAATCCGGTGGATCTGCGTATCGACGTCTATCGGGCCTCGGGGGCCGGCGGCCAGCATGTCAACCGGACCGAGTCGGCGGTGCGCATTACCCATCTACCCACCAACACCGTGGTGCAGTGCCAGAACGACCGTTCCCAGCACAAGAACAAGGCCACCGCCATGAAACAGCTCAAGGCGAAGCTCTACGAGCTGGAGGTGCAGAAGCGCAATGCCAAGGCCCAAGCCGTGGAGGATACCAAGTCCGATATCGGCTGGGGCAGCCAGATCCGCTCCTATGTGCTGGACCAGTCCCGCATCAAGGATCTGCGTACCGGGGTGGAAGTAGGTAATACCCAGGCCGTGCTGGACGGCGATCTGGATGGCTTTATCGAAGCCAGCCTCAAGAGCGGGTTGTAGGCAATTTCTCCTAACCCCCCATTTGCACGGGGGGCCTGACAAAGCTGGAAACCATGTCCGACCAGGTCACTGAACGCGAACACGACGAAAACAAGCTGATTGCCCTTCGCCGCCAGAAGTTGCACGAGCTACGCCAGCTTGGCAACGCTTATCCCACCGATTTTCGCCGCGATGCGCTGGCGGCGGAACTGCACGCCACTTATGACGATAAGGATAATGTCGAAATGGACGCCAAACCCCTGCGGGTCCACATCGCCGGGCGGATGCTGGCCAAGCGGATCATGGGCAAGGCCAGCTTCGCGCGGCTGCGCGACCTGTCCGGCGACATTCAACTGTTCGTCCAGAAGAACGCGTTGCCGGACGGCCTGTACGAAGAGTTTAAGACCTGGGATATGGGCGATATCCTGGGCGCCGAGGGAACGCTGTTCAGGACCAAGACCGGCGAACTCTCGGTCAAGGTAGAGGGACTGCGCCTGCTGACCAAATCCCTGCGGCCACTGCCGGAGAAATTCCATGGCCTGGCCGATCAGGAGACCCGCTACCGGCAGCGCTATCTGGATCTCATCATGAACGAGTCCAGCCGGCGGGTTTTTCGATCCGTTCCGCCTCGTCAGCCATATCCGCGCCTTTTTCAGCCAGCGGGGTTTCCTGGAAGTGGAAACCCCGATGATGCAGCCTATTCCGGGCGGCGCCACCGCTCGGCCCTTCATTACCCATCACAATGCTCTTGGCATGGATCTGTTCCTGCGCATCGCGCCGGAACTGTACCTCAAGCGCCTGGTCGTGGGCGGCTTCGAGAAAGTTTTTGAGATCAACCGCAATTTCCGCAACGAGGGATTATCCACCCGCCATAATCCCGAATTCACCATGCTGGAGTTCTATCAGGCTTACGCTGATTACCAGGACTTGATGAATCTCACCGAGGAATTGCTGCGCGGCATGGCCCAGGTATTGCTGGGTACGACAAGCCTCGCCTATCAGGGCGAGGCATACGATTTTGGCGCACCTTTCCAGCGCTTTACGGTGGTCGAAGCCATCCACCGCTACACGGACCTGACGGTAGAGCAGTTACAGGATCTCGCCAGCGCCCGCCGCATCGCCGCGAAACTGGGGCTGGACATCAAGGATGACTACGGCCTGGGCCGGGTGCAATTGCTGATCTTCGAGGAGACGGTGGAGCATCTGCTCAAGCAGCCTACGTTCATCACCGCCTATCCTACTGAGGCCTCGCCACTGGCGCGGCGCAACGACGAAAATCCATTGTTGACCGACCGCTTCGAGCTGTTCATCGGTGGCCGGGAAATCGCCAACGGCTTTTCGGAATTGAATGATCCCGAAGACCAGGCCGAGCGCTTCCGCAAGCAGGTGGAGGCCAAGGCGGCGGGTGACGAGGAGGCCATGCACTACGACGCCGATTACATCCGTGCCCTGGAATACGGCATGCCGCCCACGGCAGGCGAGGGCATCGGCATCGACCGCTTGGTGATGCTGTTTACCGACGCCCCCTCGATCCGGGATGTGCTGCTGTTCCCACACATGCGGCCGGAATGAGATTGCTCTATCCTAACCGTAAGAGCTGCTGGAATGCTTTTTCTGCCGGTTCGGGCCAAGCGCCAGCCATAGTCTGGGGTCATAGAGTGTCGCCTTCCAGGCTTCGCTGGCCGCGCTGTTCGGGAGTGTGGACAAACCCGCCGCTCGATCAGGCGATAAATCCGTACTGCAGCCGTCGTTCGAGGACCGCGATGCGCAGCGTTATTGACGCGTCGTCTGGGTGGCGGCCCTCAAGGTAAACGAGCCACGGCACTGCTGGAAACCTTGACCATGCCTTATCGCCCCACAATGACTCGGGCCAGTCTGTATCCCACCTATCCTGTCACGGTGATGGATGAGTGCGGCCGTAACCGGGATATCGAAATCGCCGGCGAACGGCCCTTGACTCTGTACCTGGACAGGCGCGAGATCGTTACCCTGATGACCCTGGGGGGTCATCCGGAGGCACTGGCCATCGGCTATCTGCGCAACCAGGGTTTTGTGGAGGACATCCATGCGCTCAAGGCCGTGCAGGTGGACTGGGACAGCGAGGCCGTGGCCGTGACCAGTCACAGCGGCATGGCCGGGGAATCTTCCCGGCTGGACAAACGCACCGTCACCACTGGTTGCGGCCAGGGCACGATCTTCGGGGACATCCTGGAGAAACTGGAACAGGTGCGACTGCCCAGGCTGCGTTTTCGTCAGTCCCTGATCTACGCGCTGTTGCACAATATCACCACTCGCAACGAGGTTTACAAACAGGCCGGCGCCGTGCACGGTTGCGCCCTCTGCCAGGGGACGGAGATCCTCCACTTCGTGGAGGACGTGGGCCGCCACAACGCTGTGGACGCCATCGCCGGGCTGATGTGGCTTGAAGGGTTACCGGGAGGCGACAAGATCTTTTATACCACCGGTCGGCTGACCTCGGAGATGGTCATTAAGGTTGCGCAAATGGGAATACCCTTGCTGCTGTCCCGCTCCGGGATTACCCGCATGGGGTTGGAAATGGGCCAGAAGGTCGGGGTGACCCTGGTCGGGCGGGTCAAGGGCCGGCACTTTCTGGTGTTCAATGGCGTTGACAACATCGACCTGGATGCGGTGCCGCCGGAAAAACCGGCCCTCAGTATTTGAGAGTACCCTCGGCGATCCTATCACCCCCCCAAAGTACTAAGGGGGGGTCGAGGTGGGTTGCTACTCTACCGGCTGGAAAAAGTGGCTGGGGAATTCCGCCGATACATGATGACCTTCGCTATCGACCACGTGGATTTTGATGCGTTGGGATGAGCCAACCTGGCGTGCCTCATTGGCACGGGCGGTTTCGCTGATCAGTTTCTCCGGTACCCGCATGCCGTCGCGGAAGCGTTCGTCTCCGTAAACCGGAGGTTTTGGTGAAACCGCGGTAACCTCATAATTGGAAAACGGGCCTGCCCCCACTAAGGCGACGTATTTGGGAAAGTTTTCGCTGCCCCTGATGTCCTGGTTCCACGTCAGCACCGTGCCTGGTTGAAGTTGCCCCATTTGTTCGTTGTTTGCCATGTGTATTTCTCCTCTCTAATCCGTAGGGAATAATACCTCAACTACTCCCGGTTTGCCGCTCCCCCGTGCAGGAAGAGCGCACGCCGCAAGCAATTCAGTTTGGAGCGGCGCTCATTCGCTGCGCACCAGCACGTAGGAACCCGGGGCATCCTCGATAGGGGTAAGCTCTCTGTCCCCGGGTACGCGTGCGTCCACCTGTTCGCCGGCAAGAGGCTTGATCCACTCCAGCCAGTGGGTCCACCAGGAGCCTTGATGTTCCTGGGCACCGGTGAGCCATTCATCGGGTGTGGCAGGCAGTGTATCGTTGGTCCAGTAGCCATACTTCTGGGCCGCTGGCGGATTGACCACGCCGCCGATATGGCCGGATTCGCCCAGCACAAACGTCACTGGTCCACGGGGCAGGTGGGTGCCGGCGTAGGTAGACTTCCAGGGGGCGATATGATCTTCCTTGGCGGATAGAAAATACACCGGCACCTTGATCTTGCCTAGGTCGATGGGCTGGCCCAACATGCTGATGCTGCCCGGTTCCTTTAGTTTGTTGTTCAGATACATATTGCGCAGATAGAAGGTGTGCATGGCCTTGGGCATGCGGGTGGAGTCGGCATTCCAGTACAGCAAGTCGAACGGGAAGGGGTCCTCGCCCAGCAGGTAGTTCTTGATAACGAAAGACCAAATCAGATCATTGGCGCGCATGAGGTTGAATACCCCCGCCATGTGATGGCCTTCCAGGTAACCTTTGGTCTCCATTCCCTTGTCGATATGCTCGAACTGTTCCTCATCGATGAAGACCGACAGCTCACCCACGTTGGTGAAATCGAGCATGGTGGTGAGCCCGGTGACACTCTTGACCCGCTTGTCCCGCTTTGCCGACAAATAGGCCAGGGTGCTGAACAGCAGGGTGCCGCCTATGCAGTAGCCGATGGCATTGACCTCGCGCACGCCGGTGGCTTTCTCGATGGCATCCAGGGCCGCCAAGGTGCCCTGGTCCAGGTAGTGCTCGAAATCCATCTCGGCCAGTTTCTCGTTCGGGTTGACCCAGGAGATGACAAATACCGTAAAGCCCTGGTCGACCGCCCACTTGATGAAGGAATTGCCGGGGCGCAGATCGAGAATATAGAATTTGTTGATCCACGGCGGCACGATCAGCAGCGGGCGCTTGAAGACCTGGGCAGTGCTGGGGTTGTACTGGATCAACTGCATCAGCTCGGTTTGATAAATGACCTTGCCAGGTGTTGCGGCCACATTCTTGCCCGGCGTGAAGGCGTCCATATCGGTCATTTTGATGCGCAACTTGCCCTTGCCGCGCTCCAGATCGTTGAGCAGGTTGGACAGTCCCTTGACCAGATTCTCGCCGCCCGATTCCAGGGTAGCCTTCAGCACCTTCGGATTGGTAAAGGCGAAATTGGTCGGAGAGATGGCGTCCACGAATCGCCGCGTATAGAAATCCACCTTCTCGGCGGTCTTGTCGTCCAGTCCTTCCACCTCCCTGACCGCCTGCTGGAGGCTGTGGGCGGTCAGCAGATAGGATTGCTTGACGAAATCGAAGACAACGTTCTCAGCCCACTCGGCTTCGGTGAATCGCTTGTCGCCGGGATCTGGCGCCACGATCGGCTCCGCCGGCTGACCCAGCATTCGCTGGGAGGTGTTGTGCAGCAACGCGAGGTAATCCTGCCAGAACTTTGTCTGGGCCTGTATCAGCTTGGCGGGATCGGCCAGCATCTTCTGGGTCATCTCCAGGAATGACTTGGCGACGATCCCAGGGTCCGGTACCGAGAAATTGGCATCCGGTTTTTTTTGATTCTCCAGATAGGTTTGCACCAGGCGCTGGCTTTGCTCGGCAATCTTGGAGAAATTCTCCACCAGCTTGGATACTTCATGTACCTTGATATGCGGTGTGTGCAAGAGCGTTTGCTTTTCCAGACTCTTCGTTACCTTGGCAGCTTCTTCCAGCAACTGCATTTCTGGCAGGTGCGCAGGCGTTTTCTGCTCGGCCATGGGAGTTCTCCTCGTTGAAGTCGATTTTATAGTTGTAGTAGGCAAAGGGTAGTCTTGCCGTGGATTATTTTACCGTTAACAATTTGCAAAGAAACGCACCAAACAGGGGCATGGTTTGAGGATGATGATAGCAATGCGCACCTGGTCATTCCCAGCGAAATAAATAGGAACCTATAGCCAGAAATAGGCCGCTCATCACCGCCAGGGCTAGCAGGTGGGGAGCGATGTCCAGCAAACCGGCGCCGTCGATCATGATCGCCCGAGCCGCTTCGATGAGATGGGTGAGAGGGAAGATCAGGGCCAGTTTTTTCAGCAGGGGATGGACGCCTTCCAGGGAAAACCACACCCCGGAAAGAAACATCATGGGCCAGCTCAGCAGGTTGAGGAGTCCGCCGGCCAGTTCTTCACTGGCGGTGCGGGCGGCTACTGCCATCCCCAGGCTGATTAGACTGACGGCGCCGAGCGCGAAGACGATAAACAGGTTCAGATAGGAACCGAGCATGCGAAAGTCAATCACCAGATCGGTGCCTATGAATACCGTAACAGTGACCGCCATGATCAGCCACAGACGTGAGGCTACCTGGGCCGCCAGGAACTCGAAGGGGGTGACTGGCGTGGCTTTTAGGCGCTTAAGCATACCATTTTTGCGATAGCGCACGATCACGTAACCAACGCCAAACAGCGCGCTGAACATCATGTTCATGGCTAGAATGCCAGGTATGACCCAATCTACATAGCGTATGCCACGACCGCTTACCGCTTGCTTGCTGAATTCGCCACTGCTGGTGCCACGCAACACCTGCTCCAGCAGGTAACCCTTCGGCGAGCTGTCGTTGATCCAATAACGGCGGGCGGCAAGGTCGAGCAACATGTCCAGTTGATGGCGTTCTACCTTGATGATCGCGGCGTTCAATTCCGTAACGGGGATAAACTGTATATAGCGGGTAGCAAGAAACTCCGGCTTGGTTGCGGGCGCCGGTTCCTTGATCACCCCGACTTTGTACAAATCCGGCGACTCGCCCGAGAAGGCGAATGCGAATCCCATGACGATGAGGACGGGAAACAGAATATTCCAGGCGAGCGCCGAGCGGTCTCGCAGGAATTCCTTGTTGCGGGAACTGAATACCGCCAGGAAGCGTTGCAGTTTCATGAACGTAACTCCCGGCCGGTAAGCTCCAGAAACAAATCCTCAAGGGTGCGTGGCCGGATCTGGAGGTGTGCCAGAGAAACCCCAAGCGCCAGCAGTTGCTGGATCGTGGCATTCACATCATTCGTCAATATCTCTACGGCGTTGCGGCTGTGTACTATCGTCATCGGCAGATGATCACGGCCTGCAGGGAATTCCTCACGGGGCAATTGCAGCACCACATCGTCAAAATGCTTGGTCAGCAATGCCTTGGGGGTACCCTGAGCGATGATCTTGCCGTGGTCCATGATGGCGATTTCATCGCACAGGTTATAAGCCTCCTCCATGTAATGGGTGGTGAGAATGATAGTCTTGCCCAGTGCCTTGATAGTCTGCACCAGTTCCCAGAAGTTGCGCCGTGCCTGAGGATCGAGGCCGGTGGTGGGCTCATCCAGGAACAGCACCTCCGGATCGTTGACCAGGGCGATGGCCAGCAACAGCCGCTGGCGTTGACCACCGGACAGCTTGCGGGTATCGCGGTCCAGGAAACCTTGCAGCGAACAGCTCTCGATGATTCCTGGCAAGGGCCGGCATTTCGAATAAAAGCGCTGGAACAGTTCCAAAGTTTCCCCAACGGTGATGAAATCCTGCAGCGCGGTGGACTGGAACATGATGCCTGCCTCATGGCGAAAGCGTGGCCCGAGGGGTTCTCCTTTGTAGAGAATCTCACCACGGGTCGGCGCCTTTATACCCTCAAGCATCTCAACCGTGGTGGTCTTGCCGGCGCCATTGGGTCCGAGCAAGCCAAAGCATATGCCTTTAGCGATGGTAAAGCTGACACCATCGACGGCCCTCACGCCGCGAAAATGTTTGACGAGATCTGTGACTTCTAGGAGTGTCGCCATGGTGACCTGATGGGTGGTTACTCGTCGCTAACGCGGGTAGAGGGCGGAAGTATATACAAGAAATAGCCGTTAAGTGGCATGTATTCCGACCGACCGGCTATGGTTCAGCCGGATTGCTTGGCATTACTATGGGTATTTTTTCATCCACTATAACGGCAGCAGCGCTGCTACCAAGGTAATGGGGCCTATCAGCATGGGTTACAGAAATCGCAGGCCGATGAATCGGCGTGGTCTGGGATATTAAATAACATGGATAAACAGCGCTGCGGATGGGCGAATAAAACCCCCCTGGAACGGGATTACCACGATCAGGAGTGGGGAGTGCCGGTGCATGATGATCGCCGGCTGTTCGAATTCCTGATTCTGGAAGGGGCGCAAGCCGGTCTGAGTTGGGCGACGATATTGGCCAAGCGAGAGAATTACCGCCAAGCGTTCGATACGTTTGACCCGGAGCGGGTTGCCCGCTACGACGAGAACAAATTTCAGGTATTGCTGCAAAATCCGGGGATTGTGCGAAATAAACTCAAGATCCAGGCCGCTATCGGCAATGCCCGAGCGTTTCTGGAACTTCAATCGCGCTATGGGGGCTTCGATGCATTTATTTGGGAGCTGGTCGGCGGCAAGCCAGTTCACAACGCCTGGCATTTACTGCAAGACATTCCAGCGAAAACACCGGCTTCCGATAAAATCAGCAAGGAGTTGCAAAAGCGGGGCTTCAAGTTCGTGGGCTCGACGATCTGCTACGCTTTCATGCAGGCGGTTGGGATGGTCAATGATCATACCGTCGATTGCTTTCGGCATCGAGAAATTGCGGCGGGTGACGGCTAGCCTGGATGACGCAACGTGGAATCCGAACACCTGTTCAAAAATCAAGCTGCCGGCCCATAGGTTCTTTCCACATACCCGGCGACGAGCTGCTGAAATTCCGCGGCGATGCCGTCGCCCTTCAAGGTAATCGTTTTTTTTCCATCCACGTACACCGGTGCCACCGGATATTCGCCCGTGCCTGGCAGGCTGATGCCAATATTAGCCATCTTGCTTTCGCCGGGACCGTTCACCACGCAGCCCATGACCGCCACGGTCATCTCTTCCACCCCCGGATACCGGGTGCTCCACAAGGGCATTTGCTGGCGCAGATAGGCTTGGATATCCTGGGCCAGGTGCTGGAAATAATCGCTGGTGGTGCGACCGCAGCCTGGGCAGGCCACCACTCTCGGGGTGAAGGACCGTAGCCCCATGGCTTGCAGGATTTCCTGGGCGACCAGTACTTCCTGGGCGCGGCTGCCGCCGGGTTCTGGCGTGAGGGAAATGCGGATGGTGTCGCCGATGCCCTCCTGCAACAACACGGCTAAGCCGGCCGTGGAAGCCACGATGCCCTTGCTGCCCATCCCCGCTTCCGTAAGCCCCAGATGCAAAGGATAATCGCAGCGGACCGCCAGAGTACGGTAGACGGCGATCAGATCCTGGACACCGCTGACCTTCACGGAAAGGATGATATGGTTGTGCGCCAACCCGATGTCCTCGGCGCGCCGAGCGCTTTCCAGGGCCGAGACTACCATGGCTTCACGGATGACTTCGGCCGCCGGCCTTGGTTCGCGTAAGCGGGCGTTTTCGTCCATCATGCGGACCGCCAGTTCCTGGTCCAGGCTGCCCCAGTTCACTCCGATGCGCACTGGCTTGCCATACTTGCAGGCGAGTTCGATGATGGTGGCGAACTGCTCGTCCTTTTTCCTGCCGCGACCGACGTTGCCCGGATTGATCCGGTACTTGGCCAGCGTCGTGGCGCAATCCGGATATTTGCCGAGCAACCGGTGCCCATTGAAATGGAAGTCACCGATCAATGGCACGCTCAGGCCCAACTGGTCCAGTTGCTCGCGGATCTCGGGCACTGCGCGGGCGGCTTCTTCGCTGTTCACGGTGATGCGCACCAGTTCAGAGCCCGCCTTGGCCAATTGGGCCACCTGCGCGGCAGTGGTGACGGCATCCGCCGTATCGGTATTCGTCATGGACTGTACCACGATGGGTGCTGCCCCACCGATGGTAATCTGGCCGACACGGACGGCCACGCAATGGCGACGCTGGAGGGGAGACTGGGAAATGGCCATCGAATTCCGCCTTGAGGGATTGTTTGGAAACCGGGCTTATTGTATCTCAGGGCGGCTGAAAAATAGATGGTCAGGATTTACGCAGTCTGTCATTCCCGCGCAGGCGGGAATCCAGTGACTGCTGGATACCCGCTTTCGCGGGTATGACAAAAAAGGGTTGTTTGCGTAAGTCCTGATGGTATGGAAGAGTAGACATTGGCGTGATCTCGCCGCCACCCTAACAGCGAAATGTCAATACGGGAGACTTGATGAATGAAAGCCGTCGTGTGCAAAGAATGGGGTACGCCAGATAGTTTGTCGCTGCAAGACGTGGGCAGCCCCCGCCTGAAAGAGGGGCATATCAAGGTTGCCGTGCATGCCTGCGGAGTGAATTTCGCCGATACCCTGCTTATCCAGGGCAACTATCAGGTTCGCCCGGACCCGCCGTTCTCGCCTGGGCTGGAAGTCGCCGGCGAGGTAATGGCTTGCGGCAAGGGAGTGAGCGGGCTGATGCCAGGTGATCGAGTCATGGCGGTGGTTTCCTATGGCGGTTATGCCGAGGAAGTCGTAGTGCCGGCGATGGCTGTCATTCCGCTGCCGCCCACCATGGACTTTGTTACCGCCGCCGGGTTTCCGGTAGCCTATGGCACATCCCATCTGGCCCTGACTCATCGGGCGCGTCTCAAGGCCGGCGAAAACCTGCTGGTCCATGGCGCCAGCGGCGGCGTCGGCCTGACCGCCGTAGAAATCGGCAAGCACCTGGGCGCCAGAGTCATCGCCACGGCGGGCAGTACGGAAAAGCTCAAGATCGCTGCCGCGCACGGAGCTGATCATCTGATCGACTACTCCCGCGAGGATATCCGCGAGCAGGTCAAGGCATTGGGCGGCGCCGACGTGGTTTACGACCCGGTCGGCGGGGATGTGTTCGAGGCATCGTTGCGCTGCATCAATTGGGAAGGACGGATTCTGATTGTGGGTTTCGCCAGCGGCCAGATCCCGCGGCCCCCGGCGAACTTGCTGCTGGTCAAGAACTGCGCCGTCATTGGTCTCTACTGGGGGGCCTATATGTGGCGGAATCCCGGTTTGATGCATCAATCCCTGGCGGAGTTGCTGTCCTGGTATGCGCAGGGCCTGCTCAAGCCGCATGTCTCCCAGACCTTTCCGCTGGCGCAGGCGCGGGATGCCTTGGTGGAATTGCTGGAACGCCGGACGACCGGAAAAGTGGTCATTACGATGCGCTGATGTTTCCACGGGGGGTCGCGCTTCGTTGGCGGAGCGTAACGAAGCGCGAGCAGCACTCACTGTTTGGACATTTTTTGTCGCCTTCCTAATCCTCGGCTGGGTTTTCACTGCCTTGCTGGGGGGCCGAGGTTGATGGAGTCAAGTCCATAGTATTCGCTCATGCACTTGTTCCTAAAGTTGCCCGGGTTGGTTGCAAGCTCTGTGGCGAACAGGGTCCTGGGTGGTTTGGAGATGCTGCCAACGGCGATTTCTGTCTCTCCCCGTTGCTTGGCGACCCGGATAGTGTTGAAGCGCTCGCTCATCTCCTGGGCGTAGCGGTAACCCCTGTATACATCTTTGTATGCCTCGAAGACGTTTGGCGTTCCCAACAGACTGATGAGTAAAAGCGCGGCCGCTGGCGCGACCAGACGCCGGTCACTGATGTGGATCTTATCGCCAACCAGGAAGTGGACGAGAATAATGAAGGAAGGGTACCAGCCGAGCAAAAATAGCAGATAGACAGCACTTTCCGCCCTCTCGGGCAAAGGGTATCGACTGATTAGAAAGCCGACCGCGTTGAGGATGAAGATCATGCTTATCCAGAGTGCCGGCAAGATCAAGAACGATCTTGCGAATTTTCCGTCGACATAAAGTCGCGCTCTGGCGATGTGAAATGTGGTCACCAGCAGAATGAACGCCGATGACCATAACCCGAGATTGGAAAGCCAATACAAAAGTCGCAATGCCACCCAGGGAAGATAAAGGAATACCGCAAGCCACGGTGTCGGACGCAACATGGGGTAGTGTTCGATGACGGCGTAGCGTTGATAATTGCCTGGCGCCATGACGCTGACCAGAGTGGCCCCGCTGGCTATCACCAGTAACGCCACCCAGAAAGCGAGGGAATCACGACGCATCCGTACCGCATAAAAGGTACCACCGCACAGGATAGTGACGGTCAACAAAAGAGAGATCTCATTCACCCCGATGGTGGCAACGACCAACAAACTGGAAAGAAAGAAGATGAGTATTCTTAGCGGTTGGTTGTTCGCCGTGGTCTCTCTCCAGAGCAGCAGTCCAAGCAGAAAAATAAGGAAGATGTTGGCCATCTGGTAGGTAAAACTGCCCCCTATCCAGTAGAAAGTCTGGGCGGGATCGGGAATGCCTGAGATGAACAGCAGAGTTTCTATTCCTCCCAAGAGAAGAATAAAAGGAATCGAGAAATGAGGCTGCGTGAGTCGCGCCGTCAGAAAACAAAAGCCCAACCAAGTCGATACCAGGAGAATCATCGGTGGGTAGCGGTAGATTTGGAGAATATCTCCCGACATCATTAAGGCGGTCCATGCCATATTCAGGGTGTACCGGCCCGACCAGTGTTCGTACCAGAAGGCTTGTGCCCTCATGAATCCCAGTTGATTGGCCTTGGCGGCGTAACAAAAATCATCCGCCGCCGGATAGTCGAAAATCGCTAGCGCTATAAAGATCGTGAGTACCACTATGACCGCAACGGCCAGTGCTCTCACCAGAATTTTCTCTGCGGGAAGAAGAGTAGGATCATTAATCCAGGCTGGAAACCGGGTGGTCGATAGCATACGTTTGCTCTGTAATCGGGACCTGCTCGGGGCCCGCGTTATTTTACCGGGATCAGCTTTTTTAGGACGAGTGACCTTGGAAGCGCGGCCGGGTTCTAAGGGTTGATGTTGCTGTCAACGGCTGGTCCTGGGAGCCCTGTTGGCTGGCGGGCCAGGCAACCCCTGACGGCGCCGGCGATCGCCGCGGCTATCTTTGCGTGCGTCAGGGGTTCCCGTAGCAGCAATTCATCGGCGCGATTGACGATGATGCCAGCTTCCACAAGCACGGCGGCTTGGGTGGCGGTTTTCAGTACCACCAGATCGTCGAAATAGTGAACGCCGTTAGGCGCATCGGCAAACGGGTGATTCTCTCCCGGAATGGGTTCCGCATGGTGCGCTGATGGTTTAAAGCTTGCCTGCCTCAGCGCGGTCCCGATGGCCGATGCACACGCGAGGCTGGTTGACAGATGGGGATTGAGCCGCGACACGAACAGCGAAAAACCGGAGAAATGGTCGCTGAAATGACGCCGCTCACCATCCGGTTGCCAGTCTTCTAGATAATGCGATTGCACCGAGTCGTGATGGATGGACAGGAAGAAATCCGCCTCGGCCGCCGCTGCCGTGCGTCCGCGTAGCTCAGCCATGTCGCCCTGCGCGCCAATCAGTGACACCTTGAAACCATATGCTTCCAGCGCACGCTGCAGCGCCAGCGCCAACACACGGTTGAACTCGAATTCCGTCATCCCGCGGGCGCTGATGGCGCCCGGCCTGGCCAGCGAGTGCCCGACATCCACGGCGACGGCCGTTGCCCATGCGGTGGGCAACCCTAAGCAGCAAACGCCTACCAGTGCAATTGGGGCAATCAACGTGAGCATCGTTTTCACAGATGCTCGAAGATGCGCGGGTCGATGGCCGCGGCGGCCAACAGGCCGCCGTTCAGGGCGCCGATCACTCCCGGTGTCACCACGTCCTGGCCGGCCAGATACAGGCCAGCAATCGGTGTCACGACATCGAGACCGCGGGAAAGGAACCGCCGCGGCGTGCATTCCACACCGTAAATAGCGCCGTGCGGAGAACCATGCCAATGAACAGTCGACAACGGCGTAGCCAATTCATGGTAACGGATCAGCGGCACCAGTTTTGGAAAATAGCGCCCGAACTGCTTAAGCAGAGTTTGCTCGATGCGTGCCTTATGGCGCTGATATTCATCTTCCCGGCCTTCCCGCCACGCATTTTCCCATTCGCGGAACGCCTCCCAACTCACCATGACGAGGATATCACCGGTGTGTTTCTGTCGCTCTCCCGGCTTATGCTGCGGGTCTTTCAGCGAGGGGAACGAGACAAAGCAACACGGCGCCGCTGAGCTGTTGAAGGGATTGCGCCAGATGCTCGCATCAGGGTCCCAGGTTTCATAAATCGAGTGATTCGATAGCGTCGCGCCATGGGCGCGAATATTCCCCTCAAGACCCAGATACAGGGAAAGGTGGCAAACGGATGGCTCCAGCGATAGAATTTCTCTTGCCCATTCAGACTGCCGTAACTCCTCGGGCAATAATCTGCCGACGGTAACCAGCACCCCCGCGGCGGACACCACGCGGGGGGAGCGCACCGTGGCGCCATCAGCGAGTCGCACGCCGCAAACGGTTTTATTTTCAACCAGTAACTGCTCCACTCTGGCGTTCAGCACGACTTTCCCGCCCGCGTGCTCGATCACGGGAATCAGTTTCTCGGCGAAGGCCTTGGCCCCGCCGGAGGGGTAAAACGCCCCGTCCAGAAAGCTGCGAATCATGGCGGCATGCACGCCGAAGCTGGCGTGGTGAGGGAGTCCGCCATAGTCGAGCCATTGCGAGGCGAGCACTGCGCGCAGTTTAGGATCACCGATCAGCTCGTCCAACACCTCGCCGGTCGTTTTGCCGCACCATTGCTTGATGGCGGGAAATTTCCATGCCGAGTAGAGATTGGCGAGGAGGTGCGGCAATGAACGCAGCGTAAGCATCGAATGGGCGGCTTGCTCCGCCTCGAGCAGCGCCTCGAAATAGACATCGATTTCCGCCGCCGAGGCGGGAAACCGTTCCTTGAGATCCATCCGCAGCGCCTGCTCGGGCCGGGAGAACTGGATCTCGAAGCCGCCTGGAAAATGCACCGTTTCATACACGGGACCGAGCGGGGCCATCTGGAGCGTGCCTTCGGAGAGCCAGGCAAGATGGGCCGCCGATGGGCTGTCAGGCCCTACGCCGCCGAGGTGGCGTACGCCTACATCCCAGGTAAAGCCATGGCGACTGAACGATTTCGTGAAACCGCCGGCGGCGGCTTGCTGCTCCAGCACCAGTATCCGCCGCCCGCACTTGGCGAGGGCGGCGGCGCAGGCCAAGCCTCCGATGCCGGAGCCAATGACGATCGTGTCCTTCTCGCTGTTCGGGATAGTCATTCCGGTTACCTTATCCATCGTGTCTTGGTTGGCGGGCAGTCTGGATAACGCGAAGCAGAATCCGGAAATACTGGTTTTCCCCGGATTCCGTTAGGCGCCATTTGGGCTACGGGTTTGATGCGTCAACGCGGTCAATCTGTTCCATGTCCCCAGCATTATGCAATGGCTTCCGCCGGGTTCGCTAGTTGCCGGATGATCTGTCTTCAGTGCCGGCTTGCCAAAGACAGGCCAACCGGTATACAAATTCACTTCCTGATTTTCGCCGCAGGAGGCGAAGCGCGCCGGGCAAAAGCAAACCTGGAGGCGGCCGCGGATATGCCCGCGGGCCATGCCCTTCCCCTCGGGGTTCCGGAACGGTAGGATGAGTGCACCTCAAGACTGACAAACCCCCGAAAATCGCCCATGAAAGCTATACTCATAAAAATACCTAGCGCCCCGTGGCGCCCGTTGTCGACCGAAAGGGAAATCCTCCGATGATTCCAGCGTCTCTTACCATCCGCCTGGCCGCTCTGCTGCTGTTGGCCGGTTCCGCCATGCTGGCGCCCGCTGCACAGGCACGCTATTCGGCATTGGTCGTCGATCCGAATAGCGGTGCGGTATTGTTCGAGCGCAATGCGAACGAATACCGGCATCCCGCGTCACTAACCAAAATGATGACGCTGTACATGGTCTTCGATGCGCTGGCGCGGGGCAGGCTTGGGCTCGAGCAATGGTTGGTGGCGTCCGAGTATGCTTGCAGCCGGCCACCCACGAAACTGGGACTGCGGCCCGGCGAGATACTCAGCGTAGAGCAGGGTATCTATGCCCTGGTGACGCTGTCGGCGAACGATGCCGCTACCGTGTTCGCTGAATCGCTGGGGGGGTCGGAGTACGGCTTTGCCCAGCAGATGACCCAGAAGGCGCGTATGCTGGGCATGACCCAGACCGTTTTTCGCAATGCCTCCGGCTTGCCAGACCCGGAGCAAATCACCACGGCTTGGGACATGTATCGATTGGCGTATGCCTTGCGCCGGGATTTTCCTCAGTATTATCGTTATTTTGCCGCCACCGACTTTTATTTCCGTAACAGAGTCTATCGAAATCACAATCACTTGCTCTACAACTACGAAGGCACCGATGGCATCAAGACCGGCTATATCCGCGACTCGGGATTCAATCTGGTCGCGTCCGCGAGCCGCTCCGGGCACCGTCTCATAGGGGTAGTGTTCGGGGGCAACTCGCCGGGCGCACGCGATGCCCATATGCGTACCATTCTTGACCAGGGGTTCGCGAAGCTTGAGGGCAGGTGGTCGGTGAGTCCGGTTTTTGCAAGCGAGTCCACCGAGTCACCCTTTGGGTATTCCGCGCCCAGTGAAGAAGAGGAAGTGGATTCATCCCCGCCGCCGCCCAGAGCAATCAGGCGCACCTTCAGCACGTCCGCCCGCACGGCGCACATTGGCCGGACGAGTACGACCAGGTCGGTGAAGCAAACCCGATCCACCCGCACGGCGCAGCATGGTCGGGCTGGCAGGTCAACCCAGTCTGTCGCAAAAGCCAACTCGACGACGAAGGCCGGAACCGCCCAAAGGAGTCAGCCGGCCAGCGCCGGTAGATCGAACCGGTCGGTTGCGAAAGCCAAGGTGGCGGCTCCGGCCAAGTCAGCAACCGCGGCCAAGCCGGTCAAGCAGGCTAAGTTGGAAGCTCAGTCCAAATCAACCAAACGGTCGAACCGGTGAGTTTTCCAGCACGGAAAGCGGCGGCTCGATCGTAATTCCACCATGTCATCGCCGCTGGTCTTGGAGCTACAGGATAGCCTGTTAAAAAAACGCTTCGGGCTGTCCTCGTTCAGGCCCTATCAGGAAGCGGTCTGTCAAGATGTGACGCGGGGCAGGGATGTCCTGCTGGTCATGCCCACCGGCGCCGGCAAGTCGCTTTGCTTTCAACTCCCCGGTCTGGCGAGAGGCGGCACCACGCTGGTGGTCTCGCCGCTCATCGCCCTCATGGAAGATCAGGTTGCGAAGCTGCGCGGGCAGCGGATACGTGCCGAACGCATTCATTCTGGCCGGGACCGGCTGGCCTCGCGCCAGGTATGCGTCCAGTACCTGCAAGGCGAGCTGGATTTTCTGTTCATCGCCCCCGAGCGTTTTAGCGTTCCCGGGTTTCCTGAAATGCTGGCCAGGCGCAAGCCGAGTCTCATCGCGGTGGATGAGGCCCACTGCATCTCTCACTGGGGTCATGATTTTCGCCCCGACTATCGCATGCTGGGCAGCCGTCTGCCCCTCCTGCGCCCAGCGCCAGTGATCGCGCTGACCGCCACCGCCACGCCGCTGGTTCAGGATGATATCGTCCAGCAATTGGATATGCCGAAGGCGATCCGCCACATTCACGGGTTCCGCCGCACCAACATCGCGGTGGAAACGGCCGAGGTGAAGCAGGCCGAACGCCAGGAAGCGGTGACCCGGATATTGGCCGATGCCGGCCGGCGGCCGGCCATCGTCTATGCGCCAACCCGCAAGGAGGCCGAAACATTGGGCCTGGCGCTGCAAGTCGAATTTCCCGCCGCGGCCTACCATGCGGGGATGAGGACGGAGGAGCGGGAGCACGTTCAGACTCGGTTTCTGTCCGGCGAACTGGATGTCATCGTCGCTACCATCGCCTTCGGCATGGGGGTGGACAAAGCGGATATCCGCACGGTGATTCACACCGCGTTACCTGGGAGCCTGGAGGGCTATTATCAAGAAATCGGCCGCGCTGGACGAGACGGCGGATCCTCGCGGGCAGTCTTGCTGTACTCCTATGCCGACCGCCGAACCCACGAGTTTTTTCATCGCCGCAGCTATCCGGATAGCGAGGTTCTGGAGCGGATCTACCGGGTTCTGAGCCAGCAGTCGCGGCCCAGAGACGGGCTATGCGAGACGCTGGGCATGGATCCCGAGGTCTTTGCGATCGCCCTGGAAAAGCTGTGGGTCCACGGCGGGGCCCGGCTGGAACAGGCTGATATCGTCAGCCGCGGTACAGAGGAGTGGCAACAAGCCTACCGGCTGCAATGTGAGCACAAGCTTGAGCAACTGGAACAGATGATGCGCTGCGCCCAGGGTCATGAATGCCGAATGCTGCAACTGGTGCGGCATTTCGGTGACCAGGAGGACAGCGGGCAGCCCTGCGGCCTGTGCGACGTGTGCGCGCCTCAGGACTGTGTGGTACGACGCTTCCGGCAACCGACCGCGCTAGAGCAGCGGTTCGTCCAGCAGGTTCTGGATACGCTTCGCGCGGGGGACGGCCAGAGCACCGGCCAGTTGTATCGCAAGGCTTGCGTGGGCCTCGACCGGCGCGCCTTCGAAGTTATTCTGGGTGGGTTGGTCAGCGCCGGTTTGCTGCGGGTGAGCGAGGATGCATTCACCAAGGGTGGTCGGCTCATCCGGTTTCAACGGGCCTTTTTGACGGCCGCGGGACACCACGCGGATGTCCGGATTGGCGCCCGCATCGCGTTGACCGCGACGCCGGCGGCGCGAACCCGGGCTGCGGGCCGGCTCAAGATAAAACACCGTTCATGACGTGATCGGCAGCGAGGTGTTGCGGCTTGCCGCGGCTATCGTCGCATTGGCGGCCTGCTGACGGCGATCGATGAAGTCCCGCAGGCTTGGCAAGCTCGCGCTGGCAAAGGCTGTAGGTGTACTCACGACGCGGCCGGTAGCCTTCTTGGATATGGCATATATCGTCGGTGCTGATCGAAGCAAGCCAGTCGTTATTAGGATTGGCCGCTTCAGGGACACCGTATCTCATTTGTGTTGCTCCAGTGCTGATAATCAGGGTTTTCAGAACGGTTGGCGCCATGTCTGATATACGGACGCCCGGCCGAGGCCGAGGTCGCGCAGTGTGCCCCGAGGTGACCGCCGGACAGCCGAAGATCGTCGCTTTTCGCAACTGGTTGCTGGAAGAGGCCAGCAAATAGGTGGTCCGGAACCGCGCCCGGCGGATCTGCGCAACCGCCCTGGTCCTGTACCTGGCGACCCTGCCCGCCGGGGCCGGCGAGGTCATCAAAAGCGTCGTGGAGCGTCGCGGGGAACATTTTATCGTCCACTCCGAGGTGCTGATCCAGGTTCCCGAGTCGCGGGTGCGCGCTATCCTCACCCAGTACGAGAATCTGCCCCAGGTAAATCAGGGCATCAAAGCGGTGCAGATTCTGACGCGCCAGGGCAATGGTCAGGTGCGCATGCGGGTGGTTTCCGAGGTCTGCATCCTGGTGATCTGTCTGGAGTATGCCTGGGTTCAGGAAGTGCGCACGCTGCCTAACAATGACATCGAGGCTGTCATCGATCCCGCCGAGAGCAGCTTTAAGGAGGGTGAGGCGCGCTGGCGCCTGGTACCGGAGAATGGCGGCACCCGGCTGGTGTTCAGCGCCGATCTGGTCCCCAGCTTCTGGTTTCCGCCCGGCATCGGTCCTTTGATCATCAAGCACAAGCTCGCCCGGGAAGTGTTGGAAACCGCCCTGGAGGTCGAACGGCTGGGACAAGCCAGCCCTTGATCGGCTGCTGGGTGGGCTCGATCGGGGGCGGGGGGATTAGGATTCACAGCGCTCCGCGTCGCCTCGTCCGACCGGTGAGCCCAGGCGCAGGACGTTGTGGCCGTTGCGGATCAGCAGCACGTCGTCGGGGAAGATCTGCCTGCCCAGTAGATCGACGTCGGCCTGATGGGGCAGGGGATAGGCGCGGATGTCATCCTCGCCAGGCTCGATGAGCGCGGCGAGTTCGGCCAACAGGCACGCCAGCCGGGCCGCGCCGATCTGGGCGGCGAACACGGAATATTGCACCCGGCAGGCGTGTCTTTCGAGATGGCGCGCGACCCTGCTCAGCCTTCTGGGATCGGCGATGTCGTAGCAAATGAGATACAGGCGTTCCGGGTGGCTCATCAGCCGAGTTCCGCCAGCCAGCCATGCAGGCGATTGAGCACGCCGCGTCCAACCTGGCGCAGCTTAGCGCTATGCGCCTCGAACAGACGCACCAATTCGGCATCGTCCAGGCGTTGATCATGGCCCTGGTCCCCGCGGGAGAGCAGTTCCAGCAAGGGCAGGTGCAGGTTCCAGGTCAGCAGACTGACCAGGTCCCGTCCCAGATCCAGGCGGTCACTCAGCCCGCGCGCCTGTTCCGCCGCCAACCCGGTCTCCGCCAGCAGTTCCGCGACCAGGGCGGCGAGCAGTCCGCGCAGCCGTTTGTCCAGAAACCGGCAAATCCCCGGACTGGCATAGCGCTGTTTGTGGGTGTCCAGCAGCGCCGTCAGCCGCGCCGCGGATGGCGCCTTATCAAGGTCCAGGTCCAGGCGCTTGACCAGCGCGCGGCGGGCATGGCTTTCCATGGCCCGATACCAGTCGCCGTAGCGTTCCCGCCAGTCGGGACGGTCCAGCAGATCGCGCAGCCGGCAGAACAGCCCCGCGCGCTGGGTGGACTCCCCAAACAGGTAGGCATGGATGGCGCCATCCGCATGCAGGAAGGTAACCGTGATCCCCCGCTCGGCGCAGGCGAGCAGCGCGGCCGTGGACCACTCCACCGAGCCGGACGCGATGACCCTGGAAATGCGCTGCAAGGGATACAGGGTCGGCGCCCGGCCAGGTGCGGCTACCCGCAGGGCGGGTTCATCTAGCGCCACGGTCATGCCGGTTCTGCCGTTCAGGTATAAAGGTTTCATGGCTCGGTGTGGGGCAGTGCAGCCAGATCGGGCGCCAGCCGCAGCAGTTCCCCGGCCAGTCGGTAGGTTTGCTGGCGCAGGTAGCGGCGCAGCCGGCGCGCGAAGATTTCGTAGCAGGCATAGAACATCTGCCGGCCTGCCTTGGCCAGCAAGCAGGCGCCCTTGTCCTCGACGAACTGGTCTTGCCGCAGGGCGTGGGTGCGGAACAGCTCCCAGACCCAGGCATCCAGCCGCGGCCTGAGCGGTTCGATCAGGTCGCAGGCCAGGGACTCGCGGCCATACGCCAAGTCGTGAAAGAAACCCAGCAGCGGGTCCAACCCTGCCCCGTGACAGGCGCGCACGGCCTCGAAGTGGAGCAGGGTATAGCCCAGCGACAGGCAGGCGTTTACCGGATCGCGGGGTGGGCGGCGGTTGCGTCCCGTAAATTCCAGGGCGGGCGCGAACAGGCAGGTCAAGGCGGCAAAGTAACCCGCCGCGGCCGTACCTTCCAGGCCACGCAAGACATTCATGTCATCTGCTTGGGCCAGGGCCGGGAGGCAGCCATCCAGGCGGGCGATGCCATCGCTCAAGGGCTTGCGGCAATCCGGACGGTGCGCCAGGGCGTCGGTCAGGGTGCGGCGCTGGGCGCGCAGCTTGCCGTTCAGCAGGGCGCGGGTCCAGGCCAGCCGCAGTTCGGGCTGGTCGCTCAGACGGTACTGGGCCAGCCGGCGGCGGGCGTCGGCGTGGCCGGGGCCGAGCAGCAGGGCAGTGCGGCGGCTGTGGCGGCCACTCAGGCACAGGACGGCCGCGCCCTGTTCGCCCAGCGCGCCCAGCAGAGCACTGTCCAGGCCCGTGCGGCCCTGGATGACCACCCGCTCCAGCAGTTTCAGAGGGATGCCGCGCGGGCGCTGTCCCGGCTCCTCGATGATCATCTGGCCATTGCCGAGGCGCAGGCTGAGATCCTTGCGGTCCAGATACAGGGTGCCCATGCGATATGCTCCGTTCAGCCTACGTAGTAGAAATCCGCATCGGCCGGTTTGACGGCGATGCCCAATGTTTGAATGCCGTCCGGATGCGCCAGTGGCATCAGCATGAACCGGTCCTCGTCCGGGTCGATGATGTCCTTCACTTCCGCCAGCAGTTCGCGGCGCTCCGCGGGTGTTAGGAAGCACTCGAACACCGATTTCTGGCCGCCGCTGGCGTGTGCCTTCAGAGCGTACAGCGCGGCCCTCAGCCGGGTCGGGGAGCTGATGTCGTAGGCGGCGAGGTAAAGGGTACGGTTCGTCATGGGTCCTATTGGACACCAGGCGGTCTAGCGTGTCAGGACCGGCAAGCTTGCCGAGAAACCGAAGTCCCCCCCTTACGAAGGGAACTGTAGCGACCCGAAGTCTCCCCCTCGCGAAGGGAACTGTGAGCGACCCGAAGTCTCCCCCTTGCGAAGGGGGAGATTTAGAGGGGGTCAGAATGGGCGCCGATGGCCCGCATGAGGTCCGCCGCAATGCAGGCGACCACATCGTCCAGGCGCTCGAATACGTCGGTGTTGGTAAAGCGCAAGAAGTGAATCCCCAGCGACTCGATATGCCTCTGACGATGCTGGTCGTGCTCAGGCATGCCCGTTTGATAATGACTATCCCCATCCACCTCGATGGCCAGCTTGAGTTGGGGGCAGTAAAAGTCAAGCACGTAACGGCCGATGCCGTACTGTCGGCGAAATCGACAGTCGAGCAACTGCCGATTACGCAGTCTGAGCCACAGGCGTCGTTCGGCGGCCGGGCTATGATTCCGTAGCAATTGGCGTTTTTGCCTTTCCGAAGATTGATTGAAGATTTCCGTCATTGGGCTGATCCTTATTTGCCCCTTCCAACTAATTTACCCCCTCTAAATCTTCCCCTTCGCAAGGGGGAGACTTTGCAGACCCTGTCAACCCAAAGAGCGGAGAAATCTTGTGGAGACAGTATTGGGGAACCCTTCTTAATCAGGTCTACGTTTTAAACCTAGCATTGCAAGATGGTATGCCGAGACTATAAGTCTTAATCCCTTCTTAATCAGGTCTACGTTTTAAACAGTAAGGCTATCGATCAAAGATTTAGCGGTCATAGTCTTAATCCCTTCTTAATCAGGTCTACGTTTTAAACACATGACTAGACAGAACATGACGGTCATACAAGAGTCTTAATCCCTTCTTAATCAGGTCTACGTTTTAAACACACTGAGATGATGATTGGATGCGATTAGAGATCGGTCTTAATCCCTTCTTAATCAGGTCTACGTTTTAAACCATAGTACGACTTGAATGAGCAGCTGCAACATTGGTCTTAATCCCTTCTTAATCAGGTCTACGTTTTAAACGATGCACAAGATCTAATGGAGATCAATTGAAAGTCTTAATCCCTTCTTAATCAGGTCTACGTTTTAAACACATATGAGATATCCGATGGTTATGACGTATGCGTCTTAATCCCTTCTTAATCAGGTCTACGTTTTAAACATAGTACGAACACGACGATTCAGCAATGATAGGTCTTAATCCCTTCTTAATCAGGTCTACGTTTTAAACCATGCATTGGCAGTAAAGCTATGATGCGCTAGCAACAGTCTTAATCCCTTCTTAATCAGGTCTACGTTTTAAACGCATGATCACATTGCTGATGGTATGCACTACTACGGTCTTAATCCCTTCTTAATCAGGTCTACGTTTTAAACGTCAGTGTTGGCCATTGAACTATAGCTGAATTTCATGGCGTCTTAATCCCTTCTTAATCAGGTCTACGTTTTAAACACAAATGAAGCGAGATAACTAGTAAATACTCTGTCTTAATCCCTTCTTAATCAGGTCTACGTTTTAAACACTGATCACGAACTGTTGATGTACGATTGAATAAGGTCTTAATCCCTTCTTAATCAGGTCTACGTTTTAAACGTTACGTCACTGCTGTATATGCACGACTAACAGTTAGATGTCTTAATCCCTTCTTAATCAGGTCTACGTTTTAAACATATGGATGTATATAAACAGTGGAGGTGTTGAGGTCGTCTTAATCCCTTCTTAATCAGGTCTACGTTTTAAACTCCTCGACGCCAGAAACCCTTTCCAAGCAATAGCCTGCAAAGGGGGTTGAAGAAAATTTTTGGTTTTCAAAAGTTAACCTGCAAAAACCGGATTTCGAGAGTTAAAGAACGCTCTTTCAGTATAGGCGGCGAGCTACCGGCTGGCAACGCGCATCCAGCATGCGGTTGCCATGCCCATTTTCGCGCTGACCACCAGATGCGCCCGCGCTGGCCTGTCCATCAGCACCGGAATCAGATTGGGCAAGAGATTGTTGGAAATCAGGCAGGCATGAGTGGGGGCTGCCGCGGGGTCGGTCATGGGGCGGGGCTGTCCAATGCTGTCTGACACACTCAAGTCTCCCCCTTCGTAAGGGGGAGATTTAGAGGGGGTCTGCCAATGAGCGGCGTTAGCCGGGTTTTAACCCCCTCCTGGCCTCCCCCTTCGTAAGGGGGAGGGAATGCACGGCTGGCCTCCGCCTTCGTAAGGGGGAGGGAATGCACGGTTGGCCTCCGCCTTCGTAAGGGGGAGGGAATGCACGGCTGGCCTCCCCCTTCGTAAGGGGGAGGAAATGACACGGCGGCTGGCGAATGAGAGCGTTCACGCTGAGCGCGCACCTGACCGTGAAGAAACGTAGCGTTGAACTACCCTGAGTCATGAGATATCCACCGCTTCCACGGGAACAACAATATATTCCTCCAGGCAGGCCCCGAACGCGCGCAGGTCGTTGGCGCTGAACTCGCTGCCGCGCCGCCCCGGCGGTGTTGCCAGGGACAGATGATAGTAGCGCCCGCCCAGCGCGCAAACCTGGGCGGCCAAGTGTACCGGCAGCGTGCCGATCACCACATCGCCGGGACGAAGGATCCGGCTGTCGAGATGAGCGAACACGAAGTCCAACTTGATGTTTTCCTGTCGCGCCCACTCGCGCGCGCCGGGGTGGCGGGTGATGAAAAAAATGCTCATGATGGTTCTTCCCAACGCTGTACTCTGATAAATGCCCGGCGGGTGTCCCTGCCGACCGGCGGCGTGCTCCACCAGTCAGCCACTATCCTGCCTGAGTCCTTGTGGCAAATCAGCAATGACAAGCTTGCGGAGCAACCGAGTAAAATGCCACTTGCCACCCCTTGCCGAGGAGATGTTCCATGGCAGCCGTTGATCCAGTGTCGCGCCATCGTCTTAAGAGGGTGTGCCGGAAGTCTGGTTGGTGGATCTGGCGCAGCGTTCCTTGAAATAGACATATATCCAATCTATATTGGACATCTTATAAAGACACTTTAGGGCACCTTATGCGCTGGCAGATCGCGGAAGCCAAGCAAAAATTTTCAGACCTAGTACGCCAAGCCGCCGCCGAACCGCAGCTTATCTTTAACCGCGAGCGGTTGGTGGCAGCGATCGTCGATCCACAGACATTTCAAGCCTTTCAGGCATGGAACGACCAGGAGCGGCGGCGTTCCCTGGCCGATGCGTTCGAGGAGTTGCGCCGGATCGCCGGCGCAGAGGGCTATTCCTGGGGAGCGCCAACGCGTGTTGATCGCCAGAACGCTTTCGTGGACGCGCTGGATGACGTTTCTCGTTGATACCAACGTGATCAGCGAGCTGGCGCGTCAGGCGCCCAATGCCGGCGTTTTGGCCTGGGCCAGAACGGTTTCGGTCATCTCGCTGAGCGTGATCACGGTCGAGGAAATTTTCTTTGGGCTGGCCTGGAAGCCGAACCAGCGGATTCATGCCTGGTTCGAGCAATTCCTGCTGGCGCACTGCCAGGTCTACCCCATCTCCCGTGAGATCGCGCAGTGCGCGGGCCAACTGCGGGGGAAACTGGCGTCCCATGGCCAGACCCGCACCCAGGCCGACATGCTGATCGCCGCCACCGCCCAGATTCATCAGCAGACCCTGGTGACGCGCAACAGCCGCGACTTTCAGGATTGCGGGATTGCTCTGTTTGATCCGTTTGCATAACTCATTCATAACAGAGACTTTATCAGACGCTGCAACTCGTCGCGTAACCGCTGCTCGTCGGTCACGATGGCCTGAATGCGGTTATCCGCCGGCTCGTTACCGTGCGCTAGGTTGTTGCGCAGGTTCTTGAGCAGCCAGTAATCCTGCGTAAAAGGTCGCCGTTGGTTATCCCGCAAGTCCTTTTCGTATTCATCGCTTGCCTTGTTACGTTGCCGATAATCGCCTACATCCTCGGTCTGCTTCATCAGGCTGGTTATGAAAGCTTCGTAGGCGAAGATTGCCGTTCGGATATAGTCGCGTTTCTCCAGATAGGTTTCCGCCATTATTCTTTGCTGCGCGTACAGATCATGATTGCGGGACCACTGGGTACGATGAGTCAACGAATCGGCGAACAGACTGCCGATTCCCGGCAAGCTCTGTTGCAGCACCACGCCGAAATTGGCGAGTTCCCGCCGTGCGTCCCGGGTGTTGGTGGTGCGTTCGAGGAATGCTGCCCGCCGCAGATGGTTGGCCTTCGCTCCCGGCAAGCCGTCCTGTTCCAACAAGTTGGCGAAGACACTGTAATCGCCGTCCTTGTCGAAGGTGTGCAACGCCCCCACCCAGTCCGCGATGCGCAGGAGACCGCTTAGATTCATCACCGGGGTCAGACCATCTTGGGTCATATCCAGAGCGCCGTAATAAATGCCTTGGATATCGACCTTCACGGCACTGCGCAGATAAAGCGCGCTAAGCTGGGCCAGCATGGGTAAATGGCGCAGGCCGTGAGTTACATCCAGCGAAGCCTTTTGTCCGGGCGCGAAATGGCTGGCCATGATGGTCAGAATATCGAGTTGCTCCGTCAGGTCGCGACCATAAGGAATGAGCCCCAGCTTAACGGGAAGCTTAAGGCGCTCGCTTACCATGGGGACCAGGTGATCCAGTTCTTGCTGCGTGGTCCGGTCGGCATCTGCGGATTCCGTTAGCGCCAATAACGCCTCGTCATGCTCTTGGCCAAGGCCCAGGGAGAACAGAAGCACATCCCACATGCTGCCAGTGGTACCCAGTATCAACAGCCGATCCGGTTTTATTTGCCGCGCCAGGCCGAGGCCGAAAAACTCGGTGGTGTGTCGTTGGCCAGGACCAAAGTTGTAGGTGGCTTTGCGGTAGCGCTTGCCTTTGTCCGGGGGGTTGCCGCGACCAAGGAAGGAGATGAGGGTGTGGGTCATGGCTTAGCTGCTCGTAATGCCTGAATTTTGGCCTTGCGTTCCTGTTTCTTTTTACCCCAGCCCAGGTAGTCGTAGATGTCATTGCCAAGATCAGCCAGTTCAATCTTGAATTCAACAGGCCAGTTCTGACCTTCCTTGAGTAGTTCGTTTAGGCGATTAGCCAAACGGCCACCAGGTTCCTTGAGGTTGGAAGCTTTATCCTCCTCGAACCAACCCCGCAGCTCCGTGAGCGTCCGCTGTTCAGCAGGGAGGGCCGCCTGTTCTACTTCCTTGCCAGCTTGGCGATGGGCTTCCTCGGCCTGGTGATCCCTTTCCATTTGCCCATATCCCACCGCTGTTTTCGCCCCGAAGCCCAGCCAGTCAAAAGCATGCTCAAAAGCGGCTTGCAGCAGGTCTTGCCAATGCCCTTGCAGGCTTTCAGGTAGCGCCGCTGTGTTGCGGTGGACATGGAACGTGAATTGGCTCTTGGGTGGGATGGTGAGGAAATAGATTGGGATAGGCTGGCCGCTGTCGTGGGGCGTAGTTTTGCCCTGGTAGTAGTCGCCGTAGTGCGGATTCATGATGTCCACCGCCAGCCGGTCGCATTTCGGGAATACATCCCAGAAGGTGAGGGCGCCGCGAGTGTGCTCGCTGTCGCCCGATTCGGTTTCCTTGCCGAATAAGGTGTCGATAGTGAGCGGGTCCCAACCTTGTTTATCGCCCCAATCACCCCTTTCCAGTTCTTCCGCTGCCCGGCGTAATACGCCCTTTACACTGGAACCGGGCAAATAGGGCAAACCGTAGGGATTCAGGAAAGCCATGCCGTTTTCCAGCGGATGTTCGATGCCGGTTCCGGTTACGAACGGGGCGATAGATTGCGCCTCGATGGTCCAGACTGCTTCGCCGAGGGCGCCGGCGATATGCGCCTGACGGGCGCGCAGAGCGTCGCGCAGTTGTTTGCTCTGGAGCGTTAGTTGACCGAAGTCTCGTTTCAAATGCGCCGGGTCGATATTCTTGACCCGCTGCCAGTCCTTATCCGGTTCCCAGAAAGCGCCATAGAGCGTGAAACGATGGCCGGGTGGGGTTTCGTTAAAATCCTGTCCCAAATACTGGGGAACAGCGGCTTTAGCCATAGCTGATTTCTCTCGCTTCAAACAAACGGTAATTCCACCCGTACCGGGAACCCCGGCGCCTGAGCGCTGGCTTCAAGCCGGGCGTGATTGTTGTAGAACCGCATGGCGCCATGTTCTTCGCAAAGCCAGACCTCCCGCGCGCCGCGCGCAAAGTACAGTTCCTTCTTCTCTTCCATTTCCGCCAGCGTGTTGGACGGCGAAAGAATTTCCACCACGATTTCCGGCGCTTCCGGGTAAGGGTTGACGACGCCATGCACACGTAGAAAATCGTTGCTTGCCCACGCCACGTCCGCCACTTTCACTCCATCGGCGGTTTCAATGCTGCATTCGGCGATAGGACGCCCATTGGGTACAAGCTTGAGCAACCATTCGGCGATGAGGATTTGAAAAAGACCATGCTTGTTGGACGCCGGGCTCATCACGATTTTCCCCCAACGGTTGGTTTCCACTTTGAAAGGCGCATCCCGAAACAGCGGGTTGTCACAAATAGCCTGCCATTCTGTGTTCATGTGTGGTTACTCCCCAGAAATTGCAGCGGCAAACTGGCGGATCCAGCGCAGCAGAGCCAGGGTTTCCTCGGTGGCTTGGCGGAAAGCTGCCGCATCTGCGTTATGGAGTGAGGTCATTACATCCCCATAACCGGCCTGCTGGACAATGCCACGTTGACTTAGCCACTCGCACAGATGCCGGTTCAAAGCCAAATGATGAGCCTTGTTTTTATACTGGTAAAACGCCAACGCCTGCATCAAACCGTTGTTCATGATCAGCGCGGGTGCCGCCTTGGCAAGGTTGGTGTAGTCCTTGGAGCAGCCCTGTACTTTTGTCCACGCAAAAGCCGCTCGTTGCTGTTCAAGCGTTGGCATCGTTCACCCCCACCGCTTTGACGACAACTTGCCCACGCCCGGTCGTCGCATCGCCACCGATTTGCAGCAACTTGCCGTCCAGCCCACCGAAACCATTACCGTCGCCCTCGATTATGGTTTTCAATACTTCTTCCGCGTCCAACTGCTTTTCTTGGCCGCGAATCTTGTCGGTGGAGCGTTCCACCGACGCCATCACCGGCGCGAGCAGTAGACTTTCTGGTGGCAGGTTCTCGGTATAGAACAGGCCGCCGTCATGCGCCGTCCCGGTTTCGTTATTGATCCGCACATGTGGTTCGACCACGTTGGCGTTGCGGACGAAGTAGCCGAAATCTTCGTCGGGCAACAGTATCAGATCGGTTTTGAGCTTATCGCGGAAGAAGATGTAAGCGTCGTTGGCGGGCAACGCTTTATCAGCGAGAAACTTGGCAATCTCCGTCAGTTCCTGTGAATCAATGGCGATGGACTCGAACGCGTCCAGATGCAGCCTTTCGTTATTGCTCACCGGGCCTTCGCCCTCGACCACGCGACAGAAACCCGCTTTAACCTCCGGGATAGGCCAGTCGCAGCCAACACCGAGATGTTTGCAACAGGCGTTTGGCGCGCGCCAGCGCCGTAGGCGAAGTGGCATAGACATAAGCCCGCTTGGTGCTGCGTATCGGAAACGCCACCAATTGCGCGTCGCCAAAGCTGATGGCGCCAGCATAAAGATCGTTACCGCCGCTTTCCGGTCCAAACAGCCGGTTAAGCAAATTGTCGTTATTATTCCAGGTGGTCCTGATCAAAATGATGCCGCACCGCGCCCTTGAGGCCGGAACCGGCGATCATCGGATACTCGGTATGCCGTTCGCGCTGAATCGGATTGTCGATCAGGCCGATGGCCGTACCCGCGCCCATGTGGACCGGACTGACGCAGTAGATGAAAAGTGCTTGTTGTGCCTGGAACATGATCTTTTTCCCTGAATGAAATTACTGTTTTGGCCATGCCGCGATGAGCAGATTGTTAAAACCTTCGGCGCGGCGACTGCGCTCAGGGTAGTCGCTCATCACCCAAAAGCCTTCGGCGGCAAGCTTGCCAAGCGCCTCGGTCTTGCCCTGGAAATCGTCAAACCAGTACACCGAACCCACCGGTGCGATGCGCTGCGCCGGTTTCGGTTGCCACTTCGCCAAATCCCAACCGCTGACCGTATCGGCGCGATTGACCGCCGCCGCGACCAGCCGCGCCGTACAACCGTTCGGGCCATGCCAATGGTTGTCCGCATCGAGACCCGGCAACCGCCAGCCGTCGGCGAACAGGCCGGGCGTCGCCAGCACCAGCCGAAACCGACAGTCTTGTTCGATGCACCGCCAGTCGGGAACCGGCAGCAGGTCTTTCTTTGGCACTGTTTGCAACGTCGCGCCGCGCCCGTCGCCGCCGAAACGTAGCAGGCCAGTTTCCGGCAACAGGCCGTCCGCACCGTCTACACCGACCAGAAATCCCACATCGCGCCCCTGATTGCGGCCATCGCGGCGGTTCAGGGCGACGGTCTGCGTGGTGTACAGCATTCCCTTGGCCACGGTGCGTTGTGCCCCATTCAGGGCGATGCCCAGACGATGATCGAATTGCCAGAGTTCGCCGCCGCGCAACAGATGATCCTTGGCGAGCTTTTCCCCATTGAGCCAGGCGCGCAACCCGGCGGCGTTTAACCAGAGATTACTTTGCGGCTTGCCCGGACCGGCGGCGCGCAGCAACGGCGGTTGCAAGAGCGCGTAGCTGCTGGACAGCGCGGAATGCAGCGCGGTGGGCTGGAGATACGTCGCATCATCCAGCGTCTTCGCCGTCACCACCACATCCGCCGGCAGTGGAAAACAGGGCTGTGCTTGACCATTTTCCCGACAGGCCATTGTGAACAGGCTCACCCGAAAGTCGCCCGGTTGGGCGGGCGTGCCCAGGCAGGCGTGCAAGGCATCGGGCAGTCCCGGCAAGCGGTCGCGAGCTTGGGCGAAAGCCGCCAGATCAACGCCGTGATCCGCCAGCATCCGGGACCGCAACGCGCCGGCGGCCAGCGACGGCCACGGCGGCATCAGCGCCTCGCCGTAACTGCCGGCGTCGCCAAACAGCTTGTTGCCGCGCAGATAGAGCACGTCCAGGGGTTCGATAAAACGATACTCAGTCATGGCGATTGAACTCCTTGCCGCTGTCCGCGCGGCCTTCGCGGGCCAGAAATTCGGCGACGGCTAGAAAATCGCGGATGAGGTCGGTGGCGGTGCTTTTATCTTCTTCCGGCTTGGAGGATGAACCCGCGAGGGACACTGCCAGTTTGCCGAGTCCACGACCAAGGTCGGTGGCTCGCTGTTTGTCCTCTTTACGCTGGCATTGCCGGGCAAATTGATAGGCCAGATTATCGGCCAGCAGCTTTTCGTACAGCGCCGGGTCGCTGAATTCGCTGGGCGGCGGCAGTTGCGGCAGCCAGCTTTGCGCCAGATAGGCCACGCGCCGCGACAGTTGCGGGTTGGCCAGCGCCTCCCGCAAGCGCAGCAGCATTCCGATGGGGGTGTTTTCAAGACCTTGCACTGGATCATGATCGCCAAACCAGCGGCTGACCAGTTCCACCATGCCGCCGGACCGCTTGAGTACGCGGACGGTGAACGCATCGCGTCCGCCCTGGTTCTTGGCCTGTTTTTCCGCATCCCGTAGTTGCCGCAACACCGCGCCCAGCGGGGCGGAATGGTGGGCGATGACCGCGCCAGCAGAAGCGGTCGCCTTGCCGCCCATCACCCGATACAGCCGGTCGCGGAGCAGCACATGACCGCTTGGCGAATTTTCAGACTGCTGTCGTCCACGCCCAGCAAGCGCCAGGCATGATCGGCGGCATCGCCCGTTGGAAACACTCCGCTGTAGGCCAGTCGCAGCAGCGCCAGTGCCGGCAGCAGGTCGTCTACCGACACCATCGCCAGCACGTCATCGCCGCCGGCGTAAATCAGCTTGCCCTTGCAGACCGTCTCGACGATATACGGGGCCAAATGCAGCGCGAAACTGTTGAGCGCCGAGGAAATGGCGATGTGGCGGGCGGGTGAAACCGGGCGTTTGGCTTCGGCGTAACTCTTCAAGTTCTCCTGCTGGAATTTTCCGGCGATGGCGTTACGAATTTGCGGATGCCAAGTGTCCTGATAAGCCAGCGAATAAGCCTTTTCGCCACCGGACAGCCACGCGCCCATGTTGTCGCCGTCCAGCATGATCAGGGCGTAATAGGCTTCGGGTTTCTGGCCAAGCACTTTCTCGATTAAGCCGTTGACGCCTTGCAAAGCGTCATCGTCAACGCTGTCTTCAGCTTCGCGAAGGGTGTCCAGCCAAGCCGGCAACCGTTCGGCGATACGCCGGACATGCGAGGGATACTGGCCCCAGCGCAATTCATCCGCGATTTTCCGGGGCAGCGCGGAGCGTTCGGTCGCCGCTTCCATCCGCGCCGCCAGCGCGCCCACGTCCCGGTCCATGATGTCGGCTTTGCCGGCGCGGCCTTGCAGCCAATTCCATATACTGGTTGCCAGCGCCATCGTGTGCGTGGAGACGACGTAGCGCCGCACGTCCTGATCGAGCAGGTCTTCGATTTCGTGGACGAACAGCGTCGGCCACAACCGCTTGAGCGTACACGGGGCGCAAAGGTGTTCGCCCTTGCGCGCCCAGGAAGGTTTGCGTTCGGCGACCCGATTCCAAAGCGTATCGCCGCGCTGATTGGGATGAAAGGCGAGTTGCGCTGGGTCGGTCGTCAGCCATTCCCGCTCGCCGCAAAGCGAACAGCGGTAGCCGACTTGCGGTAGTTGCGTAAATGGCCGGACCGCCTTGGCCGCCGCCTGCATCCGGTCCAGCAAATCGTAAAGGGCGGGATAAAGTACGCCGGCGTTCGGATGGTAAAAGCGCGCGCCGTCCACCTTGATTTCCCGGCTCAGCAGTTTCCATGCGTCCCCGCCCAGAAAACCCTTGTCCACACCGGTTCGAAACGGCGCTTGCGCCGCTTCCAGTTCCGTGGTGTCCACGCCCTGCCCGGTTTCCCGCGCCAGCGGCGCGAACGGAACCAGCGCCCAATGTACTTCCGGGAAATTTTCCAGTTGGGCGGTAATTTGCGCGCGGGCATATAGGTCGGGGGCGTCGGTCACACCGGCGGTTTTCAACAACTCCTTCAAGGCGGCTTCAGCTTGTTCATTCACCCACGCCCGCACGGTATCGGTAACTTGCCGCGCCAGTTCCGCGCCCAGTGCCGCCGGGACGATGGCGACGAATTTGTTGGGCAATGCGGCGGCGAACAGCGGATTAGCGTCGGTTTGCCGGTTCAGCCAGTCCGCGCCGTCAAAGTAATGCTCCGGTAGCCCCATTTCCTTGAGCAGCCACAAATCCACCTGCGGCACGCCACGCAACTGCGGGAAAAGCACTGCGTCCGGCCCCAGTTCGCCGCAAATCACCTTCAAAGCTTGCCATGCCAGCCGGGACAGCAGATGAGAACCGGCCCATAGGTCGGAGGTGGTGCGCGCCTGAGCGATGAAACCCTGCACTGGCCCGAAACTCATCGCCAGCAGCGCTGGATTGTGTTCCGGGTCGAGCGCAAAGGCGCTGGCGAAGGCGGAGGTCAGATCTAGATGGTTCCAGATCGTGTGATCGGGTACACGGGTGTCAGCGGGCAACAATTGCCAGAGTGCACCCAAGTTGGCGATGCCGAGCTGGCCGAGTTCCGGCCCGAACCGCCAGAATGCCAGCGCGGTTTACGCCGGGCGCACCGTCCGCGTCTTCCGGGCACGATGAGATTGGCGAAAGTGATTGGTGCTGAGCGGTTTCAGTTGAGCTGGCGTCCAAGTCCTAGAGGTTGCCGAGATCGTAAGTTCTGACCGGATAGCGGGTGAATTAAGTACCGGCTGTTCGTCAAAATCGACTTGAGTCCATTTCGGCGAAGCGCCCATCGTTCATTCGAGGGGCAATTGCGGGCGGTCGGCGGCGGCGGCCCAGCGGTCGGCTTGCTTGACGAATGTGCTGTTCAATGGCGGCAGGAATACCATCGGACGGAAGAGCTGTTGCCGCAATTCCCGCACGGTGCCGCCTTCATGGCCGGCGGGGTCGCGCAATAGCACCAGCGCCTTTTCGGCGGGGTCGTGAATCCGGGCAGCGAGTTTGGCTTGCCAAAGAAGGTCGGTCATGTCGTCAAATCCTTATGGTTCGGTTTCAAACAAGCGACGCGGTAAGCCAGATTGCCGAATGATGGACTGCAAGGTGCCAATGCGTACTTCGGTATGATCGGGCACGGGTATGGTGAACGTGCCGTCGGGCGTCATTTTCTGCATGACGATATGGCTGCCGCGCCGCCTGACCTCGGTAAAGCCCGCGCCTCGCAAAATGGCGCAGACCGCTTCACCCGACAGCACCCGTAATCTGCCCATCGGTCACCTCGATTTGCGTGATGTAAATCTCCCCGGAAAACCGCTGCTGTATTTCCTGAGGGGAGGCGCATTCCAGAAACAGCTTGACGGCTTCTTGCAGATTGCTCCGCGCCCCCGGAATGTCATCCCCTTGACTGGCAACGTCTAATTCCGGACATAAGGCGACATAGCCCGTTCCTTCCCGTTCGATGATGGCGGTGAGTTTCATGGTTCGATTCTCCGGTATTCAATGAGCGAGGCGCTGCATCTTGTCATTCAGTGTTTGATGCACGGTTTGCCAGACACCGAGTTGCTGTTCGACAATCCAGTTCCGGTCTGCCGTGTTAAGCGCATTCAGTAATTCATTGGGAATACCGCAGGGCAGGTGATAAATGATGCCTTGATAGCGGTTATCCGCGGTCTTGGCGACTTTGAAGCGGAGTTGATTGGCGAGTCTGAATTGATTGCCCCAAGGGCTGAAGTTGTGATTCGTAACCGGGTAAGACAGTACATGACGCTGATCAATATGATGATGACGCTCAGGACTGAAGTGGAGTGCTGTTCGGAAAGCGATTTTCACTTTTGCCAATTCCTTCATCGCATCCCTCCAGTTGCCGAATTCCTGCTGGGTTCTCCATACAAGCACCCCATTGTTATCGCTTCCCAAGGCGTGCGGCCAGTCGAGGCTCAGGCAATCGGTGAGCGGACGGGCAATCGTTTGGAGCGTGGCGTGGTTTCCGGTCAGATGTTCAATACCTTGGCCGTCCAGCGCCAGCGACCCCCAACCGTTGCGAGAACGACCGCCAAGCGTGCCGAACCAGTGGATCAATTGAAGGATGCTTACCAATGCAGTGGTATGGGGAAAAATCACTGTCAAGTTCGCGTGGTCATCGGCTTGGATGGCAGCATTAGCTTTCAGCTTAGTATTACCTTGCTGGAAAATTAGCGGGCCATAGCCGAGATATAAGTGAGAACCAACAGGTCGCGGGTGCCCAGCAGGATTGGTGACTTCCGGATGAGTAATCATCGGATCGGGAGTTGGCCACTGCGTCAGTTGTCCGTTTTTCCAGCTATCCAGCCGTAACTTGATTTGACTCTGCCGGAACTGATCTTTTAACCAGGCGTTTCCGAACAGTAATCCTTCGTGCTCCCGCATTTGGGCATGGTTATAACCGCAGGTTTTGGCCACCACCACCCGCCACCACTGCCTTAGCAGCGCCTTGAACGGCGGGGTGCGCCAAGCGCCGTTCTGCTCGGCATCGCCGAGAAAGGCTGGTGTGACGAAACGCACGGTATAGGTCTGCCTTGCCATGCGGGGTAAAGGTTGTGCAGTCATGCTTTTGAGTCTCCTTGTCTGCCCAGGCGGGTAATCTACTGTTCAATATTCATCACTCAATGTGGTTTGTCCGCTCTGGCAAGCTTGCGGCCTTCCACCCACTCTGTGATAGTAAACTAAGTCCATAACCAGGTTTTCAACCATGATCATCCTCAACATCCACGAAGCGAAAACTCATCTTTCCCGCTACCTCGAAGCGTTGCAACAGGGTGAGACCATTTTGCTCTGTAAGCGCAACCGCCCGATTGCGGAAATCCGACCACTGCCGGTTCTCAGTTCGGAGCCACGCCCCATCGGTTTGGGCAAGGGTGAGTTCACGGTTCCTCCCAGCTTTTTTGAACCGCTGCCGGACGAGGTGGTAGATAGGTTCATGGGGCTGGAACCATGAGGCTGTTGCTCGATACCTGTACCTTTCTCTGGATCGTGGGCGACGACCCGGCACTTTCCGTACGTGCCCGCGAGTTGTTCGCCCAGCCCGACAACGAGGTCTTCCTGAGCGTGGTTTCGGTTTGGGAGATCATTGTCAAGCACCAACTTGGCAGGTTGCCCTTGCCAACCCCGCCGCGCGCGTTTGTCTCCGGGCATCGGGAACGTCACCGCATCGCCGCTCTGCCCTTGGAGGAGGATGCGGTATTCCAATTGCCCGCGCTGCCGGAAAGACACAAAGACCCCTTCGACCGGATGCTGATTTGCCAGGCGATCCACCATGGTCTCACCTTGCTTACCCCCGATCCCGCGATCCACCAGTATCCCGTCGCAGATGTTTGGTAATCCCGTTCCCCTAGAGCAATCGCGCGATGGAGAGGCGCTTGTAGGCAAAGTCGTTCAGATTGGATTTGTCGGCAACTGTAGCGGCGCGCCACGCAGTTTTAGCTCCGCGGCCTCATCCAACAGCATGGGAATCATCTGCTTCTCGATCCAGTCGGCAAAGACCGTCCATTCCGCTTTGTTCACTGGAGTAAAGCCGTGGGCGAGAATCGAATGGTTGCGAACTTTAATCCGGTCGCGCATGCGCTCCCGGTGCTCCTTGGCGAACTGGCTCGCTGGACCGGTGGTTAGCCTTTCCACCAATTCCCAGGCGGCGAACAGCGGAGCTTGGAGCTTGCCCTCGCGGTTCGCGGCGAGGTTCATTCCCTCCGGCAGGCGGTCGGCCGGGACATCAGAGGTGTCGATGCCGCAATGTTTGCGCAACAGCCATTGCGCGCTCCATTCCAGGAGACGGTAAACCCGCGCTACCGCATCATCATAGCGGCCTTGCGCGGCCCGCCGCTGGGCGTTTCGCCACAGGTCGAACAGCCGCGCCGGCTCCTGGGCGGGCGATTTGGTGACAAGCATTTTGATGGAATTGAAATAGGGCGCAAGCGCCTGCCCGATTTTGGGCCGATAGGCTTCCAGCGAGTCCAAGGCACTGGCATGATCAAAGCGGTCCCAGGCGTCGAAAGCCTTGCTGAGATCACGCAGGGTGCGCAGTTTGGCGGCTAGTTCAGTATCCCGCGGTGATGGGAGGCTTGCCAGGCCTTGCGCGGCTTCCCCGTAGGAAAACCGCCGCCAAGCGGCGATGTAGGGAGCCATCGCCCGTTCCAACCGGATACGCTCGACATTGGCCGGGATCGCCGACTCCATGCCGGACCGCACTTTCACCAGGTCCGTTCTCGAGCCGGTAACAAGCTGCAATTCGACGGCATCGCTTTCCAAGGCGGCGGTAACCAGCGCCGCCGTCATGGTCTTGGTGCCGCCGGTGTAATCGGCCAGGAAGCGGCCGTTGGGAAAACGTTTGGAAAGAATGAGCAGCGCGGCGGAAATTTTCTCGAATGCCTGTCCGAGATCATCGGCCAGCACCTCGACCAGTTCGAATTGGTCCTCGCGCAGGCCAGCCTGGGTAGGGATATTGGGAAGGGTGAGTTTGTCGTCTTTAGGGGATTTCTTGATGATATTCCCCTTACCCAGAATCTGGGTGTCTGAACCGGGCTTTCCTGTGGCCGGGTCTTTTCCGGAACAGATAAAACAGTAACTTCTCAATAACTCACGGCACGGCAGACTCCGCCAAAGCCCGTTCACGGACAATCTCCGGCAAGGGCGGCATCGCCCGCGTTGTCCAATCGGTCGGTCAGGTAGTCCCAGAACGAGATCCCGAGTTTCGGCAGGTCTTTTTCAGGCTGGCAAAGCTATCGCGACAGCGTCGCCCCAGGTCGCTGCGCGTTCCGCCGCTGATCTTGCGCCATTTGACATACCCGCGGATGTCGTTCTCGCTGCCATTGGTGTGCAGAGGGATGTCCGGGCGCTGGAGCACCAGGAGCAACGCGGATTTGTGGGCATGCAGGCGCTTGAGGGTCTGGTTGAGCGTCGCAAAGGCGGTCCGCTGAGTGACAAGGCGTCGAAGCGCACCTCCAGACCCGTAACCGCCTCTGGATTCGGCTGGCGTTGGTAGGCCTTGAGGTCGCATAGATATCGAGATCTCGCCGCGCACGCGTGCCAGATCCTGACGATGCTGATCATTGAGCGGGATGAGCTTGTGAACAAGGCGTTCGGCGTGAACCCAGCACAAGGCATGGCGCAGAATCGAGAACTGTCCGGCACCATCGCTGACGATGGCCAAGTCTGTGGAAAGTCCTTGCTCCAGCAAGCCGCCGAGCAAGCCGCCTTCGGTGGCGATGCGGCGATGGCGCTCGGTGGCGATGCCGAGGGTTATCGAGGTGTTTCTCCCAGGCCTCTGCCGTCGCGAGTTCCTGCGTCGGATGGCGCTCCAGGCGCTGCAACGGCGCCTTGGGCAGCCCCTGCTCGCGCGCAGATCGAGCGCCTCCATAGTGATGCAATAGCGGCGTTCCCCAGCTTGCAGGAGCTGGAGGAAATCGATCCGGCTCTTACTCTCGGTGCTGCAAAACCAGGCGAAGATGTCGTTCCCAATCTGGGCGACGTAGCCGTTCTCGCCTGATGCCGCGCCCCCAATCATCGACCGTGATGAAGGAGCTGACCGCCAAAGCCAACCTGCAGCAGCCCATCCTTCTCCGCAAAGAACGGTTCGTTGTGGTCGCTGAGGAGGGCATCGATCTGCCCCACGGAGAGGTCGATGCCCATTCGAGCAGTTGCTCGCGCAATAACGGCTGGGTGACGTGGCAATGATGGTGCTGGTAGAGCAGATAGGCCCGCAAGCCCGGACCGAAGTGCCCGCCATGAAGCGTCGGCGGCAGTTCCCCGCACAACCATTCCCCCTCTAGGGTCTGCCAGACCTCCAGACGATAGCGGATGTTGTGGGGCTGGATCTTCAAGTCCTGAACGATGAAGTCACGATATCCCTTGAAGCGCGAGTCCGGCGGCAGCGGTTGGCTCGGCGGGATCAGGCAATCCTCGTGGATGCTCAACTGCGCCGTCTTATGCCGCTTGGCCGAACCCGCTCGCTTGCCGCTGGCTCTCGGCCGAGAGACCCATCTTGCCTCCGGATCGCGCTGACCTTCCATCCCGCTGGGCTTGAACGTCGGCTTCGCCTTCTCGCCCTTGAGCACCGCAATCTCATCGCGCAACTGTTGGATGGTTTCCGCCTGCCGGTGTCTTCTCAGCCAACCGTTCGATCAGCGCCACCAATTGCTCGACCACCGGGGTGCGTTCCGCGTCGGGGATGTCGGGTAGTTGGATCGGGGTGGGCATGTCGAGGAACGATTCTGAGGTGAGGATTGGTACACTTTAACAGGTATCGTCGGTGATGGCTGCCATGACTTATTGAGAAGTTACATAAAACAGACGAAACTCGGTGAAGTTTCGCGGATGGCGGTGAGGATCGGCTCGTGTGAACCGCCGACGGTACAGAGCAGGATTACCAAGGCAGTGTCGGTCATGGGTTTTCTCCCCGATAGCGGGTCAGTGATCGTTTTGCCACCGGACACTATTCATCTCATGCCGTGTTTGGCGGTGGTGGTTTGGGCCGGCAAACTTGCCGAAAGCGCCGCTGCTAGAAACGGGCTTCTTCGCTCAACAACAACCAACCGAACGGCAGCGCCACACTCGCGCCTTCGGCGGTGGCGCGGCAGCGGCATAGCGTCCGGCTGGAACCTTCCTCACCAGGTTTGAACGGTTGTTTCTTGGGCATTCCAGCCCTGGCGCAGGCCATCCACCGACAGCGACTCAAAGTGGCTGAACCGCCCGACCCTAAGCAGGAGGCCGCGTTCCTGAATGCTTTTCGCGATCAGCACCTTGTCGGGATTGATCTTGATCAGGCCTTGCGCGCCGAAAATACGCTCCGGCGGTTGGGCATCGGCGAAGAAGCGGCGCTGTTCCGCCAGAATGCGCCCGGCGTAAAAGCTGATGCAGGCCCGCCGGATCGTCTCGAAATCCAGCCGCCGGCCCACCTTGACCCGCGCATCGCCAGCGGCCAGTTCGTCCAGTTCCAACTCCACCGCGAACCCGCCGTCCTCGATGCCGTCGCCTCGACTCAATAGCCGCTCGAAGTGCATCTGAATCCCCTGGGTGTCTTCCGTCCCGTCCCGCTTGACCGGCCAGACCTTGTCCACCCGAGTACGGTTGGCCGGCAGTTCGGCATCGGCTACCTTGACCAGCCGGAACGGGTCTTCCTGCAAGTGGCGGAACTCGAAATTGAGCGTCTCGGTTTCCAAAATCTTCCAGGCATTTCGACGGTCGCGCGGATTCTCCAACAACGGCGAAACCGTCTGTTTAAGGCTGGGCAGATGCTTCTGCGTGTAGTGGTTGACCACCGCCGTGCGGATCGCGCCCTTGAGGGCCGAACCGGGCAGATAGGGTTGGCCGGTCAGCGGATTGCGCACGAAACCCTGCACGGCGCGCTGGCGCACCACCGGATCGAGCGGGTTGCCCACGGCTTTGAGCAAGTCGGCTTTCGATTCCGCCCCGATTTGAATCCGGCAGCGATGGTGCCGGGGTTGCACGCTCTTGCGCAGGATTTCCTGAGCGGCCTGGAAGTCGTTGCGATCCAGCCGTTCCTCCAGTTGCCGCCGGGTTTCCGGCTGCATATCGCGCAATGTCGCCGCCCGATTGAACTGAATCAGGTGATCGCCCTCGATCAGATAGTCCTCGGGGCCAAGGGAGTTGCCATCGCCGACGTGAATCGGGGTCAGCGGCGTGGCGCGGAAACGGTACACGGTCATCGCGGCATTCCTCAAACGGCGGTGAACGGCAGGCAAAGATGCCAGGCGTTCTGGCGGATTTCGGGATGATGGGGATGCACGCCAGCCAGCAGCGCCCCGAACGGCCCGGCATCGGCGGGGCTGAAGGTCGCGCCCGGCCGGGTGAGCAGCAGCGGATATTTGAACGGCGAGCGTTCCCCGCCGGCGTACAGCCCGCCCAGCTTGCCGTAATGGGTGTGCAGCTTGTAGAACGGCGCGGCCATGTTCGGCGTCAGTACGCCATGCGACAGGCTCAACAGCCGGTTGCCATCGTGGGCGAACAGGCGCGCGTCCGCGGGTTCCACGGTCGCGGTCAATCGGCCCCGCCCCAGGTTGGCGTCGCGGCCAAAGCCAAATTCGCCGACCGTATCGAACAGCGCCTGCAATCCTGCGCTGGTAATTTCGCCCGCCGCGTACACGTCCAGTTCCGCCGCTGCGTCCCGCCGCCATTCCTCGTCCATGAAGTACAACCCGCCCGTTTCCGGCGTTGTTCCGGTTAGCCGGTCGATGGTGTTATGCGCTTGGCGCACGGTCAGGGACAGCGGACGGGACCGTCGGCGCGGTTGGGTGGGTTCGGCCCGCTCCTGTTCCGCCGCCCGTTGTCGCAGTCGCGCCAGCAAACTGGCTTCGCTCAGGCCAACGCGCAGTTCCAGAAAATCCGCCACCGGGATAAAAGCCGCCTTGCGCAGTTTCTTGTCCTGTTGCAACCGTTGCAGAAAATCCCGGCGCGATTCGCCCGCCGCTGGTTCCGGGCGGTCGCCGGGTTGCAGCAGCGGACGCGGCAGATGGTCGCGTGGCAGGGCATCGGAGAGCAGCAGCGGCGATTCCGGCAGCGCCGCCAGCCACGCCGTCAGCGCCGCGTCGCCTTCGCGCAGCCGTTTGGCCCAGCACAGATGGCCGAACAGCGTGCCGGAATGCAGCGGCGTGGCCAGCGGCCCGCGCAGGCGCAGGCGAATCCGATAGGCGGGCATGGTCAGACTCCCGCCAGCGCCGCCGGTTGATTGGGGATCGAGGCGGACGATGGCGTCGAAACCGGCCTGCACGTCCCGCTCGTCCACCTTGAGGTTTTCCACCCGCACCC
Organism: uncultured Gammaproteobacteria bacterium; assembly: GCA_963696325.1. Lineage (GTDB taxonomy): Bacteria > Pseudomonadota > Gammaproteobacteria > Competibacterales > Competibacteraceae > CAVOJV01. The sequence goes on from CAVOJV010000047.1 coordinate 67,375, forward strand.
GGCCGTAGCCGCGCGAGCCGGAACCGCCCAGCGCATCCCGCTCCAGCAGTTTCAGCCCTTCCAGCACCCGGTTGAGGCAGTCCCGGTCGGTCTTGCCACCGTCGCCGTTCCAGTCGAACACCTTGAAGACCATGTCCAGTTCGAAGCGCGCCCCGCGGGCACCCGTTCGGTGCGGCGCGGTCCAAGTTGTCCTTGGCCTTGCCCTGAATGCGGTCAATGGTGACTTCCATCTTCTCCTCGGTGAACGCCAAACCCTGTTCGCGGATGGAATCAGCCCAGGCCGGCTCCAGATAGGCGTCGCGCACCAGCAGCCGGGTGGGACCGCCACGCCATTGCTTGTGGGTGGTGCCGAAGGCGCGCAGGATCGGATCGTCGGTATCGTACTGGCCATTTTTGTTGCTGCCCCACACGCCGCCGTCGTTCTCGACCCGATTCAGCGCCCATTCCAGCAGCGAGCGCAGCTTGCCCTTGAGGCTGGAGCCGGGAATGTAGGGTTCCTGAGTGAAGGGATGCTTGACCACGGGCAAATCCAGGCCGCCGATTTCGATGGCGTCCTTGCCCGCGCCGATGTGCAAACCGCTGCGTAGAATCAGCGTGGCGGTGATGCGGTGGATGGAAAGCAGGCTGTGCGTCATATCGTTATCTCCCGGCGTGATTAACTTGTTCTCGCCATAGAACTTGTGAAAGGCCACCACGGCCTGAAAATGCTTGCAGAACGCTTCAAATTCACGGGCGTTGTTCACCGCCGCCACGTGATCGATGAAGAACTGCAACAACGGGCGGGGCATGGTTTTTTCGCTGCGTCCGTGGGCGTAAACCGCCTTGGCCTTGAGCATCTTGAAATCGGCGCGCAGGTCGTTGAACACGGCTTCCTTGTCGCGGCCCTGACGCTGTTCCGCCGCCAGCCGTTGGCGCAAGGTCAGCACGTCGTCGTAAAAGCGCCGCAGTTGGGTCGTGGTGACCTGGTTCAACCGCTGGGCCAAGTCCTCGGCCTGACTGTCCATCAGCGCCGAAACCAGCGAGCCATCGGGCTGGAAGTAGGCGACCGGCTGTGGAGTCGGCAGGCTCTTCGGCTCGGACGGATGGCCGCCGAAGCCGCCGCCCGGCCCGCGTCCGCCACCGCCGCCAAAACCGCCGCCCGGCCCGCGTCCGCCCTGACCGCCGCGTTGAGGTTGATAAGGTTGTTGCGCCATCTTGGATACTCTCCTGTGTGAATTAACGATTGCGATACAAGGCGATGCTGACCGGGATGCGCGGCGAGACCCACTCCGCCTGCTTGCGGATGTCGGCATCCAGCCCCAACAAGCGGTTGAGCAGGGTCATCACCGTTTTCTTTTCGGGGTCGGGAATCACCCGGCTGTCGCGGACATTGCGCGCCAGGTGGTAAGCCCAGCGCGCCCGCCAGTCGGCATGAGCCAAGCTGAGGTTTCCCTGCTCGTCCGGTTGCTCGGCGCGGCGGCGTTCCTCGGCGAAGTACAGCACCTTGTACACCAGCGCCGTATTCAGCCAGCCGGCCCGCAGCCATTCGTTCAGCGTCTCCGCCTGCCGCAGCAGCGCGGGCCAGTCGTCCCAGCTCACCGGTTGCTCGTCCAGCAGACCCACCCGGTCCCGCCCGCCGTCCTTGGCCTGCTCCAGCCGTTCCTCCGCTTCCCAAACCGTGCGGTTGAGCGGCTGGTTGGCTTTGCACAGCGCCAGCCCGGCGGACAGGGTGATGTTGGGATTGCCGCCCACGTAGCGCCGGAATTGTTCCCGCAAATCGGTCGCCAGTGCGATCATCTGTCGCCATGGCCCGATCAGCAGCAGGTCGTCGCCGCCGGCATAAACGGTGTAGGTTTGCGGATAGTCCCGGCGCAGTCGCTCTTGCAGGTAGCCGGTGAAGAACAGGTCCAGCATCCGCGACAGGGAGGCGTAACGGCTGAGGGTGGCGCGGTCCTTTTTGGAGTCGTTGGGATCGCGCAACCCGAAGCCGAACAGGAACCCCAGCCGGTCCACGTCCGCTTTCAGCACCGCCAGAAACGGCTTGCCCAGCGGCGAACCGTCGCGATCCAGTTCCAGCGCATCCTGGGCCAGATGCTCGAAGGTCTTGAGTTCGCCCACGGCTGCTTCCCGCGCCTCGTCGCTCAAGCGGGCGTAGAGCGGATGACTGGCTTCCCCTTCGCTCAGGCGCGGGACGTAGGCCGCCACGAAGCGCAGCGGCCACGGTCCGGCCGGCGTGTCCTGCTCGCCCCGGTACAGGCGGAACCCGCCCAGCAGTCCGGTGGCGGAACGCGGCGGCTCCTCGTGCAGGGTCAGCCAGAGCTTGCCCGGCAGTTCCACCGCCCAGTCCCCGGACCGTGGTTGCAGAACTTGCCAACTAACCGCGCCCACCTTGGGCAGCCAGCCGCCGACCCGGTGTTCGTCGTGGCACACCTCGCAGCGGCGGGCGTCGCCGTCCCGATGCCGCGCCGGCCGCTTGCCGCAGGCGGTGCATTCCTCCTGCTCGTAGTTCACCGCCCACACGCCGGTCGGGCAGTGCCGCAGGGCTTGCAGCTTGGCGGTATCCAGCGCCCGATTCAGTTGCGCCTGTACCTTGGAAAACTGGTTGGCTTGCAGACCATTCCCGCCAAAGGGTGGCGACAGCGCCAGGTTCAGCGCCAATTCGCCCAGATAACGCTCGCCCAGCCAGCCATCGAGTTCCGCTTGCAGGGCAGCGACTTTTTCCCTGACGTCCGGCAACGCGGGCAACAGCAGCACGAAACGCCCGCCGGCGTTCTGAATCAGGTTGAACGCGGGCAGACCGAATTCGCGGCGGCAACGCAGCGCGGCGGCTTCGACGGTCATCCCCAGCAGGAAAGAGCGGGCGCGGAGAATCTTGTTGACGCCCTTGACCTGCTGGTTGGCGAGCAGGAACAGGGTATGCTGAATCCCGGACAGGTCGCCGGCCAGCAGGTGAAACTTTTCCGCGCGAACGGTCGCGGATCGCCCTGTTCATCGTCGAGCGTGCCGTTGAGCCTCATGCCAGCGATGCAGGCAGGCGGCAATGGCGGCGACGGTGCGGTTGTGGTCGTGCAGCGACACGTCGGGTACGTCCACCGTGGACGAGGGGATGGCGAAGGTGAAGCGTTCGGACAGCGACAGCAGGCCCTCGCAGAACAACTCGATGTTGTCCAGCGCGCACAGCGCCTTGAACTCGGCCGTGAAACGTCCCACAGGTGGCGGTAGCGAGCCTGATAATCGCTGGCATCCAGTTTCGCTACCGGCAACAAGCGGTCATCAGGGATCAGTTCCGCCAGCGGTTGCTGGCACGGCGGCGGATCGCCCAGCCCCAGATCCACCGAGCCGAAGATGCTCCGCAGCGGGGTTTTGATGAAGGCATCCCAGCCTTTGTGCTCGGCCTCGGTTTCCGCTGCTTCGTAGTCGCGCGGCTTGCGGTCCATGCCGGAGGACAGCCGGTCGGCTTCCGCCGCCAGCCAGCCCAATGCCCCGAATGCGTCCGGTTTATGGTGAAACACCGCCATGTCGCGCACCCGGTCACGGCTGATTCCAGCAGGGAAAATGCAGACCTTCCTGTTCCATCCAGTGAAAGAAGGCTTCGGTCCACAGAACGTGCTTGTGGGTGTAGCCGCCGCGTCCGTCGGGGGGCAGAATCACCGACTCCCGCGCCCGTGGTTGCGGGTCCATGTGGCGCACCGCGCCATGGGCGCGCTGCATGAACTTGCCGATGTCCTGCAAAAAGCCGCCTAGAGCGGTTTCCAGCAGATTGGGTTGTCCGTCATGGCGATGCTTTCCGTTACCGATGGCTGGAGTAGAGAGTATGGGCAGAGCTGGGGCGGGTTGTCTGCGCCAGAGAGCTTGTCACCGATCGTGTGTGCACCCTCTCCGAGCGGGCCCGATCTGCTCCGGCTGCGGTTTCAAGGCATAGCGCGATGGCGGCCAGTCGCTGGGTTCGCTCTCGGTCAGATGGGGCGTGTAGCGCGCGGCCATCGGCTTTCCCAGCGCCTTTGCCAGATTCGCGATGCAGCGTGACTGGTGCGGTCATCGAAGAATGCCTTGTCGATGCTCGTCCTTCCGCCGCGGCTTCCTGTACCGCGGATTGGTACGTCGTCGGCCAGCGGATCGTGGAGCGCCGCCGGTGCTTCGGCCAGAAACGCCTCGATTTCCGCGGCGACTGATGCGCACTCCAGTGCAGATGCCGGCTGGCCTGCCAGCGCCCGCCGGGCGAACCAGGCCAGCCAGGCGAAACCGATCGGGCGGCAGCGGGAATACCGTTTCGCCGCAGCGTACCCAGCCGGGACCGGATCGAGCAGCAGGGCGGGCGCGGCCAGGTTGCGCTGCGCCTGGCGCACGGCTTCGCTGAAACTCGCATCCTCGCGCAACAGCGACTCCTGCAGCCCATCGCGCAGCCGTACGAAGGGAATCTCCGCCAGGGTCACCTGGGCGTCGCGAGTGTCCAGAGGACGCTGTTCCGGAAGTGGGGTGTAGATCACCCGGGATTCCCGAGTGGGATAATAGAACTGCTGATTGGACTCGAAGGGACTGGAAACCAGTACGTGCGACAGCTGGTCTTGCGGTCGGCCAAACAGCGACATGGCATAGCCAAGATAAAAACCCATGGTCTTGCGCCCACCGGCGATGGAGGCATGCACGGCGCTGCCGTGGGTATCCGTGGTCAAGGAGCGGACCACCGCGGTGATCGTGTCCGCCGCCGCCTCGTTGTCGGCGGGGGTGCGGATGTCGTTCAGGATAGCGCCGTCGGCGTCCCGCAAGACGTGGATGTTGCCCTCGTCGAAGCGGATGCCGGTCAGCGCATAGTCGCGGCACAGACGGTGGAACCAGCCGGGATCATCGCTCAGCAACGTCAGCCGCGCCCGCTCCGCGCCCTCCGCCGTAGTGATGAGATGAATCTCGGTGGGGACGAAGGGTGGCTCGATTCCTGACTGCCAGGGCATAGAGGGTTTCGGTGATGATCTGCGGGGAAAGTCCCGTGACGCACAGCAGAATGCGGCGGGGATAGCGGCCGGGGTCCATGCATACTCCTTGGCATTGTTGGTTGGAGATGGGCAGCGATGTGCGGGCGTCCTTACGATGGAGTGTAGCTACCGCGCTACCAATTACCAGCCACGATGGTCGGTGTTAGCGTGCGCCTTGTCAGCACCGGCAAGCTTGCGGGCTGACCCGGAATTTCACGCGGAGGGCGATTCGATCCGGTATTTCCCGAGTCCCATGCTGGTGCCCTTGCCGGCATGGGTCCATTGCCCCAGCCACAAATATGGCCAGAACGGTTCCAAGTCCGCGCCCGCCAGTGTCACCCGGCCCAGCAGGCCGCCCATTTTGAGCAGAGTGTCCTGGCGTGAGGAATAGCGGGTCCAGTCATGCCAGCGCAACTCGACCTGTGCGGCCTCGATAGCGCGGGCGGCGCGGGTGAGCGCGGCGAAATCGGTTTCCAGCGGCCTGTCCGTGTGAAAGGTGGTCAGCAGGGAAATGCGCCGCAGCAGATTGCCGAACAAGGCCCCAAACCGGAATCCCTCCGGGGTCAGGTAATGATCAGCGGCCTTCAGGCGTAAGGGCGTTTCCAGCCGCAGGGTCAAGCGGTCTGGGCAGGTGGGCACGATGGGCATGCTCGGCGCGGCGGGTGTCAGCGGTCCCCCAGGAACGTAAATAATCGACCAATGGACGGCTTGACGGTCGGCCTGTTCGACTCGCTGCAAGCTCAGGCGGGCGCGTTGAATGCCACGGTTTCCAGCCTGTTCCAGCGCATGGATGATATAGGGCAGATGGCGGTTGCCATGGCCAAACAGGGTAATGCCCACCTGGACGAGGCTGGCTGGTGGGAGGTTGCCGCGGCTGGCCGGGTCGGGGCTCAGCACGAAGGGATGCGGCGCGGCGGTGTACTTGCGCAGTTTGCCGGCACCGGGGTCGGGCGGGGTCTCGAACAGATAGGGATAGACACAGGAGCGATACAGCAGGCACTGGGGGCAGCGCGGCTCCCGGGTCACGCAGACGAGGCGTTTGAGGGCATGGCCGAATACACCGCGCCAGGCGGACCCTGCGTAATCCGGCAGCCGGACGGGATCGAGGGTTGCGAAGGTCAGGCGGTAGCGGGCGAGCGGCAGGTTGGGCAGGTTGGCGGCGTTCACTCGAATCTCCTTGTGGTAGATTGTCTACACTAATCTAATCCGGCGTGATTTGCCGTGGCGGCAAGCTTGCGGGATTTGCCATCCCGCTGTCATTACTATAATGCGGTCATTAGCCACCCTCGTGAGCTCTCTGAACATCAGGATCTCGTCACACATGTCGTTATTTCTATCCAAATTCCTCACCCAGCTTGTCTATCCGCTGAACCTGAGCATCGCCCTGGGCTTGCTGGCTGGGCTGGTGTTCTGGCGCGGCAGGCGGGATCTCGGGGGATGGCTGCTCACGGCGTCCCTGGCGATCCTCTGGGGGTTCTCCACACCGGTCTTCACCGACTACCTGCGTGCCTCGCTGGAGCGGGTATATCCGTCCGTATCGATCGAAGATCTGCCCGACGCAGACGCCATCGTCGTGCTGGGTGGCGGGGTCGAGGCTGCCATAGCGCCCCGCCTGACCGTCGATCTGAAGGCGGGGGCGGATCGGGTGTTGTACGCCGGACGCCTCTATCGAGCCGGGAAAGCCCCGCTGGTAGTGGTGTCCGGCGGCAATCTGCCGTGGCTGAACGACGGCCGGGCGGAGGCTTATGAAATGGCCGGGTTGCTGGGCGAATGGGGAGTACCGGCGACCGCCATTGTGCTTGAGCCGAGCAGTCGCACGACCTATGAGAATGCGCTCTTTAGCAAGACCTTGCTGCAAGCCCGCGGCATTGACACTATTCTGCTGGTGACTTCCGCCCTGCACATGCCGCGGGCGCTGGCGACCTTCCAGACGGCGGGATTCCGGGCCGTGCCGGCGCCCACCGATGTTGAGGTGGTGGAAAGGGTAAAACCCACGTCATTGCGCTGGCTGCCGGATGCCGAAGCGCTGGAGGGCGGCACGCGGGCGCTCAAGGAATACCTGGGGATGGGCGTGTACTGGCTGCGTGGCTGGGTGCGCTGAGTGCGTAATCTCTCGGCCTCTGAACCTTTCATGACCGCCGCTGCCTGGCCCGCTGTTCCGCCAGTGCCCACTCCACATGCTCGCGCAACAGTTCGGAGGGATGCTCGCGGCACGCCTCCAGGGCGGTGACCACGGCCATCGAGTGGGGCGCGTTGCCCAGCGCCACGGCGATATTGCGTAGCCAGCGTTCGTGACCCATGCGGCGGATGGCGGAGCCCTCGGTGCGCGTAAGAAACTCCGCCTCGTGCCAGGCGAACAATTCGAGCAAAGCGGTGGCATCCAGGCCATGGCGGGGCAGGAAGTCCGCCTCCGGGGTGGGGTGGGCGTAGCGGTTCCAGGGGCAGACCAACTGGCAGTCGTCACAGCCATAGATGCGATTGCCCAGGGCGTGGCGGGTTTCCACGGGGATGGGTCCGTGTAACTCAATGGTCAGATAGGAAATACAGCGGCGCGCGTCCACCTGATAGGGAGCGACGATGGCCTGGGTTGGGCAGACATCGAGGCAGGCCCGGCAGGAGCCGCAGTGGGCACTGGCCGGCGTATCCACCGGCAGGGCCAGGTCCACGTATAGCTCGCCCAGGAAGAACCAGGAACCGGCCTGACGGTTCAGCAGATTGCTGTGCTTGCCGATCCAGCCCAACCCTGCCTGCTGCGCCAGCGCCTTCTCCAGCACCGGCGCACTGTCGGCGAAGGCACGGTAGCCGAACGGACCGATGACCGCCTCGATGCGGTGGGCCAACTGTTGGAGGCGCCCGCGCAGCACCTTGTGATAGTCCCGGCCCAGGGCGTAACGGGACACATAGGCCAGCGTCGGGTTACCCAGTACGGCCCATGGATCGGCGGCGCGGGGCGGCAGGTAATCCATGCGCGCCGCGATCACCCGCAGGGTGCCAGGGCGCAGTTCGACCGGGCGACTGCGACGGGTACCGTGGCGGGCCATGTAGTCCAGTTCGCCGTGAAAACCGGCGGCCAGCCAGTTCAACAGATGCGCCTCGTGCTCTTTCAAGTGAACGTCGCTAATGCCGATCTGCTGAAAACCCAGCTCCCGGCCCCAGTGCTTGATGTCTGTGGCCAGGGTTTGCAGATCCAGTTTGGCGTCGGGGTTGGGCATGCGCTAGATTGTATAGTAAGACCTGCTCCACAATCTGTTGGAGTGCCGTGTTTGGCGTCGGGGTTGGGCATGCGCTAGATTGTATAGTCAGGATACGGAATTATTGTGCCAGAACAATCACCAAGCAGGGGGGTTTCACTATGCCAGATCTGCCCATTGAACTCTATCGGGCTGCCCAGGTGCGGGAATTGGACCGTCTGGCCATCCAGGAACACGGCATACCCGGTTATACGCTGATGACGCGGGCCGGTGCGGCCGCCTGCGCCGTCCTGAAGGCGCGTTGGCCGCAGGCCCAGCGGATAGCGGTAGTCTGTGGCGCGGGTAACAATGCCGGGGACGGCTATGTGGTAGCGCGCCTGGCACGGCAGGCCGGCCTTGCGGTGCAAGCCCTGTGGCTGAGCGATCCTGGGCGCCTGCAGGGCGATGCCCTGAGCGCTTATCGGGACGCCCGCCGCGAAGGCGTCTCCATCCAGCCTTTCGAGATCACCGTCCTGACGGAAGCTGAGGTGATTGTCGATGCCATCCTGGGTACCGGCCTGGAGCGGCCAGTCAGTGGGGAGTGGCTGGAGGCTATCGAGGCCATCAATGCACTGTCCGCCGGCGTGCTTGCCATCGACATCCCCTCCGGCCTGCACGCCGATACGGGGGCGGTGCTGGGGGCCGCCGTCCGGGCTGATGCCACTGTGACGTTTATCGGCCTCAAGCAGGGCCTGTTCACTGGCCAGGGACCGGCTTGCTCAGGCGCGGTCAGCTTCGACGCGCTGGGGGTTCCCGCCGATCTCTGCGCGACCGTGCATCCCGCCTGCCAGCGCTATAATGGCGCGGACCTGCCGGAACTGCTGCCGCGTCGTTCGCGCAGCGCCCACAAAGGCAAGCATGGTCATGTGCTGGTGGTGGGAGGGGATCTCGGCATGGCTGGAGCGGCGCGCATGGCCGCCGAGGCCGCCGCCCGCTGCGGGGCAGGGCTGGTCAGCGTGGCTACCCGGTCCGTCCACGCCGGCGTGCAGGCCGCCGTGCGCCCGGAGCTGATGTTCCAGGGCGTTGAGACGGCTGCCGAGCTGGAACCTCTGCTGGCGTCGGCCACGGTAGTGGCCGTGGGACCGGGGCTAGGGCGTGCGGCTTGGGGAAGGGATCTGTTACAGGCTGTCGTGGGGGCCTGGGAAGGAGCTCTGGTGGCGGATGCCGACGCCCTCAACTGGCTGGCTATCGAGCCGTCCCTGCGGGACGATTGGGTATTGACCCCCCATCCCGGCGAGGCGGCGCGTCTGCTCAAGATGGCTCCGTTCCAGGTTGAGGCAGATCGCTTCGCTGCCGCTGCCGACGTGGCCCTGCGTTATGGCGGCGTCTGTGTCCTCAAAGGGGCGGGTACCTTGATTGCTGGCAATAAAGAGGGCTTGGCCCTCTGCGCCAGCGGCAATCCCGGCATGGCCAGCGGCGGGATGGGCGATGTGCTCACCGGCGTCATCGCCGGCCTGCTGGCACAGGGGCTGACGCCCTGGCAGGCGGCCCGGGCCGGAGCGTATATCCATGGCCGGGCCGGTGACCTGGCGGCCCGGGCAGGAGAGCGGGGCCTGTTGGCCATGGATCTGCTGCCGTGGCTGCGCGAACTGGTCAATCCGCCAGCCACGTGAACGCGCTGGCGCTGGGCTCCGCTGCCGCCACCGAAGCGCTGGGCGCCCGTCTAGCCCAGGCGGTGACGGCCGGTTGCCGTGTATACCTGCGGGGTGAATTAGGCGCCGGCAAGACCACACTGGTGCGGGGCCTGCTGCGCGCGCTGGGCCACGCCGGCGCCGTGAAAAGTCCTACCTATACCCTGGCGGAACCCTATACGCTGGGCGGCAGGGAAATCATTCACCTGGATCTCTACCGGCTCGTCGAACCCGACGAACTGGAGTTTCTCGGCTTGCGGGATTGGCTCGATGGTCAGGCGATTCTGCTGATAGAATGGCCCGAACGCGGCAGCGGGTGGTTGCCGGCGGCGGATGTGGATATTCGGATCGAGTATGCTGGCGCTGGCCGGGTGGCCCATCTGAATGCCCTTTCCACGGCGGGAGAAACAGTATTGGCGCGGCTGGGCGTTTGAAGGGCGAACCTGGGCCGGTGTTGTGCAATAATTGTCGATAGGTTGCAGGATAATTGTTCTTGATGTTTGTGGTTTGTGCGTTGGAGGATGGGGGATTCCATGAGAGTTTTTGCTACCGTGCTGTTGCTGTTGGTGGCTACGCTGAGCATGGCGGCGCCAGGGGAGCGGGCCTACCTTTCTCGTCGCCATCGATCCGGGTCACGGCGGCAAGGATTCCGGCGCTATCGGTCCCGGCAATACCATGGAAAAGGATGTGGTGCTGCAGATCGCCAGGCGTTTGCAGAAACTGATCAACGGCGCGCCGGGTCTGCGCGCGACGTTAACCCGCAACGATGATCGCTATCTGCGCCTGGACGAACGCATTGCCATCGCTCGCAGGCAGAAGGCCGATTTGTTCGTCTCCATTCACGCCGACGCCGCTTATAATGCCGAGGCAAGCGGTTCGTCGGTCTTTATCCTGTCCACCAAAGGCGCTTCCAGCGCGGCTGCCCGTTGGTTGGCCAATAAGGAAAACGAGTCGGATAGGCTCGGCGGAAGCACACTGGCCAACGTGGACGACGGGCTTATGCCCGTGGTGTTTGACATCTATCATGATGCCATTCTGGCGGACAGCATGCACTTGGCCGATAAGGTGCTCGATAACCTGAATGAGGTGGGAGACGTCCACAAGGGGCATGTGGAGCGGGCTGGCTTTGCGGTGCTGAAGTCGCCTGACATTCCATCGATCCTGGTGGAGACAGCGTTCCTGTCCAATCCCCATGAGGAAGCCAGATTACGCGATCCCGGCTATCAGCAAAGGATGGCTCAGGCCATCATGGACGGGATCCGGGCGCACGCTGACAAACGGCTGCCGCAGGATTCGCTGATAGCTGAGGCGCCCGCTCCCGCTTCCCGAGGGCCGGTGAGCAAGCCGGCGCGATCCATTCCGATAGCCGAGGTGTTCACTCCCGCCGCTGTTGCTGTGAGGCCGGCGCGGTCCATTCCGTAGCCGAGGCCACTCTGCCTCGGAGCCGGTGAGCAAGCCGGCGCGGCCCCTGATGCTAGCCAAGGCCCCACCTTTGCCTCCAATTGCCCTGTTAGGCAAACCTATGCTGCTGGAGTCACCACCGCCGAAGCCGGTTGCCAAGCCGATGGCGCTGCCTTCCCCGCCGCCGAAGCCCCTGCTGCTGGAGTCACCACCGCCGAAGCCGGTTGCCAAGCCGATGGCGCTGCCTTCCCCGCCGCCGAAGCCGATGGCGCTGCCTTCCCCGCCGCCGAAGCCGATGGCGCTGCCTTCCCCGCCGCCGAAGCCGATGGCGTTGCCTTTCCCGCCGCCGAAGCCGATGGCGTTGCCTTCCCCGCCGCCGAAGCGGGCTGCCAAGCCGGCGCCACCTGCCCCCCAGGTATATGTAATCCGGCGCGGCGAGAGCCTGGCCGATGTTGCCGAGCGCTACCGGGTCAGCTTGCCCAATCTGCGTTCCGTCAACGGTCTGAACACTAACCAGTTACGGGTGCCTGTGGGCACTCCCATCACCATTCCGGCTGGCGAAAGTTGAGTCCCGCAGAGCCGGTGACCTCGCGCTGATTTACCAGTCTGACAGCCGGCGGCCATTTCCAGTATCATGGCCGCCTCGACTTGCTTTCCGGTCCCCAGAGAGATATTGCCGATGCTGCGTTTTCGTGGAAGCCCCGCCCTGTCTGCCTTTCGTCTGGAAAAGCTGCTGGCCACCTTGCGGGAGCGCATGCCGGGGATCACGGCGATTCAGACCGAGTTCGTTCACTTCGTAGAGGTCGCAGGGGTGCTCACCAGCCGGGACCGGGAAACGCTGGAACGGTTGCTTGCCTACGGTCCTCCGGTCGCCGTGCCGCCACCAAATAGCGCCTCCCTGCTACTGGTCATCCCCCGGCCTGGTACCATCTCGCCCTGGTCTTCCAAGGCCACCGACATCGCTCACAATTGCGGCCTGAGCCAAATCCGGCGCATCGAGCGGGGCAGGGCCTATTACCTCGGCGCCGGCGTACCCCTGCACACCGCGCACTTGAATGCCCTCAAGCCGCTGCTCCACGACCGCATGACCGAAGCCGTGTTGGAAGCCGGCGCCGATCCTGGCCTGCTGTTCGCCCAGACCGTACCCGCGCCGCTGACGAGCATCGACTGCCTCGGCGGCGGCCAGGCCGCCCTGCAAGCGGCTAACGACGCGCTGGGCCTGGCCTTGTCCGAAGACGAAATCGCCTATCTGTTGGACAGCTTTACCCGCTTGGGACGCAACCCCACCGATGTGGAACTCATGATGTTCGCCCAGGCCAATTCGGAGCATTGCCGGCACAAGATTTTCAATGCCGATTGGGTGATCGATAGGCAACGCCAGGACAGCTCGCTGTTCGCCATGATCCGCAATACCTACCGGCATGCCCCGGACGGCATCTTATCCGCCTACGAGGACAACGCCGCCGTCATGCAGGGGGGGCGGGCCGGGCGCTTTTTCCCCGATCCGGCGGATGGCCAGTACCGCTATCACGAGGAAGCCATCCACATTCTCATGAAAGTGGAGACCCACAACCACCCCACGGCTATCTCGCCGTTTCCCGGTGCCGCCACCGGTTCCGGCGGCGAAATCCGCGACGAGGGCGCCACCGGCCAAGGGTCCAAGCCCAAGGCGGGATTATGCGGCTTTACGGTCTCCAACCTGCGCATTCCCGGCTTCGTGCAACCCTGGGAGAGAGACCATGGCAAGCCCGACCGTATCGCCTCGGCGCTTGCCATCATGTTGGAAGGCCCGCTCGGTGCGGCAGCCTTCAATAACGAGTTTGGCCGCCCCAATCTGGCCGGCTACTTCCGCAGTTTCGAGGAGATAGCCCCCGACGGTGTACTGCGCGGTTATCACAAGCCCATCATGATTGCCGGCGGGCTGGGCAATATCCGCACCGAACATGTGCACAAGCGGGAACTACCAGTGGATACGCCCATCGTGGCCATAGGCGGGCCAGCCATGCTGATCGGCCTGGGGGGTGGGGCCGCCTCCAGCATGGCCGCGGGAACGAGCGCCGAGGATCTGGACTTCGCCTCGGTGCAACGGGGCAATCCGGAAATGCAGCGCCGCGCCCAGGAGGTCATCGACCAGTGCTGGGCATTGGGATCCGCCAATCCCATTCTGTCCATCCACGATGTGGGGGCCGGGGGGCTGTCCAATGCGGTACCGGAGATTGTTCACGGCGCCGCGCGCGGGGGACGGTTCCAGTTGCGGGAGGTGCCCAACGATGATCCGGGCATGGCGCCCCGCGAGATCTGGTGCAATGAGGCCCAGGAGCGCTATGTGCTGGCCATCGCTGCCAGCCAGTTGGACAGATTCCAGGCCATCTGCGCGCGCGAGCGCTGCCCGGTTGCCGTGCTGGGGAAAGCTACGGTGGCGCGGGAACTGGTCGTGGACGACCGCCACTTCAGCAATCGACCGGTGGCTCTGCCCATGGAGGTCTTGCTGGGCAAACCGCCGAAAATGCTGCGTGAAGTGCGCCGCGTGGCCGCCGGCCGAAGGCCCTTAGCTGTCGGCGAAAGCACGCTCCGCGAGGTCGTAGAGCGGGTGCTGCGGCTACCCACGGTAGCCGATAAAACCTTTCTGATTACCATCGGTGACCGCACGGTGGGCGGCCTGGTGGCCCGCGACCAGATGGTGGGCCCCTGGCAGGTGCCGGTGGCCGACGTGGCGGTGACGGCCAGCGCTTTCAACACCTACATAGGCGAGGCCATGGCTATGGGCGAACGCACGCCAATCGCCATCCTGGATGCGCCTGCTTCCGGGCGGATGGCGGTGGCCGAGGCCATCACCAATATCGCCGCCGCCCGCGTCGGCAAACTCGGCGACGTCCGGCTGTCCGCCAACTGGATGGCCGCCGCTGGGCACCCAGGCGAGGACGCGGCCCTGTTTGATACGGTGCGCGCGGTAGGTTTGGAACTGTGCCCGGCATTGGGAATCGCTATCCCGGTGGGCAAGGATTCCCTGTCCATGAAAACCGTGTGGGAGGCGGGCAGCGAGCAGCAAGACGTGGTCGCGCCCCTCTCCCTGATTGTCACCGCCTTCGCCCCGGTGATGGACGTGCGCGCCACCCTAACGCCGCAGTTGCGCACCGACTGCGGCGATACCGATCTCATTCTGATCGATTTGGGACGGGGCAGAAACCGCCTGGGTGGGTCAGCCCTGGCCCAGGTTTACCAGCAGGTGGGCGCCGTGCCCCCCGACCTGGATGCTCCGACCGACCTCCGGTCTTTCTTCGCCGCCATTCAGTCCCTGAATGCCGAAGGCAGATTGCTGGCCTATCACGACCGCTCCGACGGTGGCTTATTCGCTACCCTCTGCGAGATGGCGTTCGCGGGTGGGGCGGGACTAACGGTGCTGTTGGACGATCTGGACAGCGCTCCGCTGGCTGCTCTGTTCAGCGAGGAACTGGGGGCGGTGATCCAAGTGCGGGCCGGTGATCGCGCCGCCGTGCTCGCCATGCTGGTCGGCGCCGGACTTGGGGCCTGCAGCCATGTCATTGGCGCTCCCAACGGCGTCAATCGCCTCATCGTTCGGCATGAGGGTGAGGAATTGCTGAATGAGGAACGCACCGCGTTGCGTCGCCTGTGGTCCGAGACTAGTTGTCGCCTGCAGGCCCTGCGCGACAATCCGGCGTGCGCACAGGACGCATTTGACAGCTTGCTGGAGGTCGCCGATCCCGGTCTGAACGCGCAGCTCACGTTTGCTCCGGATGAGGACATCACCGCCGCCTTCATCGCTGGCAGGGCCCGCCCGCGGGTGGCTATTCTGCGAGAGCAGGGCGTGAATGGCCAGGTGGAGATGGCGGCAGCCTTCGACCGGGCCGGCTTCGCGGCCGTGGACGTTCATATGAGCGATATCATCGAAGGTCGTATTTCCCTGGCGGATTTTCACGGCCTCGCCGCTTGCGGCGGGTTTTCTTATGGCGATGTATTGGGAGCCGGTGGTGGGTGGGCCAAATCCATTCTGTTCAACCCCAGAGCGCGCGATGAGTTCGCCGCCTTCTTCAGCCGCCCAGACAGCTTTGGTCTGGGTGTGTGCAACGGGTGCCAGATGTTCTCCAACCTGCAGGAATTGATTCCAGGCGCCGAGCGCTGGCCGCGTTTCGAGCGCAATACCGTGGAGCAGTTCGAGGCCCGGTTATCGCTGGTGGAGGTATTGGAAACGCCCTCCCTGTTTCTGGCCGGCATGGCCGGCTCGCGCTTGCCGATAGCCGTGGCTCATGGCGAGGGACGGGCGGAGTTTCTTACTGGCGCGGGCCCCGCCGAGGTCGAGGCTGCTGGCCTGGTGGCGTTGCGCTTCGTGGACAATCATGGCTGCGCCACTGAAGTGTACCCCGCCAATCCCAACGGCTCGCCCGGCGGTATCACCGGCCTTACTACGCCGGATGGCCATTTTACGATTATGATGCCTCATCCGGAGCGGGTGTTTCGCAGCGTGCAGTATTCCTGGCGGCCGGCCGGTTGGGGTGAAGACAGTCCGTGGTTGCGGCTGTTCCGCAATGCCCGAGCCTGGTTGGGCTAGGGCGGACCATGGATAAACAGGCTTGGCTGTATTTGCTGGCGGCAATCCTGCTGGAATTGGCGGGTACGACCGCCATGAAGTTGTCGGAGGGTTTGATCAGGTTGGTTCCCTCACTGTTGATCTTCGTGCTTTACGGTCTGGCATTTACTTCGCTGGCATTGGCGCTAGAAAAGATCGATGTCAGCGTCGCCTAAGCCATCTGGGCGGGGGTGGGTACGGCACTTATCGCGTTCATTGGATTTTACTTTTTTGAAGAAACGATGACGCCATTAAGGCTGATCAGTATCGGGTTGATTATTCTGGGGGTCGTGGGACTGAATATGAGTGGTACACAACACGGCTAGACCGGCACTCACGCCGGCCTGCGCAAGTATGCTTACAGGTGCAAATCCTTGAGATTGGTATCACCTATATCGTCGAACAGAAAATCATCCAGATGCTTGCGCAACTCCTTCATCTCCCGGTGTCGCTCGATGGAACGCCAGGCGTTGGAAGCTTTAATCGCAGCAGTCTCGACCACGCGCGCGGATTCGTCATCGTCTTCCAGGATTTCGTCGTCATCGGCAAAGGTGTCGCTCATGGCAAAAACCTCCTCTTTAAAGCTAACTGACCTAAACTGTAATGAGTGAAAGCACCCTGGAAAAGAAGTTCCCAGGGACTTCTATAAGATGACGATATACGATGTTTTGCCTGCCAAGTAAATGGAATGGTAACAGTTTTTTAAAAAATCCCGCTAACCGGCGTGCTTGCAAATATGAAGAGGTAAGCGGTTGATTGCGCCGGCGGACGGCCTCGGCCAGGAAACCTCACGCTAAAAACCAGGTCACATCGGGGTATCGCTCTAACCACGGGAGGAGACCATGCTAATCAAGAAACCCGGCGATGTGCTTCCCTCCGAGATCACGCCGCCCACCCTCTTCGAGGAAAGACGCCGTTTCATTCAGGCAGCGGCCGCGACCACTGCGGTTGCGCTGCTGCCCGGTATCTTGAGCCCGTCCGCCGCCCAGGCCGAAGAAGCGGGCGCCAAACTGGACAATATCAAACCCAGTCCGCTCAGCACCGACGAAAAGCGGACTCCCCTCGCGGAGATAACCTCCTACAACAACTTCTATGAGTTTGGCACCGACAAGACTGACCCCGCCCGCAACGCGCATACCCTGCGCACCAAACCCTGGACCGTGACCGTGGAAGGGCATTGCGAGAAACCTGGACGGTTTAGTCTGGAGGACTTGCTGGCACCCTATGCGCTGGAGGAACGTGTCTACCGGCTGCGCTGCGTGGAGGCCTGGTCCATGGTGGTGCCCTGGGTGGGGATTCCGCTGGGGGAAGTCATCAAGCGCTTGCAACCAACGTCCAATGCCAAATATGTGGAATTCGTCACCTTGTTGAATCCGGAGCAGATGCCCGGCCAGCGCCGGGCCGTGCTCGACTGGCCTTATCGGGAGGGTTTGCGCATGGACGAGGCCATGCATCCGCTCACCATCCTGGCGGTTGGCCTCTATGGTCAAGTATTGCCCAACCAGAATGGTGCACCATTGCGCCTGGTGGTGCCCTGGAAATATGGTTTCAAGAGCATCAAGTCGATTGTCGCGCTGCGTTTTGTGGAGGAGCCGCCGCGGACCAGTTGGGCCGTGCAGAACCCAGGTGAATATGGCTTTTATGCCAATGTGAATCCTACCGTGGATCATCCGCGCTGGAGCCAGAAAAAGGAGCGGCGCATCGGCGAGCTGTTCCGGCGCGATACCCTGCCATTCAACGGTTACGGCGAGCAGGTCGCGGGGCTCTATGCGGGTATGGATCTGCGCCAGCTTTTCTGATTGTGACGGACGATGAAAAAAAGATTACTGCTTGGCAGTGTGTGCTTGTTCCTGTTCTGGATTTCCGGTCTGGTCGCTGCTCAGGATATGCCGGTCGCCACCCTGGATCCCTTAAAGGCAGCCGAGCAACAGAATGCCCGCCGTCAGACTCTGGAGAAAGATAAGGTCGCCATCGAACGCCTGCGCCAGGAGCAGAATGACCAGAGCGCTGACCTGCAGCGCCGGCTGGGAGCTTTGCAGGTCGGCCAGTTGACCGAGGCGATGGTGCAGCAGGCACGCCTGGATGCCGAATCGGTGCGCCTGCGCCAGGAAGACTTGCAATCCGATATTGCCAGCACGGAGCGCCGCATCAAGGGCCTGGGGCAGACTATCCGCGATCTGGAGGCTAAGGAGCAACTGCTGAAAAATCCTGCCCAGGGTACTGCCGCCGGCATCGATCGCGGCGAGCAGCTCAAACTTATCCAGCAGTCACTGGTACAGCAGCGGGTCGATCTGGAACTGGAGAATCAAGCGCTGGAAAACCTGCGCAGTCGGGCCGGATTAAATACCCAGATCCAGCCTCTGGCGGAGCAATGGCGGTCGCAGCTGGAAGAACTGTATCGCCAGCAACAAGAGCAGAGCCGCCAGGAAGCCCAGGTAGATCTGGTGCAACGCCTGCAAAGGGAGCAGCAAGGGTATATAGATCAGGCCACCAAATTGAGGCTGCGTCTGCAGCAGGAAGGTGATCACCTTGCCGAGGCTCCCCGTCTCCTGTTGGAGACCAGTATCAAGAATGCCGAGGATCGGGCCAAGCTTATCGAGCTGGATGTACGCTTATCCACCGTTGGCAATGATCTGGCGCGATGGACGGGGTTGGCCGACAAAACGGATGCCAAGTCTGAGGAGTTGCAGACGGCGATCAAGCAACTGCGCGCCGTGCAGAGCGAGGGGCAAACCGCGACGGGTGTGTTGCAGCGCAATATTGCCCTTTACGAACAGCAAAAACAGGTGCTTGAGCAGGGGGAGAGCGTCGGTGGGAGCGACAGCCGGCTGATAGCCGAGCAAACCAGGATCATCGCCAACCTGGTGGACAGTTTCCAGCAGCGGGAACAGCGAGTACAGAACCTCCTGGTTCAGGCTGACGGTATCCTGACGCGGTTGCAGACCAATTATAAAGCCAGCGTCAGCAAGGACCTGCTGGCCCGGCGGTTGCTGCCAGGCAGCGCGGAAGAGGGGCGGCAGTTGCTTGATGGCATCGCCTCCGTTCCCAAGGTGTTGTTCTACCAAGTGCGTCTCAGCCTTGAGTCCACCGCCAAGGTGATGCTGGATTCCAGTTACCTGGTCTGGCTGGGCCTAGTCGTAGCGGAACTCGCCCTGGTTTGGCTGATCATGGCCGCTCGGCGCGGCCTTAAGCGCGCCAGCGCCAGAGTGAAGGCGAGCCAGGACCGCAGCTTTTCCAGTAATTTCCTGCTGACGACCTTGCGGCTGTTGCGCAAGAATCTGCTGGGTGTCGGCAGCGCGCTCGCCCCGTTGTTGGCGGTCTGGATATTTCAGATACCCCAGCCGGGCCTGGGCATCATCATGACGCTGGTCCTGCTGTGGGTATGCATCAAGACGCCCATCAACCTGGCCTGGTTGTTCCTCGCCTCGCCGCAATTACCCCTGGAGCAGCAGCACCCCCAACTGTACCGGCAACTGGTCTGGGTCCTGCTGAGCGGCGGTATCCTGGCGGCCATCACCATGCTGGTCCATCTCAGTGCGCTGCCGGAAGCCGTCATCGATGTCTTCGAACGACTCTTGATGTGCCAATGGTTGCTGTCCTCGGTGCCGCTGTTGCGGTTGCGCCGTCTGCTCATCGACCTGATGGCGGGGCGGTTCGCCAGCCGCTACTGGTTTATCAGTCTACGCTTTCTCAGTCTGCTCCTGCCTCTGTCCCTGCTTGGTGCGGCCATCCTGGGCTTGGTTGGCCACATGAATTTAGCCTGGGCGGTGGCCTGGTATCTGGTGGTATTTATTGCGGTCCTGGTGGGCTGGCAGGTAGTGCGCGGGCTGTTCAATGACCTCGTCGTCGTGCTGAAGAACTATGCGGTCACCCATTCCAGCTATGGCCTGCTATGGACGCAAGAGATCA
This sequence comes from uncultured Gammaproteobacteria bacterium, assembly GCA_963696325.1. Classification (GTDB taxonomy): domain Bacteria; phylum Pseudomonadota; class Gammaproteobacteria; order Competibacterales; family Competibacteraceae; genus CAVOJV01. Next base: position 87,080 of record CAVOJV010000047.1, read on the forward strand.
TCAATCCTTTGCAGCGAGTGATCGGGGTGGTCTTGTCCCTGGGCGCCGGGTGGGTGCTGTTCAAATTGTACGGCATGGACCGGGAATCCGCGCTCGTCAGCGATGTCTGGGCGTTTCTGGAGCGGTCCCTGTTCACCCTGGGAGGTGCGGAGATCAGCCTTTGGCGGATCGCCGTTACGGTGGTAACGGTTCTCGTTGTGTTCTGGTTCGGCGGTTGGTGTCGGGCCGTTACCTATCGCTGGGTTTTCTCGCGGATCGTGGATCTGGGGGTGCGCAACAGCCTGTCGGTGTTCACCCAGTACTTTGTCGTGTTAAGCGGCCTGTTCATCGTCCTGCGCATTCTGGGGCTGGATCTGACGACGCTGACGATCTTTGCTGGCGCGGTGGGCGTGGGTATCGGTTTTGGCATGCAGACCATCGCCAATAACTTCGTCAGCGGCCTGCTGCTGCTGATCGAGCGGCCACTGCGCAGCGGCGATATCGTGAAGATCGGCGCCAACGAGGGTGAGATTTCCCGCATCGGTATCCGTTCCCTGACGGTGAAGACCTTTGACAACCTGGAGGTGATCATCCCTAACTCCGAGGTGATCACCAATGCCTTCACCAACTGGACCCATAATGACAAGGTGGTGCGCACGGTATTGATGATTGGCGCCAGTTACGATGCCGATCCCCACCAGGTCAAAGCTATCCTGGAACGGGTCCTGAATAAGAACAAGACGGTATTGCGGGAACCGGCCCCGCTGGTATTGCTGTGGGAATTCGGCCATTCGTCGGTGGACTTTCGCATCCAGTATTTCATCGATATGGGCAAGGACAGCCTGTTGAAGACGCGCGCGGACATCCTGCTCGCCGTCTGGGATGCCTTTAAGGAGGAGGGCGTCGGCATTCCCTATCCCCAGCGCGATCTATACATCAAGGAAATACCCGCCGTGTTCGCGAGGCAACAGGAGAAACCGGCGGTCTCGTTGGCCAAGGCAGCGGGTGGGCCAACGCCTGGCTGAGCACTGACTGGCCGTCAAGGAGAACGATCAACGTCGGTAGAGGCTTAGCAGGGCTTTATCGATTTCGACCAGAAACAGAATTGAGGTGGCGATCAGGGTGAGGCGAACCCATACCTCCACGGGGAGCGCCCGCGTAGAAAAAAGTTTCTGCAGGGGTGGCGCGTAGGTGAACAGGCACTGGAGGCCCAGCACCAGCGCGATGGAAGTCCACACCGGACGGCTGCCTAGCAGACCCTGCCGGTTGAGCACCGACGCTTGCAGATAGCGGGTGTTAAGCAGGTAAAACACCTCGAACATGACCAGAATATTCACGGCAGCCGTGCGTGTCGACTCGAGGTCGGCGCCGTTTTCACGCTCCCACAGGAAAAGTCCGAAGGTCCCGGCGACGATGATGGCCGAAACGAAAGCGATCCTCCACACCAGCAGGCCTGACAGAAGTGGCTCTTGCGGATGGCGCGGCGGCCGCTGCATGACATTGGTTTCTGCCGGTTCGAAGGCCAGGGCCAGGACGCGCTGGCCGGCGGCGGCGATGGTTTCCATGCATTGCTGCCAATAGGCAAGATCTAGCGGTTCATCGCCTTGCGGGCCCCGCTGGTGGTTGCACATCGCGAGAATTCGCTCCGGCGCCCCTTTGACGTAGATGAACCCATTGCCTTCGTGATCGTGGTGCAGGGTGGCCATGAACCGATGCTGGGATTCGAAGGGTATGACCTCGGTGCGAGGATACTCCTTGTTCTCCAAGGCCGGGTCTAGGCCCGCTTTCATCGCCAAGGTCAGCAGGGCGCCTTCGGTGGGATCGCCGTCCACTATCCAATTCCCGTCCACCTCGCGCAGACCAGCGTCGCTGCACAGCAGAGCACCCCTGGTCAGATCGGCAATCAGCGGGTGATCTGCTGGCACGATCGGGGTCTCGTTAAGCAGGAAATTCCCCCACGGCGCATAGCCCATGCCGCTGACCGTAAACAGGCGCTGGCTGGTGGCGAGGGTTTGCACCACCATCTCATTGCGGGTCAGCGTGCCGGTTTTATCGGAGCACACGACGGTGACGGAACCCAGGGTTTCTACCGCCGGCAGGCGACGGATGATGGCATTGCGCTTCGCCATCCGCTCCCGCCAATAGCCAGGGTAATGGTTATGATGGCAGGCAGACCTTCGGGAATGGCAGCCACCGCCAGGCCCACGGCGGCAATGAACATATCGCTGGCCGCGTAACCGTGTACCAGGACACCGAAACTAAACATGAGCACCGCGACGGTCAGGATGGCGAGCGTGAGCCCGCGGCTGAAACTGGCCAGTTGCCGCAGCAGTGGCGTGGTGAGGGGTTCCACCTGTGACAACAGGGAACTGATGCGACCGATCTCGGTATGCTCGCCAGTCGCCACCACCAGCCCACTGCCCTGGCCATAAGTCACCAGGGTGCCGGAGTAGGCCATGCAGGTCCGATCTCCCAGGGGCATATTAGCCAGCACCGGCGCGGTATTCTTTTCGACAGGTATGGATTCACCTGTCAGGGCGGCTTCCTGAATTTGCAGACTCTTGGCCCAGGTCAGGCGGATGTCGGCTGGCACCTTGTCGCCGGCTTGCAGGAAAACGAGGTCGCCAGGCACCAGTTGCTCAGTGGCCAGCAGCAGGCGCTTCCCATCCCGAACCACGATTGCCTGAGTGGAGAGCAGGTTGCAGATGGCGTCCAGCGCCTGTTCGGCCTTGCCTTCCTGGATGAAGCCGATCACGGCGTTGATGAATACCACCCCGACGATCACGCTGGTGTCGACCCAGTGATTTAACAGGGCGGTGATGGCACCAGAGACGAGCAGCACATAAATCAGAACGTTGTGAAACTGAGATAGCAAGCGCAGCAGTGCTTTCCGCCGCGGTGGCGGGCGCAGGCGATTCGGGCCGAATTCGATAAGTCTTTGTTCGGCAACGGCACTGGTCAGGCCATCAGGGTCGCCATTGCTGCGCGCCATCGCAGCGGTAATGGTCAGTGCATGCCAGGCTGGTGACGGTTCGGACACGCACTACCCTCCCCGGGTTAACCGTCAATCAACAAATCAAAACGTTCTATGTGTTGCAGGCACCCTCGACACTATCCACTTGCCAAACGGTTGCCTCTGGTGGCGGACTTCATCGCGCTAACCGCCGCCCGGCCCGCTGCGAAGGCCCGTTCATTAAGTTCAACCAGCGCCGGTTTTCGCACCCGGAAACCACCCAGGATGCATTCCTTGAGAATGTCCACCGGGAACGGCAGATGATCGGCGATGGCGCCCAGCATGATGGTGTTCACCAGTTTTATATTCCCCAGCGCCTCGGCAATAGCACCCGCATCCAAGGCTTGTACCTCGACGCCCGTGGCTGCCATGGCGCCGATGGGGTCTTTTGGATACGCATACAGACCTATGGACACCACGGGTGGAGCGATGCGCAAAGTATTGACCATGGCGATCCCCGCGGGCCGCAGGTAACTGCTCCAGCGCAGGGCTTCCGCGGCCTCGAAACCCAGCAGAATATCCGCTTCGCCGGAATTGATCTGCGGCGAATAGACTCGGGTTCCGAAGCGGACGTGAGACACTGCTACGCCGCCGCGCTGGGCCATGCCAGCCACCTCGGTCTTTTTAACGTCATAGCCCTGGGACAGGGCGGCGCGGGCCAGGATCTCGGCGGCGGTCATCACGCCGAGTCCGCCAATGCCGACAACGAGAATATTTGTGTTTTTGTTCAAGGTTTTACCATCCTTAGGGGGCGGGCTTGGGGGCGGGCGACGACGATCGCTTCAGGCGCACAGGTCGCCACGCACAGATGGCAGCCGGTGCAGGCATTGGTGTCGATGCGCGCGAAACTCAGTTCCTTTTCTCTCCCGCTGCGCTTGACCACCGTTTCTCGGTGGCTGACTGAAATAGCGGGACAGCCCAGCGTCAGGCAGTTGCCGCAGCCGGTGCACTGTTCCTCCAGCACCTCATGGGATTGGTGACTTTCGAAACGGTCGGTGAGCGAGCAGGGCCGATTGGTAATGATCACCGAGGGCTCGTTCATTTTGATCTCTTCGCGGATGGTTCGCACCACCGTTGGCAACTCATAGGGATCGATCAGGCGTATCCGCTCCGGCCTGACCCCCAGGGCTTCCACGAGTTTGGCGAAGTCCACGCGCGGCGCTTCCGCACCGTGGATATCGCGACCGGTGCCGGCGTGCTCCTGACCACCGGTCATACCGACCGAACGGTTGTCCAGCAGCATGATGGTAATGTTGCCACGGTTGTAGACGATATTCAGCAAGCCTTGCATGCCCATGTGCAGAAAGGTGGAATCGCCGATCACCGCGATGACATGCTTGTGGGCGTCGGCTTCGCCGCGGGCCTTGTCCATGCCGAGGGCCATGCCCATGGAGGCTCCCATGGAAGTACAGGTGTCCAGGGCGTTCCAGGGATGTCCGGCGCCCAGGGTGTAGCAACCAATGTCGCCAATGATATTTAGGTTGCGGATGTGGGACAGCGCGTAGTAGGGGCCGAGATGAGGACAGGACGCGCACAGGGTTGGGGGACGAGGAAAGACCGGCAGCGTCTCGGAGGCGGGCGGCTCCGCGGTTTCTCCCCACAGACCCTGGACGGCAGGCCGCAGGATGTCGGGGGACAACTCGCCGATCCGGGGCAGAATTTCCTTGCCATGCACTGGGATGCCGGCAGCGCGAATTTCCGTTTCCAGCAACGGCTCGGTTTCCTCAACAACCACCACCCGTTCCACGTGGCTCGCCAGGCGGCGTACCTTATCCAGGGGAGGCGGACAGCTCAAGCCCAGTTTCAGCACCGGCGCGTCCGGGAAGGCTTCCCGCACATGCAGGAAAGCGGGACCGGAAGTCACGAAGCCGACCCGCCGGTCCGAGCCTTCCAGCAGGACGTTGAGGTCCGAGGCTTCGGTTAGCGCCTGGAGTTTTGCGTCCCGGGCCAGCATAAACGGTTGGCGGGTTCTGGCGACCGCCGGGACCATGACCCAACGCCCAGGGTTCTTCTGAAAGCCCGCGACCCGGTGTTCCTGCCGGTGTCCCGCGACGGTGACCACGCCCTTGACGTGACAGACGCGGGTAGTCAGCCGCACGATGACCGGTGTCTCGAACTCCTCGGCGATGGCAAAGGCCCGCTGCACCATCTCGTAGGTCTCCTGGGGATCTGCCGGCTCCAGAATCGGCATATGCCCAAAGCGGCCCCAGTAGCGGGAATCCTGCTCGTTCTGGGAGGAGGAGAGGCCCACGTCGTCGGCCACAGCTATCACCAGACCACCGATCACGCCGGTCAATGACTGGGTCATAAAAGCGTCCGAGGCTACGTTCATGCCGACATGTTTCATCGCGCACAGCGCCCGGGCGCCCGCCAGGGAAGCACCGATCGCCACTTCCATGGCGACTTTTTCATTGACCGACCACTCGGAATAGATATCCGGATAGCGGGCGATATTTTCCAGGATTTCTGTCGCTGGCGTGCCAGGATAGGCAGCCGCGACCTTCGCCCCGGCTTCCCAGGCGGCCTGAGCCACCGCCTCGTTGCCGGACAGCAGATGGCGGCCCGCGGATCTTGCTTGAACTACAGTGTGCATGAGTTTTTATTACCCTAACTTATTGCCTCCGCTCTCAAGCCCGCTACCGTACCAAGCTGGGAGGGAGCAAGCAAGATACCTCTTGCAAATGTCTCTCTGATGATTTCGTGGCTTCAGTCAGGATGCTTGTGGGATGTTAACGGTTTTGTCAGGTGGGCAGCTAACCAATAAATGTTGCGCCGATACTCGCGGGCGGCCATTGTTCAGGCGAGGAATGTCCACTGGCTAAACATAGCCGCTTGTCCATAAGGCTGATCAGTCTCATCCAGCAGGTTCCAAACCAGGGCATCCTGGATCAAAAAGCGCCTGCCGGTCCTGGAAATACGGATACCTTCATAGTGAGTGATGAAACCGTGGGTAGTGACCTCGGCCAACAACCGGGCACGCGCAGATTGTTCCATGGATTCCGCCGATTGGGGAGAGGGCAGCGCGGTGAACTCATCCCAGCTAATTTCCCAGAGCGCCAAAGCAATTCGATTGCCATAGTTGAAAACCGGGTCATCCGCGGTATCGTGCGAGACGAGTATAAAGGGTGCTTCAAAGAGTGCCCGTGCCTGCTCCACCGCCGGCAGCGTGCTGTCGATGAGTTCCCGTCCGGTCCAATGCCACAGGCTTGCCTGTAGGCGAGCCACGTGATCTGCCAGAAACCGGTTGGTGGTGCTGGGTTGGGGAAAGCGAGTCATGGCAAGCTTCAGGCGCTCCTGCGGGCCAGTGGACGCAAACCGCGGAACGCCTGCTCCAAGAATCACCGCGATTATGGAGACGATGTATTCGGTTTTACCGTATCCGCTGGGACGCCAGATTAACCGAACTCTCTTACGTCGAGAACTTCTCCATTCCGCTGTCCTGCAACGCTTTCCTTATACGCGAAGGCAACTTTCTCCGCCGGCATCCCGCCGGAGCTATCCATTCCCATCGCTTCCATGGTTTCCTTGACCCAGACTGGACTAACCGCATTCACGCGCAGACCGCGCTGCATCTCTAGCGCTGCAGCTCGTACAAAGCCCTCGATACCCGCATTGGCCATGCTAATGGATGAACTACCCGGTATTGGCTTGTGACTGAGCACCCCGCTTGTTAAGGTAAATGACCCATTGTCATTAATGTAACTGCGACCCAGGCGCACCAGATTCACTTGTCCCATAAGCTTGTTGGTCAGCGCGAGCGTGTAATCATCGTCGGTAAGTTCATCAAGACCGCCAAATTTGGCCAAGCCCGCGGCACAGACTACAGCGTCAAAACAACCGACATCCTGAAATAGCTTGTTAATTGACGCTTTCGAAGCGATATCAACGTGGAAAGCGCCAGTTCTGAAACCCACCTCGATAACTTCATGATCGTTAGAAGCCAGTAACTTTGCGACTCCTCGTCCTATCGTGCCGGTCGCACCAATCACAATGATTCTCATAAGCCACACTCCTGATGGTTGTTAGGCAGATATTTATCACCAGCCATATCACCCCCCGCGGCGGCAAGGGCGTGATCAGCACGCTGGATCAGTTCACGCCCTAGACGGCTTCGCACCTTTTCCGCTAGGGTAGGGGACCCGATTCGACTCCATCCTATCCTTCAGAGCAGCAATTATGCAGCCATTGGCCAAACGGCAACAGATCAACGTCAATAAGCTTCACAAGCGCCTGCGCCGGAACGTGGGCCGCGCCATCCAGGATTTCAACATGATCGAGGAAGGCGATCGAGTGATGGTGTGCCTGTCGGGGGGCAAGGATTCCTACACTTTGCTTGATATCCTGCGCAATCTGCAGCGCGGTGCGCCCGTTAACTTCGAGTTGGTGGCGGTTAATCTGGATCAGAAACAGCCAGGTTTCCCCGAGCGGGTGCTGCCTGATTACTTGACGGAGCAGGGCATTCCCTTTCACATCATCGAGAAAGACACTTACAGCGTGGTGCAGCGGGTGATTCCCGAGGGTAAGACCACCTGCGGCCTGTGTTCCCGCCTGCGGCGCGGCACGCTCTACGGCTTCGCGGAGCAGCACGGAATGACCAAGATCGCCCTGGGCCATCACCGCGAGGATATCATTGAAACCCTGTTTTTGAACATGTTCTACGGTGGTCGCTTGCAAGCCATGCCGCCCAAGTTGATGAGCGATGACGGCAAGCATGTGGTTATCCGTCCGTTGGCCTATTGCAAGGAGCGGGATATCGAACGGTACGCGGCTGTCCGCCAGTTCCCCATCATTCCCTGCAATCTGTGCGGTTCCCAGGAAAATCTGCAGCGCAAGACCATTAAGGAATTGCTACGCGCCTGGGACAAGCACGCGCCGGGCCGTTTGGAAACCATTTTCGCCAGCCTGCAGAATGTTGCCCCTTCGCATCTGGCCGACATCAGACTCTTTAATTTCGCCAGCCTGGGGTCACCCGGTGATGGTTCGGCACACCCGGACTGGCTGCTGGGGGAAAGGGAGGAAAGCACAGCCAAGGAAGCGGCCAGCGCCTGCTCTTCCTGAGGGTGATCCACCGGCTCAGTTCTGCATCGAAAGGCGAGACTCCAGCGCGACCGCCGGCAAGGACTTGGACGCCGGGCGCAAGGCGCCGGCGCGCAACTCATGGAGCAAATTTTCTCCTTCGGGCCAGGGACCAAAGCCTGCTTCTACGTTGATGTGTCTGGCAGGGCCGATGTTGACGAAACGGCTTCCCCACTGCTGGGCAAACAGCCGTGCCCGCTCCAGATCGACATACGGGTCATTGTTGCTGGTGACGAGAATGCTTGGGAAGGGCAGGGGCCGCAGCGGTACTGTGTTAAAAAACGATAGCTTGTCGGCATCGGCCGGCGCCACCAGCAGCGCTCCCTGAATATCGGCCCAATGGCGCAAGGCCCACTCGGCGATGGTGATGCAGCCCAGGCTATGCCCCACTAGTATTGCTGGACCTTTCGAGCGTCTGATTTCCGTTTCGAGCGCTTCCACCCAGTCATCCACCTGAGGCCGATGCCAGTCCCGTTGGCGAACTCGCCGATATGCCGGGTTGGCCTGTTCCGACAAGGTTTGCCAGTGGCCAGGGCCCGAATCGCCGTACCCTGGGACGTTGATGACGCTAGTATCCATAATGGGATGCCGGGCGCTGCCCTGGTAGCCATCGGCGCCGGCCCAGCGGGCGATATGGACCTGATTTTCGGTTACGACGCCGTGCAGGAAGGCTTGAAAACCATGCTCCCTGATCAGCGTCACCCGTGCGGACAATTCCCGCCAGCCGGCGGTGCTGGCCTCCGCCGCCAGCAGGTATTGGCGTCCCAGCTTGATGATATCCGGTTGCAGCGCCAGCAGGCGTTCCAGTTCCAGCGCATCGATGCCGCGCTGATGTAAGGCGATGCCAAAGCCCCGCGCGCGAAAGCTGGAAACCGCCTTGGCCATGTGGCTGGCGTCGTGAACGGCGGCTTCGGCAATTTCCAGGATAATATGCGGTGGGGACAGGCCGCAGTCCCGTAGAATGCCTTCGAATACCGCGCCATGATCGCACTGCACCCGGACTATATGCCAGGGATGGACCTCAAGAAACAAGGGGCCTGCCAACCCCGAACCGATCGCATTGAGGACATGCAGCGTGCGCACCAGCCGATCCAGGTAAACGATGGCATCCTCGTCAAGGGCTACGGCGTAGGGCGCCCAGGGTGATACGCTTTTTCCGCGCGGACTGAAGGCATTGAGTTGGGCCTGGTGTCCGAGCACCTGGCCCGCGGGGTCGAAAATCGTCTCGAAGGCGCTTTCCAGCCGTATCCCGTAAAACCCGGCTATCACGGTACCTTCCTCGAGAGCGAACGGTGCGCGCGCGGAATATCGCTCAGCCCTATGAAACTGTTGATTAAAATGGGCAACAAGTGGTGCAAGCGACATGATGACCTCCTGGATGAATAGCGCCGATTTGATAATCATATCTATTACTGTACGACAAGCTATATAAATAAAATAAGAATTTAAAAATTTATTTTTATTCTTTTTAGTTTTAAAAAATCAAAAAATTATAAAAAAATTACTTTTTATTATTTCAGGTTTTAACGGTTCTCTTGTTAAGGTCTGTTTCCAGGTCCGGTGACTCTGCCGGGCGCCAAAACAATCATATCCGGGAGATTACACTTAAATGTTATTAAGAAAGTTGCTTCACGTTCTGGCTATTCCCGTCCTGGCACTCACCCTGTCACTGGACGCTAATGCCGCCGATGTAACGTTGCTCAACGTGTCCTACGATCCCACCCGCGAGCTTTACCAGGACTTCAATGCTGCGTTTGCTAAATACTGGAAAGCGAAGACGGGCGATACGATTACGATTAATCAGTCCCACGGCGGTTCCGGCAAGCAGGCGCGATCGGTGATCGATGGCCTGGAAGCCGATGTGGTGACCCTGGCCCTGGCGTATGACATCGATGAAATCCATGCCAAGGCCAACCTGATACCCAAGGACTGGCAGTCGCGGCTGCCTAATAACAGCGCGCCCTATACCTCCACCATTGTGTTTCTGGTGCGCAAGGGCAATCCCAAGGGCATCAAGGATTGGGACGATATCGTGAAAATTGGCGTCTCCGTCATTACTCCCAATCCCAAGACCTCCGGCGGCGCCCGCTGGAATTACCTGGCCGCCTGGGGTTACGCACTGCAGAAATACGGCAACGATGAGGCCAAGGCCAAGGAGTTCATAAAGCAGTTGTACCATAATGTGCCGGTGCTGGATTCCGGCGCCCGCGGTTCCACCACGACCTTCGTTGAGCGCAAACTTGGCGATGTGCTGCTGGCATGGGAAAATGAAGCCTTCCTGGCGGTCAAGGAATTAGGGCCGGATAAATTCGAAATCGTGGTGCCATCCCTCAGCATCCTGGCCGAGCCGCCGGTAACCCTCGTTGACAAGATCGTTGACAAACATGGCACACGCCCGGTGGCGCAGGCTTATCTGGAGTACCTCTACAGTGAGGAAGGCCAGGACATCGCCGGCAGAAATTATTATCGCCCGTCTAATGAGAAAGTCGCTGCCAACTACGCCAGCCAATTTCCGAAGATAAAGCTCTTCACCATCGACAAAGTATTCGGCGGTTGGGCCAAGGCCCAGCAGGCCCATTTCGCCGACGGCGGCGTCTTCGATCAAATCTACGCCAAGTAAGCCCGTTTTCGCCAAGCGCCAGGGGGCAGGCCGAGAAGCCTGCCCTCGGTTTTTTTTCACTTAACTCATTGGGAAAGTCATGGGCTCCTTTAACTTCGCAAAGTGGATTATGGCTGTCGGCCTGGTGACCGGGCTCCTGTCGGTGACTGCCGCGCACGCCGGCAACGAGGAAATACTCAATGTGTCCTACGATGTGTCGCGGGAGTTCTACCAGGATTTCAACGCGGCATTCAGCCGTTTCTGGCAAGCCAAAACGGGCCAGGCGGTAACCATCAACCAGTCCCACGGCGGTGCCAGCAAGCAGTCGCGGGCCGTGGTCGATGGCATGGAAGCCGATGTGGTGACCATGAACCAGCAGACTGACATCGACCTGCTGGTGGCGAACGGCAAGGTCAAACCCGACTGGCGGTCGCGGTTTCCGTATGATAGCGCGCCCTATACTTCGACGATCGTGTTCTTGGTGCGCAAGGGCAACCCCAAAGGCATCAAGGATTGGGATGATTTAGTCAAGCCTGGCATCGGCGTCATTATTCCCAATCCCAAGACTTCCGGCAATGGCCGCTACAGCTATCTGGCCGCCTGGGGGTATGCGCTGAAGAAGTTCGCTGATGAGCAGCAGGCGCAAACGTTTGTAAGCCGATTGTTCAAGAATGTCCCGATGCTGGACACCGGTGGCCGCGCGGCAACCACGACCTTTATCCAGCGTGATATCGGGGACGCGCTGCTGACCTTTGAGAACGAGGTGCTATTGATTACCCGCCAGTTCAATCCCGATGCATTCGAGGTTGTGATACCTTCACTGAGCATTATCGCTGAGGCCCCGGTTGCGATAGTCGATTCGGTAGTGGATAAACGGGGGACCCGACAGGTGGCCGAAGCCTATCTGGATTACCTATACTCCGAGGAAGCCCAACGGCTGATCGCCAAACATTATTTCCGGCCGCGGTTGCCCAAGGTCACCGCCGAATACGCCACTTTCTTCGCGCCGCTGAAGCTGTTTAGCGTGGATGAGGTGTTTGGCGGTTGGCAAAAGGCCCAGCAGGCCCATTTCGCCGACGGCGGCACCTTTGACGAGATTTACCTGCCTGGAGGCTAACGCGGTAATGTTCGCTCTGAAACAACGCAGCGTATTGCCAGGCTTTAATCTGGCGCTGGGATATACCCTGTTGTACATGGGTCTAATTGTGTTGATTCCGCTGTCGGCAACCTTCCTGAAGACCGCTGGCATGGGTTGGGAAACCTTCTGGAACGTAGTGACCACGCCGCGAGTGCTGGCTTCCTATCGGCTGACCTTCGGCGCCTCCTTCCTGGCGGCGCTGCTGAATGCCTGTTTCGGATTGATCGTGGCCTGGGTTCTGGTGCGCTACCGGTTTCCAGGTAAGCCGTTTATCGATGCGCTGGTAGACTTACCCTTCGCCTTGCCTACCGCCGTGGCGGGTATCGCTCTTACCGCGCTGTATGCCAGCAATGGCTGGATTGGCCAATACCTGGCGGTGCTGGGCGTCAAGGTTGCTTTCACGCCGTTGGGAGTCCTGGTGGCGCTGATCTTTATCGGCTTGCCCTTTGTGGTGCGCACCGTTCAGCCCGTGCTGGAGGATGTCGAAGCCGAGGTGGAAGAGGCTGCCGCCTGCCTGGGGGCTGACCGCTGGCAAACATTCCGGCTGGTCATTCTGCCGGCCATTTGGCCGGCGTTGCTGACCGGCTTTGCCCTGGCCTTTGCGCGGGCCATCGGCGAATACGGTTCGGTCATCTTCATCGCCGGCAATATACCGATGGTGTCGGAGATCACCCCGCTGCTCATCATCACCAAGCTGGAGCAGTACGATTACCGGGGCGCCACCGCCATCGCCGTGGTGATGCTGGTCATTTCCTTCGTGCTGTTGCTGATCATCAATCTGCTCCAGTGGTGGAGCCGGCGGCGGCATGCCGTGTAACCTGAGGAGCTATTCATGGCTATAGTTCCTGACGCTACTTCCGCTCGGTTGCGTCCCGCGCCCAGTGCCATCTCGGAGTCGCTTCCCGTGCGTGGTATCTTGATCGCTGTGGCGCTGGTTTTCCTGACGTTGTTCCTGTTCATTCCCCTGGCGGCGGTCTTTGCCGAGGCCCTGAGCAAGGGACTGGCGGTCTATCTGCGGGCTATTAGCGATCCCTATACCTTGTCGGCTATCCGCCTTACCCTGCTGACAGCGATTATCGCCGTGCCCCTAAACCTGGTATTTGGCGTGGCGGCGGCCTGGGCCATCGCCAAGTTCGAGTTTCCCGGCAAGAGCGTGCTGATCACCTTGATCGATCTGCCCTTTGCAGTCTCGCCCGTCATTGCGGGCTTGATCTTTGTGCTGGTGTTCGGTGCTCAGGGTTGGTTCGGACCCTGGCTGGCCGCCCATGACATCAGGATCATCTTCGCCGTTCCAGGCATCGTACTGGCAACCGTATTCGTGACCTTCCCCTTCGTCGCTCGCGAATTGATCCCGCTCATGCAGGCGCAGGGTATCGAAGAAGAAGAAGCCGCGATCGTGCTGGGAGCGAGTGGCTGGCAAACCTTCTGGCGGGTAACCCTGCCCAACATCAAATGGGGTTTGCTGTACGGGGTGGTGCTCTGCACGGCCCGCGCGATGGGCGAATTCGGGGCCGTATCGGTAGTGTCCGGGCATATTCGCGGCGTTACCAATACCTTGCCGCTACACGTGGAAATCCTCTACAACGAATATAACTTCGCCGCCGCCTTTGCGGTCGCTTCCTTGTTGACTCTGCTGGCGCTGGTGATGCTGGCCGCCAAGACCTTGATCGAATGGCAAGCGCGCCGGGCCAGAAGTGCGATCGCCGTCGCGGGAGAGAGTGAGTGAGTATTGCAATCCGTAATCTGGGTAAACGCTTCGGCAGTTTCACGGCGCTGGACGATATCAGCCTGGATATTCCCGCCGGCGAACTGGTTGCTCTCCTGGGACCTTCTGGCTGTGGCAAGACTACCCTGCTGCGCATCATCGCCGGCCTGGAAAGCGCCGACAGCGGGCGGTTGCTGTTCGATGGCGAGGACGCCATCGACCGCCACGTGCGTGAACGCCAGGTTGGCTTCGTGTTCCAGCACTATGCCCTGTTCCAGCACATGACGGTCTTCGAGAACGTCGCTTTTGGGTTGCGCGTGCGACCCCGTAAGTCGCGTCCGCCGGAGGCGCAGATTCGCGCCCGGGTCCATGAGTTGCTGAACCTGGTGCAGCTGGACTGGCTGGCGGGGCGCTACCCGGCTCAGTTATCGGGAGGTCAGCGCCAGCGCATCGCCCTGGCCCGGGCGCTGGCCGTGGAGCCCAAGGTGTTGCTGCTGGACGAACCGTTCGGGGCCTTGGACACCAAGGTGCGCAAGGAACTGCGCCGCTGGCTCAGGCGCCTGCACGATGAAATACATGTTACTAGCGTGTTCGTCACCCACGACCAGGAAGAAGCGCTGGAAGTGGCCGACCGGATCGTGGTCATGAACCGGGCCCATATCGAACAGATTGGCACCCCGGAGGAAGTCTATGAATCCCCGGCTACCCCCTTCGTCTACCAGTTTCTGGGCAACGTCAACCTGTTCCATGGGCGGGCCCATGCCGGCTGGGTGCAGGTGGGCAACCTCCGGGTCGCCGTCCCTGAATACAGTGACGCCGAGCAAGTACCGGCGCTGGCGTATGTGCGCCCCCACGATATCGAGCTGTTGCGGCAGCCGGAGGGGGAGGCAACCTTGACAGCGACTGTCATCCAGGTGCGTACCCTGGGCCCCATCGTGCGCCTGGAACTGGCGCGGAATCTGAATGGGGGCATGGTTGAAGTGGAACTGACCCGCGAACGGTATGTGCACGACCAGTTCCAGGTCGGCGAGCAGGTATTTGTCAAGCCGCGCCACCTGCGGGTATTCTTGGAAGATTGATGGTTCCCTCTGGGGAAAGCAAAGCCTGGTGAATGGTCTTGCTTGGAAAAAGCCTTTGACTTGGAATATAAAAATAAGAAATTGCTGAGTATCACTTCTGTTCTGAACAGCACATGGGAGCTTAGAACATGACGACGAGTGATGATGTCAAGCGTTTCCTGATGGCGATATCCGATCCGGCGGGATCTCAATTTCTCCGGAGCGGTAAGAAGAGGGCGGTGCCGTTTGTGACGATTTCCCGGCAGACCGGAGCCGGCGGCCATACCCTGGCGGAGACCTTGCTGAAGGTCATGGAACGGGAAGCGGAAACGGGGTTGTTCAGGGGCTGGCAGATTTGCGATCAGCAGTTATGCGAGAAGCTTTGTCAGGATGCGCATCTGACGGTGTCCATGCAGTCGCTGCTGTCCGAGGAGTATCGGTCCCAGATCGAACAATTCATCTTCGGCCTGTTCGGCACCCAGACCGATCAGTATCTGGTAATCAAGAAACTGTTTGAGACCATTCGCGCAATGGCGGTGGTCGGCAAGGTCATTATAGTTGGGCGCGGTGGGTCGCAGGTGACCAAAGGGCTTGACCAGGGCGTTCATGTGCGTCTGGCGGCGCCCGAGCCTATCCGCGTGCGGCGTATGCAAAAACTCCTGGGGCAGAGCGAGGAAGCGGCGCGGCAAACCGTGCATAAACAGGACCGCGATCGGGCTCGCCTGGTGAAAACCTATTTTCACGCCGACATCGATGATCCGCTACTGTACGATGTGACGTGGAATACCGGTGCGGTTTCGTTTGAGGCGATTGCCGAGGCGATCGTCACGGTCATCAAGCACCGGGCTAAAGAAGCGTCGTCAGCCGTCTAGCATTGCCCGCAGGGCGGCGCGGGTTCGCTCGGCGGTAATCGAAAGTCGCGCGAGGAGAGCGCTGGCGTCGTTCACTGCCCCACTTCGCCCCTGCATTTCCAGTCGACGGGCCAGTTCGGCCAATTGCGCGGCGCCGATATTGCCGCTGCTGGATTTGAGCTGATGAGCGGTGCGATAGACGGCATCGGCGTGGCCCTGGTCGATGGCCGCCGCAAGGTCGGCGAGTTGCGCCGGTATACTGCCTAGGGCGGTTTCCACCAAGTCAGCAAAATCTGCTTCCATGATGTCTTGCAGCTCGCTGATAATGTCAGTGTCAAGTATCGGCAAGTCACTCGCGAAATCGCTCATCCTGAATCTTCCTTGCGGAAATATTTTTTGAATCTTATAGAATCATCCACAAACTTTAAAGCATGACATACGCTGCGATTATCCTGAGCAGGGAGAACCCTCCATGGGCATAGAGATTGAGCATAAATTCCTGGTGTGCGGGGATGCCTGGCGGGCGGATGCCTACCATGCGGTGTCTATCCGCCAGGGGTATCTGGTCAGCGACGAAACCCGCTCGGTACGGGTGCGGATTGCGGGCGATTCGGCCCACCTGAACATCAAGAGCGGAACCCTCGGGGTGACGCGTAGCGAGCATGAATATCCCATTCCCATGACGGATGCGCAGGAACTGCTGGATCGGCTCTGTCGCAAGCCATTGTTGGAGAAAACCTGCCATTACGTGCGTTATGGTGGCCAGGTGTGGGAGATCGACGTATTCAAGGGCGATAACGTCGGCTTGGTGGTGGCTGAGATAGAATTGGCCGCTCTCAATGAGCAATTCGCGCGGCCGCCCTGGCTGGGCGAAGAGGTTTCGTATGACCGGCGCTATTACAATTCCTGTCTGGCGGAGCATCCCTACAAGCAATGGTGAGGTTGAGGGAAAGTATCCGTATTCAAATCAGCGTACCCGAACAGCGCCTGTATTTGCTGGAACAGGGTAAGGAGATCGCCGACTATGCGGTGTCCACGGCCAGCAAAGGTACAGGGGAGTTGTATGGCAGTGGCTGCACTCCGCGCGGCTTGCATCGGATTCGCATCAAGGTGGGGACGGGCGCGCCGCTGGGGACGGTATTCGTGGGCCGCCGGCCGACCGGGGAGATTTATGGTCCCGCCCTGGCCAGCCAATACCCTCAGCGGGACTGGATACTCACCCGTATCCTCTGGTTAAGCGGGTTGGAGCCAGGCCGCAACCGCTTTGGAGACCGGGATACCCTGCGCCGCTATATCTATATTCATGGCTGTCCCGATGAGTTGCCCATGGGGGAGCCGCTGTCCCATGGCTGCATTCGCATGGGCAATCAGGCCGTAATGGAATTGTTCGAACGCGTGGCGATTGGAGATAAGGTATTTATTGACGACGCTTGTTAGGCTGCCGGTGTCAGGAAGCCAGGTTAGCGATGCTCAGGTTTGTTTCTCGCTGGCCAGCTTGCTCTTTAGGGCATCGACGACGCTTTTGAACGCGTCCCGGTTTTTCTCATTGAGTTCGCTGAGCAGGCTGTGGGCCTCGAGCATGGTCTTAGTCAATTCAGCCTTGGACGGTTCCAGCACGGCCAGTTGCTGGGCTGCGGCCGGGATAACCGTGCAGTCATCGCAAATAGTGAAGACATCATAGAAACCCACGCTATCCAGTAATTGGTTGACATCCTTGTTGGTGGAAACAAGCGTGGTCTTCTTGGCGAACCGCTCCTGCATGAAGTTGGCAATCCTGGCGAGCAACCCCAGGCTGGTGCTGTCGATGCCGGCAGCCTCCGTGAGATCCACCAGGATATTGTCGAAATCCACTCTTTCAAACAACTGGTCAAGAAACTTATCCAAGGAACAGCCCATGGTGTAGCGGATGTCACCGGCCAGCTTGATGACATAGGTATTACCCTGCTTGGCGTAAAAAGCCTTTCCCGCGGTCATATTAAACCGCCCTCTTGATTAGCAAAATGGTGACATCGTCTGGCAGCGTGCTGGCTTGTTCCAGTTCCAGTCTCCGGCTAAGGGATGCAACGCTGAGGTCTATGCTTTGAACCTTGGATAATAATGAATCCAGTTTTTGCTGCAAGGTTGACTGTGGCAGTGTATCAAGTATCCCATCGGATATCAGCACCATCAAAAAAGTCGCTGGAAGTTGCAAGCTGTCATCCCGGTAATCTGCGAAATCGAACAGGCCGACCGGTAGGCTCTTGCACTCCACAAACGCGGAGCGGGTGCCATCGAACAGGATCGGAAAGGGGAACTGGCCGCCGTTGCTGTAGCGCAATCGGTTGTCGGATTTGCTGAGTACACCGTAGAACATGGTCAAGTACTTTCCCAGCCGTCCCTGGAAGATGTCGTGGTTGATGCGCTTAAGGATCTCGGCAGGTCTGCGAATGCTGTCATCCTGATCTTGCCAGTATCTTTCCAGGTAGCGGTTCATATAGCTTCTCAGCAACACGGTGACGAACGCGGAGGACACTCCGTGTCCGGATACATCGGCAATGTAGAAGCCGGTATGCTCAGCATCAATGGCGAAATAGTCAACAAAATCGCCACTTAAATACAGGGAAGTCCATAACTGACGACTGAATTCGTAAGGACCATGAGCCTGTTGATCTTCCGGCAGCAGTTGAAACTGTATCCGCCGTCCCGCTCCCTCATCTTCCTCGAGTTGTTTCAGGCTGCGTTTGAGTTGGGCATTGACGGCTTCCAGATGTTCCCGGTATTCGCGATTTTCCCGCAAGAGGCGGGCGCGTTCCAGTGCCTGGTCGATGGCGTGCTCCAGGGCCGCCATATCCTCTATGGGCTTGGTGACATAATCCCAGGCGCCTAGCTTCAGTGCCTCGATGGCGGCACTTATGCCACCCATGCCGGAAACGACGATGATCGGGGTTTCCGGAAATTCCTGGGTTACGGCGGCCAGCACCTCCAGCCCATCCATGACCGGCATGCGCAGGTCGCAGAGCACCAGATCGGGGGATTCGTGCCGGCACATCTCGATACCGACCCGCCCGTTTTCCGCCTCGATCACCTCGTAACCGCTATCTTCCAGGTAGATGGCGATAATTTCCCGGATAGCCCATTCGTCGTCAATGGTGAGGATTTTTGCACGTTTTGTCATTACCCAGCGTCCTTTTTTATACGTTCAACCAGCGCGCACACTGCCGCCGCCAGCGGCGCCATATCAATCAGAGGTTTTAGATAGACCTGGTCATCGCTTAAGCCGATGGCATACAGGTCGCCCGGTAGACTGTAGTCCGAAGAGCCGGTGTGAATGATAAATTTCATTTTTGGGCATAAGGCGTGTAGGTTGCGGATGGACGCATTGCCGTCCATGCCAGGGAGGCGCATATCCATGATGCACACAGCAAAATTGCCGCCATTCCGCACATGGTGCAGCGCGTTCTCCCCCGAGTCTACAGCGGTGACCACCAAGCCTTCATCTTCCAGGTAGGCTTTGAGGTTTTCTCTAACCATTTCCTCATCATCAACCACGAGTATCATGGGTTGCATGGCTTCACTCTTCTCGTGATTAAAGATAAATGATTGAGGCGGGACATGGAGAACGCCAATCCTATTACCCATGCTAGTGGGTCATCTGGCATGCTCGTCGCCATTACTAATAGCCTAAGTTAATATTATATATTACTTTTTATATTAATGTGCATACCAGATGACCCACTAGTCGCGGTTGGCTGTCTGTGGGTAACACCCCATATACTCATGGTTCCTAATCACATTGGAATTAGCAGTTGGAAAATCTCTTATTGATCGTTGTCGCTCTGTTCCTAGTGGTGGTAAACGGCTTTTTTGTGGCCGCAGAGTTCGGCCTAGTCAAAGTGCGGCAGACCCGCGTTCGCGCCATCGCCAAAACCCAAGGCTGGCGCGGACGCATCCTGGCAAAGGTACACGGACATCTCGATGCTTATCTGTCGGCTTGCCAGTTGGGTATTACGCTGGCCTCGCTAGGCTTGGGCTGGATTGGTGAACCGGCGTTTGCCGATTTGCTGGAGCCATTATTCGGCTGGGTGGGTGTTACCTCGCCGGAGTTGGTGCATGGCATTTCGTTTTTTACCGCGTTCTTTACTATTTCGTTCCTGCATATCGTCGTCGGCGAGCTTGCGCCCAAGTCGATGGCGATTCGGACCCCTGAAAAAGTTGGCTTGTGGAGCGCAACCCCGCTTTATGTTTTTTACTGGCTGATGTATCCAGCGATTTGGGTGCTCAATGTCAGCGCCAATAGAGTGCTCCGCTTGGCAGGTCTGGGCGGCGCACGCGGTCACGACGCGCACTATTCCGCCGATGAACTCAAACTGATTCTGCTCACCAGTCGGCCCGGTGAAAAGTTCACCCGCGATGAATGGAACATCATGGCGTACACGCTGGATTTCAGCGAGCTGGAAGTGTCCGACCTCATGCGCCCAATCAACGAAGTCGCGGCCCTGCACCGTTCCAGGACAGTGCAGGAAAACCTGCAAACCGTGCATCAGAGCCGCTTCAGTCGCTACCCCTATTTCGATAACGACGGCGAGACAGTGCTCGGCGTGATTCACCTGAAAGACTTGTTTTTTGCCCAGCAGCATGGCAAGGCCCTTGCGGATTTGAGTGCTTATCTGCGACCAGCCCAGTACGTATCGCCCGACCTACCCGCTCTTGAGATGCTCCGCCGCTTCCGCCGGGGCGCGCCGCACTTTGCGATAGTCGGGCATAAAAAAAGCAAGCCGCAGGGTTTCATCACCCTGGACAACCTGTTGGGGGCACTGGTGGGGGAAATCCGCGACGAGTTCCGTCAAAGCCACAACGACTGGACAAGGCTCGATGACGGTTCGCTGATTGGCAAGGGCAGCCTGCCAATTTTCACGCTGGAACGGGCTCTAGGCATTGACGTTGAGGACGAAGAAGTCGATTCGGTCGGTGGCCTCATTATGTCGAAACTGGGTGATCTGCCAGAAGAAGGCCAGAAAATCGAGTTCGAGCAATTCGATGTGGTGGTCAAGAAGATGAGTGGGCCGCGTATCGTACTGATTAGGGTGTATCCCAAAGTAGCCACTGGGTAGTGGCGCACCATGCAATAGGGGTTGTCTATGTGCTGCTGGCCGTTGTCCTATTCGGTGCGAGCACGCCGATCGCTAAAGCCCTGCTCGGCCAGATGACGCCTAGCATGCTCGCTGCGCTAAATCGCGTAATTCAGTGAAAATCTCTAAATAACTGATTTTGTGGTGGGTAATAATCTACAGACGATTGCCCGGCGATGCTTGACAGTATTCATTGCCCGTCTCACTAGATGTGGTAAACTTTTGCACCCAATTACAAATTCACGCCAACCGGGTTATCCCCTTAAAATTAATATCCAGGAGTACGGAGCGCGCATGGCCGTAGAACGCACCCTTTCCATTATCAAGCCCGATGCCGTCGCCAAGAATGTCATCGGTAAGATCTACAGTCGTTTTGAGGACAATGGCCTGCGCATCGTCGCCGCCAAAATGCTACACCTGTCGCGGGAAAAGGCCGAGAATTTTTATGGAGTGCATCGCGAACGTCCCTTCTTTAACGATTTGGTCAGCTTCATGATCTCCGGTCCGGTGATAGCGCAAGTGTTGGAAGGGGAGGGCGCCATCGCCAAGAACCGTGAAATCATGGGAGCCACCGATCCCAGGAAGGCCGCTCCTGGCACCGTCCGCGCCGATTTCGCCACGACCGTCGATGAAAATGCCGTGCACGGGTCTGATTCTCCCGAGACCGCGGCCGTGGAGATCGCGTTTTTCTTCGGCAACGACGGGATTTGTTCGCGTACTCGCTAACTGCTCGGTAACTTGCCTGGTGGAAAACGACAGGATCAATCTGCTGGATCTGGACCGCCGCGATCTGGAGGCTTTCTTCGTCGCCTTGGGCGAGAAGACTTTCCGCGCTTCCCAGATCATGAAATGGATTTACCACGAAGGCGTTATGGATTTCGAGTTCATGACCAACATTAGCAAGGCGCTGCGGGAGCGACTCCAGCAGTTGGCCGAGGTCAGGCCGCCGGACGTTGTCATGAGTCATGTGTCCCAGGACGGGTCCCATAAGTGGCTAATCCGGGTCGACAGCGGTAATTGCGTGGAGACGGTCTTCATCCCGGAGAGCGATCGCGGAACGCTGTGTGTTTCTTCACAAATAGGGTGTGCCCTGGACTGTTCCTTCTGTGCTACGGCCCAGCAGGGTTTCAACCGTAATTTGAAGGTCGCCGAGATCATCGGCCAGGTTTGGCAGGCCAAGCGGCTGTTGGGCGGCGGCCGCATGATTACCAATGTAGTGATGATGGGCATGGGCGAGCCCTTGTTGAATTTTAACAACGTGGTCAAAGCCATGGAGCTGATGCAGGATGATTTGGCCTTTGGTCTTTCCAAGCGCCGCGTCACGCTGAGTACCGCCGGCGTGGTTCCCGCGCTTTACCGGTTGCGCGAGGTATCGGATGTCAGCCTGGCCGTGTCCCTGCATGCGCCGACCGATGAATTGCGCGATGAACTGGTGCCGCTCAATCGCAAGTATCCGATTGCCCAGTTGTTGGAGGCTTGCCAGCACTACATCGCCGATAAGCCGCATCGGCGTATCACTTGGGAGTATGTGATGCTGGACGGGGTGAACGATTCCGAGGACCATGCCCGCCGCCTCGCTGCCCTGCTCAAGGACATACCGTCCAAGGTCAACCTGATTCCCTTCAATCCGTTCCCGAATACGCGCTACCGGCGCTCCAGTCCGGGTACCATCGACTGCTTCCGGAACATTCTCATGGACCATGAGCTTACCGTCATAACCCGCAAGACGCGGGGTGATGATATCGATGCCGCCTGCGGGCAACTGGCAGGCAAAGTGCTGGATCGTAGCCGCCGGCAGTTACGCATGGCGCGCCTCGCTGGATAGCGCTGGCGCGTATGCGACGCTTCTATGACTGGGTCCCGACTATCGCCGCGCTGCTGCTGGCGGGGGGCTGCGCGTGGATGGGCTCGAAGCCTGCCCCCAACTCGCCCGAGGCTAACGCGGCTGCGCTTAACCTGCAGATGGGGGTTGGCTACATGCAGCAGGGCCGTCTTGATGTTGCGCTGGAAAAGCTCAAGAAAGCGCTTGAGTATAACGATAACTACGCCGAGGCCCACAATGCCATCGCGGTGCTCTACGAGGAAAGTGGAGAAAATCCGCTGGCGGAGCAGCACTTTAAACGGGCGGTGGAAGTAGACCCCAAATTTACTTTAGCGAGGTTGAATTACGGGCGGTTCTTGTGCGCGCATGGCAACCTCGTCGAAGGCGAAAGCCAATTTCTGGCCATCGCCGCCGATCCGAACCTCAAATCGGCCGATGCGGCTTATACAGGGGCGGGCATTTGCGCGCGGTTGGCCAAAGACAACGAGCGAGCCGAAGCGCATTTGCGCAAGGCTCTGGAACAAAACCCGGGCACTGTGCGCGCCCTCTACGAGATGGCGGAGCTAAACCATGCTCAAGGCAAGGATCTGCAGGCCAGGGCTTTCCTGCAACGCTATCATAGCCAGGCCGGATACAGCCCCGCCAGCCTCTGGCTGGGGATCGCGATTGAGGACGGCCTGGGTGACGCTGATCTGCGCCGGGAATACGCCCGCTTGCTTCTGGCGAAATTTGCAGACTCTGATGAAGCACGCCGCTTGAAGTCGCAATGAACATACAATCCAGTTCCCCTGAAAATATGGACATTAATATGGACCTGCCATCCACTGGTACCGGTACGCCTATGTTTCCTCCTGCGACCGGTATGTCTTCCGATACGTCTTCCGATACAGAGACAACTCCCACTGCTATGGACAGGGAGGATACCCCTGCGTCCCTCTCCCTGGGAGCGCTGCTGGCGAAAGTGCGTGTTGCAAAGGGGCTGGAGCAGCGCGAGGTCGCCAGCCAGCTTGGACTTAGCCTGGTGTTGATCAAAAACCTGGAAGAAGACGCTTTCCAGCAACTGGGAGCCCCCATTTTCGTGCGTGGCTATCTTAGCCGCTACGCCCGCCTGCTCGGTCTTCCCGAGCAGGAAATTTTATCTCGGTACAAGCAGTTGGGGATTAGCGAACTGCCCCCTTTGCGAGTTGAAGGTTCCATCAAGCCGCAGGCGAAAATTAGCGATAGGGGGGTGCGCTGGTTTTCCTATCTGCTGGTTTTAGCGGTGTTGGGCTGGTTGGGTGTACAACAAGTCGTCACCCATTTTGAATCTTCCACCAATGCCTCCCCAAGTGTGACACCACTGCTTACCACCCCCGTCGCCCCGGCGCCGCCGACTCCCTCAACACCTGCCATTAGCAGCAATACCGTTACGGAACCAGTCGCGATAGCCCAGCCGGCGCCGGTCGCTCCTCCGGGTACCCCGGAGGCTCCCTCCCAGGAGGTTGGTATTCCGCCCGCGGACAATCAGGTTAGCGTTCAGCGGGCCGATAATTCCGCGCTGCCGGCGGCTAGCAATGCGGACCTTTCTCCAACAGCCAGTATTCCTACCGGCGAGCCCCAATTGGTGTTGGAGTTTACGGAGAATGTCTGGGTGAATGTGAAAGATGCCAATGGCAAGCGGTTGGCTTACGGGACCATGAAGGCCAACACGATGAGTACGCTGTCCGGTCCCGCGCCGTTTTCCCTGATCCTGGGCAATTCCGGTGCGACCCGTATCAAGCTCAATGACCAAGCCATCGATCCCGCCACGTATGTAAAGCGGGGCGGGGTAAGCCGGTTTGTCTTGAACGTTCCAAAACCAGGTGAGTGAATGCGTGTTGGTGGTTCCGGCTTGACCGGGGCTGGCGGCGCCTTTATCTAGTAACCGCTGCAACGGCATAATTATGGCGAAAATCCTTCAGGCTATCCGCGGCATGAATGACATCCTGCCTGGAGATGTTTCCGTTTGGCAGGGCCTGGAAGCGACCGTGCGAGCTGTGCTGACGGCCTATGGGTACCGGGAAATCCGCCTGCCTCTGCTGGAAAAGACTGAACTGTTCGCTCGTTCCATCGGCGAAGTGACCGACATTGTCGAGAAGGAGATGTACACGTTCAGTGACCGCAATGGCGACAGCCTGACGTTGCGTCCCGAGGGCACCGCGGGCTGCGTGCGGGCCTGCGTAGAGCATGGCCTGCTGCACAATCAGAGCCAGCGCCTCTGGTACAGTGGTCCCATGTTCCGCCATGAGCGCCCGCAGAAGGGACGTTACCGTCAGTTTCACCAGATCGGTGCCGAGGTCTATGGCATGACGGGTCCGGATATAGACGCCGAACTCATTTGCATGACCGCCCGGTTCTGGAAACAGTTGGGCATTCAGGATGTCGTCTTGCAGATCAATTCCCTAGGTTCCAGCGCGGCCCGGGCGGTTTACCAGGAACAACTGGTGAACTATTTCAAGGCGCATGCAGATGCTCTTGACGAGGACAGCCGGCGTCGCCTGCACACCAATCCGTTACGGATATTGGATACCAAAAGTTCCGCCATGCAGGCGATAGTAGCCGGCGCGCCGCTGCTGGGCGAGTTCCTGGATGAGGAATCCCGGCTGCATTTTGAGCACCTTCAGGAGCTGCTGGAGGCTGCTGGCATTTCCTGCGAAGTCAATCCACGCCTGGTGCGGGGTTTGGATTATTATTGCAAAACCGTCTTTGAGTGGGTGACGGATCGTCTTGGCGCCCAGGGTACGGTATGTGCCGGTGGACGCTATGACGGTCTCGTGGAGCAATTGGGGGGCCAAGCCGTGCCCGGCGTAGGTTTCGCCATGGGCATGGAGCGTTTGGTGGCAATGTTGAGCGAGTCTGGCTATGCCGGATCGGACCCATTCCCCCATGCGTATCTGGTGATGGTTGGAGAAGCTGCGGAGCGGTGTGGGAGAGTGCTTGCGGAAAGAATGCGCGATCAGTTGCCGGGATTGCGCTTGCAGGTCAACTGTGGCGGAGGCAGCTTCAAGGCCCAGCTCAAGCGGGCGGATCGAAGCCGTGCTCCGCTGGCGCTGATCCTGGGTGAGAACGAGATACAAGCCAGGCAGATAACCGTCAAGCCACTGCGCCAAGACGGTGAGCAAATCAGCATGTCCCAGGACGGCTTGATCGGCTTCCTGGAAGTCGGTTTGCTGTCCGCCCCTTGACCATTTACCTTCGCGTAAGCAACGCGATTTTCCCGGTTGTTGTAAAGTTGGATGGCCGGGTGGAGCCTAACGCAGTCCGGAGGATAGCGGATGGATGAATATATTACTGAAGAACAACAAGTTGAGGCGATGAAGCAGTGGTGGAAAGCCAACGGTGGCGCCATTCTGGTGGGAGTCATCATCGGTCTTGCGGTGGTGTTTGGCTGGCGGTACTGGACCGTCCATCAGGCCGGCCTGGCCGAGCAAGCCTCACTGCAGTACGCTGCTTTCAGCCAGACGGCCAAGGAAACCAATCCTGAGAAGCTGCGCCAGCAGGGAGAGGCGCTACTGGAGGGACAACCCGCTTCCTTTTACGCTGTCCTGGCGGCTTTCCAGCTTGCCAGGCTGGCGGTGGACGAAGGTGACTACGGCGGCGCTGTGCAACACCTGGAGTGGGTAATAAGCCATGCCGATCAGAACGCGATCAAGGACATTGCGCGGTTGCGCCTGGTGCGCGTGCTGCTAGCGGAGAACCGGTCTGCGGATGCGGAAGCCCGCCTTGCGCAAGTGACAAGCGCGCATTTTAACGCCGAACTGCAAGAACTTAAGGGTGATCTCTACCTGGCCCGCAACGATTCAGTCAAAGCACGCGCCGCCTATCAAGCAGCGTTGGCGACCGGCAATGGCAGTGCTTTATTGCAGATGAAACTGGATAATCTCCCCACACCTGTGGCGCCCCAGGAGTAATTAATGATGATTCGGACTATCTTGCCGCTCCTACTGATGCTACTCAGTGCCGGTTGCAGTTGGATCGGTTCCTACCTCGCCGGCACGGACAATTCGACGCCACCGGCTGAGCTGGTGGCCATCGCGCAGCCAGTCCCCATTCAAAAGCTCTGGGATGCCCAGGTGGGATCGGGGACCGGCAAAGCTTTTATAAAACTGGTGCCAGCCGTGGGCCAGGGACGGGTGTATGCGGCAGGGCATGACGGCAATGTCGTCGCCCTGGATGCGGAAACCGGCAGAACTCTCTGGACAATGGATACCGGACTTGAACTTTCTGCGGGTGTGGGGCTGGGGGACGGCCTGGTGCTGGCGGGCACCGGCAAAGGACAGGTAGTTGCTTTGCGCCAGCAGGATGGTGGGGAGGCATGGCGCGCCCAGGTTTCCAGCGAGATCCTGGCTACTCCCCGGGCAGCCGAGGGAGTCGTAGTGGTGCGCGCCGTGGACGGTAAGTTCACCGGTTTGGATGCCCGCTCCGGGGAGCGCCTTTGGGTCTATTCTCATACCGTGCCGGTGTTGACCCTCCGAGGCACCGCAGCGCCGCTGTTGGCCCAGGGGGTTGCCGTCACCGGTCTTGATACTGGCAAGTTGTTGGTGTTATCCCTGCATGACGGTGTTCCCCGCTGGGAGAGGACTATCGCCCCGCCAAAAGGTCGCACCGAGTTGGAGCGCTTGGTGGACATCGACTCGGAGCCCCGAGTGATGGAGGGGATTCTTTACGTGACCGCCTATCAGGGTAATATCACCGCCATCGACCTGCGCACGGGCAACACCTCATGGAGCAGGGATTTCTCCAGTTATGCCGGCCTGGACGTCGATGCCCAACAAGTCTATATCACCGATGCCAGCGATGCTGTTTGGGCCCTGGATCGGCGCAACGGTAGTTCCCTTTGGAAGCAAGCGGAACTGACGGGGCGTTCCCTGTCGGCGCCGGTGGTCAGCGATGCCTACGTAGTTGTCGGTGACTTCGAGGGTTATTTGCACTGGTTGGCCAAGGATGACGGCAAGCTTGTGGGCCGTGTGCGGGCCGACAGTAAAGGGATCGCGGTGGCGCCGGTGGTCCGCGGTAACACGCTGTACGTGCTGGGCAAAAGTGGTACATTGAGCGCCTTCCGAGTATAGGCGGGATACCGACCATTGGTGGGCACGCTCGACCAACTTACTCCTGTTTTTGTCAGCCTGCTGGTGGTCATTGATCCGATTGGCATGGCGCCTGTCTTTTTGGCCCTGACCCGAGGTGGTAGTGCCGGCTACCGGCGCCGTATGGCGTTAAAGGGAGTTGCCCTAGCCACGGCAATTTTGCTGTTTTTCGTGTTTACCGGCGATACCTTGTTGCGTTTTCTCGGTATCAGCCTGCCAGCCTTCAAGATTACTGGCGGGGTGCTGTTGTTTTTGTTGGCCATCGATATGGTGTTTGCCCGCCAATCCGGTCTGCGCTCCACCACGGTAAGGGAACAGGAAGAGGCGCAGTACAAGGATGACATATCGGTTTTTCCGCTGGCCTTTCCCTTGCTGGCCGGTCCGGGAGCGTTGACCACCATCCTGCTGACCACTGGCGGCGCCCGCCATGATCCGCTGCTCTTTGCCGGCATATTGGCGGTGCTGCTGGGGGTTCTGTTGATGACGCTTTTATGCCTGTTGCTGGCCCCTTGGCTGGTGAAACTGCTGGGTGAAACGGGTACCAACGTCATCGATCGCCTGCTGGGGCTGATATTGGCAGCATTGGCCATGCAGTTCATGGTGGAAGGCATCCGCAGCAGTTTCTTCGCCGCTTGATTGCCGCAGCGATAGCTTCGCAACGCATGGCAAAGACCGTTAAGATTTTGCGTATCGCCGTCCCTTCTCCGCTGCCGCGGAGTTTTGATTACCTGGCGCCGGTAGCTTCCGATCCCGCCCTTTTGTGCCCGGGAATAAGGGTGCGGGTGCCTTTTGGCCGCACTCACCAGATAGGTATCGTGCTGGAAGTGCGTGACGACAGCCCCCTCCCCGCTGCAGCGCTGCGCCCCGTTTCGGAAGTGCTGGATGCCGCGCCGCTGTTGTCCGCCGATCTGATGGATCTGGCCGGTTGGGCGCAGCGCTATTACCATCATCCTCCCGGCGAGGTTTTTAGGGCTCTGCTGCCGGTTATGCTGCGGCAGGGTCGAGCCGCCCGGCGGGGAGAAAATCCCCTGTGGCGAAGCACCGCGAGCGGCCGTGCGGCCCTGGCCGAAGGGCGACTGGGGCGTGCTCATCGCCAGCAAGCCCTCTTGGATTACCTGGTTCGGCAGGCCGCAGGCGTGACCAGCGACTGTCTGCGGCGGGCCCTGCCGGGTGCGTCGGATAGCGTGCGCGCACTGTTGAAAAAGGGCTGGGTGGAGGCAGTGGATGAGCTGCCGCAAGCCACCCCTCAGCTAAGCCAACCCCACCACCTTAATCCGGCGCAGGGTGACGCCATCGAGGAGGTTTCCCAGGCATTGGATGGTTTCAATGCCTTTCTTCTCGATGGCGTCACCGGCAGCGGCAAGACCGAGGTTTACCTGCGCATCGTGGAAGCCGTGCTGGAGCAGGGGCGGCAGGCTTTGGTACTGGTGCCGGAGATCGGTCTCACGCCGCAATTGCTGGCGCGTTTCCGTGCCCGCCTGCCGGGTCCTCTGGCCGTGCTGCACTCAGGGCTGGGCGACCGCGAGCGGCTCACTGCCTGGCTGCAGGCCCGCGATGGGACGGCCGCGGTCGTGATTGGCACCCGCTCGGCGGTCTTCGCACCCCTTCAAGTTCCTGGGGTGATCATCATCGATGAAGAACACGATATGTCCTTTAAGCAGCAAGAGGGCTTCCGTTATAATGCCCGCGATCTGGCCGTCGTGCGCGCCCGGCAGCTTGGCATCCCGGTACTGCTGGGGTCGGCCACCCCGTCGCTGGAGAGCCTTCACAATGCGCAGCGCGGTCGTTACCGCTACTTGCGCCTGCCAGAGCGGGTGGGTGGCGCTCTGGAGCCGCCCATCGAGATCCTCGATGTGCGGCTCCAGGCTATGGAGGAGGGGTTGTCCGCGCCCTTGCTTGCCCGCCTGCGTGTTCATCTGGACCGGGGCGGCCAGGTTCTGCTGTTTCTCAACCGGCGCGGTTTTGCGCCCACCCTGATCTGCCATGCCTGCGGCTGGCTCAGCCAATGCCAACGCTGCGACGCTCGCCTGACCCTCCACCTGCGCCGGCGTCGCCTCATCTGCCACCATTGCGGGGCGGAGCGCCCGGTGGACGTGGCTTGTCCGGATTGCGGAAGCCTGGATCTGCGAGCCCTGGGCCAGGGTACGGAGCGCATCGAGCAGGTCTTGAGGCGGGCGTTTCCCGACACCGGAATTGCTCGTATCGATCACGATACCACCCGTGGCAAAGGCAGTCTGCAGGCGCTGCTCAATGATATCCATGGCGGAGAGCGACGCATCCTGATCGGCACTCAAATGCTGGCTAAGGGCCATCACTTTCCCAACGTTACCCTGGTGGGTATTGTAGACACCGATCAAGGTTTGTTCGGAGCCGACTTTCGGGCCAGCGAGCGCATGACGCAACTGATTCTGCAAGTGGCGGGCCGGGCCGGACGGGCCGACAAACCCGGCGTGGTCGTGATTCAGACCCATCATCCGGATCATCCTCTGCTGCACACTCTGGTCTCCCAAGGGTATCCGGCCTTCGCCGCCGCCGCTCTGAAGGAGCGCCGGGAGGCAGAACTGCCGCCGTTTACCTGCCAAGCCCTGCTGCGGGCGGATGCAACTGAATCGGAGGCGCCACAGCTCTTTTTGCAACAGGCTTTGGCCCTGGGTGTGGAACTGGCAAAGGACGTTGAACTGCTGGGACCGGTGCCGGCTCCCATGGAGCGCCGGGCCGGCCGTTTTCGCGCGCAATTGCTGGTGCAGAGCCGGCAGCGCCAGACGCTACACGGGTTTCTGGATGCCTGGATAGAGCAGTTGTGGCAGCTCAAAGCCGCTCGGAAAGTGCGCTGGTCGCTGGATGTGGACCCGCAGGATTTACTTTGAACGCCTCCCTATGCATCATCCCCAAGGCTAACATTAAACTTTTAAGGCTCGGGTTGATCAATGCTCTCCTTCTAGTCCCGGCACCGCGTCGGTACAATAGCACCCCGGCAATCACAACCGGCGAGGAATCTCTTGAAAACCCAGTTACAGCAACTCGTGATCCAGGCTCTCCAGCAGCTACGACAGGATGGGTGCTTACCCCAGGATCTGGCACTAGCGATAACCCTGGAGCGCACCCGCGATCAAGCCCATGGGGACTTCGCCAGCAATATCGCCATGATCCTGGCGAAGGCGGCGCATCGCAAACCCCGCGAACTCGCGGAGCTTATCGTTGCCGCCCTGCCGGCCTCGGCTTACCTCCAGCGGGTGGAAATCGCCGGCCCTGGCTTCATCAATTTTTTTCTTGCGCCCACCGCTTATCACGAAGTCATCAAGGAAATACTGGACACAGGAGAAGCCTTTGGCCGCAGTTCTCAAGGCGTCGGCCGGCGAGTGCAGGTGGAATTCGTCTCCGCCAACCCCACTGGGCCGCTGCACGTGGGACATGGCCGCGGGGCCGCCTTTGGGGCCACGGTGGCCAATCTGCTGGAGGCCATGGGGTTTCAGGTTCATCGCGAGTATTACGTCAATGACGCCGGCCGGCAAATGAATATCCTGGCTACCAGCGTGTGGTTGCGGTATTTGGAACTAGGCGGCGAGTCCATACCCTTTCCCGCCAATGCGTACAGAGGGGACTATGTACGCGATATCGCCGCCATGCTGCATGCGGAGCACGGCGATGCCTATGCCGTACCCGCTGCTCAGATGCTGGCCGGGCTGCCCCCCGACGAACCCCTGGGCGGGGATAAGGAGAGCTATATCGACGCCCTCACCGAGCGCTGCAAAACTCTGCTTGGTGATAACCGCTATCGCTATGTGTTTGAGCTCGGCCTAAACAGCATCTTGGACGACATCCGCGATGATCTGAAGGGTTTCGGGGTGGAATACGAGGAGTGGTACTCCGAGCGCTCCCTTGCCGACAGCGGCGCGGTCAACCGAGCCATCGAACGGTTGCGCGAGGCTGGCCATATCTATGAAAAAGGTGGCGCCCTCTGGTTTCGCTCCAGCGGTTTGGGCGATGAAAAAGACCGGGTGGTGCAGCGTGAAAATGGTCAGACAACCTATTTTGCCTCGGATATCGCTTACCACATGGAGAAATTCGAGCGCGGCTTCGACTGGGTCATCGATGTGTGGGGCGCCGATCACCACGGTTATGTCCCCCGGGTAAAAGCCGCTCTGCAAACCATGGGGCTGGATCCTAGCAAACTGGACGTGCTGCTGGTGCAGTTTGCTATCCTCTATCGCAATGGCGTGCGCGCCCAGATGTCTACCCGCTCCGGAGAATTCGTCACCTTGCGGGATCTTCGTCAGGAAGTGGGCAACGACGCCGCCCGCTTCTTTTACGTGATGCGCAAAAGTGAGCAACATTTGGACTTTGATTTGGATCTCGCCAAGTCCCAGTCCAATGATAATCCTTTATACTATATTCAATACGCGCATGCCCGAGTCTGCAGTGTGGTGCGGCAATTGCGGGAGAAGGGACTATCTTGGGATAAGGCCCTGGGTATGGCTCAACTCAGCCTGCTGAGCGAAGTGCACGAAGAAGCCTTGCTAGTGGTATTGTCCCGTTATGCGGAAGTGCTGGAAGCTGCGGCCTTGAACCATGAGCCCCATCAACTTGCGCATTATTTGCGCGAACTAGCGTATGGTTTCCATGCCTACTATAACGCGCATACGTTTCTGGTGGACGATGCCGCCCTGCGCGATGCCCGCCTGAACCTCGTCCTGGCCGTGCGCCAGGTACTGAATAATGGTTTGACCTTGCTGGGGGTTTCCGCCCCGGAGGCTATGTGAGCGTCAGAAACGACTATAAACCTGATTCAACGTGGAAGAATCGCCGCCAGGTCCGCCGCCATGGCCTGCTGGTAATCACCCTGGTATTGATAGGCCTCTTTGGTAGTGTGCTGGCCTATATAAGCAAAAACAAGCCAGGAGTCATCGCCACCCCCGAGTCCCGCCCGACGGCGAGCCGAGAGGTCCACCCGGAGCGACATCAGGCACCGCCTGATGCGCCGGTGGGTGTCGCTCCCAAGCCAAAATACGATTTTTATAAGCTGCTGCCGGAGCGGCAGGTGGTGATAAACAAGGATGAGATCACCGCGCGGACGCTTAAACAGGATATGCATCTGCCGGTGGACCTGTTTAATAGTAAAGCCACTCCGCCGGTTACCTCCAGCACCGCGCCTGCCAATAGCAACAAGCCAGCTTCAGCAACGCCGTCGGCGGCTACCGCACCAAAACCCAGCCCTGCAAGCTCGTTGCCGGCGACTACAGGCGCAAAGCCTTCCCAACCGACTTCTGCAACATCAATTACCGGCAGCATCGCCCCGCCGGCCAAGACCAGCGGCTATATGATTCAGGCGGGCACCTTCCGCAACCAGGCGGAAGCTGATCGGCGCAAGGCGTCCCTTGCCTTAATGGGGATCACAGCCCGCATCGAACCGAGTACGGCGGCGGATGGGAGTACTTTGCACCGGGTCCGCATCGGACCACTCAGAGACTATGACCAAGTGCAGGAGTTGCTGCAGCGCCTTCAGGAAAATAATATCCAATCGATTCCGCTCAAAACAAATTGAAGCGCGCGGCTTTGCTGAGAATAGTTGCTTGCCGGCGCCTGGCTTGACGCAAGCTTAGGGTCAGCGTCGATGCTTTGCGGTAATATGGGTAATATCAGCCAAAAAATTAAAGGATTATAGCCATGGCGCTTTCCGGTAAAGTCAAAGAGTATTTGGACAGGCAGGGGCTAGCTTACGGGCTGATAGCGCGGGCGGCAGAAGGAACGCTACCACAGATTGCCGAAGTAGCCGGAATTATGCCACGGCGGTTGCTGCGGGTAGTCCTGTTGAGGGATGTTGAAGCCGTTGTGATGGCAATCCTGCCTAGCGACCGCATTCTTGATTTCTCCCTGCTGTGCCAAATCCTGGGACGCGATCTGGAACCGCTCTATGGAGATGAAATCGTCCCTTTCTTCACCGACTGTGAACTTGGAACACGCCCGCCCCTGCCCGAGTTGTTCGGTATGCAAGCGCTGGTGGATGAAAGTCTTCTTGACCCCAATGAACTCTACTTCGATAGCGGCAGCTGCGCTGCCCTGGTCAGAATGACCAGCAAGGATTTTCAAGTCTTAATGGGAAATGCTCGTTGGGGGCGCTTCTCGCATGGCATCGAGGTTTTGCAACTGCTGCATGGGCAGGCTACGCTTTCGGAACACATCAGCGATGCCGCCGATCGCTATACCCCTAAGCGCCTAAAAAAAGGCATTGAGGCTATCAAGGAGTTACCGGCCCTCCCAGCTACCGCTCAACATATCCTGGCGTTACGTGACAACCCCGCTGGCCGGGTGGAGGCGCTTAACCAGATTGTGGAGCGTGATCCTAGCCTTGGCCGCCCAGGTTATCCACTGGGCCCTCTCGCCGTTTTACAGCCAGCCGGACCCGGGCAGGATCTATTCCGTGCCGTACGCCATAGACCACGTGCTCGGTTTCGATACCACCATGAACCTGGTGCTAGGGGCCGCCATGGGCAGCACCTTCCGGATTTCCCTGGAAGGTCCATTGGGCCTGACTGCCTTATGGCGGCACAGCATCTACTGTGCTGTCCTGGCCAGTGAACTGGCGAACGTCCTGCCTGAAGACGTGTCTCCGCGGCCGGAAATGGCCTATCTCGGGGGACTGCTGCACAATGTCGGTTATTTGCTATTGGGCTATTTGTTTCCGGCCCAGTTTTTCCTGCTCAATCGGTTTATGATGGCCAACGCGCATCTGCCGCTCCAACTGGTAGAGCGATATGTGTTGGGTATCGAGCATCCCTTTATCGGCGCCTGGCTGATGCAGGCCGGCAGTACCCGAGGAGATTACGGCGGCGGTACGCTGGCATCATCAGGAGGATTATTCGCAGCCCTACGCCGAATATGCCGATCTGGTGCTTGTAGCCAACCGGTTGCTGCATCGCCTAGGGATCGGTGACGAAGACACCGACCATCTGCCCACGACCATCCTGTCTTCCCTCAGTATCGATGAAGAGCAAGCGTTAATCGCCCTAGAACGCGTTTTCCAGCGTCGGGCAGAGCTGGATGCGCTGTGTCGGATATTACCCACCTGACACTATAATTGGTCGCTCGGCGGGCCAACACTGTGAGCGAGTGGTTCTCACCCAGTGGTGTTTTTCCTCGCCTTGCCAAGCAAAGCTGTAACTGGAGAGGTTGCATGTCAGAACAACCTAACGGCGGTAGCCTGTCATGGTCAAAAAATAGTCATAGGCATCTCTGCGTTGAACGCTGCAAGCGTCATGAAATTTTAGTTAAAGTCAAGGAGATGGCAGATCAGGGC
>CAVOJV010000048.1:0-64354 GCA_963696325.1 uncultured Gammaproteobacteria bacterium
TGCCAGTCCCGGCCCCGACCTGAAAGGCTATCGCCTCTATTACGGGACAGCCAGCCGAGAATTCACCCCCTACCCTTCGTATGTGGATGTGGGCCTTGGGAACAAGACCACCGCGGATGGCACTGTTTGTACCGCGAATGCGAGTGGTACCGTGACGTGCACGACCACGTCCACCCTTCTTAAGGATGGCACTACCTATTATTTTGGCGTCGCGGCTTACGATAGCGCCGGAGTGCTAAGCGGCTTTTCGAATGAGGTCTATCGAAACGTCGGTAGCTCCACCGCGCCGCCGGCAGCCAGTTTCAGCGCCAATCCGACCTCGGGGACGGCGTCCTTGGCAGTGACGTTCAAGGACACTTCTACCGGCACGCCGACCAAGTGGTGCTGGACCTTCGGCGAAAGCAACAACTTTTGCGACAGCAAAATCCAAAATCCATCGTATACCTACACCCAGGCTGGCACCTACCAGGTCAACCTTACCGCCGGCAATGCGGGGGGAAGCCATATAGCCAAGTCCGTTTCGGTGACCGTGTCACCAAAACCGACAGCGCCGGTGGCCAGTTTCAAAGCCAGTCCGACATTGGGGACAGCGCCCTTGGCCGTGACGTTCACGGACACATCGAGTAATGCGACGGCATGGTCCTGGAACTTCGGTGACGGCGGGACCAGTGACTTGAGAAATCCAAGTCATACCTTCCAGACCGCGAAAACCTACACGGTCACCCTTATCGCCAAGAATTCGGCGGGAAGCAGCACTCCGGTAACCCAGACCATCACGGTGAACGCGCCCACAACGACGGCGCCGGTAGCCTCGTTCACGCCGATCCAGGCGAGCGGCTCCGACCCCTTGACGGTGAACTTTACCGATACCTCGACCGGCGACATCAAGTCTTGGGATTGGGACTTCGGCGATGGAAGCAAAACCACCGTAACCACCGCTAAAACCACCGTTCCTCACATCTATAAGTACGGCACGAACGGCACCTACACCGTCAGTCTCACCGTGACCAGTTCGACAAACATCCAAAAGACCGCTACTGGGAAGATCACGGTTAATGCCACCCAACCGCAGGCTGATTTCAGCGCTACTCCGACGTCGACGCCCTTGCAGATTCAATTCTCGGATTCCTCCAAGGGCACGGTCAATCAATGGGCCTGGAAGTTTGGGGATGGCGGCACCAGTACCGCCCAGAATCCTGCCTATACCTATAAGGCTGCGAGCACTTATACGGTCACTCTCAAAGCGACCGGTCCCACCGGCCTGTCGAACACGACGAGCAAAGCGTCACCGTATCCCCGGCGAGCGAGCACCAACGGGCTGGTCGCGGCCTACAACTTCGAGGAAGCCAGCGGTACGACCGCGTTCGATGCGTCCGGCCAGAACAATCATGGCGCCATCACCGAGGCCACTTACACCCAGGGCAAGTATGGGAAGGCGCTGAACTTCGATGGCGTCAACGATTGGGTGACGGTCAAGGACTCGGCTACAGGCCCCCTGGACCTGACCAAGGGCATGACGGTGGAAGCGTGGGTGTATCCGACCGCTACGATGAGCGGTTGGCGCAACGTGCTGCTCAAGGAACAGGCCGGTGGCCTGGCCTATGGGCTGTATGCCAACTCCGACTCCAACCAGCCGGTCGGGAGCATCAACGTCGGCGGCGACAAGAATCTGGCGGGTACCTCGGCGCTCGCCGCCAACACCTGGACACATCTGGCTGTCACCTACGACAGCGTCACCCAACGGCTTTACGTCAACGGCACCCAGGTCGCCAGCCGGGCGCAAACGGGCAGCATGACGGTTTCCGACCGGGCGTTGCGCATCGGCGGCAACAGCGTGTGGAGCGAGTTCTTCAAGGGTCGGATCGACGAGGTCCGCGTCTACAACCGCGCCTTGAGCGCAGCGCAGATCCAGGCCGACATGAATACGGTGGGCGGCCGCCTGCTGGGCAGCCAGCAAACGGGCAGCTATACCGATACGATCTCGCCATCCATGGCCAAGGCGTTCCAGCAGAAGGCCGATAAAACGGGTAAGGTCACCAGCCTCTCGATTTATGTGGCGCCTGACTCGACGTTAACGTCCCTCGTTGCTGGACTGTACGCGAACAAGGTTGACGCGAACCAGATGAACCACCCGGGCACGCTGCTCGCGCAGGGGACCTTAAGTTCGCCTAAGGCCGGCGCTTGGAACAGTGTTTCTCTCCCCGCAACTTCGGTCACCGCCGGGACCACCTACTGGATTGCTATCCTGAGTCCGGGCGGTAGCCTCCGGGTCAGCAATAAGGTGAATGATGGAACGCAGCCGAAGCTGAGTGAGACCATCTCGGCGAGCACGCTACCCAACTCTTGGGGTACGGCCATCAACTTGCCTAACGATGGCCCTCTGGCAGGGTATGGGGTGGGGTATTGATTAGGGTATAGACGACGATCCCCGCGGCATGGGCCGCGGGGCATTTCACGGATAAACCTGATCGTTCAGGCCTAATTGCCACGTCAAGACTTGGGGGTCGCCCAGTTGGTGGCATAACTTGAAAGGATTGGGCATAGCTGCAAGCCCTTCATCAACTAAACGCAAGAGGCGGTTGGATTTCCTAGCCGTCGTACACTATCGGAGGTATTCGCAATGGCTCGTCTGAAAGGGTTGATCCTAGCGGCGGTACTCGCACAAGCGGGTCCCCTATCGGCATACGCCGAGGCGCTGCCGGCGCCAACGAATCTTCGCATCGTCACCGGCTCCTGCCCCGTCGGCGAGATCGGCAGCCCACCCAACTGTTTCCCTGCGCCGCCCGCGCCCGCCGCCAGCGGCAAGCGTTGGGAGATGGTCTTCTCTGAGGAGTTCACTGGCACATCCCTCGACACGACCAAGCTCACTCCATGCTTCGATTGGAATTACGGGTCGTGTACGGCGTCGTTCAACACCGGAAAAGAGCGGTATCTGCCGTCGCAAGTGCAGGTAAGCAACGGTACCGCCAAGCTCGTCGCCGAGCCGCTTTCACCGCCGTACGCCAACTCTGGGTGCTACCAAGGCCAGTGCACGTACAAGGCGGGGCTCGTGTCAACCGCGCGCCCGCGAGCGGACAATGGCTCGCCGTACTTGTTCCCCTTTACGTACGGCTACGTCGAATCCCGCATGAAGTTTCCCGGCACCGCAGGGTTCTTTACGGCCTTCTGGATGCTGCCGGCAAACCCGAGCTACAGCTACAACACCGAGATCGACATCGTCGAGATACTGGGCGGAAATCCCGATACGATCTTCATGACCTATCACTACAACGGTCGCGGCACGAGCTATACGCCCAACAAGGGTTTGCATAACAACGGGGCGTGCGCGGTCAAGGACTACTCGACCGATTGGGTGAGATTTGGAATGGATTGGCAGCCTACGCTACATTGCCTGGTACATCGATGGCGTGAAATGTGGTCAGTTCGACGGCAACACAACAACAATTGAAAGTGGTCCTATGCAGCTGATCCTTCACATGATGGTCGACAATCAATGGGAACGCGATTGGGGATCGGTCCTGTCGAGCCAGACTCTGGTCCGCCAGCTGGAAGTCGACTACATCCGCATTTATCAGCAGCGCTAACGGGGTAAAATCATGTATATCTTGCAAAATGGCGAATGTCGTCCGTACGTATGCAGCAGTTAGTTGTCTCTTGTGCAGCACCCTTGCTCAAGCGATAGACACTCGCACTAGCCTTCGCCTTGCCACAGAAGGTGGCAGCACACCTCCGTCCTCGAGCGTAGGCTGGACGGTGTCGGCGTCGACGGTGGGGTTGGCCCCGCTGGGACTCTCGTGTGACTCACTGCCGACCTACACTGGGTCGTCAAAGCCGGCGGCGGGCACGACTATTAGCATGAAGAAGATAACTTTGTCCGAACTTGATTTGTCCAACGGCAACATCACGCTTGATCGGGTGTGTGTTAAGCCCGCTAATGCCGGTGGTCGTGCAAGTATCATTTTTGGGTATAATCCTGATGCCAGAGGCAATCAGCTTGGGCCTGTCACGATAAAGGATAGCGATATTGACGGGAGCGGTGTTACTAATTCGCTTATATATGCGACTTGTGCGTTTCGTGGTGCGGGATCGCTGTATCGTAACAATATCTGGGGGATGGGGAGCGGAATCTGTTATTTCGGAGCTTCCACTGTGACAACCTCAGTAATCGAAGGAAACTACGTGCATGGACTTCGTGGTGGTATGTATGGTAGCCCATCACAACAATCACATAATGAATCCGCCACCATACGTGGATTCAACGGGACCAGTATACAGTGGACAAACAATAGGCTAGAGAGTATATCTGGATCGGATTCTGGAGCATTATTTATTCAAACCTATGCCGGAAGCCATTAAGAACGCAGTAATTCAAGGAAATTTATTTAGATAGCTATGGATACGACTTGCCGCTCGAAGCAGGGTATGGGAACACTTATTCAAACATGCAGGCGATAAATAATCGCTTTATACTGTCTGGATATGGAGTAGGATATATCACTGGCGGGCCTGGTTGGGCTGTGTGGTCAAATAACTATATCTATAATCAAAATGCCACAGACGGGAAAGGGTCGGTTGCTTCATGTCCTGGTGGTACTTGCGCAACGGCGCCCTGATCGTAAGCGCCTAAAAGCCGTTGCCCGCAGCCGGCGGGGGCAACGGCTTCGGTCGCTCGCATTTTGGCACACTAGATGGCAAGTCTTCCCAGTCTCGATGCCCGCGTCGGCCAGGGAATCTTGGCGCCCACGTTGCGGTTGATAATGCGGCCAGCCGCAGGCTTTATACCTAGTGGATTGACGCATAAATTCTGACAGGTGCTGGTCTGGCTGCGGAGGCTTCTCTAGCAGCGATCCGCATGCGATTAGCGGTTTTCCAACCTATCAAAACTTTTGCGGCAGCCCACTAGCACGGGGCAACAGGGGGTGATCTGAGTGGGCAACTCGCGACGTCCCGAGCCGCGCCCAAGCGCTTCCGCGGCGTTCGAGGCGGCTCACTCGAGGTTCGCCGCAGCCGACGAGCACGCCGACATCGCCGTGATCGTGGTGACCTACCAAAGCGCCGACGCCGTCGCCCCACTCATCGCGTCGCTCCGTGCCGAGACCGCGGACCAAAGGATCAGGGTGGTGATCGCGGACAACGCTTCCACGGACAACACCGTGGATCGGGCTCGCGAGCATCCGGACCTGATCGTGATCGACAACGGCTCCAACCTGGGTTACGCAGGCGGCATCAACGCCGCCATGGCCGTCGCAGGTGACGCAGAGGCATTCCTGATTCTCAACCCCGACCTTCAGGTCGAACGTCACTGCCTGCAGCGGCTACTCTTGAGGATGCGGGAGGTCGGCGCCGGTATCGTGGTGCCGGCCATCAGTGCACCCGGAGGGCAGCAGTCGCTTTCGCTTCGTCACGAGCCGAGCGTGTCGAGGGCGCTCGGGGACGCGCTGTTCGGTAGTACCTGGCCGCTGCGCCCCCATTGGCTCACGGAAACCGTGCGTGCGCCCAGCGCTTACGCTTCGGCTCATCCAATCGACTGGGCTACGGGAGCCGCTCTGCTTGTCAGCCGGGAGGCTGCTAAACAGATCGGAGCGTGGGACGAGAGGTTTTTCCTGTACTCAGAGGAAACCGACTATTTCCGACGCGCTCGCGACGCTGGCTACTCGGTCTGGTACGAACCCACGGCGCGCGTGACCCACGCAGAAGGCGGTTCCGGGCGCTCGGCCGACCTCGTGGCGCTGACGATTGTGAACGCCGTCCGCTATGCCGAGAAGCATGAATCTCGCTCGGCCGCCATTCATCGGGCCGTATTGGCCTTCCACGAACTCCGTCGATGGCGCGACCCGAGCCACCGACTTGCCCGTACAGTCTTGTTGGATCGACGCCGATGGGATCGTCTTCCGCGCCGTTCCGCCGCAGCTGCCCAGAGCGGTCGGGTCACAATAGACCACGTCCTGGTCACGCGGTTCAACCTGCCATCACAAGGAGCCGAGAGTCTCATCCGGGCAAAGGAGGGGTGGCTCCAGGATAGGATCGAGTTGTTCGAGCGTCACACCGTGCCCACCGTCCTGGCCCAAACGACGTCGAACTTCCAATGGATCATCTATTTCGACACCGAGTCTCCGTCGTGGTTGGTGGAGCGGCTCAAGCCGCTGGCGGAAGCCGGAGTATTCACCCCGCTGTACCGGCAAGCCGTGCTCTGGACGGATCTGCTGGATGACGCCCGGCGAGTCACCGGCGCCGCCGGTGATGTTCTGATCACCACCAACCTGGACAACGATGACGCCATCTCCGTGGACTTCCTCGAGCGTTTGCAGGCCGCCGTCTCCCCCAGGGTGCGCGAAGCACTCTTCCTTTCTCGCGGCCTGATCCGCTCCGCTGATCGATTGTTCCTGCGGATCGACCATAGTAACGCCTTCTGCAGTGTCGCCGAACCTTGGGAAGGCGCCATCACGGCTTGGCGAGACTGGCACATTCTACTCGGCAAACACGTACCCACCCGATCGATCGATGGACCGCCCGGCTGGCTCCAAGTCATCCACGAGCGCAACGTGAGCAACCGAATCCGCGGCCGGTTGGTGTCCCCGACCCCCTACGTCCACCTGTTCCCCGGCCAACTGGACGACGTGCCTGTACCCACCCCAGTTACTCGGTTGGCCGAAATCGCGATCGGGGCACCATTGCGTGCAGGCCGAGACGTAATCCGCGCTTCAGGCAAAGCGGTTCTGCTTCGGCTTCTCGGCAAGGAGGGACTCGACCGACTGCGGGAGCGCCTCTGGTCGGGCTGACCTCTTTGGTACGGACGACCGATCGCAGTGATCACCGACGACCCCGGTGGTAGGCAAGCCACCGACAGTGCATGACGCAGATGGGCCGCTGCTAGATTTTCCGCGGATTTACCGCTTAACTATGTAGCTTTGACGAAGTGAGCTCGGGAGAGTTGGGCTATGGCTGACCGTTA
This sequence comes from uncultured Gammaproteobacteria bacterium, assembly GCA_963696325.1. Taxonomy (GTDB): domain Bacteria; phylum Pseudomonadota; class Gammaproteobacteria; order Competibacterales; family Competibacteraceae; genus CAVOJV01. Next base: position 6,953 of record CAVOJV010000048.1, read on the forward strand.
CTTGGGTGACCGCCGCAGGATCGCCGAGCTGCTGAGCCGGGCGGACTTGGACCTGTGCCCGGTCCTCAAAACCCCACTCAACGACGTATCCACCATGAACAAGACCATGGAGTACATGGCCTACGCCCTGCCTTCGGTCTCTTTCAACCTCGTCGAGACTCGGGTCACTGGTGGTGACACTGTGCTCTATGTTCCGTCCGGTGACATCCCTGCGTTCACCGATGCGGTCGAGCGGTTGATAGACGATCCGGACCTGCGCCTGGAAATGGCCCTGCGGGCGCGTGAGCGGGGCGCCGCGTTGCTCGCCTGGCGTCCCCAAGCGAAGGCGTACGTCAGCGTGTACGACGACCTCACCGGCACTCGGCGCGAGGCCGAGCCGGAGGTGGACGGCGGTCTGGGGACAAGCGGGGCCGACGAGTGGGGCAACACCTACGTCCCTCTCGACGATGCAGCCGAACTGGCCAGATTCATCATCGACCGGAAGGCCTGAGTGGTGAGCACGCGCTCCGCCCACGGCTTCATCTGGTTCGCGGCTCAGGACTGGTGGTATCACAACCGCGCCCACTCCGACTTCCAGTTGATGAAGGAGGTCGCTCGCGAACGCCCCGTACTGGTGGTGAACAGCCTCGGGCTGCGGATGCCGCGGCCGGGCAAGAGCACCAATCCACTGCGGCGGATCGGGCGCAAGTTGCGCAGCATGGCAAAGCTTCTACGCAAACCGATCCCTGAGCTGCCTGGCTTCCACGTGCTGACCCCGATCCTGCTGCCGTTCTACGGGGACGGCCGCCTGGCTCGGTTGAACGCCCGGTGGATCAGAGCGCAGGTGACCTTCGCCGCACGACTCGCCGGCCTGCCCGAACAGCCCGTGATCGGGGTCACGATTCCTACCGCTTGGCCGGTGGTCGAAAAGATGCGTCGCTCCGCGCTCGTCTTCAACCGCTCAGACCTTCATTCCGCCTTCCCCGAGGCCGACGGGGAATGGGTCGAGTCCCTGGAAAGGGCGCTGCTGGCTAACAGCGACCGCGTTCTGTACGTCAGCCATGAGTTGATGCGCAACGACGCCACACTCGTTGGCGACCGCGCCTTCTTCCTCGATCACGGCGTCGACCTGGCCCGGTTCTCCCTGGACGGCCCGGTGGACCCGGAGATCGCCGCCATCCCGGGCCCGAGGGTCGGCTTCTTCGGTGGGTTCGACGACTACGTGGTCGACTTCGACCTGCTGCTGCGGACTGCTCGGGAGGTGCCCGAGGCCAGCTTGGTGCTGATCGGCGACGCGACCTGCTCGATGGAGGAACTGACGGCTCTGCCCAACGTCCACTGGCTCGGCTACCGGCCCTACGAGTCGATCCCCTCGCTGGGCCGGGGCTTCGACGTGGCGCTCATGCCATGGCTGGACAACGAGTGGATCCGGTTCGCCAACCCGATCAAGCTCAAGGAGTATCTTGCGCTGGGACTGCCTGTGGTCTCCACTGAGTACCCCGAGGTGGACGCCTATCGCGGCCAGATCCGCGTCGCGCACGATCGTGAATCGTTTCCCGCGCTGGTGCGCGAGGCTCTCGCCGATCCCGGGGACCCCAAGGCCCGACACGCCTTCGTCCTGCCCTACTCCTGGCAGGGTCGCGCAGCAGCGCTTCTTGAGCTGGTCGATGAGGTTGGGGGCCACTGATGTGCGGAATCGGCGGGATACGTGACCTGAGCGGTCAGAATGTCAGCCGCGAAGTGCTGGAGGCGATGGGAGCCACCCTGCTCCACCGCGGACCGGACGAGCAGTCCAGCTGGGCCGAACCCGGCATAGGGCTCGCGCATACAAGGCTTTCGATCATCGACCTGGGCGGATCCCACCAGCCGATGCACTCTGCGGACGGCGACTGGGTGATCGTGTTCAACGGCGAGGTCTTCAACTACCGCGAGCTCAGGGCGGACTTGGACTACCCGTTCAGCACCGACGGCGACACGGAGGTAATCCTCGCCGGGTTGAGCAGCCGCGGCATCGGGTTCGTGTCGGAGCTCCGTGGGCAGTTCGCCTTTGCCGCCTTCGAGCGCTCAACAGGTACGCTGCACCTGGTCCGGGACCGACTCGGGATCCTGCCGCTCTACTACCGCTGGGACGGCAACCGGCTGGTCTTCGCATCGGAGATCAAGGCGATCCTCGCCGCCGGCGGCAGACCCGCGGAGGTCGACCGGTTGAGTCTCGACGCCTACCTGACCAGCCGCGCAGTGCCCGCGCCCGACACCCTCTTCGACGGCATCAAGAAGCTGCCCCCCGGCTTCCGCTGCGAAGTGCGCTCTGACGGCGGCACCACCTTCCAGCGGTACTGGACGCCGCCGGAGGTCGACGGCTCCGTCCGGTGGAGCGCTGCCGGCGTTGTCGACGCCGTAGAGCGAGCCATCCGTGACGCAGTCAGGGCCGCGCTGGTGGCGGACGTTCCGGTCGGCGCATACCTGAGCGGTGGCGTCGACAGCAGCCTGATCGTGGCGGTGATGAAGTCGCTGCGGGGCGACGCACCGGTCGAGACCTTCGCGGCCGGGTTCGGCGATCCCCGCTACGACGAGCTCCCCTGGGCGCGTCTGGTCAGCCAACACGTGGGCACGACGCACCACGAGGTGCATGTTCGCGCGGAGGACTTCGAGGAGTTGTGGCCTCGCATGACTTGGCACCGCGACGCGCCGATCTCGGAGCCGTCCGACATGGCGGTGTTCCGGCTGGCCGAGCTCGCCCGCAAGCATGTCACGGTCGTGCTGTCCGGCGAGGGCGGCGACGAGCTCTTCGGGGGGTACCCGAAATATCGGCTGGCGCGTCTGCTCGCCCTGTCTCGGCTAATACCCGCCGGCGTACGTGGCGGGCTGGCGGGCTTCCTGGAGCGGCGGCTTCCCCAGGGCTTGGGACGGGCACGAATCGCGCTGCGCGCCGCCGGCGCGCCGACCGAGGCGGCCCAACTCCGGACCTGGTTCGCTCCGTTCACTGCCGCGGAACGGCGAGCACTCCTCGGCACCGGTCCCGCACCCGAACGGGAGCGGCCCGAGACCGGCGGATGCGACCCGGTGGACCGCATGCTTCGCCACGACCTCGCGAGCTGGCTGCCGGACAACCTGCTGGAGCGAGGCGACCGGATGAGCATGGCGTCGTCGCTGGAGTTGCGACCCCCCTTGCTCGACCACGAACTGGTCGAGCTGGCGTTCCGGCTGCCCTCTTCGGTGAAGGTGCGTCGCGGCGTGACCAAGTGGGTGCTCAAGGAGGTCGCCCGACGATACCTGCCGTCCGAAGTCGTCGACCGCCGCAAGGTCGGTTTTCGAGTGCCTCTCGATAACTGGTTCCGCACCGGGCTTCGGGACTCGATGTGGGATCGGCTCACCGGCGAATCGTCCTTCGTCGGCAGCAACTTCGACCGACGGCAGGTGCGCGAGCTCCTGACCCGGCACGAGAGCGGCCGCTACAACGAGGAGAGCCGAATCTGGACGCTGATGTCCCTGGAGGTCTGGCACGACACGTGCGTCGCCAGAGCGGGCGGCCGGCCATGAGCGGCAGACGGCGACAACCCAGGTGTTGCTTAACTGTAACCAAGTGTCCGTTTTCCCTTGACCACAACACGCCACTCTTGAGGTTGTCGGGCAGCACCAGCAGTTCGGGCACGCCGCCGAGGGCTTCGAAAAGCTGCACATGGGAGCCGAAACCAGTCGGCTAAGCCCTGGGTCAAGGTGGCCTCGACCGGGGGGTAGTTGGAGGCACCAAGTACAGCCAAGAAGATCTGCGCCGCGTAACCGGCAGGGCCTGAGAGGTGGCTCCGCGAAACTGAACACGGCCCAAGAACATCGGTGGGTCAATAGAGTACCGGGACCCTTTTGGTCACGTGATCGGCGATGTGATCCTCGGAAGATGGTGTCCCGTCCCACCGTGTACCCGCGCAACCGACGACTAACCCGTCCCATGACGTCACGTTGTAGTCCCCCCCACTCGCGCGCCGCAATACTGAGAACTTGGCGAAGCTGCGCCGCCCGATAGGGATCGCATACGGTTACTTGACCGGTCCACAGTGGGATTCGCAAAAGCTCGCGTGATGCTCGCGATCACTGCGATTTGCATAACCCAAACCACCTGGGTTTGGTCAAAATATGTTATCGCGAACCAGTTGACAGTATGGCCTACCAGCATGGCACCAAGTCCCCAGAGCAGAAATTCTTCCGCAGTCGGGTGCCCCGTGAGGTCGAACGAACAACTGCCAAGGCTCCGCCTAACTCACGGAATGCTCGAATCAAAAGAAGAACGAAAAGAAATATCGCGACAATGCCGGCGTCCAACCCGAACTTTAGGTATAAATTGGTAATATCAACGGCATTTCCAACGAGATAAGGAAACCAGTCTCTGGTAAGGTCAAGAGGCATTCCTGCGAGCCACCAGTTTGTGATATTGTCAAATGCGACCTCCATTAAGCGGGATCGATGCCAGCCATCGCCCCCGGCGACTAAGCTCATTTTGGCCGGCAGATACCACAGCGGAGCCTTCATGAACAGGCCGACCAACACGAGTACAATAACAATAGCCCACCTTACGAAGACCATACCTGTACGCACCACCCACAACAGCCAGGCTATCAACGTAATCGCAGCGAAACTCGCAGGACCGCCCGAATTCGAGAAAAAGACTACAGCGACGCAAAGGCCTAAGCCAACGAAGGCGCGCATCCGGCACTGCCTTGTCAAGGCCAAAACAATGTATAACGGTAGAAAGCTTGCGCCAAGCGTCCCAAGTAACGAAGGGTGACTGAAGCTGCCCACACAACGCACCCTTGCAGGCTCGTAGACGGTTGGTAATCCGCCCACGAGCGCAAAGGGATTCTGGCCCGTTGCGCGTTCCGCGAACAACAGCGCTACAAATGGTATTAGGATTAGGGCAAAGTCTTTTAAGAATTGCACAAAATCGTCCATGCCGCCGATGAGAGCCCGGAACGTGACATAGCATAGCCCCGCATCGACCATCGATCCTATCCTATCCATTGTGCCGACTTGACTTACCGCCGAGGAAGTCCCGTACCCAACGCTCGAACGCAGTAAGAACACCGCCGTAGTGTATACATAGGCCAAGATGAACGCCTTATCGATCCCATTCAGGCCATCAGGTGAGAACTCCTTGCGCATGGTGACCCGGACAAAGCCAGCGAGTTCTAAGAATCTCATTGGAGAGAAGTGAATTCCCATTACTTCAACTCCTGCCACCGCGGGCAGATAAAGCGCCCCGGCCATCATGGCAAGTAGCGCCCATCTTCTAGGCGAAAACAGCACTAGGAGCACTAGGGTCACTAGCATGCCCATCGCTAGCGGATTCATAATTGCATCAAAGCCTGGGAAAGATTGTAGTATTCATCCCGGCACTGGGACCCGGCGGAGTCACAACCCGGGTGTACGCTATATGCCGCGCCGGCCTGACGTCCCGTATACCGCGCGCAAACATCTGCGATAAGTCGGCGGCTGGGACGTCGCCCCATACCTTCTTGGTGGTGGTTTTCGAAGTAAGCCACTGCCCGACTTTAGCTCTTACGCGATCATTTACCACTTGAGGGGCGTGCGAGATCAGGCGTTGGCAAAGGTGTACGGGGGGGTCGCAGGAACTGCCCACGCAGCGCCCGAAAAAGATGAGTAAAGCAGGGTTTCACGTGGGCGGGTCCCCTTGGGGATGTTAGGTGGCTCGACCTGCGGGAAATCTGTCACCACCCCGCCTGACGGGATCCTGGAATACGGCCTCGTAAGCCCGAAGTAACTTAGGCGCCTCGTACGCCCATTCGAGTTCGTTTCGCGCCCGGGTGAGTCCGAACTTGCCCATTCTCTCGCGCATCACCGGATTATCGAGGAGTAATAGAATCTTTCTGCCAAGTCTTCCACGTTGTTCTTTTCAGCGTATAGGGACGCCTCACCCGCGGAAACTCGTCCCTCGGTTAAATCGAACTGCACGATCGGCTTGCCCAAGGGCATATATTCCATAATTTTATTCATAGAGGGGGAGTCAATTGGTCGTTGAGTGCGCGAGCAACTCAGCGTAGGTACTCACAACCTCGTCGCGTTCCCGTACGGGCGAGTACTCGGCCAAGATGAACCTTGACGCCTCCCGGCCACGGGTGCGACACCACGCGGGGTCTGTGCGGTCGCACGCGACAGCATCCTCCACGGCGCGGGCGAAACTTAGGACATCACCCGTCTCCACGGGCGCGCTGAACTCCGGACAGAAGAATTCCCGGCCGCCGAACCCGTGGTACCCGACAACATAGTTACCACAGGCCATGGCCTCTGCGGCCGACAGCCCGAATCCCTCCTGGTAGGAGAATGCCAGGAAGATCCGTGTTGTGCGCAGTTGCTTGGCGACCTCAGCGTGTGGCAGGCCATGCAGGGGCACAACCTCCCAACCGTCGAGCGCACCGCGCCCCCGGAGCATGTGCAGCACCTGTTCAGCGTCTGCGAAGCCGCGCCGCGGCATGTAGGCGATGCGGCGATCACGCGGGCAATTACCCGGATTGAACAGCACAGGATCGATGCTGAGGTGGATCCGGTGCAGGTGGAAACCCGGGAACGCGTGGCGCAGCAGGTCCGCGCTGTGATCTGAGACGGTGATGACGCCAGCGAGGTCGGGACTTGTCCGATAGTGGTGGACTACCGACTCGACGGCTCGACTCCACGTCAGGTGGCCGCTCTGGTTGAAGACGACGTGCCGAACACCGCAGGGCATCCGGCACGCGACTTCGACGTCGAGCTCGGAGAAGACGAGCAGATCCCCTCGCCCCACCCTGGTCGTCGCCACGTCGGTCACCTGCGTCTCGGACTCGAACCAAGTACAACGGAACCCACGACGCTGGTGCAGGACGAAAGCGCGGATGCCGACGGAGTTTAGCAGATCCACATGCCGGTAGATGACGCGGATGCCGCCAGAAGGGGCGTCGTAGTCCGGCGTGAGGAAGTACACCGTTGGAGTCTGAACCGGCTCGTCCGTCACAGGGACGACCAAGCGGGCACGCCGATGCCGGTCCACGGCTTGGCCGATCCGCTTGTAGAGGGTCCGCGCGAGGTCTTCCAACATGGGCTACCCCCACCCGCCCTGCAGAACGCCCTCGTGCAGCCATAACTCGCCGTGCACCGCGGCCATCAGGACTTGGGCATGGCTACGCAGACATACGTCTGTATGGAAGCGCACAGCGGACTCGCTAATCAGCCGTTGTCGCCTGTCGAGCCAGGAGGCACGATCAGTGATCAGCGAACTCATGGTGGCGACGAGTGCCCCCCGGTTGACTTGGCACGCAAAGCGCGCCGCGCGCATCGTCTGCCAGTCCCTGTGACGCACCGCCGAGTAGGCTGTCGGCGATGCGGCCACTGACGGCTTGCCAGGTCGACTCCGCCGCTCGTGCCAGCGCCCGGGTTCCCATCGACCGGGCGGTGTCCATATCGGAGAGCTGGAGCATGGCCCGGATCAACGCTTCCCGATCATGCGGGTCCACGCTGATGGCGGCGTCCTGCAACAGTTCACCGGCTCCACCGCAGGTTGTGCCGATCACGGGCAGACCAGCCGAGGCCGCCTCCAGGTAGGAGATGGGAGAAGGGTTGAACAGACTCGGCAAAACAAAAGCTGTGGCACGGGCGAACAGGCGATCAAGCAACTGCTGTGCGCGCGCACTCTCCCGGGGCAGAAAGCCGTGGCCCGTCACACCTTGCAGATCCACTCCAGGATGCTCCCCTACGAGGTCAAGCGTAGCATCCGGGAACTGTTCGCGCACCCGTGCAAAGGCATCTATTACGGCTACGCCGTTCTTGCGCTTCCAATCAACGCCAACAAAGAGGAAGTGCGGTGACGCCCAGTCCCTGCCTCCGGAGGAGTTCGAAGAGGCCGGTGGCCCATCCCGACCACACGCACCCTGTTCTCTGGTACGCCGAAGTCCTCAACTACAGACCTCTTAGCCCAGTTGGTACTGACGCAGGCTATATTGGCTCGTCTGCAGGCCTCGGCTTGCCGCCGTGCCCAGCCCTGCACGGCGTCGATCGGGAATCCACTCAGGCGCAGGTCGGAGTCCTCGTATCGGAGGAAAAGTGTGAAGTTGCCGTCGTCGTAGGTTGCCACCGGTACGGTGTATCCGCGCATCACTCGCGCCAGATCATACATGTCGGTACCCATCGCCACGATTGCGTCAAGGCGTCCAACTCGTCGCAATGCGGCTGCTATGGAGATTGATCTAACCATCACGTACAGGGGCTCTCGATGTGCCACCGTGCCACACACCCCGCGGAATCGCCTGAGAAGGGCCAACGGGAGTCGGACCAACTCGGGGATTCGGCAAGGTATCTGGAGCCAGGTCTATGCCCAAGGATGAGAAGCCGTCGGATAGCCCTCGTGGGGTTCGGACCAGTTGGCCGGGGAAGTCGGATCTTTGACGGGATACAATAGGCCAATGCGCGTCTTCATCGTTATCCTCAGGAATTCCGCCTAATAAAATCAGCGACCGCCCCCAGCGGGGGTGGTTTGATGAAGGCCCCCGTGGGGCCAGAGTTTCGGACTGACATCGACGACAATACCGACACCGAGGCCGGTGGCGAACTCGTCGCTGGGAGCGTCAATCGCCTTGTCCATCGGCAAGGCCACCGGCGATGCCAGGTCCTTCTCGATTCGGCCGCCGATGCCGCATACAGGTCGGGACGCACCGATTTCTTCAAGGCGTCATTACCGCCAATGCACGCCGCAACGGCAGAGCCTCTCGGAGTCCACCGCCAGAGGCGGTGGCTTACCAGCTGTGAGTTACCGCGCGGGGCTGCGCTCGTGTCTGTGCGGCGCTCTTTCGCCAACGCCGCCGGACTATCGGCAACGCTGGAGCACGTGTCGTCCCAGCCACCCTGCGCCCACCGGCCCTCGATCCGTTGGTCGTAGAGCCAATCCAGCACGCCATAGCCCGAGCGGGCCTCTTCGTAGACCGTCACCAGGCGTTCGGCCATCGCCGTGATCCCGAAGTTGGACTCTGCGAAAGAGCGACCGAACCGCCCCAGTCGAGCGCGTTCGCCGGCGCTGGCGAACAGCGGGACCAGTTCACGGGTCAGTTCATCGACCGGCTCAGCTCTGAGTTCCTCGCTCCAAAAGCTGCACCGGAATAGCTCTGCCGCAGTTTCCGGGGTGAATGTCCGGAACCACCCGTACTCGCCAGCCACGATCAGTGGCTTTCCGAACGAGAGCGCTCGGGCTGCCGATCCACCCATGCCCAGCACGACGTCTGCCGCGGCGTATGCGGGACGGGGATCGGACATCGGCCCCGTGAATACACACGCTCGTCGGTTGAGGCGACCGTTGACGCGCTCACCGATCTTCCGAAGCCGCGCCTCGTCTTTGCCGGTACCCACGATCACCAGGTCAACGTCGGTCGGCTGCAGGCGGTCGAACGCGTTCAAGGCCGCGTCAATTCCCGTAGTCTTGACCGGTCGCAGCGGCTCGCCGTCAAGACGGCTCACGATAACGAGACGGAGATGATCCGCCGCGAGCCCATGATCCGCCAGGAACTGGCCTGTCGGCACGGCCGCTGTGGAGTCACGTTCGAGGTCCACCGGAGGGCTGATGAGGTGGACCGGACCGTGGCGGTCCCTCAGGTCGTCGACCAGGTAGCCGGTACCAACGATCAGGCTTGGGGCCTGGTAGACGGAGGGATCCACCTCCATCTCGTACACTGTAATGACAAACGGGCGCCGTGCCATGAAGCACGGACCCCAGTAGGCCGGCCGGATGGACCATGTCCCATAAACATGCACGAGTTCGGCGCGATGGGCCCAGGCCAGGCGCGAGAGGTTACGTGCCCCGCCTAAGGTGGAGGTCGGGCGCTCGAACTTCTCCAAGTGCACCTCGCGGTCGGCGGCCACGTCGAACAGGGAGGGGCCGTCGGGAAGAGAATCTGCCGGACCGACCAGCACCGAGTCGTATCCCCGATCGCGGACCGCAGCGGCCAGGTCGACGGCGTTGATCTGGCTCCCACCCAGCTCAAGGCTATTCACCTGTACGAGCACCCTGATCCGTGATCCGGTACCGCTCATGGCTGCTCCGGGAGTTCCGCCGACGCCGTCGTGGACGGGGTAGTTAGATCTGTGGTCGGCAGCAAGGCCGACCGCTTTCGTATTGCGGTCATCGCATTCCTCGTCGAGCCCCTCGAAGGCCGGACGCAATAGCTCTATTATCATGGGCTTATATATCAACCGAAATGAATTTGGAGTTCTGGTGTAAATATCCAATTCTGGAACAGGACCCTCCAATCCAGCTCGCGCCATTGGCTTCCTCTGCACTTTGGGGATATTGATCTTCTGCTCGGTCATCCGTGCTTTCCTAGATGCCTGACAGATTTACGATGCCTCGCCTGACATTATTCTGGATTCCTGAAACAAAGCCTCGTAAGCCCGCAGCAACTTAGGCGCCTCGTACGCCCACTCAAGTTCGTTGCGCACGCGGGCGAGTCCGAACTGGCCCATTCTCTCGCGCATCACCGGATTATCGAGGAGCACTAGAATCTTTTCTGCCAAGTCTTCTACGTTGTTCTTTTCAGCGTATAGCGACGCCTCACCCGCAGAAACGCGTCCCTCGGTTAAATCGAACTGCACGATGGGCTTGCCCAAGGCCATGTACTCCATAATCTTATTCATCGTCGACTTGTCATTCATGTCGTTGGCTACGTCCGGGTTCACGCACACGTCCGCTGTGTTAAGCATCTCAAGAAGCTCTTGATCCGGAGACGCGACCGGTAAATGTCACGTAATCGGCGATCCCGAGATTACGAGCCAACAGCTTCATCTCTTCCAATGAAGTGCCTGCCCCTACCAACCCAAAATGTACATCTGAGCGGCCCTTGTTCTTCACGATATGAGCCGCCGCTCGCAGCAGGTAATCAATTCCTTCCTGCTTGCCCATTACACCCACGTAACCGACCAGAAAGGCTCTTCCCCTTTTTCAATTCCGGCTTGGGAGGAAGAATTCGGAGCCGATCAAGCTTTGGACCGCTGCGCACCACGTGCACCTTGCTCGGGATCCATGCCGCCGCGCTCGATCGCGATCCGCCGATAGGATTCATTTGTGGCGATCGAGATATCGGCAGTCTTGAATGTCCAACGCTCGAACAACACCATGAGCCGATAGAGAAAGTCTCGCCTCCCGAACTTCGCCTCGTAAAGCTCCGGGCAGATATCGTGGTGATCGAAAACGAACTTCTTGCCGAAGAACAGCTTGAAGAACCCTCCGACAAGGAACAATAGGTCAGGAGGATTGCATGCCTGAATAGCGTCAAAACCGCGCGTACGATGAATCTTCCAAGCTAGGCGGAACGAATGGAAGATCGCCGCCGAATACTCGACAACGTAGCCTTTCGCCCCGACCGCCTCCTTTGGCAAATCGTAACGATGGATATCAATGCCATCGATGCATTCATACTTCTTCTCGCAGCCCGTCCCAGTCGGACAGATGATCGACACTTCGTAACCATGGGTATGGAGCGTGGTCGCCTCCTGCCATACCCGGCGGTCGAAGGGGGATGGCAGGTTTTCGACAAGAATAAGGATTCGACGTCGCCTACCAGCAGATGCCATCGTACTCGCCCGTGCGGGTGGGGTCATTGACGATTCGGACAAGGTCGACAACCACTTGACCGGGGCGCTTTTGCCACAGGATGTCCTTAAATTCGGCTGCGCCATTGCCAATCACAAGAGTCTCACCGAAGTTCAAAACCTCATCCATGCTTTGCACCATCAGCCTTGAAATGTGAGGAATACGGTTGAGGATATAGTCGCGATTGGCGCCGGTCAGAGCAGCTAGAGTTACGTTGCGGTCGTAAAGACGGAGTTCGTACCCTTTGCCAAGCAGATACTCAATCACCTCCACTAGCGGTGACTCGCGCAGATCATCAGTGCCCGCCTTGAACGAGAAACCCAGAATGCCGACCTTGCGATGCCCTTTGTCCACGATCATCTGGATGCCTCGCTTGACCTGCCGCTCGTTGGACGGCAGGATGGCGTTCAGTACCGGGAGATCGAGGTCCAAGGAGCGAGCTTTGTAGGTCAAAGCGCGAACATCCTTCGGCAGGCACGATCCTCCGAAGGCAAATCCAGGCTTCATGTAGTAGGAGGATAAGTTGAGCTTGGTGTCCTGGCAGAAGATCTCCATTACCTTGTGCCCATCGATCGCTACCGCCTTACACAGGTTTCCGATCTCGTTGGCGAACGCAACCTTCAGAGCGTGCCAGACGTTGTCGGTGTACTTGACCATCTCGGCTATCTCAACGTCGGTCCGGATCAAGGGCGCATCCAGATCAGCATACAACTCGGCCAAAATGTCGCCGCTACGCTCATCGGTTTCGCCAATCACGGTCTTTGGCGGGTTGCGATAATCCCAAACCGCGGTCCCTTCGCGCAGGAACTCTGGATTGTTACAGACTCCGAAGTCGCGACCCGCAACCTTACCGGAGTATTGTTCGAGAGTCGGAATGACGACACCTCGCATAGTGCCAGGGAGCATCGTGCTGCGCGCGACCACGACGTGGAATGCATCTTTGCTCTTCAACGCAGTACCGATCTCCTCGCATACCTTGCGCACGAAACGCAGGTCAAGGCTGCCGTTCATCTGGCTCGGCGTTCCGACGCATATGAGCGACATATCCGTATCATGCACCGCACGAACGGAGTCCGAAGTTGCAGTAAGATTGCCAAATGCAACCTGATTGCGAATGATCTCATCGATGTCCTTTTCGACGATTGGGGCAACGCCCTGGTTGATTAAGTCAACCTTCGTCGAATGTGGATCGACACCCACAACGGTGTGTCCGTCGGAAGCAAGGCATCCTGCGGAGACCGCGCCAACGTAACCCATTCCCATAATACTTATACGCACAGAGACTCCGAAATCCACTTGTTAGGCCGAGTTCACATATTCCGGCCAATCGAATTCAAGATACAAAATACTCTTGGAAAGTTGTGGTTTTCCCAAAAACCTCGGTAGGTTACCCAAAAGAACCACTTCAAGGTCCTGTGAAATCGCAGAACTCCTGAGAAAACCTTCCTCTGGCCACCAGAAAAGAAATACTCCAAACTTAACAACTACCAGAGTTTATAGGGCCAACACCTTATTGATTGACTCTGCCTGGGATTGCCACCGCGCATAGCGCTCATCTCGAAGCGAGAGCGACTCCGCAGCTAGGCGTGCGCTGCCTTCGATCGCTGCTCGGCAGCCCATCACGATTGACGCCAGGGAATATGTATCGACGAAGACGCCGCCTTTGTAGTAGAGATCTCGTGTCACTGGTGTGTCAGAAAGAACCATGGGCCGGCCCGCACCGATGGCCTCCCCGGCACTGCTCAATTGAGCGTCATCGAGCTTTGTCAACGCGAGTATGGCGTCGGCCGATACGATCGCCGAATCGAGATCCGCGCCGCTCAGGTAGCCCGGTAATATGACGTTTTCCGGATGGTCCTCGATACTGTGCCGGCCGCTCGCCCGGTTTGCGTCGCCGGCGAGCACGAAGTGAATATCAGGTGCCAGCCGCGCTGCCTCGAACAATTCCTGCACGGGCTCGTCAGGATTAAAGCTGGCCAGGAAGAGCACCCATGGGTGCGGAAAGGAAAGTGTCGACGAGACTTCGCTGCGAATTGCTGCCGGCGGATCCTCCAGAAGGCGGAGGATGTCATGGCGAATTCCCATGGCCGACACTTTCGGCATGACGGCATTGTTGTGAACCACCACAACATCGCACGCATTCAACTGTCCCCTCAGGCCAGGCCATTTATTCCATGGAGGGTTGAGTATCCGGTTGTGGCAGTCCGCGATGACGCGCACGCTCGGATCGAACCTCCGCTTGTACTGTAATGCGACGGTCAACAGCGGCACCTGGGGTAGTTGCACCCAGATCACCCTCGGACGCTTGGCCTTCAGCAACGACAGCGTCTTCAGTGCGTTCGCGAGGTACTGAATAGGCCGCAGTATCCGTAACGTCTGGCGAATGGGAAGAAAAACAGCCTCGAATCCCAACAGCGGCGCCATCGACATTTGCCGCCGCTGAAAAGGTATCCACGCGATAAACAATTGCTGGGAATTATGTTCAGACATTGGCTGCGATCATGCGATGGGTCAATCTGCCGTCCAGCCAAGCGCTTCTTTGGCGCTCAAGCCTCGCAAAGCGCCGAACATGGCGCTGGCTTGGTCATAACGCCCCTCTGCGAGCTCCCGCAAACCCACCAAGGCTGAATAAAGGAAGACCGATGGCAGCGCCCACTGCAGCGCGGAGCGATTTCAGTAAGCCTTGTGGTCTCTGAGAAGAAGAAAGGATAGTTCTAAATATGATCCAGAAATCCAAGACCAGCGACCAGTTGCGCAAGTAGTCGAGATCGTATTCCACGCGGGCCCTCATCTTATCCAAGCTCGCGGTTTCACCCCGGAAACCATTGACCTGTGCCCAACCGGTAATGCCGGGTCTGACCTTGTGCCGAATCATGTATCCTTTGATCACCTTGCGGTACATCTCATTGTGGGCAATTGCGTGAGGCCGAGGTCCGACGATGCTCATCTTGCCCTCCAACACATTTAACAACTGAGGCAATTCGTCTAGCGAAGTCCGCCGTAGAAAACGACCGAAGGGCGTTATCCGATCGTCATCACGCGTCGCTTGGACAATCGTCGCACCGTCCTCGCAAACCCGCATGGTGCGGAATTTATAGACGACGATCTCGTCACCATCAAGACCGTAGCGCCTTTGCTTGAAGATCATTGGACCCGGTGAGGTCAGCTTTACTCCGATGCCGATAGCCAACATGACCGGCCAGATCAGCAGAAGAATCATCACGGCGAGAACGAAGTCAGTGGTGCGCTTGATCAGCTCTCTAAGACCATAGAAAGGCGTTTCACAAATAGCAACCATCGGGATACCGGTTATTCGATCGATGCGAGCCTGAATCAGATCGAACATAAAAATATCCGGAACGAAGTAGATCGATGCAGTGGTGTCACGTAAATCTTCCAACAATTTGATTATGCGTGGTTGCCACACCATCGGCAAACAAACGTAAATGATCTGGATGGAATTGCTCTTGACATAACTAGGCAAGTCACTCAATTGACCCAAGCGCTGTCTCTCGGTAACCAGGTGTGAGCGTTGGATATCTCGATCATCGAAAAAACCGCTGACACCAATATGCAGAAATCGGTCTTCCGTTATCTTTTTGCACAACTCATAGCCGAGTTGATTCGCGCCGACGATCACCGCATTCCGGGTCGGTTGCGTTGCTATTATTAGGTGGTAAATAACCGTCCATGCGAGGACCTGGGATGCCAACAAAACGAAGGGCGTAAAAACTAACCAAGCGAGCAGAACTTGCTTCGAAAAATAAACATACAACCCTGTTGTGTAAGCTAATGATACCAGGACGGCGGCAACGACGAGCCAACGAGCAAGAATGCTATAAAAAGCGATAAAGATGGGGAATGTCTTTAATGCACGGTAGAAACTGACTTCCTTGAACACGTGCGCGGAGAGAAGTAACGCAAGTATCGCGAGAATCAGGTAATTGCTGGAAAAAGATCCCCCCTCCCATTTTGCAAAGAACACGAGAGAGCCCGCGATAGTCACGGGGAAAAGTATACGCTTGATTAGGGAAACAAGTGGAAAATCGGCTGCGGTAGCGCACCCACTCCCGAGGGCGGACACGTGATAGGCATTGCCAGATGTAACCTGCGGGTGGCGATGATCCATGACCCGTATCACGTTGTCATCCTCACTTCCCTTGCTGCTAACTCTACGGTACGAAGCGTTCATCATCTTTAGCCGTTATTTTGTTATTGAAAATTAGTAATTATCATTAACTAACTGATTCATAAAATTTTTTTAGTTTACAAACGGTATTCCTTTTCATACTACCTTGGGTCGAGTGTCTTACTTACCGTTACCGAATGAATATCAGCCCTTATTTACGCATTCTCTAGAGCCAGAAGCCGCAAGACGGAACCACATGAGCAACCGCAGCAAGGGACGCGGAATCCGGTCCAGGGAGATGAGATTGAGGAGAACCCGAAGCGAATAAACACTACTTAGAATCATCGTCACTGTCCCGACGCCGATTGCCCACAAGGGGGGTAATACGTAGAAGCCGCAGAACACCAGCGTGATTGACGAAAGAAAGACCAGCCCGGTTTTCCTGTTTGCGGCCGACCAGCGAAACCCGCTGAGCCGCCGTACGATCGGGTAGATCATGAATCCGTGAAACACGTACGATCCGAAGAACGCAATGCCGGCGCCGTTCAAACCGAAGAAGCTGACACATATCCACGTGAGACCGACGTTGACGACAGTCCAAGCCAGTTCCGTGCCAAAAAAGATGGCCTGACTGTTCTTCGCCACGATGATGAAGCCCATCGGCCAGGTGATCACGCGCAGCGCGATACCCAGGCACATCCATCGCAGGACATCGACCGCTTCAGCAAACTTGGCGGTATAGAACAAGGCGATCACGATAGGGGCAAGTGAGAGGGTGGCGATCACTCCCGGTCCGGCCAACAACAGGCTCACTTGCGCCTGCTCGTTTACCAAGCGGTTGCATTGGGGATCGTCCTTGGCCACGCCGACCAAACGGGGGTAGAAGTCCGCCCCCATGGCCTGGAGAACGATCCCCACATAGAGCCCCGCCAAGGTCCAAGCGGCGCTATAGAAGCCGGCAGCCTCCAGGCCGACCCTGCGCAGAACCATGGTGCGGACCGCATAGGCGGCGCCCATCATCAGCATCCCACTAGCCATGAAGGCGAAACCCAGTTTCAGGAGCGAGGTTGCTTCCTGCCTGACTTCGTAGCGAGTCATTGCGGGGGGCTGAATCCGCACCTTCCGGCTATACCACCACGACATAACGAGCCCTATCGCGGCGGCGGCGACGAGGGAAGGTACCACCCCTTTCTCGCCCAGGAAGTAAACCAGGACGATGCTGACGATCGTCCCCACGAGCGCACCCAACACCCCCATCTTGGCGAGATCCGCAATGCGCCGCATGCCTTGGATCAACGCCCCTTGACCGTCGGATACCATGCGGAAAAACACCGCGAGTGACAGCAGCGCCACGGCACCGGCATGTTGATCGCTGCCAAAAGTCAAGGTAGAAACCTGACCGGAAAATACGACCAGCAACACTGCGCCCAATAGTCCGAGGAGGATCGCTATTCGTCGCAGGACGGTGACGGTTCGCGCAATCCGCTCTGTATCTCCCGAACCGACGGCCTCGGCAATCTGGCGCACACCACTGCTGTTGATGCCCATTTCAACAATGCCGCGCGCAAGGTCGGCAATCGATCCATACACGCCCATCAATCCGAACCCGGCCGGACCCAGCAACACCGCCATCGCCTTGGTACGGATGATGCCGATGGCGATGTTCAACACCGACGAGCCGCCGATCAAGGCCGACGACTTCAGAATCTGGCCGTAGGTGTGCTTCTCGGGCGTGGTCACTGCTGCCGCTTGCGGCATCGTGGATGGCGAAGGAGCTGCGGGCGGGTTATCGTTACCGGGAGTCGAGGGCATGGCGGTAGTGTCCAGGTCCTTTCCAATGTGGCGACATTCAACAAAGAGAGCGTAGCCAGGTAGGGTGGGCTCTGCCCACCTTCACCGTGCGTCCGGCAATATCCACAACGGGGGGCCAAAGCCCGCCCTACCGTATTCCAACGCGTAAGGCAGAATAGCGCATAGGGACCGTTTTGACCGTCAAGACGGTATCTACGCTTTTCTCTGGTATGCTAATAGATAAGCAAAGAACGAAGCGTAGCCAAGCTTACCCGCATCCTTGAGGCCTCCGAACATGAGCCATCTCTCAGAGGAACTGATCCGACGCATCGTCATTGATCCGGCGATCTGTCACGGCAAACCCTGCATTCGCGGCTTGCGGTACCCAGTCGAACTGTTATTGGAACTGCTGAGCGCCGGCATGACGCCAGCGGAAATCCTGGCGGATTACCCTGATCTCGAACGAGAGGATATCCTGGCGGCGCTGGCTTTTGCCACCCGCCTCAGCCAAATCAAACGGATTCACGCCATTACGGCATGAAATTTCTGATCGATGCCCAACTGCCGGGCCGCTTGGCGTTGCGCCTCCGAGCGCTGGGTCACGATGCGCTTCACACGCTCGACCTGCCGCTGGCCAACCGCACTCCGGATGACGCGATCAATGCGCTCTCTCTGTTGGAACACCGGATCGTCATCACCAAGGACGCCGATTTCGTGAATTCCTTCCTGCTTTCCCATCAACCCTACAAACTGCTCTTCATCGCCACAGGCAATATCACCAACATGGAACTGGAAACCTTATTTTTCCGGCATCTCGATACGATTATGGAAACATTTGCCGGTTGCGATTTCGTCGAACTGGATCGGACTACCCTCACCATTCACCGATAGCCAAGATACAAGGACGGGTTATAGGCCGTAACCCAACATCTTGATCCTGTTGGGTTACGCGCTGCGCGCTAACCCAACCTTGTATTATGAATTCCGTGATGTACTTGAGACATCCGGTGTACTAGCTTGCTTCAAGACACCCTACCTGGAGGGCACTCCAGGTTCGAGCGACTGGATGCCGTGCCCACCCTTGGGACACCAAGCCCGTGCCGTAGATTTTTGCAGCAGTCGCTCACCCTCAATGGAAGATCGAACAGTATCTTCGGCCCGGCTTGCCGGTAGCCTGCATTCACAAGGTTGATCAGTTGAGACTCATTATGACCACATTTCATCTCGGTATCGATGTCGCCAAAGCCAAGCTGGACTGCGCTTTACGCCTACCTAACGGTAAATTTCGCGCCAAAGTCGTCACCAACACTGCCCAAGGATACGCCGATCTTGCCGATTGGCTTGCCCGCCACGAGGCGCTAGATGTCCAGGTTTGTATGGAGGCCACCGGCATCTATTGGGAAGACAGCGCCCAATTTCTGGCCCCCCGGGGGGTTACCGTCAGCGTCGTCAACCCGGCCCAAATCAAGGCTTATGCAGCTTCCCGCTTAACCCGCAGCAAAACCGATGCCGTCGATGCCCGCCTCATCGCCGAGTTCTGCGCCGAGCGCCATCCGCCGCCCTGGCAGGCCCGAAGCGAAGCAGAAGTCGCCTTACGGGCGTTGGTGATGCGGCTGGATGCGCTGCAAACCGTGCGCACCCAGGAAAGCAATCGCCTGGGCGTCGCCCGCGATGCCGTGCGCACCACTATTCAAGAACACCTAGATTGGCTCGATCAACAGATCAAGTCGCTGATCCAAACCATCAATCAACACATCGCCTCCAACCCCGACCTGAAAGGGAAGCGCGAATTGCTCGACAGCATCCCCGGTCTGGGGGAACGCACCATCGCCATCCTGTTGGCCTTCTTCGCCGACGCCAGCCGTTTTGCCAATAGCCGGCAAGCCGCGGCGTTCGGCGGCCTCGATCCCCGCCACCAGGAATCCGGAACGAGCGTGAAAGCTAAGCCCCGACTCTCCAAAGTGGGGCATGCTTTCTTGCGCAAAGCGCTCTATATGCACGCCATGGTCACTTTGTACAAAACCGCCTGGGGCAAGCAATTGAAGGAGCGTCTCGCACGCTCAGGCAAGCCCCCGAAACTGATCATCGGCGCTATGATGCGTAAGCTTCTGCATGTCGCCTTCGGGGTCTCAAATCCGGAAAAAAATTCGATCCAACTCTTCATGGCGCTTGACATGGATAACGCACTTTTCTCTGTAAACAGAACGGTCATATCCCACTATCGAGATTCACCAAGATTTCCACGATCCTCTCCGCTGCCTTTCCATCCCATTTTTCCGGAATCCTGCTGCTCAGGAGGTCTCTGCTCAAGATCTTGAAGGCCTGATTCAAGATGTTATCCCGGCTGTTTCCCACGATGAAGTTCGTGCCCACCTCGCAGGTAATCGGACGTTCGGTATTATTGCGAAGCGTTATGCATGGGACACCAAGGACAGTCGCCTCTTCCTGCAGCCCGCCGCTGTCGGTGATAACCATCATCGCATGCATGTTCAGATGAAGAAATTCAAGGTAACCGAGTGGGTCGGTCATCCACAAACCTTGAGGCTTATCGCTATTCGAAAAGTATTCACCCAATCCGAACTGCTCCACCATTTTTCTCGTTCTGGGGTGGATGGGAAAAACGATCGGGATTTCCTTCGCAATCTCACTCAAGGCATCCAAAATGCCTTGAAGGATTACCGGATCATCAACGTTCGACGGGCGATGCAGGGTTAGGGTGGCGAAAGTGCTGGGCTTCAGTCCCCAGTGTTCGAGCAGGCCCAGACCTCGCGCCAATTCCTTGTGCTTTAGAAGAGTATCGATCATCACGTTACCGACGAAGAAAATCTTCTCCGGGGAAATTCCCTCCGCCAACAAGTTCTCATTCGCGAAGTGGTCAGTAGTGAAGAGATAGTCGCACAACACATCGGTACAGAGCCGGTTGATCTCCTCAGGCATTGACATATCACGCGAGCGTAGCCCCGCTTCTACGTGGGCTACTTTTATCCCCAATTTCTTAGCGGTAATTGCGCATGCCATCGTGGAATTCACGTCGCCAACGACGATGACTAGGTCAGGTGCCTCTCGTAAGCAGACTTTTTCGAATTCCACCATGATCCGGGCAGTCTGTTCGGCATGGGAACCTGAACCAACCTCGAGGTCGCTATCAGGCCTTGGCATACCGAGATCGACGAAAAAGGACTTGCTCATCCGGTCGTCGTAGTGCTGACCAGTGTGGACGAGCAGGTGCTGGATTTCCTTGGGATACCTGTTCATCGCCTCAATAATGGGCGCCATTTTCATGAAATTGGGACGGGCTCCCACTACATTGATAACTTTCACCACGACAATTTTCCGCCTTTATCAGTGGAACTAATGGTGTTGCTGCATTCTCATCTGCTTAGCGACCGTAACCTAGCTTCGGTCGCTGGTCTTAAAACCCGGCGAGAGAGTTGGATAACGCTTGCAACTGCTGCACAAACGCCTGATGCGCCGGCGAGCCGAGCCCTGCTTGTACTGCCGCCAGTACCCGCTGCATCTCCCCAGCCAACAGTGCCTCCGGGTCCAGCCGTAACCCCGGAAACACGGCGCTGCTCAAGACGCCTGCCGCGTCGGCGGCCTGTGGTCGATACTCGCCCTCCTCCAGTCGATACCAGCGCAAGGCCCGCTCTGACACTAACCACACCAGGTACTCCTTGACCCCATTGCGCCGATAGGCCCGCAGCTTATCGTGCAGATCATAAGACGCGCTGCTGGACGCCACCTCTACTATCAACTCCGGTGCTCCCTCAACGTAGTCATCCTCAGAGATCCGCGATTGCCCGCCGCAGGCCTCACCCAAGCGCAACAGGGCATCCGGCTGTGGTTCATTTTCCCAGTCGAGCCGCACCGTGGCGTTATCACAGACCATCACGCCGGGCGTGGCCGCGGCATAAGTGACTAGCCAGCCAATCACGTTGCTGTGAGGTTGAGCATGCTTTTGCGCTCGCACGGGAGATGCCATGTAAACCACACCCTCGATCAACTCAGCTTGTTTGTGGGGCAGCGCCCGGTAACGACGCTCGAACTCGGCACGGCTGAGCCGATCACCGCTTTCCAAAACCGGCGTCTGTGCTCGGGGTATTAGCTTCGCTGTGCTCATGACACCACCTCTCGCAGCGCTTCAATCACGCTGTCTTGGGCCGCTTCCGTCAGACCAAAATACACTGGGACGCTAATCGCTTCTCAGCAGTACTGCGGCTACCGATGGAAAATCTTCCTAGCCGAACCCCAACCGCTCGCATAGTAAGGCGATTTCTGTGAAAGATTATCCCCCAGGCGGG
This sequence comes from uncultured Gammaproteobacteria bacterium, assembly GCA_963696325.1. Taxonomy (GTDB): domain Bacteria; phylum Pseudomonadota; class Gammaproteobacteria; order Competibacterales; family Competibacteraceae; genus CAVOJV01. The sequence goes on from CAVOJV010000048.1 coordinate 28,767, forward strand.
ATCGTTCAATGGTTTCGGGAGATATTCAAGTCTCCCCCTTACGAAGGGGGAGATTTAGAGGGGGTCTGCCAATAAACCGCTGCAGTGGCCCTTTTTTCTTTAACCCCCTCCTGGCCTCCCCCTTCGTAAGGGGGAGGAAAAGCCTCACGCCAAACTGCTCTGCAGGAAAAGGGAATTTTGGTGCTTTTCATTTCTGAAAATCACCTAAGTCATTCATCCTGATGCTGCTCGGCCCACTCTTCAACCAAACCACGTACCTTGGCCGGCAAATGACCATCGAGGACATTCAGGTTTCGTATGGATACCACTTGCTCGGTACTCGTTGTAACGAACATGGAAATGTGGCGGATTATGCTCGTCAAAGTACATGCTGATGGCGATACCAAGCCGCAAGACCTTGTTTTCAAATCAACTCCCGAATTTTGGCAGCCACCCCGGGAACCAGCACGGAATCAGTCAACAGCCCGTTCGTTCCCTGTATTTCCAGTCCATTACCTTCATTCACGAGCCATACCTCTTCTGCGCCGGCTTCGAGAAAAAGCCGGACTTTCGCCAACATTTCAGCGTGGCTATTCGATGGCGAAACGATTTCCACGCAGATTTCCGGCGCAGCGGGAAACGGCGTCGCCCAATTGTGCCGGTCCAGATATTCCCGCGATGCCCATACCACGTCGGGCACGCGCACGCCGTCGGAGGTTTGTACGCGCATTCGGTCAATGTCTCACCTTTGCCGATACAGGCTCTGATCAGTTGCGCCAACTGGGATTGTATGAATGCATGGCGGTTGCTGGCGGGACTCATTTCAATGTTTCCCCACCGGTTTAGTTCGATCTTGAAGGGCAGGTTTTTCAGGTAGGGGTTGTCGATCACTTCTTGCCACTGCATGGCGCCTCTCCCTACAGTAAGGTCGGACTTGGGATGGCGACGACGAACCGCCTACCCGAATTCCGAATGTAGCCGTGCTGCTCCGCCACCTCGGCGGCGATATTCAGGCAGGATCAGCACGACATCGGCCGGCACTCGCGCAGGGCATCGGGCGGCAGGATCGGCAGATGACTGCCAGGCAGGAACTTGCCCTCCTTGGACGGCGCCGCAGCACAGACGAACGGCAGCAGATCGGGCTTGACCCCCGCGTAATTGAGCAACGTGTTGCCCTCGATCCCCGTCCACACCGCCGAAGAATCCAGGTCGCAGCCGTAGCAAGCCGCCCGGCTCCACCGTCGCGTTGTCCTGTGGTGCGCGCATCAGACCACCTCCCCTTTTTCAAACCTCTGCCGATTCAGCCCGGAGATAAGTATCAAATTCAGTGTAACACGGAATTCGTGATCAGCTTCAATCGATGGGTCACCCGATCACAAGGGACATTCTGCCCCACGGGGTTGTGTACATGCGGTGGGATAACATAACCCTGCGAGCGGTTCATGTAGCCGGGTTGCTGCGAGAAATCATTGGGGGTTAAAAACTGGATGCCTTCGGCGTGATAATCGGCGCGCAGGATCAGCGCCAGCAGTTGGCCGTGGTGATGATGGATCGATTCGATCATGGGCGTTTCACTCCTCACGGCTCATCGCAAGCCTTGCTCAATCATGGGCGACGAGGTTCTTTTCGAAGACACGAGCTGATCAACGGTGGTGCTGCTTTTTCAGCGCGGCAACGATTCCAGACATTTCCGCGACCATGCCAAAAGCGATTTCAAGCGTCACGATCAGTTCGCCTGGATCCAGGCGGTATGCGTGGGTGATCTGATTGCGGGTAGTGTCCTAAAAGTGTTGCTTGGTTATAACAAGCGATTGATTTAAATGACTAAAATCTATTTCACCAATACTTCTGTAAGATTACCTGTCCGGGTTCGAGAATGAAGACCTGTTCTTTCGTACTTTCCCCTGCCCCATTACTTTGTTCGTTAAAAGGCACCCACGGACTGGAGGACTACCTTGACTGTCTTGATTAATATCTTTAGGTCAAGCATCAGCGAACAGTTCCGGATATAGCGAATATCGAGTCTTACCATATCATCAAAAGATGTCTTACTGCGTCCCTCCACCTGCCAGAGTCCGGTGATACCGGGCTTCATCTCCAGTATCCGCCTGAGATGCCAGGATTGGTACTTCTCAGCTTCATAAGGAAGGGGTGGCCGCGGCCCAACCAGGCTCATCTCTCCCTTGAGCACGTTAAAAAAGCTGCGGAAGCTCATCAATGCTGGTTTTACGAATGATTCTACCCACGCGGGTAACCCTCGGATTAAATTTAATCTTATACAATGGCTTCTCACTATCCCCCTTATTGATCTCTTCAAGATTCCCCTTGATCAAACTGGCGACGTACTAGCGGTGGATGCGATCATCCGCGTTCCAAGACATGGACCGAAATTTGTAGAAGAAAAAAGGGATGCCTCTTTTGCCGAAACGGATTTGTTTGAAGATGACGGGCCCTGGAGAAGTTAATTTAATCGCTAAAGCTGTCATCAGCATTAAAGGTGAAGTAAGAGCAGTATCCCAACCAGAGAGCCTACGATATCAAGGCTCCTTTTTAATAGATATCCAGAGCGGTTAGATTCTTTAGAATCATCAAGAAAGAGAGGATAACAATCCGGTGGAGACGGATTTTCCGTCATGAGGTTATCAAAGATCTGATCAGGATAGGTCCCGGTGATAATTGAGAAAGGGAGATTTTTATATCCATTAACGGTCTTTTTCATGAATTCTTGTATCCCCTTCTCATTCGTATCTGGAAGCAGTAGTCCGAGGGTACCCTCACCAAGATAGCCAAGAATGTCGGTCTCTCGTATGTTGTTCTGAAGGGGTTTTAAAAACTCTTTAATATTGCTGAGTTCATCATTCTTCTTCTTGTCAAAGCGAAACAGCGCAATGGATAAAGGGCTCGGAACGATCCGCTCGGCGCTTCTCGCGTCGCAACTGCTTCAGGAAAAAAGATTTAGGTCGAGGCAAATCCAACTCAACAAGCTTATCGCGTTCTACCTGCCTTCTGCCGTGAACCGCAGGGACGATTCGATCGTTGTTCCCAAGGTTGATAGTCATTGTTGATTTCAAAAATTGGTTTGCTGAGTTCATTAGACGTTTTAATTCAACAATTCAAAGTCCAAAATACGCTGTTCGCGGGTTCCTCGCGGTTTCTGTACCGTGGCTAACCCAGAATCCTGTTTTTCCGCGGCAGGCCCGATCTCTACGTCGTTACCACTACGGGTTGGCGCCTTGACAGGGCCTCCGCTAAGGCGCGCTGTCGACAAGCTTTAAGCATGATGCAAATCTCTTCGATCTACTTCTTGAAGCTTCGGTCAGGGAGCTGATGAACGCTACATCGATGTTTTAGCGTATCATCATATAGCAAAGACATCGATATTATTTTGTTCTTCAAGATATTAACGATCCATCGAGTACGATCGAGCTCGGGATGACGAAGCCATGGGAATTGGTTGGCACGCTTGATAGCTGCATCTATTTTCCCTAAACAAAGAAGAGAGATAATGAAATAAGCCCACTCTACTGGATCAGGATCGATGGCTTTGTACCCAGTAAGCGTATATTGAATTAGGCACGACTAATCCAAGTAAAGCGCTATCTTGGGATTACCTTTGTAAAGATTACACAGAGTTAGTCTGAACTTTTGGTTCTGGCATCATAACTATATAAATCGAGCATCTGAAATATGAACGTTCTGCTTCCTCGTATTTGCCTGCCCAAAGATATTCATCCGCTTGACGAAAAAGCGCTAAATGTAACCCATCGGAGATAGAATATGAATTCTCAATTCCTGAATGATCTCTGCACAACAGTTAGTGGCTCAAAGGGACTATTTATTTGGACAATCTTTTGATTTGCTATTAAACTTTTTATAGAGACTAAACCATTGAGATATTTGATCTCGATGTTTTATAGTGTGATGATAGTGGACTAAGCTAATAGACCAGCGTCAGTAATTTCCATAAGCTCATCTGGATGTTGAAATGAGTAGGACGAGCTTATCAAACCACATTATGTTCGTCAACAAAAACGCAGTTTTGCATATCAACGAAGCCTGCAGCTTTAAATGCAGGAGACTCTTCGGTAAGCAAACAGGCTTTTACAGCCAGGAATCTCGAAGTGCTTTACGAAGGATCTCTTTTGCAACCGTACCACATGTAGGTCCAAACCAAGAAGCATTTGATCGTGCGCGGCGTATCGCTCACCGTACATCACCTGGCCCTGCTGCCGAACGAGAACTGTACCCATGGTGTGGACAAACTAGCGAAGGGTAAAACTCTCGCAATGATTTTATAGACTTTGATGGCGCCAAGGATATTGAGGATCTTGGCAACCAGTTAGAATTACTGGGATAATTTTCGATTCGCCATAGTCCCGATATATCGCATCGATTTATGAAATTTGGCCAAATGAAGAAATTTTGAGCAATCTCTGGTGTATGTTCAGCCGCGGTAGTACAAATCGAAAAGAAAGTCTCTATACCCCAATGTTCCATGTCAGAAAGAATGCCTGCACGGGTACTTGGACCACGCATCTGCATTATGGAATCCTAATTTTGGTATTTCTGGACAAGTACCAGTGTTTCTTATGTCCAGCCTGATGAGAAGTCGGGAGTTGTAGACCACTTTCAAAAAGGGTTAAGTCTGGTCCGTACTTCTCGCAGATCTGCTGATAGTCACAATTTTCATGAACCACGGTCACGTCAAAAAACTCTGATAAACACTTGACATGTTCTCGTTTGTGGATTAGCAGAAATTCAGGTACATTCTCGTCATATCTAAACTGGAAAAATACGAGCTTGGGCTTAGTATGAAAGTTATCCATATACTAAGTACCTTGGATAAGTCGCATTAAATTTTGATGCGCACGAAATGATCTGACCCGCTGGGTGTACAGTTCATGGCTATAGGCATTAATGTTCATTGTTTATTGGGGTCCACCCCATTAAGCACGCTACCGCCCTGCAAAACACCATGGTATTTCGCATAAGCTATTGTTTTTAATAATTTCCAGTACCCAGGCCCCGCTTAAGTGGGACCGCCGGTTATCCAACCGGTCTTGGATATGCACATACTATGCCAAGCGTAACAGATCGCGATTGACAGTAACCCGATTTTCTCTACCCAGCATCTCAAGCAGGACGATGACGCGTTCCTGGCCTGTTTCGGCCAAGAAGATCGCCCGCAGGCCGGCAAAAGCACCCTTTTCGATAATCACGGGGTTGCCCGGCGCAAACAGCGGACCCTTGGCATAATGCAAGCGGGTATTGCGGTCTGCAGCGCACTTGAATGAAAGCACCAAAATTCCCTTTTCCTGGATAGCAGTTTGGCACGAGGCTTTTCCTCCCCCTTACGAAGGGGGAGATTTAGAGGGGGTCTGCCAATAAACCGCTGCAGTGGCCCTTTTTTAACCCCCTCCTGGCCTCCCCCTTCGTAAGGGGGAGACTTGAAGGTCTCCGAAACCATTGAACACCGATTTTCACAGGCCTATTAACCGTCATATTTTACCCTACACTTTAATTTTGCTGAACTTGGGTAGTTATTAAAAGGTTATTTCTAAATCAATAACCTAGCTGTAATATTTGTAATTGCTCATTAAGTCTGGGTAATTGTAGCTGAATCGAGTGGATGATGGCTGGCACGAATGAGCGGCGTATACTATTGAGCCGATGAAACCGGTGACCCTAGACCCGCTTCCGAAACTGTCAGACGTACCCGAAGGTGAGCGTACGGCGACGGTGGCGCGGGTGTTGTCGATCTGTCATCAGCAGCAGGAGCAACTGGTCAAGCAGGTAGAACAATTGGCGCTGCAGGAGGAGCAGATTCAGCAGTTAAAAGACGAGATCGCGATTTTGAAAGGTGAGAAAGCGCGGCCGAAGATTAAGCCAAGCACCTTGAATAGAGATCCGAGAGACGAGGGAGGTAACGGAAGCAAAAAGAAACGAAAGCGGCGAGGGAAGCCGAGTCGGTGCAAGACGCAAGCACTGGAGATTCACGAAGAGCACATCGTACAACCGGATCATATCCCGCCGGGATCGGCGTTCAAAGGCTATCAAGCGTATGTGGTCCAAGAGCTAGAGTTCAAGCTCAAGAATACGAAATATTTGCGGGCACGCTATCAGAGTCCGGCTGGGGAATCGGTTATCGGTGAGTTGCCTGTATCGGTGGCGGGGAGTCATTTTGGACCGACGCTGCGCAGTTATATGCTGAGTCAGCATTACCAGCAACATGTCCCGCAGCGGCTAATTCTGAAGCAACTGTGGGAATGGGGCGTAGAGATATCGTCGGGACAGCTGAATCGGTTGCTCATTGATGGCTACGCACGGTTTCACGAGGAGAAAGCCGAGGTATTGCGGATCGGACTTGACGTCTCCTCGCATATTAACGTCGACGATACGGGGGCCCGTCATCAGGGTAAGAATGGTTATTGCACGCACATCGGTAACGAGTGGTTTGCATGGTTTTCGAGCACCGATAGCAAAAGCCGGATCAATTTTTTGGAGCTGCTGCGCGCGGGTCAAACGGACTATGTAGTCGACGAGGTCGCGCGCGAGTATATGAAGCAGCAGAAACTGCCCTATGCCCAGCTGGCACTTTGTTCACAGGATCGAATCTGTGCCGATAAGGTCTCGTGGGCGGTATATCTGCAAACGCTTGGCATTACCACGGAGCGGCACATCAAAATCGCGACCGAAGGGGCGTTGGTGGGTAGTCTCGTTCATCACGGGTTGTCTCCGGAGCTGGTGATTATGAGCGACGATGCCGGCCAGTTCAATGTCGCGGGTTTTCTCAATGCGCTGTGTTGGGTACATGCCGAGCGTACGCTTCACAAGCTCATTCCCTGTAGCGACACCAACCGAGCCGCCCAAGAGCGTGTTCGTGGGGACATCTGGTGCTTCTATCAAGCGCTCAAAGCGTACCAGCGGGCGCCTGATAAGAAGACCCGGGGGGAGCTGGAAAAACGGTTTGACGAGATCTTTACACAGAAAACGGGTTATTACACCCTCGATGTGGCGCTCAAGCGTCTGCATGAGAACAAACCCGAGTTGCTGCGGGTGCTCGAGCGGCCTGAAATTCCTCTTCACAACAACCTCAGCGAGAACGACATTCGCGACTATGTGAAAAAGCGCAAGATTAGCGCAACGACCCGCAGTGACAGTGGACGCAAGGCACGCGATACCTTCCTTAGCTTAAAGAAAACGTGCCAAAAGCTGGGCATTTCCTTTTTGGCACTATCTGCAAGACCGGATCAGCCAACAACATCAAATTCCGCCACTGCCCAGCCTGATTCGCGCTGCGGCTCAAGGTCCGTAGACCAGAATTACCCGGACTTTTTGAGCAATTACTAATATTTTACTCGTTTGTCAGCCCAAAATAGCCGCTGTTAGGGGTCGGCGTGACGGTTTTATAGCGTCCATTTCTAACCGCTAGTGCCATCGCCTGCTGGTTTTTCACCCCGATAACGCCGAAAATGCTTAGATTTTCCCTCTATTTTTACCCTCACCCCTTGATCTGCTCGCCTTAGTCCTTCTAAAATTCAGTTTTTTATCCGTCACTAATAACCCCTAATCCATGCCCGATCTCAAGGCGTTTTTCAACCACCCCGCCAGCCCTCGACAGCGCCAATACGAAGCTATCCGTGCGGTCGTGGTCGATCAGCTGCCGGTTGAACAGGTCGCGCACCGGTTTGGCTATTCCGTTGCCACCCTCTACTCGCTGCTCCGTGATCTCAAGGCCGGCACGTTGGAACTGTTCCCACCGCCCGTGCGCGGTCCCTACGAGCGTCACACCCCTGAGCCGGTTCGGCAGTTGGTGGTGAAGTATCGCCACGCCCAGCTGTCGGCGGCTGAGATCAGTGGGCGTTTGGGCGAGGAGAACTATAAAATCTCGGTGCGTACGGTGGAGCGGATTCTGGCAGACGCCGGGTTTCCAAAGCTGCACCGACGGAGTCGGCCCCAACGGGGCCGGACCCAGCGCAACCAACAGCTACCCGAACGCACTCAAGCGCTGGAGTTCGAGACCCTCAAGCCGTTTCGCATCGATTGTCCGGTGGCGGGAGTGTTTTTCTTCTTACCCTATGTGGTCGAAGCCGGGGTGATGGATATCGTCCGGCAGTGTGACTTGCCGACCTCCGCGGTCGTCAGTGCCGAACAGGCCGCTCTGGCAATGCTGGTATTGAAACTGATCGGCAGTGAACGCCTCAGTCATATCGCCTCCTATGACCATGAGCCCGGCTTAGGCGTCTTTGCCGGGTTAACCGTGTTACCCAAGGCCAGCTTCATGACGACGTATTCGTGTCGGCTGTCCGAGGCCTTATTACAGGAGTTTCAACAGCACCTGCTACGGCAGTTCCAGACGGTGTATCCGCAGTTCTATCAGAGCGACTTTATTAACTTGGATTTTCACACCATTCCCCATTTCGGTACCGAATCGCAAATGGAGAAGGTGTGGGCCGGGGCCCGCGGCAAGGCCGTTAAGGGCGCCAACACGCTGTTGGCGCAAGATGCGGCCAGTAACGTCATCCTCTACACCCGGGCCGATATTCTGCGCAAAGACGAAGCCCGGGAAATTCAGCACTTTGTTCAGTACTGGAAAACGCTTCGCCACACGGTCAAGGAAACGTTGGTGTTTGACTGCCGCCTGACCAGCTATACCGTGCTCAACGAGTTAATGGCCGACGGCGTGCAGTTCATTACGCTGCGCCGCCGCAGTCAGGGACTCCTGAAAAAAGCGGCCGCGCTCCCCGACAACGTCTGGCAGCGAGTGACGTTGTCCATCCCCAAGCGGAAGCATAAAACCTGTCGGGTCGCTGAAAGCGAGGTCACGTTAACGGGGTGTAGCCACCCCGTGCGCCAACTCATTATTACCGATCATGGCCGGGCACAGCCGACGGTGATGATCACCAACAATCGCGCCTTGCCCTTAGCCACACTTTTAGAGGTCTATGCCAAACGCTGGCATATCGAGAATAAGCTGGCTGAATTAGTCAGCTTTTTTAATTTGAATGCCTTATCCTCACCATTGATGATTCGCATCCACTTTGACATCCTCTGGACCCTGGTGGCCGATACCCTCTACCACCGCTTGGCGCAAGACTTGCCACGCTTTGAACAGCAACGGGCCGATTCCTTATTTCGGCGCTTTATCGATATGCCTGGACAGATCAGCTACGACGGCCAGGACTTCAAGGTGACCCTTCGCAAACGCGCCCATACCCCGATCCTGATGGGCGTCGAGGCCTTACAGAAGGGGGTGGCGGTCCCCTGGCTGGATAACTGCATCGTGCGCTACGAGTGGACAGCGTAGGCAACCCACCGCTGCTGATTAGGGTTAAATATGACGGTTAATAGGCCTGTGAAAATCGGTGTTGAACGATCTCGCCTGGGGGATAATCTTTCACAGAAATCGTAACTTCTCAATAACTTTCACCACGACAATTTTCCGCCTTTATCAGTGGAACTAATGGTGTTGCTGCATTCTCATCTGCTTAGCGACCGTCTCGCTTCGGTCGCTGGTCTTAAAACCCGGCGAGAGAGTTGGATAACGCTTGCAACTGCTGCACAAACGCCTGATGCGCCGGCGAGCCGAGCCCTGCTTGTACTGCCGCCAGTACCCGCTGCATCTCCCCAGCCAACAGTGCCTCCGGGTCCAGCCGTAACCCCGGAAACACGGCGCTGCTCAAGACGCCTGCCGCGTCGGCGGCCTGTGGTCGATACTCGCCCTCCTCCAGTCGATACCAGCGCAAGGCCCGCTCTGACACTAACCACACCAGGTACTCCTTGACCCCATTGCGCCGATAGGCCCGCAGCTTATCGTGCAGATCATAAGACGCGCTGCTGGACGCCACCTCTACTATCAACTCCGGTGCTCCCTCAACGTAGTCATCCTCAGAGATCCGCGATTGCCCGCCGCAGGCCTCACCCAAGCGCAACAGGGCATCCGGCTGTGGTTCATTTTCCCAGTCGAGCCGCACCGTGGCGTTATCACAGACCATCACGCCGGGCGTGGCTGCGGCATAAGTGACTAGCCAGCCAATCACGTTGCTGTGAGGTTGCGCATGCTTTTGCGCTCGCACGGGAGATGCCATGTAAACCACACCCTCGATCAACTCAGCTTGTTTGTGGGGCAGCGCCCGGTAACGACGCTCGAACTCGGCACGGCTGAGCCGATCACCGCTTTCCAAAACCGGCGTCTGTGCTCGGGGTATTAGCTTCGCTGTGCTCATGACACCACCTCTCGCAGCGCTTCAATCACGCTGTCTTGGGCCGCTTCCGTCAGACCAAAATACACTGGGACGCTAATCGCTTCTCAGCAGTACTGCGGCTACCGATGGAAAATCTTCCCAGCCGAACCCCAACCGCTGATAGTAAGGCTGCGTATACACCGGAATGTAATGCGGGCTCACGCCAATGCCCGCTGCGCGCAGGGCCTCGAACACCTCCCGGTGGGTGCTGCAGATCGCATAGTTTAAACCGAATCACATAGTTGACATCCTCTCCGGCCTAAAGGCCGAAGATTCCTACTAAGCGGCTTGCGCCGCCCTTTCGGTGGGTTTGTGTTTCAACGAAGCCGTCACGGTTGCCCGTGGTCTTATTGCCTCTCCACACGCTAACACGGCATGACCTGCCGCGAGTATATTCTGTGCCGCGTTTATATCGGCGTTTTCGACATAGCCACACGCCACACATTGTCTAGTGGGGTGAGTTTTGTTTTGAAAACCCGGCGAGAGAGCTATCGGCAGTAGTGATGAGTTTTAAGCACGCTACCGCCCTGCAAAACACCATGGTATTTCGCATAAGCTATTGTTTTTAATAATTTCCAGTATCCAGGCCCCGATTAAGTGGGACTGCCGGCTATCCAACTAGCTTGGATAAGCATGTACTATGCCAAGCGCAACAGATCGCGATTGACGGTAACCCGATTTTCTCTACCCAGCATCTCAAGCAGGACGATGACGCGTTCCTGGCCTGTTTCGGCCAAGAAGATCGCCCGCAGGCCGGCAAAAGCACCCTTTTCGATAATCACTGTGCTGCCCGGCTCAAACAGCGGACCCTTGGCATAATGCAAGCGGGTATTGCGATCTGCGGCGCACTTGAATGAAAGCACCAAAATTCCCTTTTCTGCAGAGCAGTTTGGCGCGAGGCTTTTCCTCCCCCTTACGAAGGGGGAGACTAGAGGTCTCCGAAACCATTGAACGATCTCGCCTGGGGATAATCTTACATAGAAATCGACTTAGGGCATTGATGGAAATTGTTTTTTTATATTTTTTTCCACGCTAGCTTAATTCAATAAAGCATTTTTTGTGCCAAAAAGGTTATATGAATAGGAGTTACGCGGTTGCCTCTTTAACCTCCCCCCAACCCCCCTCCTTCGTAAGGAGGGGGGTTTATTTCCCCCTTTACGAAGGGGGGATTAAGGGGGGTTAGTTTGGGCCAAAAGCAGAACGTCGTAAGCAGGTCTCTCTATGGGGCGTTGCGGAGGGCATTAGGTCCCGTATTACGGGAATTGGCAGCTCACAAGGATGCGGAGGTGGTGGAAGGGTATCTGTCGTCGGATTATGTCCACCTATGGATGGGCATTCCACCGAAGTACCCGGTATCCCATGAGGTTTTGCGTAAGTCTTACTATTGATGTGACATCAAGATCCTACTGCATGACGCAGGGCTGCTATAACGCGGTCCTGCTCTTCAAACGTCATCTGCGGAAATAACGGCAGGATAATCGTCCGATCCTGCGCTTCTTCGCTCTGCCGGAGTCGCTGACAGGAAGCCAGGGCGCATGCGCAATCCCGGCGGTCAACGCCGCAGGACCACGTACTGGGTGGATAAGCTGCTTCCCGGTGAGTGCACATGATCCCACGGCGTGTCGCCACACCGGCATCCAAACAGTATTGCATCACCTGACGCTGATCGCATCCTTCCGGGAGGCGAACACAAAAACTCTGCCAGTTGCTCATAGCCCACGCCGGCTCTGTTGGCAAGCCTAAGTCGGGAATTTCCGCAAGAAGCAGTTGGTATCGTCTAGCTAACTGCCGGCGTTGCGCCAGAATGTCGGGCAAGCGCTTGAGTTGCTCGCTACCTACGGCCGCCTGAATATCGGTCAGCCGATAATTGAAACCCAGCGCTGGATACGACTCGAAGATAACCTGCGACGCACTATGGCGGGCGGTATCCGGCACGCTCATGCAGTGCTGTCGCCAGAGCCGGAAGCGATTGTCCCACTCGGGATCGTTGGTGGTGAGCATGCCCCCATCGCCAGTGGTGATCACTTTGCGGGGGTGAAAGGAAAAGCAGGCAATATCACCGTGGGGTTTGCCAATTTTCTCAAACTTTCCGTTAGCAAGAATTTCACTGCCAATGGCGCAGGCGGCATCCTCGATCAGTGGCAAACCGTAGCGATGCGAAAGATCCAACAAGGCGGCAAGATCGCAAGGCATACCCATTTGGTGCACGCACAGGATTGCCCGCGTACGCTTGTTCAATACCGCCTCGATCCCCGTTGGGTCGATATTGAAACTGTCCGGTTGGATGTCCACGAAGACGGGGGTCGCACCGCAATAACGAATGCTGTTAGCAGTTGCGATGAACGAATGACTTACCGTGATAACCTCGTCGCCGGGGTTTACCCCTACCGCCAAGAGTGCCAAATGTAGGGCGGTGGTACAGCTCGACACGGCACAGGCATGGTTGGCGCCCACATAGCTCGCGAAAGCCTGTTCAAACTCGGCTACCCGAGGCCCCTGGCTTACCCAGCCGGAGCGCAAGGCCACGGCAGTAGCTGTGATCTCTTCTTCGCCTATGACGGGTTTAGTTATGGGTATCAGCATATTGGTTTTAGATCTTCCATCAGGGGGTCAACAGCTCTCTGGCCACCTGCCAAAGAGCCAGGTAAATTGCAAGCGTCTACCGATTGCGGCCACTGGCAGACAGCCTTATTGGTTCGTGTATCCGTATATATCTCAACCTGAGAGCTTAGCGACCCTGTTGCGCCCGCCACCAAGCGACCAACTGACCTAAGCCTTCGTCGAGGGTTATCCCAGACTCAAATCCAAGCAGACGACGCGCTTTGCTTATATCGGCCAGCCGGCGCTGTACGGGATTGACCTTGCGCTCTGGCCGGTATTCGAGGTGCAAATTCGATCCCATCACCCTCAGCAGAGCCTCAGCAAGCTGATTCAGGCTCGTCTCCGTGCCACTGGCGACATTGAACACCGCATCCGTAACATCAGCCTTTGCGGCTAGTATATTGGCGCGGGCCACCTCCGTAATGTAGATAAAATCCATTGTCTGTTTGCCATCGCCAAAGATGAGTGGCGGTTCACCGGCAGCAATACGTTCCATCCAGCGAATCAACACCTCGGTATACACCCCATAAATATCCATACGGGGACCGTAGACGTTGAAATAGCGTAAAGCGACATAGTCAAGACCGTACATTTCATGAAAACTGCGCAACAGCCCCTCGTTGAAGATTTTAGCGGCGCCATAGAGCGTGCGATTGTTATAGGGATGCTGGGACTCAGGGGTGGAAAACGTATCCGCCATACCGTAAATAGAGGCAGATGAGGCGGCGACCACTTTCTCAACCTTGTGCTTGACGCACAGCTGCAACAGGTCGAAGGTGGCGTCCACCATTACCTCCAACGCTTGCCGTGGTTCTTCGGCGCATTGGGTAATCCTGAGTGCCGCTTGGTGGAAAACGATATCTGAATCTTTTACCAATGCTTCCATTAGCGCGCGATCGCGGATGTCACCTTCCACCAAACGTACCGGGCCACGTGCCAGTGCACCTTCCAGGTTCTCGGGCCGACCGCGTACCATATTGTCGATAACCACGATAGCTGTACAGTTCTCATCAACCAATAAATCGATGATGTTCGAACCAACAAATCCTGCGCCACCCGTAACGAGTACCTTTTTACCTTCAAGTTTCATATAACAAACGATCCTTATCGCTCTCTAGATGCCTCTTTCGAGACTGACAAGCCGCTCAGACGGATCACGGACTAACCGTTGCAGGTCTGCCGTCCGCAACCCTAATGAGGCACGGGTAGAGCGGAACACTTCCGCTGCTTTGCGGCGCTCTCCACTCTCGGTTTCTAAATCATGAATCCTTACCACTCCTTCGCCGGCTAGAACGTCGACCCATCCCTCCACCTGCGACAAGCTAATTATGCGGCCAGGCACCCTGCCAGAATATATTTTTTGGTCATTCACTTGTTCGACACGCCAGATGATAAAGCGACGTCCCTCAAAATAAGTAAAAGCCCCGGGGAAAGGCGGAGTCAGCGCGCGTACCAGCCTATCGATTGTAACGGCAGAGGCGCTCCAATTTATTTCGCCGTCTGCAGACGTACGTGCGCAACCATAAGTTGCCAATGCATCATCTTGAGGTATTCCAGTCCATCCGTTGCTAACTCGCAAGACCGCCTCGCCTAGATGCTGCTCTTGGATGCTGTTGAGACGCTGGTAAAGATCTGTGACCGTGTCCTGGCGAGAGATAGGAATTTCTTTTTGATAGAGGATATTTCCGCTGTCTAAGCCAGTATCCACCAAGTGGATAGTGATAGCGGTTGTAGGCTCGCCGTTGATAATTGCCCAATTGACTGATGCACGGCCCCGATAGCGAGGTAGTGGGGCGTAATGGACATTGATAAAGATACGATTCGCCAACAAATCGCTTCTAATAATGCGATTGTAGGAAGAGATCACGACACAGTCAGGGTGAGCCTCATTAAGCAAGCAGCCGAGTTTCTCGGGTAAGGCAGGTCCAAAAACAGGAATGGCCAGGCTGTGAGCCATGGTTATAACGGGGTCAGAGTGTTCAACGGTATCGCGCAATAACCCCACGACGCTGGTGCAAGCCGTGAGTGAACGCAGAGCGGTCTCCGTCGTCGTTCCATAGCCAATGAGAAAAACGCGTGGCGGATTTGTCATGGATATATCAGCCCTCTAATCAGAGGTACAATTTGGTAGTAATTCGGCAACACTTCCTGGCTTGCACGCCTCCAGACCCAAGCGAAATACCGTCTCCGCAGCACGGAGTCCACCTGTTTGCAGACGGATCACAGCTTCAGGACCCAAATCAGACAGCAGGATTGCCATATGTCCCGGTTGAGGTTCATGAGGTGGCCAGACAGGAACTCCACAGGATTGAAGTGCGGTTCTGTCAATGTCACCCCAGTACTGCGCAAGCAAGGCGCCTGGTACTCTATCCGCGATCACAGCGGCCGCCTGCGCATCTATGACTGGCCTGTTCTGGGGGCGCAACGCCATCAACACAACATCCGCAAAGCCTGCGGGGATCGCTGTCGCTGCCGACACCACGGTCACTAGCGCCCCCAAACCCGTTAGACCGCGCTCAATGTAGGGTGCAAAAGGATTGTCGCATAGCAGGACAATGCGGCTTTCATAAACAGCGACACCGGCTTGATGCAGTAGTTTTACTGCCAGAGGGCCCAGAAAGGAGAACACATCGACCGTCGGGTGACGTTCGTTCACGCCGACGACGCGAATACCGTGCCTACGGCAGGCATCTATGTCCAGATCCTGGGGGCGGAATTCCCACGTTTCGTACATCAGCGCGATAACGGCGTGTGCCGGCAGGTGGGCGATCAATGACGCGCCGATGGGTCGCAGATGGCCACTATTGGTGACGATATCAGCCAATGGCGCGACAGTATCCAACGGACCACTAAATACTGTAATCCGCTCAGCAACACCAGCCAACCGCGCGAGGCTTTCCAGTTGGGTGCTGACTTCCTCTGCGCTCCCATAACGAGAATCTCGAGCGAAGGCATATACCCTACGCGCACCAGCAAGCGCAGCAATAACAGCCGTAGTAGCATAGGCTCCACTAGCGGCTTCGGTCAGTACTGTCATCTTAGATAGATCAAGTCCACATCGTGCCACCGAAGTTCGCATCAACTTCACCAGCCGCCGCTGGTCGAAACCGGGAAGTTGGTCAGAGGTTGAGCGTTTGCTATCGTTAGCCATCACGCAATGACTCGCGTACGGCGGCGCACACTGCCTCGATCTGGGGTTCTTGCAATTCGGCGAACATCGGCAAGGACAACAACTCGTTCGAAGCTTGTTCCGTTACGGGTAAATCTCCCGCCCCATAGCCGAAGTCGGCATAGGCCTTTTGCAAATGAACCGGTATCGGGTAGTGAATGCCGGTCTGAATGCCCTGGGCTTGCAGCGACTCCTGCAAGATATCGCGCCTGGGCGTGCGGATCGCGTAGACATGGTAGACGTGCCTGGCGTATGGCATTTCCACCGGTTTTTGCACCTCGACATCCGCCAGCAACTCATTGTAATAAGCCGCATGCCGCCGCCGTGCCTCCGTCCAGTCTTCCAGATGGCGGAGTTTTACCCGCAAGATCGCCCCCTGCACGCCTTCCAGACGGTAATTGAAGCCCTTGAGCACATGATGGTATTTCTGCTCCTGGCCCCAATCGCGCAACATCCGTATGGTATGGGCAAGTTCTTCATTGTTGGTGATGACCATGCCGCCCTCGCCATAGGCGCCCAGGTTTTTGCCGGGATAGAAACTAAAGCAACCCAGATCGCCGATAGAGCCCACGCGGCGGCCCTTGTACTCGGCGCCATGGGCCTGGGCCGCATCTTCGATT
This sequence comes from uncultured Gammaproteobacteria bacterium, assembly GCA_963696325.1. Classification (GTDB taxonomy): domain Bacteria; phylum Pseudomonadota; class Gammaproteobacteria; order Competibacterales; family Competibacteraceae; genus CAVOJV01. Next base: position 45,380 of record CAVOJV010000048.1, read on the forward strand.
ACCCGCAGACCATGGCGACGGGCAACGTCCAGGATAGGATCCAAATCAGCCGATTGACCGTGCAGGTGCACCGGCAGAATAGCCTTAGTGCGCTCGGTAATCGCCGCTTCGACCTGCCCCGCATCCATATTCAGTGTCGCGGGGTCGACATCGACGAACACCGGCCGCGCCCCGATGTAATCAATAGCGGCGACCGTTGCAACAAAGGTGCAGGACACCGTGATGACCTCGTCCCCCCGTTTCACCCCCGCGGCTAGCAAGGCCAGGTGCAAGGCACTGGTACCAGAGTTAACGCCGATGCCGAATTTGCCACCAGTGTACGCGGCAAACTCCTCCTCGAATGCAGCTACTTCCTTACCCAACACGAACTGAGTACTGGCTAGAGTGGCACTCACCGCGGCCAGAATCTCTTCTTTGATACTCTCATACTGGGCTTTGAGATCGATAAACGGAATCATGTCCTAACTCCATACCCTGTTAATTGAATTCCACCGGCTGGCCGCGTTTACTCATGGACTGAGTGGCTGCCTCCAATATACGTACCAACATTAGTCCAGCGCGACCGTCCGTCAAGGAACGTTTCCCACTTTTTATACAATCCACAAAGTGCTGCGCCTCTACCCGTAGGGCTTCCGTGATTTCCAGTTGTGGCGCCCACATATCGCCAGTTCGGTAACCGATCAGACTCTTGTATATATTATCCTTACTACCATTCACGGTAATACCCTTGTCATACACCTTAATCTTCTCACTCGGTTCCAAATCGTCGAAGACGATCATCTTGCGGCTGCCACCAATCAGGGTTCGACGCAATTTTACCGGCGCCAGCCAATTGACGTGGAAATGGGCGATCAAATTGTTCTCAAAGAATAATGTCAAAAACGCAATATTGGCCGGTTTGTCAGGCACATGACTTATGCCAGTCGCCGAGACGGCGATTGGCGCAAAGGGAAATACGTAATTCAAGATGGAAAGATCATGAACGGCCAAATCCCAAATTACATTTACATCTGGCTGAAACAGGCCAAGATTAATCCTTACCGAGTCGTAGTAATACAAATCACCCAGCTCGCCGCTATCTACGAGGTCACGGATCTTGCGAACGGCAGCAGTGTACACAAAGGTGTGATCCACATGCAGAACAAGGTTGCGCTGTTCGGCTTCAGCGACAAGTCGCTCCGCCTGTTCCGCTGTCTCCGTTAACGGCTTTTCCACGAAGACATGCTTGCCTGCCTGGAGAGCGCTCAACGCTATATCGTAATGAGTGGATACCGGAGTGGCGATGATGATTACATCAATATCCGGGTTCGATACCAAGCTCTGATGATCGGTAGTGGTTTCAATTGAAGGATAACGGGCCTTTACTAAACGTAAACGTGCTTCGTTAAGATCACTTACCGCGATAATCCGGCATTCCGATATTTCGGAGAAATTACGAACCAGATTAGGTCCCCAATATCCATATCCAATAATACCAATTTTAATCACAACTATTCCTCACGATTAAAGTTACACTGATGTCATAGAGAATCATTGCCATTCCTGTTTATTGCTGCCAGGAACGCTTTTTATTAGTTAATTTATCTTAGCTGGTTAACGATGCAGTTTAACGATGCAGTAGAGCCTATCAATAGAAGACCTAGCGTTTTCATCTATCGTTTTCCCTATCTCGCACATCGCCAATAATACGCGCGGGCACGCCAGCGACAATTGCATAATCTGGCACATCACGTGTTACCACTGCGCCAGCACCAACCATGGCGCCCTCACCGATGATTACTCCACCCATAATGGTGGCATTGCTGCCTATGGAAGCACGGGACTTTATGCGGGTTTTAATGACCTTCCAATCTTCCTCGGTCTGCAATTTATTTTCTGTTGTGACTGCTCTTGGATAGGTGTCGTTAACAAACATTACACCATGACCGACAAAAACCCCATCATCTATATCCACCCCTTCGCAAATAAATGTATGGCTAGATATTTTTGAATTATAACCAACGGTTACTCCTTTTTGAATCTCAACGAAGGCTCCAATTTTTGTACCGCTGTCTATTGTGCAACCATATAAATTTACGAGATCCGGGTGGTGTATTACTATCCCTTCACCAAGCTTAACATCATTCGTAATCATTGTTGCAATCTCTCATTAATATTCAGGGGTATCTAAATGGTGTAGTTGTCACTACTTATACTCAGGGAATTATTCAATCTGAAGGGGGGCTAAAGCACATTGAAATGTATTCTCTCGATTTGCTAACGAAGCAGGTTTCCTGTCGGTAACCAGGCACCGTAGTGCCTTGATCATCACTGCCTGACTTTCTCAGGCCAATACCACTTAGCAAGGCCCGTGCCAAGCTGGTTCTGACTATCACGGTGAGGGCGTTGCTCCCGCCCTGCTCGCAGCGAATGGTGTAGAAGCACCCTGAGGAAATGTAAAGCAGGATAATCAGTCCCCTAATTCAACAATCTTTAGTAAATTTGGTCCTATTCGGTCTGTCAGGGGTCTTTCAGTTTCGGAGTTGGTTTAAGGGTGATTTCCTTCCTTGAGCAGATTGAGCTATAGGGTCAATGTAGTAATTAAATTGCAAATAAGATCGCGCAATGTGAAGAATATCTTTATTTAAGAATTACCAGGGCTGTTCAATGCTGTCTCACACACTCAAATCTCTCTCTTACGAGGGGAAGATTTAGAGGTCGCCTATCTCGCCCGGTACAACGTGGAAGGGCTCAAGTCTCCCCCTTACGAAGGGAGAGATTTAGAGGGGGTCTGTCAATAAGCGGCGAAGCCCTGTTTTAACCCCTCATTCCCTCCCCCTTCGTAAGGGGGAGGGAATGGACAAGGCGGCTGGCGAATGAGCGCGTTCAAGCTGAGCGCGCGCCTGACCATGGAGAAACGTAGCATTGAGCTACACTGTAGCGCCCAAGGCTGCGGTGGCCTCGTTCCAACCTGTTCGTGCTCCTGTTGTCCGGAATGGCGCGAGCCGCTCAGTTCGTCGTGAACGACCAGGTCGAATCCGCAGCCAGCGTGTTACCCGCCACGTCCTTGACCCCGGTCGCGCCGCCCTTGACAGTCGCCGTGTAGGTCGTGCGGGCCGCGAGCGTGGCGTTCGGATTGAGCGTTGCCCGATTGTTGCTGCTGGTGTACGTCACCACGGCCGGCACAAGAACGTTGCCGGGCCCGACGAGTTGGAAAGTACTGGTGTTGATCGTAGCTGGGTCCATCGCCTCACTGAAGGTGGCTGTGATGTTGGCCGTCCGGCTGAATCCGGTCGCCCCGCTTGCCGGCGAGCGTGCCGTGATCGTCGGCGGCGTCGTTTCGACAGTGAACGACCAGGCCGAATTCGCAGCCAGCGCGTTACCCGTCGCGTCCTTGACCCGTGGGTCGGTCGTGCCGCCGCGCACCGTCACCGTGTAGACGGTCCCTGCAACGAGATTTGGCGTCGGGTTCAACGTCGCCACACGGGTAGTCGTGTTGTACGTCACCGCAGCCGCAATCAGGTTATTGGCCGGATCGCGCAGTTCGAGGGTGGTCGTGTTGATGGTCGCCGAAGTCATGGCCTCGCTGAAGGTCACCGTGACGTTCGCCGTCGGGCTCACGCCGGTCGCCCCGCTTGCCGGCGAGCGTGCCGTGATCGTCGGTGGGGTGGTGTCCGAACCCGACCCAATCGTCACCGTGATACCCGTTCCTGGGGCTTCCAGGTTACCGCTGTCGTCGACGGCACGGGTCTTGATGACGGCTGTACCATTTGTCGCCGGCGTCCAGCTGTAGCTCCAGCTGCCGCGGCCCGTGGCCGGATGCCAGGTTGTCCCGCCGTCAACCGATATTTCGACACCGCCAATAACACCCCCTCCGGTGTCGGTCGCGGTACCGCTGACCGTGACCGGGTTCCCGGTGGGTATCGTCGCCCCATTGGCCGGGGAGGTGATGCTCGAACTCGGAGCATCGCATCGGTCGAGGCGCTAGCCCCCACTAAGCCGGACTGAAGTGTCGTGGGCTGCACGCCCATGTCGGCAAACAGGTTCACCGTGGCCTGCTGCATCCGGACATCCGTGGCCGATCCCAGGTTGCTGCGATCGTGATTGGCGTCCAGGCCCCAGGACCACTGATAGCTGCCAGTGGAGAACACCAGCGCGCCACTGGAGTGCCGGTACAGCGTCACCCGGTGTGTCGCGTTGCCTGCTCCGAAAGTGCTTCCATAACCACTGTCCACCGCGTAAAGGCTGGACGTAGAGATCGGATTGCTAGAAACCCCAAACAGGCCCGTGGGCCGGGAGCCGTTGTCGTCGTCCACGTCGACCTCTGCGCCCAGGGTCCCCGGCGCCAGCGTGGTAGTCTGGGTCTGCGTGGCCACGCTGGTGTTGCGCCAGAAACGCATCTTTCCGTCCGCAGCCGTCACCGCCATGGCATCCGTGTAAGGGCCGTTGATGCGGAAGAAGGTGCCGCTGAGGGCGTTCTCGGGACGACCACCGTCCGTGGCCGGTGGATTCTCTTGGGCGCCTCGCGGGTCGCGCCAGGTTCCGGTCCAGGTATTGGTCGGGTCGGGATTGTTGGGATAGTTGTGCGTCTCCTTGTAGCAGACCAATGTACGGTATGCCGTTCCCGACCCATCGATGCTGGTTTCCCAGCGCGTCTTCCAAAAAATCGCGTTGCCACTGAACAGCGCTAGATGGACACCGGCGTTCCGGGCGGCCTCCACATTGGCCCGCTGAGTCCCGGACCAATACTCGTCATGCCCGTTCGACAGAAAGATCTTGTGGTTCCTGATCAGCCCGCCGCTCCGATCCGCATCGACACCGGTGAAATACGTGACATCGTAACCGTTGGCCTCCAGCCATCGGACCATCGGATATTCACCGTTGAACAGCCAAGTCTCGGTTTCGGAGACCCGCGTATTGAAGGGCCGATTGTAACTGACCTTGTAGGCGCGGCCATCGGCGCTGCCGCCGGTACCCGGGCCGCCGCCGGTGTAGAGACTGTTGCCGCCCCAGGTGTTGTAAGCATGCCAGGTCGTGTCCGCGGTCTGGAACAGAATGTTCGACGTACTGGCGTCGTCGCGGACGATGAAGACGATGTGGCTTGCACCGCCGGTGTCGCTGCGCACAGCCCGGGCGAAATAAATCCCAGAGGTGGCATTGGCAGGCACTGGCCAGGATGCCGACACCGCCCAATTGCCGCAATCGATCAGCCCAGTCGCGTTGTTCAGGCAGGCCGGCTGGGTTTGCTGCGGCAAAGTCCCTGTTGACGGGATAGTAGCGATCTTGCGCGCACCGTTTCCGCCGTAGTAACCCATACGATAAATGTCAAGCCTATAAGCGCTCGCGGTCGAATTAATCTTGAAGTTGACCGTGTTGCCCCGATTCACGCTGATATCCGTAGCGAAGCCCTGAATGCTAGCATCCCCGGCGCCGCTGATGTCCCACTCGCTGGGCGGATTACCAGTTTTGCCGTTCTCGCACACGATCGGATTGCCTCCAGAACACGGATCGACGCCGGTGGTAAAGGACCAACTGTAGTCCGCCGCGAGCGCATTCTGAGCTGCGTCCTTGACACCACTCGCACCGCCTTTGACCGTCGCGGTATACGTCGTCGAGGCCGCCAGCGCGGCGCTCGGCGTCAATGTCGCCGTGTTGGTGGCCACGTTGTAGCTCACCGTAGCCGGCACCAGATTGTTATTGTTGCCAGGATCCCGCAGCTCAAAGGTTGTGGTGTTGATAGTCGCCGATGCCATCGCCTCGCTGAAGGTCGCTGTTACCGGATTTGCCGGGATGACCCCCGTAGCGTTGGCCACCGGCAACGTTGTGGTTACCGTTGGGGGTGTCGTGTCGGGACCCGTGCTGGTGGTGAAGATCACGTCCACCCAGTAGTTGCTGGCCTGGAAGGTATTGGTGGGGAAACCGCCGGCACCATACAGATAGACCCCATTGCCGCCGCTTTCAGCGCTGCTCAACGCGTAAAGCTGACCATTGGTTACCCGTGCTGTGAAATAGTTGCCGTTAACCGAATACCGTCCAACCGGAGCCAGATACGATGCCACGTAGGTCGTGTTAGCGGTGATCGCCACTGGAGAAGCAAAGTTCACCTGCTGCCAACCCGAAGCGGTCTCGTTGGTGAAGGTTGCAGTCGCCAGAGTGACCCACCCGTGCTGTTCCACAACTTGCCGACATGTGTGCCGGTATTCGTGCTTCCCTTGTAGAAGCGGATGCCGCAGATAAAGCCATTCGCAGCGGATCTGAACTTAACCCCGAGTTCGATCGAGGACGTGTCCGAATCAGCCGGATTAGCGACGGCGTCGGGTTGGTGGGCCAGATCGAGAGTGGTCCCGCCGTACAGGTCGGCGTCCCGGATGCTGCGGTGGTGAAGGACCAGGTGACAGTTGGTCGCCAGGGCATTGCCCGCCAGATCCTTGACCCGCGGGTCTGTCGCCCACCTTTGACGGTGGCCGTATAGGTCGTGCTGGCCGCCAACGCAGCTGCTCGGCGTCAACGTCGCGGTCTTAGTCGCCGCATCGTAGGCTTACCGTCGCCGGCACCAGCGTGTTAGCCCGCATTCCGCAGCTCAAAGGTGTCGAGGGGTTGATCGTCGCCGGATCCATCGCTTCGCTGAAGGTGGCCGTCACGGCCGTGCCTGTGCGACGCCGGTGGCACCGGAGAGCGGGCTCTGAGCCGTCACTGTGGGCGGCGTGGTATCCGGACCCGTGCTCGTGCTCGTGGTGAACGCCACGTCGACCCAATAGTTGCTCGCTTGGAAAGTGTTGGTAGGGAAGGTACTGCTGGCGCTGTACGCGTATAGGCCGTTACCTCCACTGACCCCGTCCCTTAATAGATGTATAGGTCCGTTATCGACACCCGCTACTGGAAAAGTAACTGTTGGTCGCCGCATACTTTCCAGCAGGGCGCATGATAAGACGCCACGTAAACAGTGTCTGTGGTGATTGCCACCGGGGGGGCGAAAGTCACCTGCTGCCAGCCCGATGCGGTGGCGGTGACGGTTGCCGTCGCGAGCTGCGTCCTCCTGTACTCCACAAAGTCCCTGTATACGTGCCCGCGTTGACTTGATAGAAACGAATGCCCGTGATGAAGCCGTCCAGGTCCGTTCTGAATTTCACGCCGAGTTCGACGGAACCGGGGTCGTTCACCGATGGCGTACCCGGAACAGTCGAACTGGACCAGGCGCTGCAGGGCGCACCGACTGCAGGGCTGCGCCGCTGTCGTGAAAGACCAGGTGACATTGGCCGCAAGCGCGTTGCCGGCCAGATCCTTGACACGCGGATCCGCCGCGCCACCCTTGACGGTGGCGGTATAGGTCGTCGAGCCTGCCAGCGACGCGGAAGGTGTCAGCGTCGCGGTGCGGGTGCCTGCGTTGTACGTTACCGTAGCCTGCACCAGAACGTTGCTGGCATTCCTCAATTCGAAGGTCTGGGACGGAGACGGAGGGGTGCCTGTGATGGTCGCCGCATCCATCGCCTCGCTGAACGTCGCGGTGACGGCCGTTCCTTGACTCACACCTGTGGCGCCAGCCGCAGGCGACTTCGAAGTCACCGTTGGCGCGGTCGTATCCGCCGCGTAGGTCGCGACATAGGATCCGGCGGCTCCCGTAAAAGTGGCATAGTCCACACCTTTTATGGTCTGGTTCGTGAAGGGGACGGTGTTACCGTTCAGGGTAAGATTAGTCGAGTAATCCTGCGGCGGATTTCACCGGCAGCAGGACCTGCAGGCCATTGGCCGGCACGTTTTGGCTGCCGCTACCCGGTGCAACGGTGAAACTCAAAGCATTGCCGTTCCATGCCAGCGCATCCGAAAGAGGAACTGTTGCGGTAGTCGAGCCAATTCAGCATCTGTCTGCTGGAAACAATCGGCACACCCCGAGGGGGCGCCGAGGCTAAAACTGCGTTAGATTCCGGTATCTGCGCAACATCAGTGTGCGCGTTGATCGTAAAGGCGCCGTAATAACCCTCCGATCCCAGCGCCCTATCCAGCAGGGTATCAATGGTGAATGGGTACTGCTGACCCGATTCATCGGTCATCTGAGTCACTGCATGGTAGACGTCGATGAGAGTACCGTCGAGGTCTGCCAACCGCATCGGCATGCCGGAGCCAGTAAAGAGCCCAGGGCGGTTAAGAATCCAACTGGGCGGCCAAAAATAATAGGTCGTGTCGAGGCGGATGCCCTTGGTTAGTTCTGTTTTCGCCGCCGTTATCCAGTCACTCCACACCAGGCAATGATGCCGCTGGGTTATGGGCGGTGGAATACTCGAGTATTTAGCGGTCCAAGTACTGATTTGGTCGGTATAAAAAGTTGCAAGCGAGGCGGGAGTAAAATTGCGCAGCCAGTGTTGATGTGCAGACCCACCTCAAAGCCCTCGCGTGTTGTACGCAGCCGCCTGGGCATTAGTTAAAGGTGTGCTGGGGTACATATACGACGTGCCGCGCACACATTCCCAGTTTGCCACCGAACAGCCTGAGGGGCTCGCAGCGATGAATTGATCGAAGCGGCCGGCAGTACCGTTGTTTCCATGATCGTCCCCGGTCATGATCACGACCGCTTTCTTTCCATTCGGGAAATACCAGAAGCGGGGTAACGGCTTTTTATCGAGATTCATCTCGAGGATTAGGTTGGCGAGCAAGCGCTGTTGTTCGTCCGCCTGAGGGATCGCCACTTTGTTCAGATCAACCCAGTCGGGCTGGGGATCGTTTACTGCGGGGCCGCCGGTGGCGTTACCATAGAACTTGTCGTCCGAGCGGATCGGCGCAAATCCGTCGCGCTCTTGAGTAGCCCAGGCGGGATTGCCTTGACGGGTGTAAACAATGGAAGTCGCCAGGTCATAAGTAAAAGCCGCCGCCTGGCCACCAGTGGTTCCAACACTGCGGAGCGTTAAGGCAGGATTGGCGGTGGCAGTTGTTGCGTTGCTATAAAGCGTGGCGAGACTCGGAGCCGCCATTCAGGGTATAACGGTCGGCGGTCCCATGGAATTGGATGGTTTGGTTCACGATGCCGTTGCCCGGCGCTTTTGAGGTATCCACGAGCAGATAGCCATTGGCCAGCGTGAGCCGGCAGCGGTCAGTCCCAGCAAGCCAGCAAGCTGTGGATCGGGGCGCATCGCAATTAGATTGCCGCCCGCGTTGACCCAGTTGGTCAACGTTGTCACTTGGGCAGCCGATAAAGGTATCGCAGCAAGGATAACCACGTCATAGTTCGCTAGAGTTGCCGCCGAAATGGCCGAAGGATCACCCACGGCGAAGGCATTGAAGCCCTCGTTCCGCAGGATCTCTGCATAGTAATCACCGAATGTGGGAGAAGTGGATTTAATGATGAGGATCGGCCCGCCCGGTGCCGGCGGGATAGCCGCCTCGGCTGCGGGAATCAGCCAATTCAACACCCGCTCCAGGATATCAGGGTTGGGCAATACGGCAGGCGTTGATGGTGAAGCGGCGGCTACCGAGAAGTTGGCGTTAGTTTCGCGGTCTCTGCTATGGAAGCTTAGCAAAGTAGCGGCAGGCCCGGCTTCAGACGTGTCGTTGCGGGACTGCTTGGGCAACTTCGGCACGCTAATGACGCGGTTTTTGGTAGCGTTTGCCACATTCCACACGGTAATCTGGTCATCCTCGCTCCCGACGATCAGGAACTTTCCATTGGGACTGAATTTAAGCGCATTGATGAAATTCGCAGTCCCGGTAAGGATCTTGAGCGGTTTCCCAGTCGCCACTTCCCACACGATGATCTTGGTATCTTCGCCGGCACTCGCCAGGGTTTGTCCGTCCTGGCTAAAAGCAACCGCTCTGATGGGGGCCTGATGCCCCGCAAGGGCTTGTACTTGTTGGCCAGTCGCCACGTCCCACATGATGATCTGGGTATCTTCACCGGCACTCGCCAGTAATTTGCCATTCGGACTAAAAGCAACCCCATTAACCTCATCCGAGTGCCCGAGCAGCGTCTTTAGCGACTTACCGGTCGCCACATCCCACAGCAGTATACGGGCATCCGCGCCCCCGCTAGCTAGAATTTTTCCATCGGGACTAAAGGCAACGGTGTTCACAAAATCAGTATGGCCGGAGAGGATGTTGCCGAGTTTGTTGGCCGTCGCATCCCACAGCATGATTCTCGTTTCCTCGCCCGCGCTGGCGAGAAAACGCCCATCGGGGCTGGCGGCGATCGCCCTGATAGGATGCTCATGCCCCTGGAAAGTCTGGCGTTGTTGTCCGTCCGCGACATCCCACGAGCGCACGACGGTATCTCTGCCGACGCTCACCAAGCGTTTCCCATCCGCATTGAAAGCAACGCCGGTGACAGCGGCGCCGGTGACAGCAACGCCGGTGACAGCGGCGCCCAGGGAGTTTGGGAGGACCGAGCGTTCCTGGCCAGTCTCCGCGTTCAAAATACGAACTCTGTCGTCATCACTGGCGCTGCCAATAAGCGTTCCATCCGGGCTGACGGCAAGCGCCTTAATCCCCTTCCGAGCGTCTTTGCGAGCCTTTTTCCGAGGCTGATTTCCATTGCCCTGATTAGCGCTTGCCTTGCTACGCACCTGTGCGTTTCCGTTCGGTGCCGCCGCTCCCGGTGCCACCGCATCAGAAACTGACAATAATTTTGTAGGCTCGGAAGTCACGGCGGCGGTGGTATTTTGGACCGCGCTGCTCGAAGTAACGTTATTGCCGATGCTGTTGTCAATCGGACTCTCGGGACTGGCGACGGCTGTAGAACGCTGGGCGGTAAATTGCTGTGCACCGGTCGCCACATCCCAGAGAATAAGCTGGCCGTCCTGGGCCACGCTCGCCAGGGCCTTCCGGTCGGCGGTAAAAGCGATAGCGGCAACTGAAGCGTCATGGCCAACGAGCAGTTGGCGCTGCTGGCCGGAGGTCACGTCCCATAATATGATCTGGAGATCGTCGCCGACGCTGGCGAGGAGGTTGCCATCCGGGCCGAAGGCGACGTCGATAATCGCGGCGCCAGGGTGGCCTGGCAGCGTCAAGCGCTCCTGGCCGGAGGCCACGTCCCATAGTTTGATCCGGCTATCCTGGCTACCACTGGCGAGGGTCTTGCCATCCGGACTGAAGGCCACCCCGGTAACCACGGCGCCCGTGCCTGGCAGCGTCAAGCGTTCCTGGCCGGAGGTCACGTCCCATAGTTTGATCCGGCTATCCTGGCTCCCACTGGCGAGGGTCTTGCCATCCGGGCTGAAGGCCACCCCGGTGACGGCCTCGCTATGACCGGTTAATACCAACTGCAAAGAGCCCGATTCCAAATCCCACCCTATAATCCGCGCATCCTGGCTCCCGCTGGCGAGGGTCTTGCCATCCGGGCTGAAGGCCACGCTAGTAACCGCGGCGCCAACATGTCCTGGCAGGCTCAAGCGCTCCTGGCCGGAGGTCACGTCCCACAGTACAAGGGTATCTTCGTCCACGCTGGCGAGGGTCTTGCCATCCGGGCTGAAGGCCACGCCGGTGACGGCGGTGCCAGCGCGACCGGCAAGGTTCAAATAGGTCTTGCCGGATGCCACGTCCGCTATTGTGATGATTCGAGCATCCGCGCCGACGCTGGCGAGGGTCTTGCCATCCGGGCTGAAGGCAAACTTAGCGACTCCATTCTGAACCTGGGAGGACTGGGTTGACCCTGCCGGCGTAACCGTTGACGTTGGTTTCGAGTCAACTACCTGATAAGGGTAAGAAAATACTGCGATGAGGAGTGCGCAAAAGAGCGCCGTAAAATAGTTGCGTTGCATAGGTTAATTTCCCCTACCAGGTTAATGTCCCTATCAACCGAAGAATTACAGACTGACTACGAATAAGACTTGCGAAATCCAACCAACATCGATGGTGACATGTGCTGCCTTGTTTCGCAAATTGTGTCCACAGTATAAAGCAATTTCCTTGCCTAATCTGTTGGCGCTCAATTCCGGTAAGATAATGCGGTAAGCGTCGCAGGTTTTTGGCAAACTGTCGGGGACGGAATTAGTCTGCTTTGCATTTTGCCTTGGCGCTTCTACGCCATTCACTGCCTGATTCAGTCCCGAAGACCAATGCCACTAACCAGCCATGTTTGGGCAGTTGTTTGGGGGCTTACGCCATCAACCCCGCCGCGCCACTGGACAAAAGAGCGCCCCGGCCAGTTTGGTGGTGTGCGGCGCCATCCGCTTGCCGGCTGCGGTAGCGAGTCAGACTCACTCCTTTACGGCGGAAGCACTGGCCTCTGCCGATATCCAGCAGTGGCGGATCACGCGCGCCCGTTTGGAACAACGCCGCCTGCCCCGCGTCTTGGGCCGGCGGTTTCGGCAGGATCCAGACGCCTATCTGCAGGCGCTGGAACAACGCTTGGTCAAGCTAAGTTTGCCACCCTAGTTTTTTTTCGCTCTCCCCTTTGAGATAGGCCTCAGCACTCGCATGGAGTAGACAACCCCGCCGCTTGCGGCGGGGTTGTCTACTTTGCCGATTGCAAAAAAAAGGGCAGGCGGTTTGAGCCGCCTGCCCTCGAATCAGCTTGACCCTAGCGGATCATGGGCTGAGATCGATCTCGCAGCCTTCCTTGAAGGTGGCCGTGCCGCTGAACTCAGAGGCAGTGGCTTTGGCCTTCTTCGTGAAGGTGATCTCCAGATTCCTGGCCTCACCTGGATTCAACTGGCGCTTGGTGACGTCCGGATTGGTCCAGTCGTTGGCACCAATCGTCACGCCTGGTGTCACCACCAGATTGCTGCTGTCGGCCTTGTAGATCGAACCGTCGAGCTTCACTTCCTTGATCTCCTGGCGCTCGGGAAGTCCAAGGTCAGCGTGTCCAGCGTCACCACCTTGTTGCCGGTATTGGTGACTTTGTACACGATCTTGTTCATCCGCGAGCGAGGCGAAGTCCTGACTCACCGAGCACGACGCCGGCGACTACTCACACTTGGGACTCACGTAGACACCACTCGTGCCGGAGGTCATGCTGAACTTGTTCGTCAGCGTGTACCAGCCGCCCACGAAGATGCCGTTGCTCTGTGGCGCGGTGTTGCCGATGTAGAGGCCGCTCGCTGCGTCCAGCGTGGTCGGCGCACCCGTCGTCAGCCAGTAGCCGGTGAAGAACCCGCCGCCGCTGAAGTTGGAGCCGCCGTTGATCAACGCGCCCGTCCCGTCGTTCAGCCGCGGTCCCTGCGGATACGGAGCCGGCGGGTTGCTGCCGCCGCCCGACGAGTTGATGTCGCCCGCCACGTGGATGAAGTTGCCCGGCCTCAGGCCGCCAAGCGGCACGATCGCGCCGCCGCTCTGGAACTTCACCTGGCCCTGGTAGCCGTTGGTGAAGTTCTGGTCCGTGTCCCAACGCAGGATGAACACGTCGCACGCATCGCCGGTGATGTTGATCTTCGACGACACCTGGAAGCCGGACGTGACGTTGATGACGAAGGTCTCGCACTTCGTGTTCTGCTTATTCAGACCGTTGAGCGAGGTCGACGAGACGCCGTTGAAGCCGGGCGTCACGGGCAGGTTGTTGATGTAGTTGAAGGCCGCGATCAACTTGGCCTCCTGGTCAGAGACTTTCTGCGCAGTGAAGGGACACGAGTCCCCGAGGCTGGCGAAGGCCTGTCCGGCGTTCTGGTTGACGATGTTCTGCCAAGCGGAGAGCGTCGAATCGTTGGTACAGATCGTTCCGGCGTAAGGTACGCCACCGGAGGTGCGCTCCTTGGCCTGGATGCCGTCAACCACCACATTGCCGGCGAATCCCTTGGTCGCTCCCTGCCAGTTCGCATCCTGACTGCCATTGGCGAAGAGGAACAGCTCCTTGTTGGCGATGCCGCCGAGGTCGACGCCACCAATGACGCCGTCAACACACGCGGGCTGGGCTGGGCAAATCAACACCGCCGAATTGTCTGGCCGTCACGTTCGATCCGCCGGTCGACGGCGTGCCGGTCACGGTCGCGGTGTTGGTGAGGGTGCCTATGGTATTGAGGTTGCACCGATTCGGCTGCGAGAGGCTGCTGAACCCCGAAGTGCCGGAGGTGATCGTCACCGATTGACCTGCCGCCAAGGTTCCACCTGGGATCGGGACGTTCGTGAGCCCGAGCGTCGGATCGCTTATCTTCACGTTGGTGAGGCTCACGTTGCTGGTATTGGTGACGATCAACCGATAGAGGGCGCCGCTGGGTGCTGTCACCCTCGGCGTGTCTACAGAAGTTGCCGTATCTGCATCCGCCCAGGTTGCGCCGTTGTCGACGCTGATTTGTTTCAACAGTTTGATGCTGGCCTGGGGCTTTTCCGTACACTGCACCAGGTTCAGGTCATCGAAGAAGACGTCAAAGTTGCACCGGTGCGTAGGACCATTAGCACTGAGGTCGGCTTCCACCTGGCTGTCGTTGCGGATGATGCCGTTGGTGCGGTTGCGTCCGAACGCCTCGCACATGTCGATCGTGCTGATCGGGTCTTGCGTGAAGGTGGCGCTCGTCACCGTCACCGACAGTCCCGGCGTCAGCTTGGGTAGCGACAGTCCGCGAAGGCGGAACCAGACGAGGATTCTCGACACAATTCCCGTTGGCACCTCCCTGCAGAAAGCCCGCCGCGCCGACCGACCTCAAGTCAGCACAGTCGTCGAAGCGCACGTTGTACAGGTCGACCGTGCCGCAATTCGTGATCTTGAACTGATAGAACACCTTCGGCGGCACGCCGAAGAAGGCCGTAGGAATATTGACCGTCGAAGCCGGTTGGTTGTTGGTGCCGGGTATCGAAGCGATCAGGGGTTGGCCGCCGTCGTGTCGGGGTTATCCGACGTGACGCTGTTCCTCACGAAGGGTCCGCCGGGGCCGTTGACACTGACATACTTCTCACCCGAAATACACTTGCGAAAGGTTGGATCGCCTCGAAAACCACATCCCGGAAGTAGTTGGTGCTGTTGAACGATTGGGTCGGGAATAGTCCGGGGTTGCCGAACACGCCGTTTTGCCCATCGGCCACGGAACTGAGGTTCCCATTGACGATGGGCGTCGCCAGTCCGCCGCCGGTGGCACCGTAATGGGAGACGATATTCACCGAAACCACGTAGGTCGTGTTGGCCTGAATAGTCACCGGCGTGGCGAGGGCTTGCTGCTGCCACCCCGAGGCGGTCTCGTCCGCAAAAGTGACTGTGGCTAATGGGTTCCCGTCTAGCGTCCCAGATACGACCGATATGGTTCCCAGCCGGCTCGCTCGGCGCCTTCCAGTACCTGATCGCGGTAATTTGCCCGGCCACCGCGCTCTGGAATTTCATGCCCAGCTCATACGAGCCACCCGTCGACATGATCCGTCAATGCGGGCGTCTGCGTCGTGAAGAGCGTTTCGGCGCTGGCGGGCAGCATCAGCGCCAGCGACAGGAGAATGGTCTGGATGCTCAGGTACGGGTACCTGAGCCATCGAGAACGGAGAAAGTGTTGTGGTAGACATCTAGAGACTTGCCTCTTACTTATGGTCGTTGATGATTCACGTGCAGAAATGACGTGAAGTTTTGGCACTGTTTCCCTAGACTCTCCTGTGCCCAATACGTACTTCTCTTCCTCACGGATCTTTCCCAGCTTTGCATTGAGAAAAACCGATCCGCTGCTGGTCCAGACAATGGTTGCTGAACCACCAGACTGGCAAATGCTTTCCTTGCATGCTGAGAGCATGCAGCGAACCGCGAAGCGGGCAGCCGTCCGCTCGCACGGTAGCGCTCTGAGGTGATTAACATCCCAGCTATGCTACATTCCTATAGCGAATGAAAGTGGTAGAAGAAAGGATTGGAACTGAATAACGGAGTTACAAAAGGTCTGCATATGGGCGCAAGTCCGCATATAATCTCCCCTTTTTATCTTTAATAGTTGTGATGAAAAGATAGCAGTTTTTAATTTAATTTGTCCAACATCGGCCAAAAACATTTCGACCTGTACGGTCAAGTTGAAGGCCGCGCGAGCCGGATCTGCTGTTCTGGTGAGTAGCAGTCTGAGCATTGGAATCGCCACTTGGAGGTCCGCCCCATGAAGAACCTCGAAGTCTGTGTGCAGATCACGATCAAGCCGACGGAGGCGAGTGTCGATCATGATAAGAATGCCACCCAGGTGGATGGTGGTCAGTTCCGGCTGGTGCTGAAGGAGGGCAGCTTATTCGACATCGAGGCGTTGGAGGGGGGGTATTGGAGGCAACCCAACGCCGCTACCGGCACACGGTTACCCAGTTCAACCGCAGTCGCCATCAGCAGGTCGAAGGGACGCCTTTGAATAGCTTACGCGACGGCGCGGAAAGGGAGGGGCTGAAGGTCAGCGAGATTCTGGACCGCCACAGTGAGCAGGTATTGACCGCGCACCACGTCGGCAACGAGGGTCGCCCGCAGGCGAGTGCCCCACTGCTTGGCGAGGTGGAGCCGTTTGAGCCGACTCGGTTGAGCGAAAAGACGCTCAACGAGGCGCTGGCATCGGTCGAGCAAGCCATGCGCAAGCGAGGCCTGGCCGAAACTTCCTGGAAGCTTAAATGCCCGCTCGAAGACGGCGATCCGGTTCGTCTCTTTTGCATTCCCGTGCTGGAAAAGGAACCTGTCAATGTCCAACGAATTGAAACTCTATGGCGCCGACACCTTGAGAGGACTGAGCGCGGAAGCGGCCCGATCCCCACGCCGCCGCAAGAACCTGAATGTGCATCCGGTGCTGGAAGACCCCGTCCAACGCCTGTTCAATGCGCTGGAACCCGGCACCTACGCTCGCCCTCACCGGCACGCGCGTGACAACGGTTGGGAACTGATGGTGGTGGTGCGGGGTGCCTTCGCCTTGCTGCGCTTCGATGACAACGGCGGCGTCCTCGCCCGCGTCGAACTTCGCGCCGGCGAGGGCGATTGCGCGGTGGAAGTTCCAGCCTATGCCTGGCACAGTGCGGTAAGCCTTGCCCCCGGCACGATCATGTTCGAGGTGAAGCCAGGCCCTTATCAGCCTATCGAAGACAAAGACTTCGCTCTCTGGGCACCACCCGAAGGCGATCCCCGCACCCCGGCTTGGGTCCGCTGGTTCGAGACGGCGAAACCCGGAGATCGCGCGCTGGTCTGAGCAACCATGGCTCCAGACTCGACGGTCACTCCTGTCTTCGTCCGCTCTTAACGGATTCGCCGCACCGTCGCATCGACGGAAATCCGCGGATAAATAAACGAGTACGACTATGGCACACTGGATTAAACAGATTTTTTCCCCTGTCTTGTCCTTGCTGTTGGTAGGCTGTGCGTCGACCTTTCCCCCGCTGGAAACCGCATCCCATGTAGACCTGGACCGGTTTATGGGCGACTGGTATGTCATTGCTTACACGCCAACGTTCCTCGACCGCGATGCCCACAACGCAATTGAATCCTATGCCATGAACCCTGATGGCTCCATCAGGACAAGCTATCGTTTCCGCGAGGGATCTTTCTCGGGGCCGATGAAGGAATACCACCCGACCGGTTATGTGCGCGAAGGAACCGGAAACGCGGTCTGGGGCATGCAGTTCATTTGGCCGATCAAGGCTGAGTATCGGGTGGCCTATCTCAAGGATGATTATTCGGTCACTATCATTGGCCGCACGGCGCGTGATTATGTATGGATCATGGCTCGCCAACCTCAAATTCCCGACGCGGAATTGGAGCAATTGACCGCATCCTTGCTCAGACAAGGATACCGCTCGGAGCAGATTCAACGCGTGCCGCAGCGCTGGGATTCAAGACCTAGGTAGCGGTGTCAATTTTAGTGCATGCTCACGATTTAAGGCCGCGAGCGCACCGTTCGGGTGAGTCAGACCCCAATACGCTCGAACTCACCGTAGGCGTTTCGCAGCCAAACCTTCATGCGTTGACGATCCATCAGACCGAGGCAATACCCGCGCTCCGGGTCTGTGTTATTAAGCGCCGCCCAAAAACTCTTGTCGCACTGGTCGATCCTGCGCATGGTGGGTTTATGGAGGGCCTTTAGCTCCATGACGGCCGCGCCGAGCTCTTCCGCCCGCTGCTTGGCGGAGGATTCAAGAAACAATCTGAAGTCATCGCCGCGCCCATGGTTGAGCACGATGGCATAGCGTCCCGAGTCGCCGTAGCGCTCGAGCAGTCCAGCGAGAAGATTCACGGAGTCCTTGCCATCGTCCATCACATGCCAGAACAGGATCTCGATATCCAACTCTTTGGCCAGTTCCAAGAGGCCGCCGCTGGCAATCCAGGCATGGACATCCCGGTCACTTTGAGCCGCCAGATCCACGAGTACATTAGTCTTTTCCTGGGCGGCGGACTCCACAAGGTGGTCCAACTCTTCAAGGCAAGTCACTTCAACGGGTTGCGCAAAGTCTCCGTAGTAGCGCAAGAGCGCGCCATGGGAGCGATCGGTGTCGAATCCGGCCCAGGGTTGTTGTTTATCAATCCAGTACTGGGCAAGGAGGCGGGCGACTACCGATTTGCCTACCCCCCCCTTTTCTCCACCTATAAAGTGAATCCGACTCATTATGGTGTAACTCCTGGCTATTAATGGATAAAATCAATGGGCGTATGCAAGCGGTGTGCCGCGCCTTTTCCAACTACCGGCGCCTGATTCGAAATCTTGATTTGAGCGCGGGCGGAGAGCTTTCTGAAATCGCGACCCAGGGGTGGTTGCTGGAGGCATGACAGCGCTAAAGCCGGGATTGAAGATAATCCGATCGCTATAATTGAATCTATAGCGGTAAAGTACGTTCGTGACCGCCTTGGGTCATCTATTTCGATACCTGGCTCGCTAGAGCCTATAAACATAAATGAAGGATAAAGGAGTGCACAATCATGAATGAAAGCGATGATTATATAATCACCATCGGTGGTGAGATGATAAGAAATTCCGTACTGGGCCCGGAACTGGCGGATGAGCAATGTTCTACCTTAGGCAAAATCATCACTGTGCGCGCCTTAAGAGAAGGCGATTTTTTGCTGGCCGAAGGACACAAGGACGATTCTATTCATGTGGTAGTGAAAGGAAAACTGGAAGTCGTCAAACAAACGGGTGGTGGTGATTGGCTAACCCTGCACATACTGCG
>CAVOJV010000049.1:0-17381 GCA_963696325.1 uncultured Gammaproteobacteria bacterium
GACATTCATGCTATTCTACCTCAACTCAATTATTCGCCATAAAATGCTTATTCTACTCTACACAAAGTGGATGGAGCGGAGCTTGCGGAGCGCAATCCGGATTCCGCCCGCAAACCTCGGATTCCAGCCTTCGGCCTGTATCTGGACTACAAGCCAGCGTAACCTGCGTCAGCTTTTATTCTGCGATAACGCCCGTAGAACCGCCCTGGGCTCTTTAGCAACAACATGCAGCAACACAAGCGCAGGCCCACGTGGGATACGATCTCCTCGCTCCCAATGCCGAAGAGTACCTAAGCTGATGCCGAAGGAAGCTGCAAATTGTTCCTGCGTCATGCCGACTTGTTTGCGAACCGCTTTCACATCGATCGAAATCGGTATTTCGTGAACGACGGCCTCCACTGGCCTACCTTGCGCATGAGCAATCGCTTCTTGCAGCCCTTGTTTGATGCTCCCAAATGCTTTAGTCATGTCTACCGTTACACGCTTGAACCAAAAGCCGAACGAGCTTGGCTAATTCATTGCATTCAGCCTTGCTGAGATTGGATTTTTCACCTTTGCCAAAAATGGTGAGTAAATAAAGTGGCATCTGCTCGTTGTGAAAGTAGTAAATCACTCGAACCCCACCGCTTTTGCCCATGCCTTGACGCGCCCACCGGAGCTTACGAATGCCACCCGTGCCTGACATGATGACACTTGCTTTAGGAAACATCGCCAGGTGACTAATGATATCTTGTCGTTCCTCACGGGATAGCAGATGCTCGGCTGGCGAATGAACTCCGGCATTTCGGCAATGGTTTGCATACACTAAAGTATAATCCACTGGATTATATTTGAACTAGACAAGTTGGCATAGCCCACATCGGTATAGTAGGTAGGGTTGTATTGCTGCTTAGTCGTACATACTGTCACTGAAATGGATGACGATGAGGCGCCACCTTGTCCTCCTGGGAGCGCCGGCATCTTCGCCGGCTCACGGACGGTGGCAAGGCCGGTGGATGCTACCCGCGGGAACCCGCGCCTTGTCAATTGTCTCAATCAAGGTATATTCCTACTTTTGGCGGATGGCAAGCGCGCCGTGCTCCCAGGCGCCCATCCTTTTGTGATCTTCTCCAGTAAGCGGAAGCGAAGATGATGCACTCTCCCACCTTGTATCGGCCTGAGTTTGAAAGAGATAGCTGTGGTTTCGGCCTGATCGCGCAGATGGATAACCAGGCCAGTCATTGGCTGGTGAAGACCTCCATCAATTCGCTGGCCCGCTTGACGCATCGTGGCGCCGTGGCCGCCGATGGCAAATCCGGCGACGATGGCACCGAGCGCATGTTCAAGATCAAGCAGGTAGTGTCGGGACGCTTTCGGCGTGACTCCCGCCTAGTTGCCCAACTCGAGTGAGCATGTCATCAGACGAAAATATTGATCTTCAAGTGAGCGAATGATGAGCGAGGCAGAGGTTACGCGCGCGAAGTGGGATCGTCGGGATGGTCTTGCCGAAGACGAGATTCCTGCTGATGTTGTGACGGCGGACCTACGAACCACCAACAACACCCTTTCGTTCTGGAGGTGTGCAACGCTGTCCGATGACGAGTTCCACAAGACGGTACTGGCCCTCGCTACGGCAGCAGAGCGCCTCGATCGCATGGACGTAGCGTGGGTGGAGGAGGACATTTTCCGCGCTCACAGTGTCTCCCTGAATCCGAGCGATGGTCGAACCCCAGTCGCGAGCCTCCGCAGCAGGCACGTCGATGTGGTGAAGCTCGACTTGGGTCGTTTGTCCAAAGTCGCTACACTCCTTTCCCAAGCTCTGGCTCAGGGTCAGCATCGCCGCCTCACGAAAAGGGAGGTTGTTGAGATCATCGTTGCAGCGGTCCACCAGAACCTCGTGTCGGTGGACGAGCTTGAGCCCAAGGTGAAGGAGGAGATCGCGAGGGCTATTGCCACGTAGCGGGCGTAGGCTGGGTAAAACTTGAAAGTAACTGTTCACCTGTTCACCTGTTCACCTGTTCACCGGCGAGCGGTAGGCTGGGCAAAATTTAAACCGCGTAGATGGGTTTCGCTGCGCTCTACCCATCCTACGCGCTCCCCCTCCCGTTCAAACCGGACGTGCAACTTTCACTGCATCCGGCTTATGGTCACAAGTGGCTTTGTTGGCCGTTGCCATTGTCCTATGATGAATCATGTGATGTATAGTCTCGTTAATCATGATCCGTACATTACCAATAAGTTAAGTTAACTTTAGTTTTACAAATCAACATGTTAGAATTAAAAAATCCTAAAATAAGTTGGCTCTCTGGTATCTTGCGGGGTACCCAATTATAATATAAACAAGTAGTTACAGTTGTTCCTGAATGTCCACATAGCGAGGCGATGAGTTCCCATGGACCGTTTTGAGATACCCTTAGATATCGAAGATGTCAAGATTGAAGCCGTCGAATTCACCCCGAATAATGAAATTATTATCACCGTGACGAGTACGGCGGAAGGTACTCATTGTCATCACTGTGGCAAGAAAATCATGGCGACTTATGGCTTTGGAAGAGAGATTACACTGCGTCATTTATCGATTTTAGGGAAGTCGACGTATATTCGAATTAAGCCTAAAAAATATCAGTGTCCTTATTGCGGGGATCACCCTACTACCACCCAGAAGGTATCGTGGTATGAGGCTCGGAGTCCCCATACGAAGGCCTATGAAACGCATGTGTTACTCAGTTTAGTGAATAGTACGGTAGCGGATGTCAGTATTAAAGAGGGGTTGGGTTATGAAGCGGTGCAGGGGATCATTGACCGGCGGGTGAGTGAGAAAGTGGACTGGAATGAGTTTAAGGAATTAGGTCAGGTGGGGATAGATGAAATCGCCGGCAAGAAAGGGCATAAGGATTTTTTCACGATTGTGACAACGCGGTTAGCGACGGGGGTCTTGCGGGTGCTGGGGGTGTTGGAAGGGCGCGAGAAAGCGACGGTAAAGAAATTTTTTTCTAGTATTCCCAAGCAGTTACGTAAAACGATTCGGGTGGTTTGTAGCGACATGTATGAGGGTTATATTAATGCGGTGAAGGAGGTTTTAGGCAAAAAGGTGCAGGTGATCGTGGATCGTTTTCATGTAGCCAAGCTGTACCGGCAAGGGTTGGATAAGCTGCGCAAGAAAGAGTTAAAACGCTTAAAGAAAGAGTTACCTGAGGCCGATTATCAAGCGTTCAAAGGGGTGATGTGGTTACTCCGTAAAAATCCAGCGGAGTTAAAGCCAGAAGAGTTAGAAGTGTTAAGCGGTTTGTTCAAGCATACCCCGCTATTAGGGTCAGCGTATGTCTTTTGCTATACCTTAACGAGTATTTTTGAACTCCCCCTGACCAAGGCGGAAGCGAAGCAACGGTTACGGGCGTGGAAACAGTTGGTTCAGGAGAGTGAGTTAGACTGTTTTGATAGTTTCTTGTCAACATTAGACAAGCGGCTGGAGGAGATTACGAATTATTTTGTGGCTCGAAAGAACAGTGGATTTGTCGAAGGATTGAATAATAAAATTAAGGTAATTAAAAGACGTTGCTATGGGATTTTCAAGGTAGGTCACTTATTCCAGCGCCTCTTTATCGACCTGACGGGCTATGAAAAATTTGCTTAATTATCAAGAGCATATCAGCTAGTAACGTAACTTCTCAATAAGTCCTGGCAGTAACAAAAACAATGACTTAGTGGACCAAAAATCGGCTTTTTACCCCTCCGCGTAATCAATGCTCTGCGTAAGTCATTGATTGTTCGTGGGCAAGACTCAGGAATATGCTCTGAAGTCGCAATTTCGCCATTGCAAGCCATTGATTTCAAAGGCGCCAGGACTTATTGAGAAGTTACCTAGTAACCAGCAACGCAAATTACCAAAGAGCCAATAAGTTGGCTATACTGTAATCTTATCTATACCATTAGTCGGTTGTTAAGCTTGTTGTTGGTGCGGTTACGGTCCCTATGGTGAAGATGTATTTCCATATCTTCCGTCATGTAGAGGCCACACCACCCACATTTTCCCTCTTGGCGCTTGAATACTTTGGCTCGGATAGTTCCTTCATATCGCCTGTGATTCCTTTGTACCCAATATTTCCAGTCTCCGTCGTAGGGTGTCTTCTCCCCTTTGACGTTGATGTGTCGGTTGACTTTGTATCTTAGCTCTGGGAGTCCTATTCCTAGCTTCTGATACACATATTGGTCTAATTCCCACCACTCTTTCTTGGCCTTTCCAAGGTCCGAGTATTGGTAGAATCGGCGTTTTCCATCCGTTATCCTCTGTATCTTCTGTACCAATTTGTCCTTGGGTAAACCTGATGCTGTTATTAGGTCTTGTATCTTCTTCTTGGTCTTGTCTAACCATCCTTTCTTGGGCTTACTGGCGGATATGCCACTGGGCTTACGGTGGAAGTTAAGACCAAGGAAGTCGAAACCGCCTTTCATGTCAACCAGTTTAGTCTTACTGGCCTTGACGTTTAAATCTCTTATTGCTAGGAAGTTGTCAATCTCAGTTTTCAGACCTTCAACCTCTTCGCACATAAAACCGATAAGGAGCACCGCAAAACTGATGGTAATGTGCATAAAGAAGAACCCCCTTTTGGTTATGACCGTTGCAGATGTTGGAAAGCGTCTTTTCAAAACGTCTAACAACCAGTTTCAGCCGGCCGCCACAGGCGCAGCCGTAGGCGGGTCGGCTGCAAGCACTTGATGGAGTGAATGAAACGATGCTCCGAGCGTAAGCTCGGGGAGGTTCACTACATATCGGTGGGGTAGGGCCGCGCGGCCCTACCCCACCAGTGGGAAAAGGCTCAGGGCTGCTTGGTGAAGGTACCGCCGCAACTAAGCGAGCCATTATTCCCATAAAAAATGGACAGTATGAGCTGGCTTCCGTTCGTCTTGGCACCCACCGGCCACCTGATGCCAAAGTTCCCACAAGTTCCCACAGAGAAAGTGCCATTGGTGGTGAGCCCCCAGGTGTAGGTGCCGACATCCGGACGCTTATCTATCCCCGCAGTGACCAGTTGGGTCAGGTACGGGTGCCCAGCCGTGACAGGCCCCGTTGCCACGGAGAGCTCGAAGGCTACTGCATTCTTTTGAGTGCAGGTGAAGAAGCTCTGGATGCGCCCATTGGTCAAGGTCATGTTGGTGACCTTGCAGGTGGCGCCGTCGGTGGCCTTGTAGGTGCCGGGAACGATGACGCCGGTGGTAACGACCGGTGAGAGGCTTGCACTCACATTCGCGACTGGGTTCGGCTTGCCGTCCGTGCCGACCCCGAGTGTGATGGTCACGTCGTAGTATTGGATCGTGCCGTTGCTGTTCGTGGTCGGTACCCGGAAAGCGCGTACATAGTTATCCAAAGCATACGACTGGCTCTTCTCCAACATGATGCTAGGGGTGGCAGTCTGGGGCGCGGCAGACTCTACAGCATTAGGAGGTGAAAGGCTGATAGTCTGCCCTATGACCACAGTAGGTATGAGGGTTGATAACAGAGTGATTGTTGCCAGTTTGAGGGGTACTGTTGACATGACACTTTCCTGCTACTCGTTGAATTGTTAACCCAATAAAAAAACCGCACTACCTCGTGTGGCCGTGACGACGGTCACCTTCGGCAGTCCGACTGTCTTTAATTCGAGACCCGTTACTTTCCGTCCCTATCTCGCGATAGGTTTGGTTTTTTTATGTGGTTACTGCTTTATCGCATGTGGGCTGGGGGCTCTCCTCACAGTGGAATGTAAAAATTATCATAATTGTCGTTTATAATAATATAACTTTCTTAAGGAAACAACAGAGCAGTTTGGTCGGAAATTGCTGTAGCGCTGTAGCCTTGGCGAGATCGTAGGTTGAGGTGAGGAAGGAACCCCAACATTTCCCGGTCAGGAGTTATGTTGGGATTCCTTCGTCATCCCAACGGTCATGCCGATTCATCTCGGCGCCCCGATGGATGAAAATCCGCCTGATGCGGAGCCAATCGTGATTTTCACGGCAACCTACGGCACTGTCAAAGTCGTATATAGATAAGATTACAATATTGTTGACTTATTTCAGGATATCTTAATTCTAACACGTTGATTCATAAAACTAAATTTAGCTTAACTATTAGCTGATATACGGATTATAATTAGCAAGACTATAACTGCTAATGGTAATAGAGCAGGATTGCCGTCAGTATCAATTCCGTGATGGTAACAACCCGTTGCAATTGACATCCGTTATGTAACGCATTACGATGTGGGATGATTAAGTCAATCCGCCACAAAGGGCTGAAACGCCTTTACGAGGACGACGACCCGCGCGGCGTGATTGCCGAACATATTGTTAAGCTGCGCGATATTATTGCGCGGCTTGATGCCGCCCGAACAGTTGCCGATATGAACATGCCGGGTTTTCGGCTGCATCCGCTTAAGGGCGAGTTAAAGGGCTTTTGGGCAATAACGGTGCGGGCTAACTGGCGGGTGACATTCCGCTTTGCCGACCCGGACGCCTTTGAGGTTGATTATGTCGATTACCACTAGAGAGGCCGAACGATGCCGATGAAGAATCCTCCTCCCCCGGCGGCCTTGTGTTGCGTCAGTGTATTGAGCCTTTGGGCCTGAATATCACGGAAGCCGCCGCCGCGCTTGGCGTAACGCGCACCACGCTTTCGGAACTGGTGAACGGGAAGCGCGGAATTTCGCCGGAAATGGCCGTGCGTTTGTCTGCGGTCTTTGGTGGCAGCGCCGAAAGTTGGCTTGTCCAACAGGCGCAGTATGACCTTGCCCATGTTCGCACTGACCGCATCAAATTGAAACGGTTGGAACCTGTCTAAGATTAATACGGACTGATGGAATAGGGGCGATGATGAAGGCGATCCGACCGCGCTACGCGCGGTGGTTGAACTGGATCGTTATGCCCGTAATCGATGTGTGGTGAGGGAAACAAAGCTGTAGAAACTCATGCAACAGACGACCTCTATCGAGCAAACGCCTTCCATCCAGGTCCGTAAGTGGTTCGGATCCGATTGTTCAGTGTGAATACCGGGCGCGATTCGAGTTCTATCTTCGCGAAGGCCGTCTTCAACCCCTTCTGCTGCTCGGCGATGCTAGTGAAGTGCTGAGCTGGCTACCAGCTTCCTGCATTGATTTTGCGATGACATCGCCGCCTTATTGGGGGAAGCGCGAGTACGAAGGCGGCGGCATTGGCCTTGAGCCGGATTATCGCGACTTTGTGCGCCACTTGGCGGCTGTCTTTCTCGAACTGAAGCGCGTTTTAAAGCCAGAGGGTTCGTTCTGGCTCAATATCGGTGACACTTACCAGGACAAGAGCCTTGTCGGTATTCCATGGCGCATTGCCTTTGAACTCATGGATCGCCAAGGCTGGATACTGAGGAACAGCGTCATTTGGAACAAGGTCAAGAGCGGTATGGATAACACCAAAGACCGCCTCGGCAATGTTCACGAAAACGTTTTCCATTTCGTCAAGCAGCCAAGGTATTACTACAACACCGACGCCATCCGCTCAAAACCCCGCGAAGCGAAGATCGTAAACGGTGCTGTCGTGTCAGCGACGGGTGTTTCCGGGGTCCGCTACAAGCATCAGATCGAGCTTTCGACTGCACTGAGCGCTGGGGAAAAGCGTGAAGCTTTCCAAGCGCTCGACAGGATGCTGGCAGACGTTGCGGCTGGCCGTATCTCGGATTTCCGAATGATCATCCGCGGCCAACAGCGCGCAACCCACTCCGATAGTGAGAAAGTCTCAGGTCGTGCGAAGGAGCTGCGCGACAAAGGCTTCTACTTCCTTCAATATCATCCTAGCGGTAGCAAGCCCAGCGACGTATGGGACATCATGCCAGAGGACACGCAGAACAGAGGAATACACTTTGCTCCCTATCCTGTTGACTTGTGTCGGATTCCGATTCTCGCCACATGCCCTGAAGATGGGGTAGTGCTCGATCCCTTCTGTGGGACAGGAACCACGCTGCTGGCAGCGCGTGACCTTGGTCGTAAGTCCGTGGGAATCGATCTCTCGCGGCATTACCTGGAACTCGCACAAGAAAGATGCGCGACGCTTTTATGAGTGCTGTCGTAGAAAAAAACCTCAAAAATGCTGACAAAATAAGCACTTGAGTTTGCCCGCCCGAAATCGACTCACTATACTTCCAGCATACTCTTCTTCCGGGAACCCGCGCCTTGTCAATTGTCTCAATCAAGGTATATTCGGCTTTTCCCAGATGGCAGGCGCGCCGGGCTCCCAGGCGCAACTCTGTCGTGGTCCTCTCGAGTCAGCGGAAGCGAAGATGATGAACTCTACCACCTTGTATCGGCCCGAGTTTGAAAGAGATAGCTGTGGTTTTGGCCTGATCGCCCAGATGGACAACCAGTCCAGCCACTGGTTGGTCAATACCTCTATCAATGCCTTGGCTAGACTGACGCATCGCGGCGCTGTGGCCGCCGATGGCAAATCCGGCGACGGTTGCGGCCTGCTGATGAAGAACCGGTCGCCTATCTGCGCGAGGTCGCCGCCGAAGCGGGTATGACGCTGGCGGACGGCTTCGCCGTGGGCATGGTGTTCCTGAACCAGGATGCCGTGCTGGCCGCGACCGCCCGCGCGCATACTGGAGAGGAATTGGCCAGGAAGGCTTGGCGGTCGCTGGTTGGCGGGTGGTGCCTATCGATCCTGCCGCCTGTGGCGAGGAGTCTCTGAAGACCCTGCCGCGCATCGAACAAGTATTTGTCAACGCCCCCCCGGACGTGGAGATGGCTGGAGTTCGAGCGGCATTTGTATGGTGGCCCGCCGGCGCGCCGCGCGGGTCCTGATGGATACGGATCCGATGTTTTACGTGCCCAGTCTGTCGTCGCGGGTGATCTCCTACAAGGGCCTGGTGATGCCGGCCAATCTGCCGGTGTTCTATCCCGATCTCACGATGGGCGCCTGGAATCCTCAATCTGCGTCTTCCACCAGCGCTTCTCCACCAATACCCTGCCGCAGTGGCGGCTGGCCCAGCCATTCCGCTATCTGGCCCACAACGGTGAAATCAACACCATTCGCGGCAACCGCAACTGGGCGCTGGCGCGGGGCTATACCTTCAAATCGTCGCTGCTCAACATGCAGGACCTGCGGCCCATGGTGAACATGACCGGCTCCGACTCCAGTTCCCTGGACAATATGCTGGAAGTCTTGCTGGCCGGCGGGATGGACATCTTCCGGGCCATGCGCCTGCTGATTCCACCGGCGTGGCAGAACGTGGAGCACATGGACCCGGATCTGCGCGCCTTCTACGAATACAATTCCATGCATCTGGAGCCCTGGGATGGTCCCGCCGGCATCGTGCTCACCGATGGCCGCTACGCCGCCTGTACCATGGACCGCAACGGCCTGCGCCCGGCCCGCTATGTGATCACTCAGGACCGTCATTTCACCATCGCCTCGGAGATTGGGGTCTACGACTATGCCCCGGAAGAGGTGGTCGCCAAGGGCCGGATGAAGCCTGGTGAGATGCTGGCGGTGGATACCGAAACCGGCCGGTTGCTGCAACCAATTGATATCGACAACGATCTAAAAAGCCGCCACCCCTACCGGCGCTGGCTGCGCGGCAATACCCGGCGGCTGCGCTCGCTTTACAGGGATGAGCCCGGCGATAGCGATGTTGACCCCGATACCCTGGTCACGTATGAAAAGCTGTTCCAGGTCACCTTCGAGGAGCGCGATCAGGTGCTGCGGATACTGGCCGAAGCCGGTCAGGAGGCGGTGGGCTCGATGGGTGACGATACCCCGTTCGCGGTGCTCTCCACGGGCGCGCGTTCCCTGTACGACTATTTCCGCCAGCAGTTTGCCCAGGTCACCAACCCGCCCATCGATCCGCTGCGCGAAGCCATCGTCATGTCCCTGGAGACCTGCCTGGGCGCCGAGTGCAATATGTTCGAGGAGAGCAAATCCTATGCGCCGCGCCTGCCTCCAATTCGCCGGTGCTGACCGAGGGCCGTTTCCGTGCCCTGCTGGAAAATGCCGGCTCCCGCTATCCGCACCAACGCCTCGACCTGAACTATCCCGAGGAGGAGGGGCTGCGCGCCGCCATCGAGCGCCTGTGCGACGAGGCGGTGACGGCAGTGCGCGCCGGCGCGGTATTCTTGGTGCTGTCCGACCGGGCGATCGCCCCCGGCAAGCTGCCGGTCCATGCGCTGTTGGCGGTGGGCGCCGTGCATCACCGCCTCATCCGCGAGGGTCTGCGCTGCGAGGCCAATCTGATCGTGGAAACCGCCACCGCCCGCGATCCCCATCATTGCGCGGTACTGATCGGCTATGGCGCTACGCTGGTCCATCCCTATCTCGCCTATCAGTGCCTGCGCGATCTGGTGCGCACGGGCGAAATTGCCGTGCAGGACCTCGCCAAGCTGCAGGAGAACTACCGCAAAGGCATCGACAAGGGCTTGTTCAAGATCATCTCCAAGATGGGCATCAGCACCATCAACAGCTACCGGGGCGCGCAACTGTTCGAGATCGTCGGTTTGCACGACGAGGTGGTGGAATTGTGCTTCAAGGATACGGTGAGCCGTATCCAGGGCTCGCGCTTCGCCGATTTGGAAGCGGACCAGCGGCAACTGGCCGACCGGGCCTGGAAGCCCCGCAAGTCCATCGAGCAGGGCGGCCTGCTGAAATATGTCCACGGCGGCGAATACCACGCCTTCAACCCGGACGTGGTGCAGGCTCTGCAAGCGGCGGTCAACAGCGGCGAATACAGTGACTATCAGCAATTCGCCAGGCTGGTGAACGAGCGCCCGGTGACCACCCTGCGGGATCTTTTCAAGCTGCGCGCCGGTGCCAAGCCCATCCCGCTGGATCAGGTCGAGCCTGTCGAAGCCATCCTGCCGCGTTTCGACTCCGCCGGTATGTCCCTGGGCGCGCTGTCGCCGGAGGCCCACGAGGCCCTGGCGATGGCCATGAACCGGCTGGGCGGGCGCTCCAATTCCGGCGAAGGCGGCGAGGACCCGGTCCGCTATGGCACCGAGCGCATGTCCAAGATCAAGCAGGTGGCCTCGGGCCGCTTCGGGGTCACGCCGGCGTATCTGGTCAATGCCGAGGTCCTGCAGATCAAGGTCGCCCAAGGCGCCAAGCCCGGCGAGGGCGGCCAACTGCCCGGCGATAAGGTCAACGAGATGATCGCGAGGCTCCGCTTCTCCCGTCCAGGGGTGGCGCTGATCTCGCCACCGCCCCACCACGATATCTATTCCATCGAGGACCTGGCCCAGTTGATCTTTGATCTCAAGCAGGTCAATCCGAAGGCGCTGGTGTCGGTGAAGCTGGTGGCCGAGGCCGGGGTAGGCACCATCGCCGCTGGGGTGGCCAAGGCGTATGCCGATCTCATCACGATTGCCGGTTACGACGGCGGCACTGGCGCCTCGCCGCTCACCTCCGTGAAGTATGCCGGGAGCCCTTGGGAATTGGGGCTGACCGAAACCCACCAGGTTCTGCGCAGGAACAATCTGCGCGACAAAATACGGTTACAGACCGATGGTGGTTTGAAGACCGGCCTGGATGTGATCAAAGCGGCTATTCTGGGTGCCGAGAGTTTCGGTTTTGGCACCGGTCCCATGGTGGCACTGGGCTGCAAGTACTTGCGGATCTGCCATCTGAACAACTGCGCTACCGGCGTGGCCACCCAGAACAACGTGCTGCGCATGCAGCACTTCAAGGGCAATGCCGAGAAGGTGATGAACTACTTCCGGTTCATCGCCCAGGAGGTGCGGGAAATCATGGCGAGCCTCGGCATCCGCCGGTTCGTGGATCTGATCGGCCGCACGGACCTGCTGGACATTCTGCCAGGCGCGACCAGCAAACACCAAAGCCTCGATTTGACGCCCATCCTGTCGGATGCCGGCTTGGCCAGCGACATGCCGCAATACTGCATCGAACCCCACAACCAGCCCTTCGACAGAGGCGAATTGGCTGAAACCATGGTGCGCGATCGTCTGCCAGCCGTCCAGGGCAGGCTGGGTGGCGAGTTCCAGTACAGCGTGCGCAATGTGCACCGTTCCATCGGCGCCCGCCTGTCCGGCGAAATCGCCCGCCGCTACGGCGATTATGGCATGGCCGATGTGCCCATCGTCCTGCGCCTGACCGGCACCGTGGGGCAGAGCTTCGGTGTCTGGAACGCCGCCGGCCTGCATATGTACCTGGAGGGAGACGCCAACGACTACGTGGGCAAGGGCATGGCCGGCGGCAAACTGGTGATCCGCCCCCCGCAGGGCAGCCGCTTTGCCAGCAATCACACGCCCATCATCGGCAATACTTGCCTGTATGGGGCAACCGGCGGCAAGTTGTTCGCCGCGGGCACGGCCGGCGAACGCTTCGCGGTGCGCAATTCCGGGGCCTATGCCGTGGTGGAAGGGGTCGGCGATCATGGCTGCGAGTACATGACCGGTGGCGTGGTGGTCGTGCTGGGCGAGATCGGCGTGAACTTTGGCGCCGGCATGACCGGTGGATTTGCCTACGTGCTGGACGAGCACAACACTTTCGTGGACCGCTTCAACCATGAACTGATCGACATCCATCGGGTCGTCACCGAAAACATGGAATTGCAGTGCAACTATCTGCTCTCCCTGATAGAGGAATTCGTCGCCGAAACCAGCAGTCCCTGGGGGCATACCATCCTGGACGATTTCCGCTATTACGCCAGCAAATTCTGGCTGGTCAAGCCCAAGGCGGCGGAACTCGCCACCTTGCTGGATACCTTGCGGCAGGCGGCTTGAGGAGGGTAATCACAGCAGTTGCAGATGGGGCAACGCCGCGCGTTGCCCAACTCGAGTTAGCATGTCATCAGACGAGAACATTGACCTACGCGCCAATCCCCGGGCGCCCTGCTGGATCGACAATGGTGCGTAGGACGCACCCTACAGGACTGTCCCGCCTTAAGTTGGTAGCCGATCTTCAAGTGAAGAGCGAATGATGAGCGAGGCAACAATGAAGAGAAAGTGCCCAGTTCGGCGCGGTGCCCAACCTACCTGGCTCAATGCCAGACTCCCTTTTCCCAGCGGGCTTAATCTCAATCCTGAGGTGAATCCGCTGGTCCAGGCGTTTAAGAATCCGGGCCAGCCGATCGATGGTGAAGCGATCTAAATCGGCCTTACGAATGCGGGAAATATCTGCTGCCTGAACGCCGGCAAGCTTGGCGGCCTCTGTGCCGGTGAGTTCACGTTCCCGCAGGATACGAACAATCTCAGCCGCTAGGTCGGTTTTCATCAGTTCGGCATCGGCGTTAGCGATACCCGCATCCCGAAAGGGATTATCACTACCCTTGACCAGCTCGATTTCATCGTTCATCACAGTCGTTCTTTCAGCCTCTTGATGCGTTCAATGATCAGATCTATCTCCTGTTTAGGCGTCTCGATGCCCGTTTTGGATTTCTTCTGAAAGGCATGTATCACCCCAATATCCTCTCCCAACTGCACCGCATACACGGTCCTGAAAGCGTCACCTCGATGCGCCACCAACAATCTCATAAATGCCGGAACCCAGCCCCTTCATCGGCTTGGCGGTTTCGGCTTTTTCTCCCTTGGCGGCAAAACGGAGTGCGGCAACGACCTTACGTTGCACGGACTCGGGAAATTCCCCGAAATCTTTTAACGCCGCTTTGATCCAGGAGATTTTACGTTCCATTGGATCATGTTGTCATATTTGACAAAAATAATCCAATCTTATTCATGGCAGTGCAAGTTTAGGTACAGACGCGCCCGCCTACCGGCTTCGTAGATGGGGCAAAACGCAAGCTGTGCCCGACGTTTTCCAAGTTCGCAGGGGCGCATGTGGGGTACGTCCTGTGCCCGACCTATCCGGGCTGATTCATTACGGCACTGTCAAAGTCGTATAACTGCGTAATGGTAATAGAGCAGGATTGCCGCCACTCATCGTAGGGTACGCACCGCGTACCATCATTTGCCGCATGGTCCGCAAAAGGTACGCAAAAGGTACGCAAAAGGTACGCAATGCGTACTACCCGGCTCACTCTTTATCAAGCAATCGCCCGGCGAGTTCGGCATAGCGCTGGAATTTCGCGTGAACGGAAATCAAAGTCGCATCGTGAATCAGCGCGGTGGCGATGATCAGCCGGTCTTGCGGGTCGCGGTGATGCTCAGGCAAATCGATGGCAAGACCTGCTATCTTCGGTGTAATCGGAAGTAGGGCGATCCCCGATCCTTCCAGAGCTTTGGCGAACCACTCTTCCCGCGCGCAGGGCAGTACGATCGGCCCGTGTCGTTCCAGCCAGGCCACTTCAAAGCATGAAATCGCCGATATTCCTACCGGCTCGTGACTTTGAATGCGTACAATCCAGGTCGGCTTGAGGCTGGCATGGGCCAAATTAATCCACCATAGCCAGACATGGGTATCGAGTACGATCATTGTGGCAAATCCCAATCGGCCTCGGGAACGCTTGTCAGAATATCACCGACAATTTGCATCTTGCCGGCAATATCCGGATGGGGACGGCGGCTCGGCGTTGCTTCCTCGTCAACCGTTAGCACGATGATTTCCACCTGATGATCGACAAACGATTCCGGCAACTCGATGAGCACCTGCCGGTTTTTTACCTGTTCGAAACGACGCTCCACTTGCATGATCGACCTCCTCAATATTTAAATCTGAATGGGACACGCTACACGCATAACAATAAAGCCAGCATAGCCCAGATGAAGTGGAGCAGGTCGTACATCGTCGGCAGGATGGGATAGACTTTACCGTCCGGCATGACGGTTGCCATGACAGTACTCTCCTGGGTAACAGTATGAGCATCATAGCAAACTCCGCCAAGTGGAAACCCGAATTCGGGCAGCGCTGGAAGCTGACCCAGTCGAAGATGGGTACACGCATCCTGCCGAGACTTTGCTTAGGAGGTTGTGCGGATCGGGGTCGCGGCCGGTGATTGGCTGATCGGCGTGATCTCCGGTCGCCGGTGGAACCGGAGTTCGGCGGCTGGACTGCTTCGGCTGCTCAATCGACAGAAACCACTCACCGAGGCATGGCGGCTGAGCGTCATTCGATCCGCTTTGTCGTCCCCAAACATCGAACTACGTGATGCCGGGGTCCAGGCGGCTGAGTCATTCGTTCTGGAGGTGTGCAACGCTGTCCAATGACAATCCTTTCTCCCTGGTCGACCCTGGCGCCCCTTCCTTGCAACAGCGCCGAGGAGATCGAACCTGGGACATCCCGGCACGCCTCGCCTACGCCCGTGCCGCTCTGTCGGCCCTGGCGCAGTTCCATCAACCCGAGGAACCTGACCAGACGCCTCTCCTGCACCGCCGCATCACGCAGACAGCCTGCGCGTGCGCCATAACGACCAACCTTTATTCACGGATTTTGCCTTAAGCCGTCTCCACGGCGCCACGGCGGTACTGGTTCAGTATGATTGTTGTAACTTCTCAATAAGTCAGGGCGCTCCCCGCGGAACGGCAGCCTGCTGCCGGATGAGCTCGGGCAGGGGTGGAATCGCGTGCGTGCGCGATGTTCGATCAGTGAGGTACCGCCAAAAGGAAACCCCGAGCTTTCGACAGCTCCGCTTTAAGCTCATAAAGGTATCCCAACAGCGTCGCCCCAGGTCACTACGGGTGCCACTACTGACCTTGCGTTTCTTCACGGGATCACGCAGAGCTTGTTCGCTGCCATTGGTATGTAACGGGATATCGGGCCGCTCCAGCACCAATAACAATTCTGCCTTGTTACGATAGAGCCGTTTGACCAGCTGATTCAGCGTCTCAAACGGGGTGCGGGTGGTGAAAATCGTGTCGAAGCGGGCGGTCAACTCCACTTTCTTGGCCTCGGTTGGCTGCTGCTTATAGGCCTTGAGGTCGGCGTACAACGCCCACACCTGTCCCCGTACCTGGGCAATCGCTTGACGGTGAGTCTCGTTCAGGGGAATGAGCTTATGGATCAGCCGTTCCGTATGGACCCAACACAACCCATGCCGCAGCACATTAAACTGTCCGGCATCGTCGCTCACGATGGCCAGGTCAGGGGGAACGCCATGGTGTAACGCACTGCCCAGCAGGGCGCCTTCCGTGGCAATCCGACGATGGCGTGTTTGCGTGATCCCGACCTGGGTTAGATGCGTGTCCCACTGGGCTTTCGTCGCAAAGCACCGCTGGGGATGGTTGCGCAAGCCGGCCACCAACCCCTTGGGTAACTTCTGGCGTCCCATATATACCAAGGCGTCTTCTTCGACCCGGTAGTCGGTGTGGCCAGCCCGCAGCAGGTGGAGGAAATTGAGGCGGCTTTTGGACTCGGTACTGGCAAACCAGGCAAAATAGTCATTACCGATGTGGGTGGTGTAGCCATTCTTGCCTTGGTGACGGGCGCCCGTATCGTCTACTGTCAGATGACGGGAACAGGCTAATCCGACCGACAAGAGAGCGTCTTTCTCCTCCTGGAACACCGCTTGGTTAGCCGTCAGCAGCGCGTCAATTTGGCCGGTGGAAATGTCGATTCCCCATTCCCGCAGTTGCTCCGCTAATAACGGTTGGGTCACCTGGCAGTGATGATGCTGATAGAGGATATAACTCACCAGCGTGGGACCAAAATGCCGGCCCCCCACCGACTCCGGTAACTGCCCGATCAGGGTCTGCCCGTCAGGCGTTTCCCACCGCTCCAGGCGATAGCGCGTATTATGGGCCTGAATCACCAAGTCCTGGACAACATAGTCGTGGTAGCCCTTAAACCGCGAACCCGCCGGCACCGGCTCCGTCGGTGGGATGACCCGCTCCTCATGGATCTCCAGCACGGCGGTCTTGCTCCGCTTCGCCGACCCCGGTCGTTTGCCCTCGCCTGAGGCTTCCTCGTCCTGACCGGCTTTCTTATCTAATTGACTCGGCTTAAACTGGGGACGCTTCTTTTCACCTTTGAGGACCGCTATCTCATCCTGCAGTTGAGCAATCGTTTCTTCGTGTTGCCGGACTTTCTCCGCCAACTGGGCGATAATCCCCAACAGCTCCTTCACCAACGGTGTTTGGGCTGCTTCGGGAATGTCCGGTAACTGCACTGGCTTGCTCATGGCTCTACTGTGCCATCAATGGCAGGCTCATGTCCAGCGTCTTGCCCCCGGTTATTGAGAAGTTACTGATTGTTACGATAACTAGTTGAATATATTAAACTATTCGGGTGATAAAGCCAAGTTTGTGTGGAGGTTCATGATACCAAATTGAGAGTTCAAAAGCTGCCTATCTTCAGTATTTGATTAACAATCAATGAGTTGGAGAATAATCAGGCTGAACCAGTGCCTCTTTCATGGGAGCAAGTATTGAGGATTCAAAGGCTGCCTATCTTCAGTATTTGATTAACAATCAATGAGTTGGAGAATAATCAAACTGAACCAGTGCCTCCGCGCCACCGTCGAGGATATCGAACACCAGAATCCAGTCCTTTGTCGAAAACGT
>CAVOJV010000050.1:0-56668 GCA_963696325.1 uncultured Gammaproteobacteria bacterium
TAGGTGAAAACCTGACCCCTTTCATTTTGCCAGTTCTCCACTGATTGTCCACTCGCCAGCAAGCAACCGCAATTGTCCGCCACAAGGGGGAACGGGTTGCCGGGGCCGGGCAACGCCGGCCAGACATTCCCCCCGAAATCCGCGAATCGCGCTATGCGTGGCTATTCCTTATTACATCACGCCAGTCGTGACTACAACGTTTGGGCATCCGACACCTGGAAAATAGCCAGCCATAACTACCCGGTGTGCGCCTGTCTGTTCTCGCTGCGCTCGCTGGAAATCATCCGAGGTATGGACGGGAAGCAGGAAACACGCGAATAAAGCCGCCCCTACAGTCCGAGCGTCGCTTTTGCCAGGCGCCCTACCGCCGGTGCGCTGAGGCTGCCTAAATAGAGGTAGGTCTCCGTCTCCGCAACGGCGGTGATCATGGGGAAAGCCCCGTTTGGATCCTGTAGATCCAGGACGACTTTGCCTTCGCCGTTCAACGCGATGACGTGCCCGTGAGGCGCGGCCTTGGGACGCAGGAAGGCCGGTAGGCGCTGGATGATTTTTCGCAGCCAGGGTTTGTCCGCGAATTTATCCAGCAGGGGGTTGCGGGGGGCGATGAGGGCGACCCAGTAACGCCCTTCTTGGCCGGCCGTCAGGTTGTCTGGAAATCCCGGCAGCGCCTCGCGAAAAGGTTCGGCTTGCCCCGCTTTGGGGCCCTCCAGCCAGTAGCGCAGAATCCGATAAGCGCCCGTCTCGTTGACCAGGACATAGGTTTGATCAGGGCTGATGGCGACCCCGTTAGGGAAATTCAGGTTCCCCAACAGGGGGATGGTTGTTTCGGTGGCCGGATCATAGACGAGCAGCCGACCGTGACCACCATGTTCGAGGATGTCAAGCATGCTGGCCGTGTAGGTGTCGCCGGACGCTTTAGCGCTAAATTTAGTCGAAGAGTCCGAAAAATAGATCTTGCCGTCGGCGGCCACGTCGAGATCGTTGGCATAGCCGATAGCGATGCCGTCGACACGGGTGGCCAGTTCCGTAACTTGGCCGTCCGGGGTTACTTGCAACAGGCCGAGAAAGGCGTCGGCGACGATCAAATTGCCCTGGCTATCGAAGGCCATGCCGAGCGGCCGCCCGCCTGTGTCGGCCCAGTTTTCCGGCTGGGAGCCGTCCGGCGCCAGGCGGACGATCTGGCCTTCGTGGGTGGAGGCATAGATCCGCCCGCGGGCGTCGAGCACGACAGCCTCCGGCCCATGATTATCACCGATGGGCAATCGTTCCACCCCCTGTAAGCGCTCGTTGAGCGCGAAAACGCCTGTGTAGCCAGGATTCAGTGGCGCCTGCCACGGCACCGGATCGATGGGCACGGGCCAAGTAAGAAAATAGAGGATAACGATGCCCAGCAGCGTAAATATGGCTGGCACTGTAAAGCTCAAGGTGGCGCGCCAGACGAGCATTCATCGGGAGGATGCTGCCGTCGTCGAATTTAAAAAAACTGCCAGATAGCCTCGAACTAATTGATGTCCTTCAAAACTTAGGCGGCAGTTCGGCCTTGCCGTTACGCTATTGGGGTCAGGATGAAAGTCGTTTTGGGTTGAAGACGATCACCCGGCGTGAGCTCACCGCGTTGGGGGTCAAAGAGATCGGTCCGGTCCAATGGAAGTATCAAGCGTTCTATTTATATGGGAGCGGTTGAACCCCTGAAGGGAGACAGTTTCTTTTTAGAGTTTTCTAATTTAGACGCGGATTGTTTTCAGCTATTTCTAGACCAATTCTCTCAAGCTTATCCCCACAGTCTTAATATACTTCAATTAGATAACGGACGGTTTCATTTAGCCAAAAAACTTCAGATTACTGATAATGTCGTCTTGTTATTTCAACCTCCTTATAGCCCGGATGTCAATCCTATCGAACGCGTTTGGCAATCGATGAAAGATCACTTGCACGCCAAACACCGCTCCGTCTCATTTGCAAGCCCTCGTGAAAGCACAATAACGCTTAGGATGAATGATAGCGTACCAATCGACCAAATCAGCGAACGCCAAACGAGGCTGGCCGAGCTGTTCGTTGAACCAGGTGTAGAAGTTGTGTAAAGCCATCCGCGGCTGCGCTTGCCTCAAAGCCGCTGAGGTCGTGGTAGGCGCTCCCGATCCAAGCGAAACAAGTGTAATCTGGCCCATGGTTGCCCGCATGCTTTATCATGGCGCGCTGGACCCAATAAGAGAAAACCATGCCCTTGAAGTTAAATGCCAGCGAGGCGTTCGCTACAACCGCAGCGCAACCGGCCCAGGAACCGATCGGTTTCAGTCAACGGTTGCTTGCCGAAGCGGTGCGGCTGCACGAGGATGCGCAGGGCCTCGCCGGCGACGATCCGCAGGCGGATGCGCTGGCCCGCGCGGCGGGCGGCGATCTGGAGCGGCGACTGGTGACGCGGGCGCAAGCGCTGGCCATGGCGCCCGCGCTGAGCGTGGCCTTGTGCCAGTTGCGTGGCGGTTCCCGCTGGGCCGTGGCCATTGGGCTGGTCATGGCGATAATGGCTGGTGCGACCACCGCGCAAGTCGCGCTCGGGTCCCAGGGAGAGGGGCCGGTCAATTTCTTCTGGGTATTGGGCAGCCTGCTGGGCGTGCATACCCTCGCCTTGCTGATATGGCTGATGCTGATGTTACTGTGGCCCGGTGCCATGACCACCAGTTCACTGGGGGGCATGGCGCTAGCCCTGGGGCGGCGGATCAGCCGCTGGCTGCATAGGGAGCCTGTGCAGGTGGCCGCCGTCCGGGCCAGCGCCTCGATCTATGCACGCAGTCCTATCGGCCGATGGACCTTGAGCGCGATCAGCCACTCGCTGTGGCTGGCATTTCTCAGCGGTTGTCTGGTGCTGGTGATCTTTATCCTGAGCACCAAGCAGTACACCTTCGCCTGGGAAACCACGATCCTGTCCGATCGCACCTATGTGGCGCTGACTCGTACCCTCGCCAGCGCGCCTGCGGCGCTGGGGTTCACAACCCCTACGGCGCAGCAGATCATGGCCAGCCACTGGACCCGCCAAGGTCCAGTGGCTGGCGAATCCCGGGAAGCCTGGTCGGGGTTGCTGGTTGGTAGCCTGGTCGCCTATGGCTTGTTGCCGCGTTCGCTGTTGCTGATCTTCAGTCTGTTGGCGGTTCAGCGGGCCGGGCGCCGGTTTCGCCTGGATACGTCCTTGCCCGGTTACGCGCGCTTGCGGCCCCGCCTGCTGCCGGAGGCTCAGGACATCGGTATCGTCGATGCCGACACCGGTGTCGCGAACGGTCAGCGCGAGGAGGGCGGAGGCCAACCGTTGCCCATCAAGGCGGCGGGACCCCTGGTGATCCTGGGGCTGGAGATCGAGCCACCGCAAACCCACTGGCCGCCGCTGTTGCAGGGAGTCGAGTGGCTGGACTTGGGCTTCGTGGACAGCCGCGGCGACCGCCAGCGCGCGTTGGAACAGATCCGCGCGGCAGCCATCCCGCCGCGAGCGATCGCGGTGGTCTGCTCGCTGGCGGCTACCCCAGACCGGGGAACGCGTTCCTTTATCCATGATCTGCAAACGGCATCCCATATCCCGGTGGTCATTGTCCTGACCGAGGGCCAGCGGTTGCGGTTGCGGGGGGACGCCGAACAGGTCGCGGCACGGATCGAAGACTGGCGCCGGCTCCTCCACACCACCCAGGTGCCTGGTGAGCGGGTCATCGAGGTAGACCTGGACCATCTCACCGACGCCAGCCGCGCCCGGCTGGCCTCCCTGTTCGGCGTAGCCGGCCCAGTTCCTGTCCCGGTTGGGCGCTTGGCGCGGTCCTGCGCATTAATCATGGAGCATATCGAGCGCTGGCCGGGCCAGCCCAACCTCGACGAACAGGTGGAACTGCACCGGGCCATCGCCATCCTCTATCGCGGCGAGGGCCAGTCCTGGCAGGCGTTGCTGCGGGCCCGCTTCCAGGATGGCGGGAACCGGGTCGAGCAACTGAAAAGTAGCGCGGAGCGCATGGTGAACCTGCTTCCCGCGCGGCTGCGCGCCAATCCCCGCTGGCTGGCGGCGGGCGCCATGGCGGGCGCTCTGGGCTGTGTCGCCGCCGCGACCCTGGTAGCGCCTGCCGCCATCGCGGCATTACCCGCCTGGGCCGGGTTGGGGGCTGCCCTCGCGGCGGTGGTACAACCGTCATCCGCCATCGCCACACCGCCCGTGGACCTGACGACGGTGGTGCGCAGCGCGGCGCTGTTTGCCGTCCTGTTGGAATTGCAGGGGCGCGATGAAGTTGCAATTACCCGTATCATCGACCAGGTTACCCTGGCTGACGATGCTGTCATCGTCAGCCGCGCTGCCGCACGCGAGTGGTTGAACGCGCTGCAGCAACGGTTGGCCCTGGCGCTGGTGGCGGAGGGTTCTTCGTGAGCCTGCCCGTACTGAAAGTTGCCGTCGTCGGCCATACCAATACCGGCAAGACATCGTTGCTGCGTACCTTGACGCGGGATGCGGCGTTTGGCGAGGTTTCCAACCGGCCTTCCACAACCCGCCATGTGCAAGGCGCTTACCTGCTGGTCGACGGTGTGCCGCTGGTAGAACTCTACGATACCCCCGGCCTGGAGGACTCCATTGGCCTGCTGGAGCATCTGGATGGTCTCCGTGTAGACCGGCAAATGGACTGGATTGTGGTGCTGCGGCGGTTTCTCGACAGTGCCGCGGCCCACGGCGCATTCGAGCAGGAGGCCAAGGCGCTCAGACAGGTGTTGGCCAGCGATGTGGCCTTGTACGTGATCGATGTTCGTGACCGCGTGCTGGCTAAGCATCGCGATGAACTGGAAATCCTGGGGCGGTGCGCAAAGCCGGTGGTGCCGGTGCTCAACTTTGTGGTCAGCTCGGAGGCCAGGACCGCCCAGTGGCGCGAGCATCTGGCGCGGGTGAACATGCATGCCGTGGTCGAGTTTGATACCGTCGTGCTGAATGAGAACGGCGAGCAGCGGTTGTTCGAGAAGATGCAGACCCTGCTGGACCCGTTTCGCACTACCCTGGAGGCAGTGATCGCGGATCGCATCAGGCACCGGACAGGCCTGATGCACGCCGCGGCGGATCTCCTGGCCGACCTGTTCATCGATGTCGCTGCCTACCGGGTCACCCTGCCCGCCGATGGCCGAAAAGATGTCGCCGCCATGGAGTCGCTCAAGCGTTTGGTGCGCGAGCGCGAGCAGTGTTGCGTCGACGCCCTGCTGGATCTGTACCAGTTTCGATCTGACGATTATGAGGCTGAGGCGCTACCCATTGACGATGGGCAGTGGGGCTTGGATCTGTTCAATCCGGCCTCGCTGAGGCAGTTTGGGATCCGGGCCGGCGGCGGTGCGGCGGCGGGTGGCATCGCGGGACTGGCCATCGATGCGATGACGGGCGGCCTGACGCTGGGCGCTGCCGCTGCTTTGGGCGCCACCCTCGGGGCGCTGTGGAGCAGTTCCCAGACGCATGGCAAACGCTTGGCCGACCGGGCGCGGGGGTTTACCGAACTCAGGGTCAACGATGCCACCCTGCGCCTGCTTGTGGTGCGTCAGATCGAGCTGGTACAGGCGCTGTTGCGGCGGGGGCACGCCAGCCAGGACAAGATCCGGCTCAAGGCGCAATCGGCGGTTGCTCGGAAAGTCTGGAAAACGCAGCAACTGCCGGTCATGTTGGCGGAAGCCAAGGTGCATCCCGAATGGTCACGGCTGGACAGCGCCGAGTCAGCGGCCAATGCCGGTGATTCCGGGCGCGCGGCCGCCAAGGCTGAACTTGCCAAGTTGATCGAAGCCAGTCTGCGCGAGGGGACAGGAGAAACTCCGCCGGCGGCGGGTGGCACCTAGGGTTATGGCTTGGCGGGCGTGTTTGGGTCCGGTCCTTGGGCGGGCGCGCCGGGTTTCATGATGCTGGTTGACGGGTTGGGT
Organism: uncultured Gammaproteobacteria bacterium; assembly: GCA_963696325.1. GTDB lineage: Bacteria > Pseudomonadota > Gammaproteobacteria > Competibacterales > Competibacteraceae > CAVOJV01. Next base: position 5,908 of record CAVOJV010000050.1, read on the forward strand.
AGTTGTACCCCTTGCTCACGGGGGGCGATTGGTTTCACTGGCGGCCGCAATGGCGCGGGCGCGGGCGGATTATCAGCAGGTCCGGACGCGCCTGGCGCGTGGATGTCAGGCCATTCCCGCGGCGGGTGGTGCGGGGGCGGGTGGTGCGGGTGAGGAATCGGATAGTAATAAGGCGGTACGGCGTACTGCCATATTACGGTCGGTTGCTGAGGTTGCTGTTGTTCTTCTTGCAGCCGCTGATACGAGTTTTCCAGGGCATTTAGGCGCTCTTCGAGCCTTTGCCGCTCGCGGGCCTCTCGTTCCAGCGTAAGCTGGCGCGTGAAATCCTTTATTCTTGCCAGCTCTTCATCTGGGTTAGGCACTGGTGAGGGGTTGGCGGTGGACTCGGAAATGTCCAGCACTACAACCTTGTCTACGGACGGGGGTCGTTGATTGCTGTAGTGAATTTGGCCTCGTTCATCCACCCACTTGTAAACCTCGCCTCCCGCCGCTCCCAGAGGCAGCAAGCTCAAGCAGACTAGAAGGGTGGTAAATGAATTGTTGCGTTGCATGTGTAACCTTGCTATCGCCAGCAAGTAATTATTTTAAGCATATCAGGATTTTCTTTAGTTAGGTGTGAATGCCGTGGAGCTGCCGCAGCCACCCTGGTTATGAGTTCATCAGGGGCTTTCGGGGTAACTCCGCGGCTTCGGCGCGTGCGGTAAGCCCATGCTGGACAAGTGAAAGATCGAGCGCAGCAGATAATCGTGGCTCACGGTCAGGCGGCTGGTAAGAATAGTCGCCTGCACGCTGCGGTGCGATATCTTGACCTGATGGCCAATGCTAAAGTCCCGGCGACGATTGATCTTGCGCAGAGTCAGAACCGCCAGCGCCAGTGCCCATAAACAGAAATTACGGATACCGGTTTCGTGCCGTGGGATGAGCAAGGTATACGCCAGGGCATCCTGCAGATGATTATGGGTGATGCCGATCAGGCGGGTGAGGCCTTGACCAAAACCAGCCTGATAATGTCCTGGAGCCAATTCGCGCAGGTCGAAGCCCGCTTCGGTGAAGACATCGCGCGGCAGCCAACAGGCCCCGCGGCGGCGGTCTTCCCAGATGTCCTTCAGGATATTGGTCATTTGCAGACCCTGGCCGAACGAAACCGCCAAACTCATCAGCGCTCCCCGGCGTTGGGCGATTTCCGGCGAGTGATCGCAGAACAGCTTAGTCAGCATTTCCCCGACGACCCCGGCGACAAAGTAACAGTACCGATTCAGTTGAGGCAGGTTTTCGAGGCCACAGGGATCATGGCTCTCCTGGAACTCCGCCATGCCGTCGCTCATCAGCCGCACGCAGCAGGCAAGCGCCTCCTGTTGGGGCTGAGTCAAGCGGTGGGTGATAGCGATGACCTGCGGCGTGCCGCGAATCAGTTCATGTTCCGCCGGGATGGTGTGGTGCGAGAGGAGCGGGGCAAGCTCGGCGGCAAACCGCTCAGCCGGGTTCGTGGCGCCGACCACGGCGGTGAACTGCTGGCAAAAATAACGCTTACAGGCCGGGCTCAAGGCCGGCTCGTCCTCGATCGTATCGATGATGCGGCACAACAGATAAGCGTTTCTGACAACCCTGGCGAGGTCTGGCGGCAACTGCGGAATGGTTAGGGCGAAAGTGCGCGATACGCCGCTCAGCAAATAGGCTTGGAACTCGCTGTCCGACGTGATCCAAGGCGCTTCCCTTGCCGTGCGACGTTGCTCGGGGATGCGGTACGGGTTATTTACGTTGTTCGCCACTATAGTGAAGTTCCTAGGCTGCCCCAAATCCTTAGCAAGCAAATTGCCGGCGCACCGATAATACGCTGCGCGGCAGTGACTTAACGCTGGCTGTTGGTAATCTTACTATTGTACTCATGAATGCATAGTGAGTAGCCGCTCATTTCTCAACGACTGTATGGCTTACTCTGCTCATAGGTAGTTATTTGGGCCAGATAATAAATTAGGATTACCTGGTTAAGCTACTGCCGCCATAAAAGCGCTGGTATGAGGCAGGGCTGTTGCCATTTTCAAATCAACAAGTGATGGTCAGCGTCCGCGATATTACCAGGGCCAAGCGCTACGAAAATTTGCGGGACGCGCAGCACCGCATATTAGAGCTGATCGTGCGGGGGGGGCATCCAAGGCGAAATCCTCACCGAACGGTGCCTGTTCATGGAACGGCCAGCGCATACTGGCGCGGTTGCGGGGGGTGCTGCGCCTGGCCGCGGATGGCAAAACTCCCACGCTGGTCGCCGCCTCCCAGGCAACCAGCCGGATTGCGCAAGGGCTGAAAAAGTTGCCCGTGGAGCCTGCAAGGGTTGTAGATAGAGGAAAGCCAGCATGGCGCTGGCGTGAATAGCCAGCGAACCGAGCAGGGCAAGAATCAGGCTACGGACTTCGCTGATGCTCGCCTTGCTGGGATAATCCCTCTCCTCACGCGCCATCACCGTCTGGCGTCCGGATGCGCTCGATGGGGATAATGAAACGGCCATGCTCCGTGTGTACTATATCAGCCCGGATGGCGTAATAACAGGCCAGATTCTCAGCGGTCAGCACGGTGTCCGTGTCGCCATGGGCGACCTGGCGGCCAGCGTGCAGTAAAACGATGCGGTCACAGAACCGGGTCGCCAGGGTAAGGTCGTGGAGGATGGCCACCACTGCGGCGCCGTCGCCAGCCAGGCAGCGCAGCAACGCCATGACATCCAGTTGATGGGCGGGATCGAGGCCAGTGACCGGTTCATCCGCCAACAGAATACCGGGCGAGCCGGCCAGTGCCCGGGCCAGCAAAACCCTGGCCCGCTCGCCACCCGACAGGGTATTGACTGGGCGTCCGATGAATTGCAGCACGTCCGTATAAACCATGGCGGCGCGGATGTGCCGCCAGTGTTCGGCATCCAGGGGCATCCAGGGTGCCCGGTGCGGCAGGCGGCCCAGCGCCACTACCTGCTCGACAGCCATGGCCCAGTGGCAATCCGCGCCTTGGGGGAGATAGGCCAGGGTCTTCGCCAGCTCCCGGCCACGCAATGCTCGCATTGGCTGGCCATGGACGAAAACTTCCCCGCTGGCGGGAAGCAGCAGATTCGCCAGTACCCGCAACAGGGTGGATTTGCCGGCCCCATTGGGGCCCAACAGGCCGAGCAATTCCCCAGCTTCCACCGCGATATCGATATTCCGCAAGACGAGCCGGCCCCCCAGGCTGGCGGACAGATTCTCACCCATCAACGCGCTCATGACAGCGAATTCCGCAAGCGGACCAACAGCAACAAAAAGAAAGGCGCGCCAATCAATGCGGTGACTACGCCCAGCTTGAGTTCCGTGCCCGGCGTGAGCACGCGGGCCGCGATGTCCGCCGCCAGCAGCAGGACCGCTCCTCCCAGAGCGCTGGCGCCTAACAACAAGCTTGGCCGCTGTTGGACTAAAGGTCGCAACAGGTGGGGCACGATCAGCCCTACAAAGCCGATGCCGCCGGCAACGGACACGGCGGCGCCCACCGACAGACCAACGCCTGCAATGATTCGCAGGCGTACCGCTGTCAGATTAAAACCCAGGCTGCGGGCGGTATCCTCCCCCAGGGTCAGTGCATCCAACGCCCGTCCGCATCCGAGCAACAGAAGCCAGCCCAAGAGGATGAAGGGTGTCGCTATCCGGACCTGCTCAAAGCTGCGATCGGCAAGCGACCCCAGCAGCCAGAATACGATTTCCAGAGCCGCGTAGGGGCTGGGTGCCAGATTGAGGGCCAGCGAAGTCAAGGTTCCCGCCAGGCTGCTGATGGCAACGCCCGCCAGTATCAGGGTCAGCGCGCTGCCGGTGCGGCCCGCGAGCAAGGTCACCAGCACCACGCCGACGATGGCCCCAGCCATCCCGCCCAGGGGCAGAGCATAGGGAAAGGCGTTGGCGAGCCCAAAGTAAAAGGTCAGGACCGCGCCTAGGGCGGCCGTGGAGGACGCACCGATCAGCGCCGGCTCGGCCAGGGGATTGCGCAGAAATCCCTGCAAGACAGCACCCGTCAAGCCCAGAGTCCCGCCGATCAACACCGCCAGCAGCGCGCGAGGCAGGCGAATTTCGGTCAGGATCAGCCACAGCGTGGCGCTGTCTCTGCCGGCGGCTCCCAGTACCAGCTTGAGCATGGGCAGAAACGCCCGTCCCGCCAGCAGGGAGGCGGCGAATAGGATCAGCATCAGCGCCCCCAGCCCCAGCAGCAGGATTGCCAGGGACCGCCTTGGCTTGGGTGCGTCACCCTCAAGGACCAGTGTTGGCATGCTGAATAGCCCAGGCGCGGCGGGCCGCAGCCAGGCGTTCTATCGGTTCCACCAGCCAGGGGCCAGCGCAACTCCAGTAACGGCTGGGAATTTCCAGAGTCATTACCCGGGACTTGAGATGTTCCAGAGCTGGATGGCTGAGCAGTTGTCGGGCGAGTGCAGGCCCTGACTTGGTGCCAGGCTCGACTATCAACAGGTCTGGCGTAGCCAATATCAGTTGTTCCAGGGAGAGATTTCCCCAGAAGCGGATGCCGACCCGGGCGGCCAGATTGTCGATCCCGGCCCAGCCGAGCATTTCATCCGCCAGGCTGCCCTGACCGGCGGTAAAGCCGTTCGGCTGATAAATCGCCGCCAGGGGGCGCCGGCTATCACCAGCTTCCTTGACGGCGTCCAGCCGAGCGTCCAACTGCGCGATGACCGCATCGCCGCGGGCCGGTTCTTCGAGAGCGGTGGCCAGCCGGTGAATCTGCTCGCGGGCTTGGGCAATGGAAACGGGCATCTCCAACTCAACCAGGTTAAATCCCAGCGAGCGCAACAACCGCACCGTTGTTTGTCCGGTATAACGTCCCGCTACCACCAAGTCTGGCTGGAGCGCCAGTATTTCCTCGGCCTTGCCGCGGTTCACAGGGATGCCCTGGGCTGCGCTGGCCTTGGGCGAGTAGTCGGAATCCGTGGCCAGAAACGTGACCGAGGCGATGGACGCCCGCGGCGCCAGTTCCAGGACCAGGGCATCAGCGCAAATGTTGATCGATACGATGCGCTGGGGCTTGGCCTCTACCGGTGTAGTGGTTGTCAAGAGGGTGGCCAGGCCAAGTACCAGCCAGCCTGGCCAGCGCTTACGCCGCCACCCGCCGTGAGTGGTAAGTCTCGCTACGCTCCACCCATCATGCGATTCTGCGCCTCGACAGGACACGCGGGTTAACCTCCTCAAAACGACGTTTTCGGACCCGCGAAAAAGCCTCGCTCGACGCCACCTAAGAAATTATCAAACTCGGTCTGGTAACTCGCGTACCACCCGTTCAGGTTGAATTCCAGGTTGTCCGTCGGATTCACGCCTGCCTGCAAATTAAGCGTGCCGATCCGGGCACGGTCGGTTTCGCTATTGCCGCGCGCCTTATTGCCCGTGGAAGCGCCATCCGTATTAAGAAAAGCGCAGCTTAACAAGACTTTATAGCGTTCCTGGCGGGTGCCCAGGCTTGCCGGTTTCCCAGTGGCAGGTGGAGGGTGTGAACTCGCCGCTTCCAGTTGCGGTGGCAGCCAGGGCATTTAACCCTGGTCCCGGTTATTCCCCAGGGGGAACCGTCACAGGTGTTTTGTACCTAATTTTGCCGCTTGCATGCAAGTCTAATAATCACAGTGTCTTTCCAACCAACTGCAGGCGTGCTTTAAGCAGGTTGGCGTAGCAAGTTTCTTTTCAGCGACTACAATTTAATTGGCCAGATAATTTGACCAGTTGTATTCATGACCGTCTTAGCAGGCTGTCGGTCTTGGTTAAGGACAGCATCGATGTAAGGAAATTGGCGTAATTTTAAGCACCGATAGTCCGACTATGGTGGGTTCGGCATCTGTTCCCGATCGTTGTTCAGTCGACCGGGTTTTTTTGTAACCAGCCCCTGCTGGGGGCAATGAAGGAGGAAATCAATAACATGTTTCAAGTACGCATTCATGGTCGCGGCGGTCAAGGAGTCGTCTCCGCGGCCGAAATGATGTCGGTGGCCGCCTTTGCGCAAGGCAGGCACTCGCAGTCGTTTCCCAGTTTCGGCTCGGAGCGGATGGGCGCGCCGGTTATGGCTTTCGTGCGCATCGACGACAAGGAAATCGAGTTGCGCGAACCGGTGTTGGACCCGGATTTGCTGATCATCCAAGATCCCACTTTGTTTCAGGCCATCGATGTGTTTTCCGGCCTTAAGCAGGATGGCTACGTGCTCATTAACAGCCGTAAGAGCATAGAGGAACTCGGCATCGAGGATGCGGTGAAACATCTTCCTGCTGGCCATGTGGTGACTGTGTCTGCCACAGAACTTGCGGTAAAGCACCTTAAGCGGCCAACCCCCAATACGGTGCTGCTCGGAGCGTTCGCCGCGATGAGCGATGTTCTCGATATCGACGCGGTAGCCAACGCCATTCTGGATAAATTCCCCGGTAAGGTGGGCGAAATGAACGTCGTTGCTGCTAAAGCCGCTTATGAAGCCGCTAAGGCCGGCCAAAGCCATTGAGGTATACCCATGTTGCAACAAATTGATGGTTCCTTTGCGGTGGGCGAAGCGGTGGCCCTGTGCCGGCCAGAAGTCATCGCCTGCTACCCTATCACGCCGCAGACCCATATCGTCGAGCATCTGGGCGAGCTGGTTAAATCCGGCCACCTCAGGAAGTGCGAGTTTCTGAACACGGAGTCCGAGTTTGGCGCCATGAGCGTGTGCATCGGTTCCTCGGCGGCGGGCGCGCGCACCTACACGGCAACGGCGAGCCAGGGACTGTTATTCATGATGGAGGCCGTATACAACGCCTCCGGCATGGGTCTGCCCATCGTCATGACTGTGGGCAATCGGGCTATCGGCGCGCCCATCAATATCTGGAACGATCATACCGACTCCATGTCGGCGCGTGATGCGGGGTGGTTACAACTGTTCGTGGAGAACAACCAGGATGCCGTTGATGTGCATATCCAGGCCTTCAAACTGGCCGAGGCCCTGAGCCTGCCGGTCATGGTGTGCATGGACGGCTTCATCCTGACCCATGCTTATGCCCGTATCGACCTGCCCAGCCAGGAGCTGGTGGACCGTTTCCTGCCGCCGTTCGTGCCACGGCAGGTGCTGGACCCCGCCGAACCGATTTCCATGGGAGCCATGGTTAGCCCCGATGCCTTCACCGAGGTCCGCTATCTGGCCCACCACAAGCAGATGGAAGCCCTGGAACTGATTCCGGAACTGGCCGCCGAGTTCAAGGAGATCTTCGGCCGTGATTCGGGCGGTTTGCTCAAATCCCATAACGCCGAGGGCGCGGAGACCGTCGTGATAGCGATGGGTTCGGTGATCGGCACCATGAAAGAGGTACTGAGTAACATGCGTGACGAGGGTATTTCCATCGGCGCCGTGACCATTCGTTCGTTCCGGCCCTTCCCCAAGGAAGCCCTGCGTCAGACTCTCCAGCACGCCAAGCGGATCATCGTTTTCGAGAAGTGCTTGGCGGTGGGCATGGGCGGTATCGTCTCCAGCCACGTGCGCTGGGCGCTGCGCGGCCTCACCACTCCGGTGTACGAAGTCATCGGTGGTCTGGGCGGGCGACCTATCACCCGCCAGTCGTTGCGCAAGCTGTTCGACCTGGGGGTCAAGGACCAGTTGGAGGAAACCCATTTCCTCGATATCGACATGAACCTGGTCAATCGGGAACTGCAGCGCCAGTCGCAAGGGCAACGTTCTGGATCGACCGCCGAAAATGTGGTTCGCGACATCGGTGCCGTGCGCGCCGCTAAAACCGCTTAGGAGCAATTGAATATGCCTGAAATTCGCGAAAGCCAGCAACGGGTGAAGTTCTATCAGACCGGCACCCTCACCGTCGGTAACCGGCTACTGGATGAGGCGCAGCGCACCGTGCAGGCGACCCTCGACCGCGCCAATGCCATCACCTCCGGGCATCGGGCCTGCCAGGGCTGCGGCGAGGCACTGGGCGCCCGTTACGCGGTGGATGCAGCCATGCGTGCCACCAACAATCAGTTGATCGCCGCCAATGCCACCGGCTGTCTGGAAGTGTTCACCACCCCCTATCCTGAAACCGCCTGGCAACTGCCCTGGATACATTCCCTGTTCGGCAACGCCGCGGCGGTGGCCTCAGGCGTCGTGGCGGCCCTCAAGGCTAAGGGTCGCACCGATATTCGGGTGCTTGCCCAGGGCGGCGATGGCGGCACCACTGACATCGGGATGGGCTGCCTGTCCGGCCTGTTCGACCGTAATGACGATGTGCTCTACGTCTGTTACAACAACCAGGCCTACATGAATACCGGCGTGCAGCGTTCCAGCCAGACTCCCGGCGGGGCCCGCACCGCGACCACCATGCCGGTAGGGCCGGAGCCTGGCAATCCTTTCAATGTCGGCAAGTCGGTACCGTTGATCGCCATGGCGCATGGCATTCCCTACGTGGCGACGGCCTCTATCCACGACCTGCATGACCTGGAGTATAAGGTTGAAAAGTCCATGACCTTTCACGGCGCTCGTTATGTCGAGGTCTTTGTGACCTGCCCGCTGGGGTGGGGCTCCAAGCCAGGCGACACGCTCAAGGTGGCGCGACTGGCGGTGGAAACCGGTATGTATCCGCTGTTCGAGGCGGAGTATGGCGAGATTACTGGCGTTACCAAGATTCGCAAGCGCCGGCCCGTGGAAGACTACCTGAAACTTCAGCGGCGTTTTGCCCATGTGTTCAACAAGGGCAACGAGCATCAACTGGAAGCCATCCAGGCGCTCGCCGACAAAAACATCAAAAAATATGGCCTTGTGTAAGGAGTAGCCATGCAGCAAAAACCTTTCGCGGTTACCCTCGATCCCGCCACCAGCCTGATCAACCATACCGGTTCCTGGCGCACCGAGCGCCCTGTGTACGTCCACCGGTTGCCACCCTGTAATAACGCCTGTCCGGCCGGCGAAAATATCCAGGCCTGGCTCGCCTATACCGAGGAGGGCAACTACGAGGCCGCCTGGCGGCAAATCATGGATGACAATCCGCTGCCGGCCTGCATGGGGCGGGTCTGCTACCATCCCTGCGAAACCGCCTGTAACCGCGTCCAACTGGACGATGCCGTCGGCATCAATTCTGTGGAGCGTTTCCTGGGCGATCAGGCCCTCAAGTACGAATGGAAGATGGAGCCCGGCGTGGCCACCGGTAAGCGCGTGATGATCGTCGGCGCCGGTCCCGGCGGGTTGTCGGCAGCCTACCATCTGCGTCGCCTGGGACATGAGGTGACTATTTTTGAGTCCTCTCCCAAGGCCGGTGGGATGATCCGCTACGGTATTCCCAAGTATCGGATGCCGCGCGAGAAACTGACCGCCGAGATCGCGCGGATCGAGGCCATGGGCGTCAAGATCCAGTACAATACGCGCATCGACGACGTGCTCGCTACCCAGCGGGAGGGCAATTTCGATGCGGTATTACTGGCTATCGGCGCCCAACTGGCCAGGCAAATCGACATTCCTGCAACCGGGAACCCGCCCGTTATCGATGCCCTGACCGTGTTGCGCGACACCGAGCTGGACACCCCCACCAAACTGCATGGCCGCGTGGTGGTCTATGGCGGCGGCAATACCGCCATGGACGTGGCCCGCAGCGCCATCCGACTGGGTGCCCGCAAGGCCACCGTGGTGGTCTTCGAGGCGCGCGAGCACATGCCAGCCCACAAGTTCGAGGTGCATGAGGCGCTGGAGGAAGGCGTCGAATTGCTGAACCTGCGCGCCATCAAAAAAGTGGAGGCCAACACCGTCACTCTGGAGAAGATGGCGGCCACCAACGAGCGTTGGCCGCGCCCAACCGGGGAGTTCGAGACCATCGAGGCCGATGTGGTCGTCAAGGCTGTCGGCCAGGACATCGAGTCAGGTTTTCTGAGCAAGATTCCGGGGCTGGAGATCAAGGACGGCGTCATCCAGGTCGATGGTGCCATGCGGACCGGCGTCGTGGGGATCTTCGCCGGGGGCGACATGGTGCCGTCGATTCGTACGGTTACCACGTCCATCGGGCATGGCAAGAAAGCGGCGCGCAACATCGACGCCTATCTGCGAGGAGCAACTTATAAGCCCGCCGAGAAGCACGAAATCGTCAACTTCGACATGCTGGAGCCCTGGTACTACACGGATGCCCCGCGTACCCACCGCCCCCGCCTCGATGTGGTGCGCCGCACCAGCGGCTTCGCCGAAGTCGTCGGGAACCTGGACGAGGAAACCGCCGCCTACGAGGCGCGCCGTTGCATGTCCTGCGGCAATTGCTTCGAATGCGATAATTGCTACGGCGTCTGTCCGGATAATGCCATCACCAAGTTAGGATATGGTAAGGGCTTCGAGTTCAAATACGACTACTGCAAGGGTTGCTCGCTGTGCGTGAACGAATGCCCCTGCGGTGCCATCCAGATGGTCCCTGAGGATATTTAGGCGGTTTCTGTCGTACCCCGCGCCTCTCGGCTCTACACGCCCTCCCTTCTACGCGGGGGAGGGAATTCGGTAGCAACAACGACCAGGAGTGAACACCATGCCTGTACGAGCATCTTCAGCGCAGTGGAAAGGTCCCTTGAACAAAGGCCAGGGCACCATGAAACTGGGCAGCGGCGCCTACGAAGGTGCCTATTCCTTCCCCTCCCGCTTTGAAAGTGGCCAAGGTACCAACCCGGAAGAGTTGATCGCCGCGGCGCATGCGGGGTGTTTTTCCATGGCGTTTTCCATGTTTTTAGGCAATGCGGGCTACACGCCGACCCGCATCGATACCACCGCCAAGGTGCATCTGGAAGCCGTCGGCGGCGGGTTTTCCATTACCCGGATCGAACTGGAGACCACAGCCGAGATTCCCGGCATCGACGAGGCGACTTTTCAGGAACAAGCCAAGGCGGCCAAGGTGGGTTGCCCCGTTTCCCGAGTATTGGCCGGCACTGAAATCAGCCTGGTGGCGAGGCTGGTTTAATTATCCTCTGTACTCGGCAATAGTACGGCGTTGCAGAAAGCGGGTGAACTCCAGCGCGGAGCACCCGTTGCCGCGCGACCCCGCCGCTTAGGCGGCGGCTTTTGGCCGCTTCCGCGGAGTAACACTTTTACATTATCAATGATGATGTCGACTACTTTATCCACATCAAAGCCGATGTCGCAGGCTGTGTCATAGTCAAATGAACAGTGATAAATCGATTTGTCTCTCAAAAATACTCTGATGTTGTATATCGAACCATCGACGGTAGTCCTGACCTCGTAGGTCTTACCCGCGAATGCAAATTGTTTGGTTCCAGGCATCATAACGTCAGCCTCCTTTAAGCAAACGACCCTTCTTCGGCATACCCGCGAAAGCGGGTATTCGCCAACAACGCTTAACCATCATCACTTGAAAACACGACCTCCTGACTCGTTGGCAAGGTATTTGTCCTGGTTATTTTCCACCCGATCGAGGGCGATAAACTCGCCATGGCGAATTTCCAGCATCTGAAGGGCCTCCGGACCGAGCCCCAGGTGATCACTGGGTGACAGATTGAACACCCCGCTGACGCCCACGTAGTGATGGGTTTCCTCGAGTGCCTGGCGCACCGCCTCCGGGTCGGTGGTGCCGGCGCGGGTGATGGCATCGACCGCCAGCAGCAGGGCATCCAGGGCATAGCCGCCGAAGCTGGACGCTGGTTCTTCGTCATAGCGCCACCGATAGGCATTGCGGTAACCGGTCAACAGCGGTTTCTGGGGATCGGCGGCCGGCAGGTGCTCGGCCACCAGCAGCGGGCCGGCGGGCAGGCGGACGCCTTCGGCGGCCGCGCCGGCGAGCTTGAGGTAGGACAGTGACGCCACCCCATGGGATTGGTACAGCGGCCAGGGCAGGCCCAACTGGCGATAGTTTTTGGTTACCAGGGCCGGTCCCAGGCCGGTGCCGAAGTTGAGCACCGCTTGCACGCCCGGCGTGGTTTGAATCCGGATCAGTTGCGCCAGCTTGTCGGTACTGTTGAGGGTATAGATTTCGTCCGCCACGATCTCGATGCCGTAGCCTTCCGCCAGGGCCTTGGCTTGTTCGCGGCCGGAGGCGCCGAACCCATCGGTTCCCGAGATCAGCCCGATCTTGCGGATGCCACGGGCGCGCAGGTCGGTGAAAATCTGGCTGGCGGCCATGCGGTCCGTGGGCGGCGTCTTGAACACCCACCGCTTGACGGGATCGATGATGGCTTGCGCGCCCGCCAGGGAGATGAAGGGGATGCCAGCCTGTTCGACCCGGGGAATCACCGCCAGGGTGGTGCCGGTGGTGGAACCCCCGATGAGAATATCCACTTGATCGACCTCGATCAGGCGCTTGACAAAGGTTTGCGCCTTCTCGGCGCTGTCCCCCACATCGTAGTGGATAAGTTGCAGTTCCCTGCCCAGCACCCCGCCTTCGGCGTTGAGCTTGTCGATATACAACTCCAGCGCGTTATGAGCCGGTTCGCCCAGGAAGGAGGCCGGTCCGGTCAACGACAGGAAGGCCCCGATCTTGATGGCGTGCTCCGCCGTATGGCGGGCCAGCGCGGCGCCGTTGAACGCTAGCAGGACGGCTACAACCGCCACATACTTGCCAATAGAGTTGGGAAACATGTAAGCAATCTCCTATATAGCCTTTATGCCCCTCACCAGATCACGGATAATCCATGCACCGCCGGTAAGCACAGGTGAGAAGAGAATCAGTACAAACAGTAACCCGATCATGGATTTGCTCCCAAGAAGAAGGAAAAAGTAAGGAATAGCTGGATGGTTTTGGTACATTCCTGATAACCAGGGGATAATTCTCCCTGAGCAGGAGTTATGCCAGTGACGTATTAACGATTTTCTAAGCTATATCAAATGGATAATTGAGATGACGCCAATCGGGAAATGGAAAGGCTGCGACAAATGTTTCTAAGGCGTATCCTGCATTAGAATGAAAACAGGATGAACAGCAGGGAGTTATTGAGTTTTGTCTGGAAAGAGGGGTGCAAAGAATGTCGCACCCTTGACTATGGAATCACTTATCACCTCTGTTGTTAAGCCATCCGCGATATTCTCTTCCCCCTGTTTGCCGCGCTCCCGTACCAGCCGTTTGTTCAGCGCCTGCCGGGTAATGCCCAGCATATTGGCGGCAATACCCTGGTTGCGATCAGCCCGGCGGAGAGCCTCCTCAATCAGGTAATGTTCCGCCTCCTTTAGGGTGGGTAAGCCCTCCGGAAAGAGTTTCGCCAGGTTTGCCGCCGCCGCGCCACTGGGGGCCTCGTCGCGTTCCTCTAAAGCCCGCTCATCGCCCATGGCTTCCCGAAAGCTCCGCAGTGACAGCGTGCCGCCCTGCTGCCGCGTCACCGCATCGTGAATCATGGCTTCCAGCTCACGCACATTGCCGGGGAAGTGATAGCTTCGCAGCAGACTATAGAGCGCCAAGGGTGCTGTCGGCGCAGGTTTGTCGAGGGCTTGTGCCGCCTTCTCCAGAAAGTGATTAAGCAACAGCGGAATGTCATCCGTGCGCTCGCGCAGCGGCGGAATCCGGATATGATGGCCTCGTAACCGATACAGTAGATCTTTGCGAAATTTTCCAAGGCCAACGACCTGCGCGAGGTCAGCATTGGTGGCCACCACGATACGCGCCTGGCTGGTTCGAAGCTGGTCCGCGCCTAGCGGATAGTAGGTGCGCTCTTGTAACAGGCGCAGCAGCTTGACCTGAGAACTCTCGCGTAGATCGCCGATCTCGTCTAAAAACAGGGTGCCGCCTGCCGCCGCTGCGATCAGGCCTTCCCGTGGCCGCTCGGCGCCGGTAAACGCGCCCTTGTGGTGGCCGAACAGGGTATCCGAGAACGCCACGTCGTCCAAGCCCGCCACGTTAACCGCGACGAACTCGCCGCCACGATTGGACAGCGCATGAATCGCTTGAGCAATCAATTCCTTGCCGGTCCCCGTCTCCCCCGTGATCAACACCGGCTGTGAGGAAGCGCTGATGGCTTCCACATAGCGGAAAATGGCCTGCATGCCCCGGTTCTGAGTGATAATCTCCGCAAAGGCCTCCTGCTGGTAGAGGGTATCATTCAGGAGATAGTGCTTAAGTGAGGACACTTCAGTACGGAGCGCTAGGACGTCCAGGGCGTGGGTTACCGCCGCGAGCAACCGGCCTTTCTCCACCGGCTTGACCAGATAGTCAAAAGCGCCCCCTTTCATGCAGTCAACGGCCGTGTGCAGATCATCAGTGGCCGTCATGATGATCACCGGCAGGTCCGGATAATCCATGGCAACCCGCTCTAACAGCGTTTGGCCTGACAGGAAAGGCATCACCAAATCCAGCACCAGCACGGCTGGTTTCTGCTCGGCGAGCAGGGGCAATACCTGGCGGCTATCGTCCAACGTCCATACTTGCCTAATGCCTGCCGAGCGCAGAGTAAGGCTGGCACTGCGTAATAACAGCGGTTCGTCATCGACCAGCAAGACGGGTAATTCTGCAGGATGTGCTTTGACCATCGTGGTATCGGTGTGCTCAGCAATGCAAGAGAACGCAGGATACTTCTATATCGTATGCCCGCTGAATATCGAACCTATGTTTAAAAAAACAGTAACGCAAAATCCGCACCACCAGGTAGTTAATTTTTAGCGATTGAATTGAATAACTTGACTGATGTTCCCAAAGGAATCCTCAGCATGGGCTGCGACATTTGTCGCATGCTCTGGCCAGGAACCCAGTTGCCTCCTCGGGCCTGTGTTCGGTTCGCGCAGCGTAGCGCTGGCAACGGCTCAGTCAGTCGGCGGCTTTGGCGGGCTCACCGGGAGCGGTAGTCTGACCAGGGCTACCGTTCCCCGGCCGGGTTCCGACTCAAAGGCGAGGGTACCGCCATGAGCGGTGATCAGCTTATAGGCAATAAAAAGCCCCAGTCCTATCCCTTGCTGATCCTGTTTCGTCGTGAAAAAAGGCTCGCAGAGGCGATTCAGGTTCTCGGGGGCAATCCCGGTGCCCTCATCCTGCACCCGCAATTCGATGCAATTATCCTCAGGATCCCACCGGGTAGAAAGAATGACAGCGTGTGTTTTATCAGGCAATGCCTCCAAGGCATTCAGGACAAGATTAACCACCACCTGTTCAATCTGTTGGGCATTCCCGAGCAGCAACGGCAGGTCTTCCGACAAGTGGACTTGCAGATGATCCGTCCTCTGCTTGATGGTATGGTTTAATAGGTTTAGCGCCCGTTGAATCGTCGCGTTGAGGTTGAGTTCGGCGCCAGTGGTGATCGCGCCGGGTCGCACAAAATCCTTCAAGTCCGCTACAATCCTCTGGATCCTAAGCGCCCCTTGCTGAATATCGTGGATCAGCAGCGGTAGCATCTTGCGCATCTCCGGATAGGGCAGTCCTCCGACCCGCAGGTCTTCGGCCGCAGCCTTATGGTCGTCCACGAGGGCGATGAGATCAACCCAGGCCTCGGCCAAAAGCTGGGCGTTCAGCAAGATCAGATGGTTGGGATTATTAATCTCATGGGCCACCCCAGATACCAAGGTCCCCAGCGCTGCCAGCTTGGTGGCCTGAATTAATTGCCGTTCCTGCTCGCGAAGCTGGGTTTCGATCCGGGTGCGCTCGGTGATATCCTGCACCGCACCTCGCATGCCTATGGTATGGCCGGCGTCGGCACGAATGACTTCACCCTGCAAGTGCAGTACCCGTTCCTCCCCGCTCGGAGATACGATGCGGAAGGTGATGTCACACGCTTCGGCCCGTTCCCAGGCGCGGGCGATGGCGTTTCTGACGCGCTCCCGATCAGTCGCATGGACCCGACTTAGAAAGACCCTAGTCGTCGGTTCAAAAGCACGGGGCTCATAGCCTAACAGCCGGTAGGTCTCGTCAGACCAGATTTGCCGTTGGGTCGTTTCGTCGCTCTCCCAGCTTCCCAGGGATGCAATTCGCTGCGTTTCCGCCAACTGCGCCTCGCTCGCCCGTAGCGTCTCCTCTGCCTGTTTGCGCTCGGTGATCTCGAAGTTGACGCCGATGAAGCGTAGCGGCTGACCTGCCGCGTCACGTCCGAGTTCGCCGCGCCCGCCGATCCAGCGGATCTGCCCGGTCGGCAGGATGATGCGGAACTCTTCGTCCCAGCGGTCCGGACCGGCGAGCAAGGCGGCGGCCGCACGCCGCACCCGCGCCCGGTCCTGCGGGTGGATCAGCATGAAGAACCGCTCGGACGGCGCCGGGCGGCCGGTTATAGGCTCAATACCGAACAGTTCATATTCGCGGGCATCCCAGGTAATGCGATCGGTGCTGAGTTCCCAGACCCACGTCCCCATGCGCCCGCTCTCCAGCGCCAGCCGCAGACGCTCCTCGCTGGCGCGTAAGGCCTCCTCAACGCGTTTGCGCGTCGTGATGTCGACGAACGCTCCAAGGCAGCCGCGCACCTGGCCGCTGTCGCTGAAAAGCGGCACGGCGCCGCCATACGCCCAGCGCGTCTGGCCGTCGGCTCGGACCAACTCCAGTTCGCAATCCCGCACCGGGCGGCCCGTGGCCACGGCCCGCTGCATCGGAAGGTCCCGCGCAGACACCACCTGACCCTTGCTGAGCACTTGGTAGCTGGGCACCGGTTGATCACTGGGCGGGGTGGCCGACAGATTGGTGTCGACGGCCATGCCCAGGAGTTCGGCGGCCGCCTGGTTGCCCCGGATGTGGCGGCAGTCCGGGTCGTCAGCGATCCATACCGGCGTGGGGATGGCGTCCACCAGCAATTCCAGTTCCGCGCTCCGCGCCCGGTAACGTGCTTCGCTGTCCCGCAGCGACTGTTCCATCTGTTTGCGCGCAGTGATATTTTCATGGGCGATCACCGCACGCGCCGGGCTTGAACTCGGGAAGGGGGTGACCTTGCCGAGAAACCAGCGCTGTTCGGTTGACGAATGACAGGGGTACTCGAGCGTAAATTCATCACGCTCCCCGCTTAGCACCGCGCGGATACCCTCGGCAAAGGGTGGCGCTTCGGCGGAGCAAGGCCCGCGGGCGGTATCGCAGACCTGCAGATAATTGCGCGGCTCGGCCACCGCCGGGAGATCGGCTTCATTGGCAGCCGCAAAGGCCCGCCAGGCCCGGTTTACCCGCAGAATCGTCCCGCTCGCATCGATGACGCAGAGATGCGCGGATAGCGCATCGAGCGTGGTATGGGCGAAGTTTTCCGCCTCTGCCAGTTGCGTCTCATGGCGTTTGCGCTCCGTGATGTCGCGGATGATGTCTTGGTAATAGCGCTTGCCCTCTGCCACCACGAGCCGGGCGCTCACCTCCACCGGAAATTCAGTGCCATCCTTGCGCCGGTGACGGGTCTCGAAAAGCGCACTGTCCTCCCTCTCTAAGCGGTTGTGATCGCGCGTAAAGTCCTGGCGAGTTGCCTGCGCCCGTAACTCCACCGCTGGCATCCCCAGCAGTTCGTCCCGGCTCCAGCCATAGGCCGCCAGCGCCCGATCGTTGAACTCCAGAATACGGTACTCCTCATCCGCCAGTAGGATGATGTCATTGGCGAACTTGGATAGGTAATCGAAGTGCTTGACCAACGCTTGCTGTTCCAGGGCCTGCTCGCGGCTACGCCATTCGTAGCGTAGGATCCGCTGGTGCCACAGGGCGCTGATCATTATGCCGATCACACCAATGGCAATCAGCAGCAGCGCGAGTATCACCCATCTCGCCGCGCTTACGGCGCCGAAGATCTCGTCGCGATCGGTTTTTGCCACTGTCATCCAAGGAGAGCCCGGCACGAGGCGCACGGCCGCCAGTACCGGGACACCCCGGTAATCGACGCCCTCGAAGACGTCCTGCTGAGCTGGATTCAGGATCGCCTGAACGGGTGGCAGATCGCGCCGGCTCAAGGGCAGATGCAGGGTGAGGGCGGGATCGGTACGGTGCCGCACAGGGCTGACATACACCACCTCATCGCCCTCGCGCCGCACCAGCAGGGTTTCGGAAGAGGCGCTGGGTGCGGGCCACGACTGCAGCAGTGGAAATAAAGATGTGTAGGGATCGTAACGCATGACCAGAATGGCGATCGGCTGGGTGGCCTCGCCTTGCTCCCCGAGTAAGGGAACCACGTAATCAATATGAAGATGGGTAGCGGTATCCTGGTCGCGCTGGATATCGGAGAACTGAATTTGTTTGGACTGACGGGCGGCCAGGGCTAATTCCCGCAGCAGCGGAGAGACCTCTGGCGGGCCCTCACCCACCGCTAAGCTCAACTCGCCGTGGTCAGTCAGTAACAACAGACTGCGGCAATTGCAGGCCACCCGCCATTGTTCCAGCCGGGCCCGCAGCTTCAGCCTTGCGACTTCCTCGCCCGTAAGGTACCAGCGTCCTGCGGTTTCAGCGAGGGAAGGAGACCCCTTTATCAATTCAGCGGTCGCCCACCGCTCAGTGAGCCACCCGGTGACCTCCCGGGTCTTGAGAGTGGCGATCGCGGTGAGTTCGGCGGCCTTGGTTTGTCGTATCGAGCGCTCCAGGTGCGCAAACGTGAAATAGCCCACCCCACCTATGACGACCGCCAAGGCAAAGCAGAATAGTAATCCGAGACGCTTAGAGGAATACCTCTCCCCACTGCCTGACCATTCCATAAGCCATTTTCTCCTTGGCTATTTCCTACCTATAGGCCCGCAACAATCCAGCATGAAGTGGCTAACGGTATTCTTTAGTGGTTTCTCTGGAAGCGAGCTCACGAGCCTGATCAAGAAGCGAATCAGCAATCTCTATGGTCGTTTTCATAGGGATAACCATACTATATGAGCCCTGATTACCACAAACCAGGTAGCCAGGTAGTTCGGGCACGATGTGCTCCACCAACGTCGGGCAACGCGGCGCTTTTGCCCGAGCTACCTGAATTTGATCGCGCATGAAATTTGCCCATGCGCTCTTTCCGGATCGATGCCGTCGTTCTCTTGCCCGATCATCTGCATAGCCTCTGGACGCTGCCGCCTGACGACTCCGATGACTCAACCCGGTGGGTGCTCATCAAATCGCATTTCACCCGCCGCTGTGCTACTTCGCTCAAAACCTTGTGGTCGGCCGCCCCGCCCTCCGGCATAAACACGAACAAACGGTTTGGAGGATCGATTATAATCGCTTTGTCGATACCCGTAGATTCGGTGCCGAATTTCCTATCCACTGGCCGGCCCTGAAATCAGTCTGGTGGCGAAGCGGGTTTAGGTTTTTTCGAGGGTTTGCTGGCGCGGCGTTGCAGAAAGCGGGTGATTTCCAGCGCGAAGCAGTCGCCGCGCCAGGTATTGGTGGCGGTCACATGGCTGGCGTAGGGCAGCACCCATAGACTGGCGTCGGGAATGGTGCGAAACATTTCCAACGCTTGTTCGAGCGGTACCACGGGATCGCGGTCGCCGACGACGATCAGCGTGGACTGGGTGATGTGTTCCAGGACCTCCAGATCGTGGGCGTGGTCCGAAGTGGCCGGGTCCAGCGCCTCGGACACCCGCCCAATGACCGTCTTCCAGGCGTCCGGCCCACCCTGAGACTGGTGGAGGTCGCTCAACCAGCCGTGTAAACCCACGCTGCACCAGTACTCGGGATCGGCCATGCCGCGGGTGCCGGCATAGGTGTTGGCATCCTTGCGGTAGCCTACCCGAAACAACACCAGTTTGTTGACCCGCCTGGGGTCGTGTACGGTAATCCACAAAGCCACGGCACCGCCCATGGACGAGCCCACGAGGTGGGCTCTCTCGATGTCCAGGTGGTCCATGAGTTCGATGACCTCGCGGCCGATGTCGCCGATGGTTAGTTTTTCCGCAATCATGGGCGTTTGTCCATGGCCCAGTTGATCCGGCGTGATGACCCAGAAGTGCCGGGCCAGAGCGGCTATCTGAGGGCTCCATTCCCTGCCGCTCATGCCGCCGCTGTGCAACAGAATCAAGGGCTCGCCCCGCCCGGTTTCGGTGTAATGCAGAATGGTCATGAGGGTTCACCGCTGTTGATGGTCAGGTATTCCAGTTAATCTTGGGTTGGGGTGACATTGACACAGTGACGCGGGTTCACAGGAACACTTCGCCCTCATCATGACAAGTTAGTCGAATAGTTCAAGATCCTCCTATCACCGCCACAGGCGCCTTAGCCCACTTTGTCAGTCCTGGCACCACACACCGAGTTCGTCCGCAATGAAATAGCGGCCATTCTTGGTAGACTTGAAGGTATCGTAAGGGTTGTCATTGTGTACTGGTTCAGTTAGACCTCCTCAACATGATTGGTAATTTCTCAGAACTGGCAAACCTTGACTTAATTTTGGACTACCCCAAAGCGGAATACCGCTTTTACGGTAGGGATAATGAAAATAGGCTTGAACCCACAGGACAAAGCACATGGCAATGTTATCAAAATATTTTCTGGGGCTGGGTCCCCATGGCTTCCACCGCATCCACTACACCGAGTGGGGGGATTCTGCTAACGATAAGGTATTGATCTGCGCGCATGGCCTGACCCGCACAGGACGGGATTTCGATTTTCTGGCGGCCGCTCTGGAGATGGATTACCGGGTCATCTGTCCCGATGTCGTGGGGCGTGGCCAGAGCGAGTGGCTGGCCCACAAGGCCGATTACGGCTATCCCCTGTATATGGCCGACATGGCCGTGTTGCTGGCCCGCAGCGGCGCGGAACAGGTGGACTGGGTGGGTACTTCCATGGGTGGCCTGATCGGCATGTTTTTGGCCGCCCAGCCAGGCACGCCCATCCGCAGACTGGTGATGAACGACGTCGGCCCCTTCCTCCCCAAGGCGGGACTGGAGCGCATCGCCGCCTATGTGGGCAAGCCGCTGCGCTTTGCCAGCCTTGAGCAGATGGAACGCTATGTGCGGGTGATCGCCGCTCCCTGCGGCGCGCTGACGGATGCCCAATGGCACCACCTGACGGTGCATGCCGCCCGTCAGACGGACACCGGCGAATATACCTTCGCCTACGACCCCGGCATCGCTGACGCCTTCAAAGGCCAGGAATTAAATGATATCGACCTGTGGCCGATTTGGGACGCCGTACGCTGCCCGGCGCTGGTGTTGCGCGGCGCCGAGTCCGACGTTCTCACCCGCGCCGACGCCGAGGCCATGCGTAGTCGCGGTCCGAAGGCCGAACTGCTGGAACTCGCCGGCATAGGCCACGCGCCGCCCCTGTTGGATGATAGCCAAATTGCCTTGGTGAGGAACTGGCTGCGGGGGGGTTGAAGTGGTGCGTGTCTAAGCTAAACCCAGCAGGGGCGGCAGTTTCGCCAACCTGGCCTGCAAAGTATCGGGATCAGCCGCCCGCAGGGTCGCATGACCTACTTTGCGGCCTGGTCTTGCAGATTTTCCGTAGTCGTGAAAGTGCAAGCCGGGGACTGCCAGAAAGGCAGGGCGATCGGGTAACTGGCCAATGAAATTCAGCATAGCGGAGCAGCCGATCGCGGCGGTGGAACCCAGGGGCAGGCCAAGGATGGCCCGCAGATGGTTCTCGAACTGGCTGGTCTCGGCACCCTCGATGCTCCAGTGGCCGGAGTTATGGACACGGGGCGCCATCTCATTGGCGAGCAGTTGTCCGTCCAGCACGAAAAACTCGATAGCCAGCAACCCCACGTAAGCGAGCCTCTCCAGCAACCGGCCGGCGTAATCGCGAGCCTGGTTTTCCAGGCCGGTGTCCGGGTAGGGAGCGGTGGACAGGCGCAGAATACCGTCCCGGTGGCGATTCTCCACCAGCGGGTAAAAGGCGGTCTCACCCGCGCGGCCTCGCAGGGCCAGCGCGGATACCTCGCGCTGGAAGGGCACGAAGCCTTCCAGAATCAGCGGCACACCCCCCTGGGCTTGCCAGGCGGAATCGCAGTCACCGATTGCCCGCAGCACCTGTTGGCCCTTGCCGTCGTAGCCCAGTCGGCGGGTCTTGAGGACGGCCGGCAGGCCAATCCGGTTGACGGCGTCGCGCAGCTCTTCCAGACTGTCCACCGCCGCGAAAGGGGGAGTCGGAATACCTAGTTCCCGGAACAGGGTTTTCTCCGACAGCCGGTCTTGCGCGGTTTGCAGGGCGGCGGGCGGGGGGAACACGGGCATATGCCGCTCCAGAAAGCGTGCCGCCGCCACCGGGACATTCTCGAAGTCGAAGGTCGCCAGCTCAGCCCGGGCGGCCAGTTGCGCGAGCATGCCGCGGTCATCGTAAGCGCCCTGGAGCAGTTCGGCGACCTGGCCGGCGCAGGCGTCCGGGGCCGGGTCCAGGATGAGGAAGCGCAAACCCAGCGGATAACCCGCCAGGGCCAGCATCCGGGCCAACTGGCCGCCGCCGACGATGCCTAGGTTCACAGGCTGATCCTCGGGTCCGGCTGGCTCAGCACCTGCTCGGTCTGCGCGGCGCGAAAGGTCTTGAGGGCGGTACGGATCTGGGGGTATTTATTGCCCAGTATGCTGGCGGCCAGCAGCGCGGCATTCATCGCCCCAGCCTTGCCGATGGCCAGGGTTCCCACCGGAATACCGCCTGGCATCTGCACGATGGAGAGCAGGGAGTCCAGGCCGTTCAAAGCATGGGATTGCACCGGTACGCCCAGTACCGGCAGGCAGGTCTTGGCGGCCACCATGCCCGGCAGGTGGGCGGCACCCCCGGCTCCGGCGATAATTACCTCCAAGCCGCGAGTCTCCGCGCTGGAAGCGTATTCGAACAGCAGATCAGGGGTGCGGTGGGCGGAGACGACCCTGACTTCGAAGGGGATATTCAGCTTCTCGAGAGTCGCCGCTGTATGTTCCAAGGTGCCCCAGTCGGATTGGGAGCCCATGATCAGACCAATAAGTGTGTTCATGATAGGGAGCGCGGGCAAAAAGGTTGAGAGAGGATGTTCTCAGCCGGGTACTCGGCCTGGTTCGATCAGATGCAACGGGCGTGGTCCCCCATACTTTCTATTTGGCGAGAAACTGGTCAACGAGTGCAGCGGTCTCCTCGGCAAGCGTGATGATAAACATGTGTCCGCAATCCAGGATGCGCAGCGTGGAGTTGGGAATGCGGCGGGCCATGATCTTGGCGTTGATCACGGGTACGATGGGGTCGTCGTCACCCGCGAGGATGAGGGTGGGTTGCTTGATCTTATGCAGCCAGTGGATGCTGGTCCACCCCATCGCGGCAAACATTTGATGGAGATAGCCGATGCCGCCGCCAGACATCACTGCTTCCGCGTGTTTGGCAGCCCTTTCGGGTTCGTTGCGCAGCTTACCGCCATAGATCTTGGGGGCGATCTTGAGCATGTGGCCTGGTTGCAGATAGCGGCGGGGGCTGGCCATGTCCAACATCACGGAGATCTTGCCCGGTATCATGACCGAGCCCGTTGCGGTGCAAGCCAGAATCAGCCGCCGACAGCGGCGCGGATATTTATGCGCGAACTCCTGTGCCAGCGCGCCACCCCAGGAAACGCCCATGACATCCACTTCCTGGTAGTGCAGGTGATCGAGCAGGCTGTCTATAAGGCGGGCGAGGCCCGAGAAGCGAAACGGCAATGTGGTCGCCGGTGAACCACCTACGCCGGGGACATCGAAGGAAATCGCCTCGATCTCGGGGTTTAGGACATCGACGAACGGTTTTAATAATTCCAGATTGGCGCCGATGCCATTGAGGAACAGAAGCGGGGTGCGTTCGCCGGTACCGGGCCGGATGGCGACGCGCAAAAGCGTTCCCTCTACATCGATCATCCCGACCCGCGTCGCGGTGGCGACACGCTCGTCGGGCGCGATCGGGCTCTCTGTGGCTGCTGCGGTTGTGGTTTCACTCATAGATGTAGGTTCCAGGTGCCTCTTGTAGCGGTGGATAATCTGAATTACCTAATGCGGCTGGTGCTTTTTTGGTAGTACCGGAGCGCTTTTTGATCCAGCTCCGCCAATGTTCCCACCAACTGCCAGTTTGCTCGGTGGCGCCGCCGAGCCAGATCGCTGGCTCGGCGGGGTGTTGCGAATTAGTGTAAAAACTGGTTTTAGGATTGCCCGGCGGGGACAGCATGCTTTGAACATGGCCGCCCGTACTCAGTACGAACTCGCACTGTCCGCCGAGGAGTTTGCTTGAGCTGTAGCAGGCCTGCCAGGGCGTGATGTGATCGGTGATCCCGGCCACCCAGAACAGATCGCAGGTGATTTTGGACAGATCGATGGGTGTTCCACGCACCACGAGCTTCCCTTTGACTAAAGAGTTGTTTTTGATCACGTCGAGCAAGTCGCCATGAAACGCGGCAGGCAGGCGGGTGGTGTCGGCGTTCCAGGCCAGCACGTCGAATGCCGGCGGGTCGTTGCCCAGCAGATAATTGTTCACCCAGTAGTTCCAGATCAGGTCATTAGGACGCAGCCAGGCGAACACGCGCCCCATTTCGCCGCCTTCCAGAACGCCGTGTTTAGCCGAGTGTCGCCTGGCAGCCTCGATAGTCGTCTCGGTGGCGAACAGCCCGAGTTGGGTCTCAGCGCTCATGTCCAACAAGGTAACCAACAGCATTAAAGCATTGACTTTGCGCTCGCCCCGCGCCGCCAAGTGACCGACCAGTGAAACCGTGGTGATTCCACCCGCGCAGCCTCCTACCAGATTGCAATCCTCGCTGGCAGTGATCGCGCGGGTCACGTCGATGGCTTCCTCGACCGCCCGCACATAGGTGTCGAAGTTCCAGTCACGTTGAGCGGCGGTGGGATTGCGCCAACTGATGGCAAACATCTGCATACCATTGTCCAGCCCATAGCGGATGAAACTCTTTTTCGGCGACAGATCGTACAGGTAGAACTTGTTGATTTCCGGCGGCACCATCAGGAAGGGACGTCGGTAGACTTTCTCGGTGCGTGGCGTGTATTGGATTAGTTCGAATACCTCGTTGCGGAACACTACGGCACCCGGCGTGTTGGCCAAATCCTTGCCGACTTTGAAAGCGTCGCGTTTTACCATGGAGGGCATGCCGCCGTTGTGCTTGAGGTCGTCGATAAAATGGCGGATACCGTGTATCGCGCTGGCGCCACCGGTCTCCAGCAAGCGCTTCAAGGCGGCAGGGTTAAAAAGCCAGTTGGAGGGGGCCAGTCCCTCGGTAACCAGCGACAGCACGAAGCGCACGCGTTCGGCATCCTGGTGTTTCAGATCAATGGAATCGACCCACTCGTTGAGTTCCTTGTGCGCCGCCAGGTAGGTTTGCAGGCCTCTCTTGTAGAGCGGGTTTTCCGACCAGGTGGGGTCGGCGAAGCGACGGTCCTCCTTATCTGGCGTCAACTCGGACTTGCCGGCCAGTACGCGGGCCTCCTCCTTGATGAAGTTGGCGATATGCTTAATGGTCAACACGGGTTTTTTGATCACCAAACCGGTGATCGTTTTCGCAGCCGCGCTGACATCCTCGCGGCTGAAACCCACAAACGGATTGGGTCCCAGCATGCCGTCCGTGGCGCTGGACGCGATGTGCCGGGTTTTTACCGCTTCCAGAACTTCTTCCGCAGTGAGTTCACTGCGTTTGATTGCTTGCAGCAGTTCGTGCGCGGTAAGTTCGCTGTGCTGCACCGCCTCGAGAATTTGCTTCAAGGTGGCTTCTTCGTCACTGTCTACCGGTGGTTGTTGCGCATCGGGTGTCGCCTCAGCAGCGCTGGCGGTGTCCGTATCTGTTACGGCGTCGTCAGGCGCGTTGATATCGCTGGACTCGACCTTTTGCAGCGCATGGTCTTTATGGGTGGGCATCTTGGATCTCCCCTGGAGTGGGCAGCAGTCTTACCGAGTTAATGCTACATCACCATGGCGAGTAATTCGGCGATCAGCGCGGGTTTTTCTTCACCCTCGATTTCGAGCGTATTCTGGGTCTTGAGCAATACGCGGCCATTGCCCTTGTCCTCTGTGGAGAGCAGTACGACCCGCATGCGGATGCGGGCGCCGGCTTTTACCGGCGCCATGAAGCGCACGCGTTCCAATCCGTAATTGACCGCCTGCTTGGCATCATCGGGGATGACACCCACCTCAAATTGCAGGGGCGCCAACAAAGACAGGGTGAGATAGCCATGCGCGATAGTCGTGCCAAACGGACTTTCCCGATTGGCACGCTCGACATCCACATGTATCCATTGGTGGTCGTTGGTGCACTCGGCAAACTCGTTGATGCGCGCCTGATCGATGGTTATCCAGGCGGAGACTCCCAATTCGCGCCCCACGAACTGCTGGACTGTCCTCAAGCTGTACCCTTCGATGCTCATGTGTGGTACTCCCGAATCTTAACTATGGCCAGTTTCCCACGGCCAGAACTGGCCTGGCGGCAACGCGGAAATGGCGTGGCGATGATTAGCAGGATCTTGGTAGCGCTGGCGCCACTTAAATGCCGAGGTAGGCCGCTTTCACCTTGTTATCCGACAGCAGGTCCTGCCCCGCTCCCGCTAGAACAATATGGCCGGTTTCAAGCACGTAACCGCGATCGGCGATAGCCAGGGCGGCAGAGGCGTTTTGCTCCACCAAAAAAATGGTGATACCACGTCTTTTCAGCTCCTCGACGGTATCGAAGATCTCCTCTACCAGAATGGGCGCCAAGCCCATGCTGGGCTCATCCAGCAGCAGCAGTTGCGGCCGGGACATCAGCGCTCTGGCCATGGCCAGCATTTGTTGCTGACCGCCGGAGAGAGTGCCGGCAGCTTGCTTGCATTTCTGCTTGAGGATAGGGAACAGTTTGTACATTTGTTCCATGTCCACGGCTATCTGCTTATCTCGGGGGCGAGTATAGGCGCCGAGCAGCAGGTTGTCCTCCACCGACATGGGGCCAAATACCTGGCGACCCTCGGGAATCTGGGTAATGCCCAGCCGAACGCGCTGGTCGGCGCGCAGGGTAGTGATATCCCTGCCGACGAAGGCGATACTGCCTGCGCTGGCGCGCTGTAGACCGGAAATGGTGCGCAACAGTGTGGTTTTGCCGGCGCCGTTAGAGCCCACCAGGGCAACCAGCTCCCCTTTGTTGATTTCCAGGGTGATGTCATCCAGCGCTTGGATGCGACCATAGTGACTGGTCAATCCGCTGATTTTCAGCACCTGATCGACGGCTGCAGGAATCTGCACGGTATGGGTGCGCTCCAGCCCCAGGCCAATCGGCGTTGGCGCGTAATAGGCCAACTGGCTACGGAGTTGGCGTAGCTCCGTAGTCACGACCTTGCCGAAGTTGGGATCGTCGTGATGCAGATATTGATCGTTGATGGCCTGCCAGTCCTGCTCGCTCAGTTCCTGAAGCGCACGGATGTGGCCATAGGAGGTGTTCAGCCCGTGAGACAGGCCCAATGCTTGGGTCTCGGTTGTCGTTGTCGACCGTTTAAACCCCAGTCCAAGGGGTTCCGGCGCGTAGTAAATGACCCGGCTATGAAGTTCGTCAAACTCGGCCCTGACGGTCTCGCCGACTAGCGGATGCAGCAGGTGATCGTAGTGTAGATAACCTTCGTTGACGGTCTGCCAGTCCTCATCCCCGAGGCTCTTGAGGGCCATGGGTATAACGACATTTTCCTCCTTTTCCATGTGCGCTTCCTGCCACCGCACCAGGTCGGCGAGGGTCTCCAGGAAAGCCTGCCGGCCGTCGGCGGAGCCCTGCATGGTGTCCTGCAAGAGGCCGCGTAGCCGGGCGATCATGGGAGGTTCCTTGCTGTGCTCGCCTTCGAGTTCGTCCAGAATGGCGTGGGATCCCGGGCTGCGCGCCCGCAGCGCCTTGAACAAGTACTGTTCCTCCTTGGGATAATGCATCCGTTCGTAGGAGTCGATGTAATCGAAGATGCTGTTAAACAGCGTAGCATCCGGTGTCGAGTTCGACTGTTCCAGTTTCTTGCGCAGTTCAGTAACCATCATCAGGATATGCCGTATCCTGATATGTTCGGAGCTGATGATGGATAGGGCTTGGGTCATCGCGATGTCGTACCCCCGTGGTTGAGGTTGCAGCCGGTACTCAGGAGGTCCCCAGATAGGCGGCGATTACCTCGGGATTGGCGCGAATCTCTGCCGGTGTGCCTTCCGCGAGCTTTTTGCCGAAATTCAGCACCAGGAGATAATCCGAGATGTGCATGACCAGTTTCATGTCATGTTCCACCAACACCACGGTCACTCCGGTCTCCGCTATCTTTTCGATCAATTGGTCGATTTCGCCGGTTTCACTGGCATTGAGGCCGGCCGCTGGCTCATCGAGCAACAGAAGTTTCGGTTCCGCCGCCAGCGCGCGGGCGATTTCCAGCCGCTTCAGGGCGCCATACGGCATGGCGTTGGCATCGGCACGCACATACTTGCCGGTACCCACGAATTCCATTAAGTCGGCCGCCTTTTCCCGGCAGGCCCGGTCGCCATTCACCACCTGCGGCAGGCGGAACATAGCGCACAGGAAGTTGCTATTCAGGTGCAGATGACGGCCTACCATCACATTTTCGACAGCCGTCATGTTCATGCAGATTTGCAGGTTTTGAAAGGTCCGGCTCATTCCTAGGCGGGCCAGTTGATAGGGCTTTTTCTTGTTGATTTCCTGATCTGCCAGGAAGATCTTGCCCTTGGTCGGCCTGTACAGGGCGGTGATGAGATTGAACAGGGTGGTTTTACCGGCGCCGTTGGGACCGATCACCGAGTGAATGGTGCCCGGCTTGATCTCAAAGCTGAGCTCCTCGATGGCATGCACACCGCCGAACGATTTGCTGAGGCTTTCGACACGCAATAGGCTCATTTTGCGTTCCCCTTGAGCATGGCGGTGATGGTCGGCACCAGTCCCTTGGGCATGAAAATCAAGGTAAGCATCAGGATCAGGCCGAATATGACCATTTCCCAGTCCTCAAAGCCGCTGAGCAGTTGCGGCAACAGGGTGAGGATGGCGGCGCCGATCACTGCGCCAAAGGTGGACGCCATGCCGCCCAGCACCACCATGGTAACCAGTTCGATGGAGTGAAAGAAGCCAGCCTGATTGGGCGTGATGAAGCCGGCGTAATGAGCGGTCAGGCTGCCCATGATGCTGGCAAAGACCGCTGAGACGACGAACAGCAGCACCTTGTAATGCACGGTGTCCACACCCACGACCTGTGCCGCTATCTCGGAACCGTGCACCGCGCGCAGGGCTCGGCCCGCTGGCGAGTCGATAATATTCGTCGCCAGCCAGACGCTGAGCAGCAGCAACCCGCCGATGATCCAGTACCAGATTTTCTCGCCGTACACTTGCCAGCCGAAGAGCTGAAAGGGTGGCACGGACATACCATCGGGACCGCCGGTGATCCAGTCCTCGGTGCTGATAACAATCGAGATGATGATACCGAGCCCCAGGGTCGCCATGGCTAGATAGTGACCACTAAGACGCAGGATCGGCCGGGCAGTGAGAAAGGCCAGGCTGCCGACCAGCAATACGCCCGCCAGCAGCGCCAGCAGCGATGGCCAGCCGTAATGCGCGGTCAGGATGCCGGTGGCGTAGGCGCCCAGGCCGAAGAAGCCACCATGGCCAAGGCTGATCTGGCCAGCGTAGCCAACCAGCAGATTCAGGCCGACGACCACGATGGCGCTGATGCCGATGTGGATAACGACATCGTAGTAATAGGGATTGGGTAGCAACAGCGGCAACCAAGTGATGACCAGGGCCAGCACTGCCATGCCGCCATAGCGAGAGTTTGCCAGCTTCGCAATCATTAAACGCGCTCCGTCCCGCGGGCGCCAAACAGACCGCTGGGTAGAAAGAACAGGATTAGCAGGATGATGATGAAGGGCACCGCATCCTTGTAGTTGGATGAAATGTAGCCCGCCGCCATGGCCTCGGCGATACCCAGGATCAACCCGCCGACGATAGCGCCCACCGCGCTGCCCAGTCCGCCCAGTACCGCGGCCACGAAGCCCTTTAGGCCCAGCATGACGCCGACATCGTAAGAGGTGGTGGTTATGGGCGCGATGATGATACCGGCGACGGCGCCCAGCATGGCCGAGAGACCGAAGGCAATTAACAGGATGAAACGGGTATTGATCCCCATCATGCGCGCCGCGTCCGCGTTGCAGGCGGTGGCCAGGATAGCCTTGCCCATCAGGGTGCGATTGAAGAACCAGCCCAGGGCGACCACAATGACCAACGTTACCCCCAATACCCAAAGGCTCTGCGGCAGGATGGTGGCGCCGGCGATTATAAAGGGTGCCTCGCCGCTAAACGGGGGCAGGGCGTGAAATTCCTTATCCCAAATCACTTGGGCCAAGCCGCGCAGAAAAATGGAAGCTCCGATGGTGATGATGATGATGGTCACCACCTCGGCGTTCTTAGCCGGTTCCACGGCGAATTTTTCCAATGCCAGTCCGACGAGGATGGTTAGGGCGACGGCACACAGGATGGCCAGGGGCATGGGTATGCCGGCGGCCGATAGAAAGACGGCGGCCATGCTGCCGATCATGACAAATTCGCCCTGGGCAAAGTTGATGACGTGGCTGGCATTATAGATGATCGCAAAACCTAGCCCCACTAAGGCATAGGTAGAGCCGATAGTGACGCCTGAAAATACGTACTGGAGAAATTCTGCGAACATGGTGCTGACTCGCGGTGGATGGAAAACAGCCCCCGCGCCTTAAGAGGCGCGGGGAGCATGCCAGCAGGTCAGGCGATTAGCCCATTACTCCACGAGCGTCCAGCCGCCGTTTTTAATCTCCAAAATACGAAAGGCGGAGAGATCGAGACCCATGTGGTCCTCGGGCGACATGTTCACGACGCCAGTAGCGCCAATATAGTTCTTGGTCTTCTCGATGGCATCGCGCACCTTGGCCTTGTCGGCGCTGCCAGCGCGCTTGATAGCGTCTGTGGCGATCATCAGGCCGTCATAGGCATAGGCGCCGAAGGTGGAGACAGGGCTTTTGAACGCGTCTTCATAGGTTTTCTTGTAGTCAACCAATACCTTTTTCTGCACGTCGTTAGCGGGCAGCGTGTCCGCGATCAACAGCGCCGAGGCTGAAATGCGAACGCCTTCCGCTGCCGCGCCGGCCAGTTCGATGTAGCTGTTGGAAGCCGCGCCATGAGACTCGTAAAAGGGCAGTTTGATGCCTAGCTGGGCGTCATTCTTGGTGACAATGGCAGGACCCTGACCGAAGTCGAAGTTAAAGATCGCCTGCACGCCCGGGGTGTTCTTGATCTTGGTCAGTTGGGCGGTCATATCGGTATCTTTGGGTCCATAGGTTTCGTCCGCCAGGATCTCAATCCCCTCCTTGGGTGCCACGTCCAGGGTTTGCTTGCGGCCAGAAGCGCCAAAGCCACCCGTGCCGGAGATCAGAGCGATCTTGGTGAGCCCCCGCTTTTTCATATCATTCAGCACCTTAATGGCGGCCATACGGTCGCTTTGCGGGGTCTTGAAGACCCACTTTTTCACCGGCTCGGTGATTTCTATGCCGCCTGCCAGGGAAATAAAGGGGATCTGCGCCTGTTCCGCCAGGGGGATGGCGGCCATGGTCGTGCCGGTGGTGGTGCCACCGACGATGATGTCCACTTTATCGTCTTCGATCAGGCGCTTGACGAACGTGCGGGCCTTATTGGCATCGCCGCCATCGTCATAATGGACCAGTTCCAGCTTTTTGCCGGCTACCCCTCCCTTGGCATTGATTTTTTCGATGTAAAGCTGGAGGGTTTTAAGTTCCGGGTCGCCAAGGAAGGAGGCGGGTCCGGTTATGGAAAGGAAGGAACCAATCTTGATGGTATCATCGGCGGCGAAAACGGGGCCGTACCCAATAAGCGCAAACGCAGCAATGACCGCGCCCTTGCATGCAAGGGTCTTGAACATGGATATATCTCCTCCAAAGGTTTTGGTATTTTTTGTACGATCAATAATTCACCACATCGAGGAAAATAGGCACTATCCCATCTTTTTCGGTACTAAGCCGCTGTTTCTATCCTTGACGAAAAACCGTGCCTACTTTTCCTCTTACGTGTTTTCTAATTATAGCTTACTGGCCAGCCTTTTAAGGTAGTTACTCTTCCCAAAAAGCCTGCTAACAACGTCGTTCAACTCTAGATGCGAGGTAACATCGAGTCCAGCTTCTCACGGGCCTTGCCAAAGTCTTCCACGCTATCCTCATAGGCTTCCCGCGCTATGGAGTAGCGCTCTACCCGCTCCGTATCGATACCTTTGAAAAGATCCGCCTGAGCTTTGCGACACTCTTCAAACAGTCGGTCCGCGATCAGCCGGCGGCGCATGTAGACCTTGGCAGCTTCCTGCTGGCTAAGCGTCAGATCCTCGAAGTCCAGGACCCTTGGGCGCTGCTGGGTGGTGAAGTCTCCCTGCAGCAGTTTCCACATGCCGCCCCAATCCTCGTCTTCCCCGCCAAATGGCTGGTATCCAAACTTGGCGAGGACGCTGGCATTGGATTCCACCAATTGGTCTGGTGATGGAGTAATCATGGTGGTTCACGCCGTTTCGATGGTTGCGCCGCTCTCGGCCCCTTCATAGCCCATGCGCATGTCGTAGTCAGCCTCGACGCCTTGTGGTACCTCGAAGCCGATATCTCCCAGCCGTGACTCCAGCAACTCCATGTATTCAGCCTGCAGTTCCTCGGGCTTCTTAACCTTGATGCCGTACTCATAATAGATGTCGAACATCTGCGACTTGGTTTGGCCCGCGGACGGCCGCCCATAGAACCCCAGTCCCATCTTCATGAACTTGGGAATGCGCTCCTGCATGAATTCGCGGGTTTTTTCACCGCCGAACTCGATGCAGCGCTTGGAGGCCCAGACACCAAACGCCAAGTGACCATGCTCTTCCTTATGAACGCGCACATTGGTGCGGGCCCAGGGGAGGTAGGAGCACTCCCGGTACTGTCCCAGGAACGCGACGGCAGCAGGGGTCACCACGGTGGAGAACAGCGCGACGTCTTCCCAGCACTCGAAGAACGGAGACCAGTTTTCTTTGCGAAAGCCGTTGATAACATTTACTTTTTTTGGGTCTGGATTGGTCGGATTACGGGCCAGTTCCTGCAGCCGGACATTTACGTCTACACCCAGGTCCTGCATGAGGTTCCATACATAATAAGCGTGGCCCATCTCTTCCATCACTTTCTTAGACAGGCGGTAGGCTTCCTCGGGGCGGGGAGCGAAGCGGTGATTCTCAGCCACGCGCTGGGCCCCGGCATATTCGGAATCGCCCTGAAATGACATCAGATTCAGCAGCGCTTTCTTATAGTCTTCCGGTAAAACATCACCCTTGTCATAGGTTTTCCACTTCATGAATAGTTTCCTCCACTGCAAAGCGACACATAAATTACATTCAACATGCAATTTAATGTATCAATTTGAGCATGTCAATAGTTTCTGGGCATGCCTATGTTAGGTATGCTTATGTTGCTGCTAACAAATGAAGAAAATTTCACCGATTTTTTCATTTCCTAGAAAGCGACACATAATTAATATACAATCTGCAAATTATTGTATCAATTTAAATGAATCCATGAAGGTGGTTCAAGCGGGTTGAATAAGGCTGTGGCGGGCACGACTGCCAGTAAGGTGCCACTTGGGATGTATTATTCGTTAAATTTAGCCCAGTTGAGAACTGTTCATTACCCTACCTTTATTGATCTAACGACTAATGAATATTAACTAGGCATGGCAAAAGTCCGTTGCGTCGAAGAATTGGTTCAAGAATTCCACAAGACGCGCCCAATCCGTGGTGGATCACTGATCATTACCGTCTATGGCGACGCCATAACGCCCCATGGCGGTACGGTATGGCTGGGCAGTCTGATCGCGTTGCTGGCCCCGCTGGGCCTAAATCAGCGGTTGGTCAGAACTGCGGTGTTCCGGTTGTCTAAGGATGGCTGGTTGACTTCCCAGCAAGTCGGCCGACGCAGTTTTTACAGCATCACCGAATCGGGTAAGCGTCGGTTTGAAAACGCCTTCCGGCGTATCTATGCCAAGCCCTATGTCAAGTGGGATGGGATGTGGCGGATTGTGATTACCTCGCAGATAGAGAATGCCCAACGGGAAGCATTGCGAAGGGAATTGGGCTGGCTTGGGTTTGGGACCATCGCGGCCGGCGTGATGGCTCACCCCATGGTTGACATAGAATCTGTTACAGAGACGTCGCAAGAACTGGGGGTGCAGGACGACGTCATTGTCATGCATGCGCACAAGGATGATCTGTCCTCACTGCAACCACTGAAAAGATTGGTGAGGGAATGTTGGAATTTAGAACAGCTTGCCCAGGATTATCAGCGCTTTCTGGACCGGTTTCGACCTATCTTGAAAGCCCTTGAAGGGATCTCGGATCTGGAGCCGGAACAATGCTTTAAGACCCGTACTTTGCTTATACACGAGTACCGGCGGATTTTGCTCCGCGATCCGCAACTTCCCGATGAGCTACTGCCATCCGAGTGGGCCGGGGCTTCGGGCCGGCTGCTGTGCCGTAATCTGTACAGATTGATCCAGGAACCTGCGGAGCAGCATTTGCTGCGGGTCTTGGAAACGGCCGATGGCGCCGTGCCTGAGGTGGCGCCTTATTTTTTCCGGCGCTTTGGAGGGCTGCGGGATGCCGATGCCGTCCAGGCGTAACGCGCTGCATACTTGAAGATGATTGTCTTGCGCCGCTCATCTGCAGCGGTGGTTTGCAAAGCATTCGGTTTGAATTGAATTTCTGCACTTGCGCTGGCAAGTATCTCAAGGCTGGAGTGGAATCGATGAGTAAAAGCTTTGTGATCGTAGGTAGTGGGCCATCCGGCTTTTATATAGCCGACGTCCTCTCCAAGAAACTTCCTGCAGCGGCCGTGGATATCCTCGATCGCCTGCCCAATCCCTTTGGACTGGTCCGGGGAGGGGTCGCTCCGGATCATCAGGGCACCAAGAACATTACCCGCCAGTTTGAGCGAACCCTGCAGCGCAGCACGGTACGCTTTCTCGGCAATTTGGAGGTGGGGCGGGATGTAAGCTTCGCGGAACTCAAAACCCTCTATGATGTGGTGATCGTGACCATCGGCTCGCCCCAGGATCGCAAATTGGGCATTCCGGGCGAAGACCTGCCTGGCGTGTACGGCTCCTGGACCTTTGTCGGCTGGTATAACGGTCACCCGGCATACCGTGATCTGGAACCGGATTTAAGCGGCAAAGGCATCGCCATTATTGGGAATGGCAATGTGGCCCTGGATGTGGCACGCATTCTGGCCAAGACGCCGGCGGAAATGGCCAAATCGGATATTTGCCAGCATGCGCTGGAGGCCATTGCGGCCTCGCCAGTCGAAGACATCTATCTGATTGGCCGACGGGGTCCGGGAGACGCCAGTTTTACGCCCGCCGAGCTAGGCGAGTTCGCCGATCTCGAGCGTTGCGTGGCGCTGGTCGACAAGGCGCAGATCCCCGCCGAACTGGACAGCGATGTGGGAGCCAAGGATGACAAGAGCCGCCAGAAGAATCTTGAGATCCTTCGGCGTCTCAGCGAAAACAGGCCCGGCGATAAGCCGCTGCGTCTGCATTTTCTTTTCTACGCCGCCCCTTTGCAGGTTCTAGGCGATGGCCACGCGCATGGTCTGCGTCTGGAACGTACCCGCGTTGACAGTGGCCGCGCGGTAAACACGGGGGAGATCTTCGAACTGCCAGTCACTGCGGTCATCACTGCCATCGGTTATCGCAGCGTGCCGTTTCCAGGGCTGCCCTTCGACGAGAACCGCGGTATTGTATTGAATCAGAACGGTCGCGTGGAACCCGGCGTGTACACGGCAGGTTGGTGCCGGCGTGGCCCCCAGGGGGTGATTCCGGAGAATCGTACCGACTCGCTGGCGGTAGCCAAGCTAATACTGGAAGACCTGGCTCAGAACCAGCGCCCTGCCCGGCCGGGACCGGTAGCGCTTGACCGTTTGCTGCAGGAGCGCGGCGTAGTGGTGGTCAGTTATGAGGACTGGTTAAAGATCAACGCCGCTGAAACCCAGCGCGCGGCGGGAGAAAAGCCTCGCGAGAAGTTTGCCCGGGTCGCGGAAATGCTCACCGTGTTAAACCATTAACCGGTAAAGGGCCGTTCCTGGATAGCATGGGCGGCGCGATGGGTGACGAAATCAGTAACTAATAGGGGGGGTTATGACGGCAAGGCAGGTGGAAGCGGGACAGGGTTGGCAATGGGTGGTGGAGGGCTGGGGGTTGTTCCTCAAGGCCCCCGGTTTATGGATAGTCATGCTGTTGATTTACATTGTTATCAGCATCGCGTTGTCTTTCATACCGTTGATTGGTGGGGTGGCGGATGCCTTGATAACGCCGGCGCTGATGGGAGGGATGATTTATGGAGCCGCCGCCGTGGCCGGTGGGCAGGATCTGGAAATCCAGCATCTGTTCCGCGCCTTTCAGGACCGCAATCGGTTCGGTCCTATGCTCAATTTGGGTGCGCTATTGCTGGTGGGGTACATCATCGTGGGCTTGGTAGTGGGAGGTTTCTTAGCCAGTTGGATGGTTGGCGGCGGGATGATGAGCGGGGTGCAAATGGATCAGCAAACCCTTATCCGGATGATGATGAGCACAGGTATGTTTGTTGTGCTGATTGTCCTGGTAGTGGGGGTGGTGATCACCATGGCCATGTTCTATGCAATCCCCCTGGTCATGCTGGCTGGCAGCCCGCCCGTGCAGGCGCTCCAGATTAGTTTTGCGGCTTGCTGGCTTAACATGGGACCTTTTCTCGTCTTCGGCCTGATCTATCTGGTGCTCGCGTTTCTGGCCGCGATTCCCCTGGGGCTGGGTTTTTTGGTGCTAGGTCCGGTGACCTTTGGCGCCGTTTATTCGAGCTATCAAGATGTATTCGTCAGCGATGGACTGCTGCAAAAGCGCACGCAGTTGTGACGGGCTATTGGAAAACTGACCGCGTCGCCAACCGCGGCTGTAACCACTAGCTGCAGCGGACGGGTTGAGATGGCTTCCTCGCCATCGCCCCTCCGCTGCTAGACTTGTTCATGGAACTTGAAATCGTCAATGATGAGTTGAACCTTATACAACTGCTCCATAGTAAGGTCCAGTAAGCGAAAGCCGGTGTCGAAAAAATCTGGATTGATGTCTTTGCTGCTCCACAGACTGAGTGCTTTGAGAAATACTCTTTCTCGTTGTCCCTCTTCCTGGGGAACATCCACGTAAAGGCGGTATTCCTTGTGTACAGGCAAGGGTTGATCGCTGATCAACATCATTCCACTGGTGGAAATATCCACGATATAGCCCAGCAATTTTCCTGTATCCTGGTCAAAGACACGCAGATAGAAGATAAGATGCCAGCGTTTCAACCCACGCTTTTCGGGGATGTCTTGGGGTTTTGCGCTCATAGTTAAGGTCCTTGAATAAAGAATTGCCAAACGTCCGTATGTCTTTTGCCTCCAGGGGGAAGCTCATCTTAAATAGTAGTACATCCTTGTCGCAATGCTGTTCGTGGTGGCCCCTTTGGATTGATTTCTCATGGCCTGTCACCGAGATCGCCAACTTGCTTTCAGCCGACGCGAAGCTCAAGGTGCTGGTGGTGGGGCATGCCAATAATGTCGGTGCTTTCGAGTTAAACCGGGACCTGTTGCAGCAGCGCGCCACGGCAGTCATGGAAGCGCGGGTAGCGAAATACAGTGTCGCCCAGGAGCGCCTGTTTCCGTTCGGCGTTTCCTAAAGCGCCGATGGTTCCCACGATACCGACGACGGGCGCGCCAAGAACCGCTGTGTGGAACTCGTGCGTTACTGAGCAATTTTTTGTAACGTAACGTAATTGACAAATGCCTAATCCATTCATAAGAATTTTGATACCGAAAAGTCGTCGCACTCAGCATAAAGTGTAATAAAAGCTAAAGTGAACTATCTTTAATCGGGAACGGCCTGGTAATTGCTGACAACACCGACTGTCGGCAAGCTATCTGTCACACGGTAGGTTTCCCTGACAGGGATCGTGGCGGTTAAAAACAGCAAAAATTGCGCACGAGGGCGGTGTTGAGCACAAAGTCCGGCTTGAAACAGCTAATGGCGGTTTGGGCTGTCCTGGCCTTGCTGCAGACAGTAAGCGCGGCGGATAGCAATTCCGCCAGTTCTGCCCAACTCACGTTCCAGGGTTACCCCCACGCCCCCACCTTCACGGTCGCTCCCCAACGTCCCGGCAAGTATTACCCGTGCACGCAATGCCACAGGTTTCTAGAGCCCAATCCCGAGCCCCGCAAGCTCAGGGCTCCCCACCCCGAACTCAAGCATGGGGAGGGCAAAATGTGGTGCCTGACCTGTCATGATGCTGCCAACCGGGATGTCCTGCGGACATCGGATGCAACGATTGCGTTTGAAAACTCCTATCTGGTATGTGGTCAGTGCCATGCCGTGGAGTTAAAAGACTGGTATTTCGGGGCACACGGCAAGCGCCTCGCCAATTGGCAAGGGACGCGGGAAATCTATGGCTGTGCCCATTGCCACAATCCCCATGATCCGCGCATCTACCCGCGCAAACCGCTGCCGCCACCGCCGGTACGGGTCGGTCTGGAGAGACGCGATGGGGAAGACCATAGGTTGGAAGCAATCTGGGAACGCTATTTTCTCGAAGGCAGCGAGTACAGACCATGAGTAGCGACAACGAGCCAAGCGGGCAACCCTCCCTGGAAGAGCCTAACGAAAAAACTCAGAAGACGACCGGCGGGGTCAACCACTCTCGTAGAAGATTCCTTAAGGGACTGGGCGGCGTGGGTGCCGCAACGGCTGTCGCAACGGCGGGCGCTCTCGGCGATCCCGCTTGGGGAGGCGCCACCTTGCGGGAAGCGCTGGGCGATCTATTCCAGGAGCACTACCAACGGATGACACCCGAGGAAATTCAGGACGCGCTGGCGCGGGTGGAGCGCAAGGCCGAACGCCGCTATGGTGTCGCTATCCACTGCGAAAACACCCCGCCCCAGTCGGGGGTGGTATTCGGCTATGCCATCAACATTTCCCAGTGCCAGGGTTACCGGGAGTGCGCCGTGGCCTGCGTAAAGGAAAATAACCATGGCCGTGATCCCGCATCGACACAATACGTCCGCGTGCTGGAGATGAGTCATGGCAATATGAATCTTGACCATTCCAACCATTACTATGATTCCAATCGCGTGCCGGAAGTGGGCAAGTATTATCTGCCGGTGCAGTGCATGCAGTGCGATGATCCCCCCTGTGTGAAAGCCTGCCCCGTTGAGGCCACCTGGATGGAACCGGATGGGATCGTGGTGGTGGATTACGACTGGTGCATCGGCTGCCGGTATTGCATGGCGGCCTGCCCGTATTGGGCGCGCCATTTCAACTGGAAGGAGCCCGAGCTTGCGGCCGCCGAGATCAACCCCGTTACTCATTACCTGGGCAACCGGCCGCGGCCTCAAGGGGTGGTGGAGAAATGCCACTTCTGCATCCAGCGCACCCGCAAGGGCTTGCAGCCCGCCTGCATGGAGGCCTGTCCGACCGGATCGAGGGTGTTTGGCAACCTGCTCGATCCCAAGAGCGAGATTCGTTACATCCTGGCTAACAAGACGGTATTCCGGCTGAAAGAGGACTTGGGTACGGAACCCAAGTTCTGGTACTACACCGACTAAGCATCCATGGCCTTGATAACATTTTTTTGGGATGGTGCGCGCGAGATGTTGCGGGGCGGTAAGCTCTACTGGAGCTGGACCCTGCTGTTGCTGGCCATCATCACCTATGGGGCGTGGCATTATCTGGGTCAGTGGCGACAGGGTCTGGTAGTGACTGGGATGAGCGATCAGGTCTCCTGGGGGTTTTACATTGCCAACTTCGCGTTTCTGGTGGGGATTGCCGCGGCGGCTGTGCTGCTGGTCATTCCCGCCTATATCTTCGACCGCAAGGATATCGAGGAGGTGGTGTTGTTGGGTGAGGCGATGGCGGTGGCGGCGGTGGTAACGGCCATCCTGTTCGTCATGGTGGATCTGGGGCGCCCCGAGCGGGTCTGGCACATGCTGCCGGTGCTGGGCAGATTCAATTTCCCCCAATCCTTGCTGGCCTGGGATGTGGTGGTACTGAACGGTTATCTAGCCCTGAATCTACTGATCCCGTTGTCGGTGCTATTTACCCGCTATCGTGGTAAACAGCCCAATTTCAAACGGTACCTCCCTTTGGTGGCTGTAACCATTTTATGGGCGATTTCCATTCACACGGTAACCGCTTTTTTGTTCTCCGCCAACAGCGCCCGGCCGTTCTGGCATACTGCCCTGCTGGGGCCACGCTTTATCGCCTCGGCGTTTGTCTCGGGACCGGCGTTGATCATCATCGCGCTGCAGATCGTCGACAAAGTGACCAGCCATACGGTGGACCGGCGCGCCATCGATACCCTGGCGATTATCATGACTATCGCCCTGCAAATCAGCCTGTTTTTCGTGGGGGCGGAGCTATTCACCGACTTCTACAATGCCGGTTCCCACACCGCGTCCATCAAGTATCTATTTTTTGGCCTGCGGGGGTTCGAGGCATTGCGCCCCTGGATCTGGACAGCGCTCGTCTTGAATGGCCTTGCGGTCATCATCCTGATGATTCACCCCCTGCGCAGAAACCGGCTGACCCTGAATTTTGCGTGCCTGCTGGCTTTCGCGGGAATCTGGATAGAAAAAGGCATGGGTCTGGTGGTCCCCGGCTTTGTGCCAACGCCTTTGGGGGAGATTTTCGAATATGTTCCGACTTACCCGGAAATTATGATTTCCAGCGGCTGTTGGGCGATTGGGCTGTTGGTGTTTACCCTGCTCGTCAAGACTGGGATTGCCATTGAATCGGGCCGGGTGCGTTACCGTCGGGCCTAATCTCGCGCGTGTGCGTCCGTGTAAGGCGTAGCACAATTTGTTTGTGAAGTATTTGCTAATGAGCCGACTTGTGCTAACCGTTTTTTTATTTTGATTTTTTTTCAAACGGTTATGGTGGGGGTCGCGGGACTGGCCAGGTCCTGGGCAGAGCATTCTTTGAAAATGACGGGGGTTGGTAAGGCGA
The DNA here is from genome assembly GCA_963696325.1 of uncultured Gammaproteobacteria bacterium. Classification (GTDB taxonomy): domain Bacteria; phylum Pseudomonadota; class Gammaproteobacteria; order Competibacterales; family Competibacteraceae; genus CAVOJV01. The sequence continues at coordinate 46,671 of CAVOJV010000050.1, forward strand.
TGAGACGTGGAAATCGGGTTGCTATGGTTTATTTTCTGCTCTTCGGGTTATGGATGGCGTGGGCCAATGCGGCCGAGCCTAATCCACAATCGGTGCTCATCAGGGCCTGCGCGGGCTGTCACGCTCCCAACAGCGAGGGAGCCTTGAGTCGCATCCGGGATATGCGCAAGACCCCGGAGGGTTGGGATATGACCATCGTCCGGATGGGGGTTTGGCACGATGTCAAGACCGACGCCAACGATCGCAAGGTGCTGGTAAAGTACCTGGCGGATACCCAGGGACTCGCGCCGGAGGAAACCACCGACTACCGCTACCTGCTGGAGCGGCGCCCGAATGTCCCCCACACATCCGCCGATGAAGAACTCGGCGTCATGTGCGCCCGTTGTCACAGCTACGGCCGGATAGCCTTGCAGCGTCGCGACGAGGCGGAGTGGCGCAAGCTGGCGCACACTCACTTAGGACAGTTTCCGAGCGCCGAATATCAGAACTACGGCCGTGACCGCAAATGGTGGGAAATCGCCCGTGATCAGATGCCGCCGAAACTGGCTTCCCTGTACCCATTGAAGACCGCGGCCTGGGAACAATGGAAATCGCATAAACTCGTCGATCCCGCGGGTACCTGGCGGGTCAGCGGCGAGCGTCCCGGGGGCGGGCGCTACACCGGCTATCTCAAAATCCAGTCCTTGGGCCACGATAACTTCGAGGCTGACTACACACTGTCCTACGCTAACGGCAGTCAGGTGAATGGCCAGGGCAAGGCGGTGCTTTATACCGGCTACGAGTGGCGGGGCGCGGGCAAACTGGGTTCGGACGAGGTGCTCTCCGTGTATGCTCTGTCCGCCGATGGCAATCGTCTGAGTGGGCGCTGGTTTCTCAAGGGCGCCGAGGAGATTGGTGCCGATCTGACGGCCGTGCGGGTTAAAGAAGGCGAATCCGGCATCGTCGCCGTGGAACCGCCATTCCTTCGCGCCGGCCAGAAGGCTCAGGTGACCATCTACGGGTATGGGCTGGCAGGCGATGTCAAGTTCGACAAGGGTCTGGATGTCAAACGCGTTGTCAAGGCCGAGCCCGACCAGGTAACCGTCGAAGTGCAGGCCAGCGACAAATTGACTCCTGGCAAGCGCCCGGTCAACGTGGGCAAGACCAAGGCGGAGGCAGCAATGGCTGTGTACAAGACGATCGATGCTATCCGCGTCGAGCCGGAATTTGCCATCGCGCGTATCGGCGGTGGCGAGATCGCGCCGGTCAGCGCGCAACTCCAGGCCATAGCCTATCTCAACGGTCCGGATGGGAAGGCGGGTACCAAGGATGACGTGCGTCTCGGCACCCTCCCGGCCCAATGGGCGGTGGCTAATTTCAGCGAGGTTGCGGCCGCCATGGAGGACGCTAGGTTCGCCGGCAAGATCTCTGAGGCCGGTCTCTTTATCCCGGGTCCGGGCGGACCCAACCCGGTGCGTAAGTTCGGCACCGACAACACGGGTGATCTGAAGATCACCGCCAAGGTGAAGGACGGCAACCAGACTCTGGCAGGCGACGGTCATCTGATCGTGACCGTCCAGCGCTGGAACACTCCACCTTTGCGCTGATGGGGGGGATCGCCATGGGAGCATTGCAGCTTATAGACCATAACTTTCACCAGGTTCGCCTGGAGGGAGGGCGGCGCATACTGTTTCATATTCCCACCACCAGCCTCTTTGAGATGGATGATTTGACGGCGGCGGTGGTGGATTTCTTTGATGAGCGCAAGCAGGTGGGCCAGGAGGATGTGCGCCAGCGTTTCGATGGCATCCATGAACCCTCGGCGGTGGTCAGGGCACTCTGCGAGTTGAGAGATCTGGGGGTGGTGGGCGATCTGGTCGGGTCGCGGGTCCAGCGCGTCCTGCCTTCCATCCAGAATTATCCCCTCAGTACAATCGTGCTCAATGTCAATACCGGCTGCAACCTGAGCTGCACGTATTGCTATAAGGAGGATCTGGCCACGCCTGCCAAGGGTGAAAAGATGGATTTGGCCACGGCGGTCAAGGGTATCGATCTGCTGCTGAGGGAGGGGGCCGGGCGGGATAGGATCAATGTCATCTTTTTTGGCGGCGAACCGCTTTCCAACCTGCCGTTGATTCGACAAGTCGTGGATTACACGGAACGGCGTTGCCAGGAAGCTGGTGTGGCCGTGGATTTTTCGCTCACCACCAACGCCACACTGCTTAATGAGCAGATTGTCGATTATCTCAACGGGCACCGTTTTGGCATCAGCGTCAGCATGGACGGTCCCAAGCTCCTCCACGACCGCAATCGTGTCACGGTGGGCGGCAAAGGAACCTACGATCTGGTGGCCAAAAAAGTGCGCATGCTGTTGGCGCGCTATAACACCCGGGCGGTAGGTGCCCGCGTGACCCTGACCAAGGGCAATGTGGACGTCGTGACCATTCACCGGCATCTACACGATGAACTGGGGTTCGCCGAGGTCGGATTCGCGCCGGCCACATCTTCCGACCAGGCGATGTTCAATCTGAACGAAGAGGAACTGGCCAGGGTATTCCAGGGCTTGAAAACCCTGGGGCAGCGTTATCTGGAGGCGGCCCTGCACGACGAGAATATCGGCTTTTCCAATATGCATCAGCTCATGACCGATCTCTGGCAGGGCACTCGCAAGTCCCTGCCCTGCGGAGCGGGAATCGGCCTGCTGGCTGTCGACAAAGACGGTGAACTCAGTCTGTGCCACCGCTTTACCGGCTCGGGGCTGCCCACCTTTGGCAACGTCGATTCAGGCATTGATAAGGAGCGCCTGGGCGGATTTCTGGAAAATGCCATGGAGCGCAGCGGATATCCCTGCGCCACCTGCCGGATTCGCCAACTCTGCGCTGGCGGTTGCTATCACGAATCCTATGCCCGTTACGGCGACCCGGCCAAGCCCGTATATCACTACTGCGAGTTGCTGCGGGAGTGGGTGGATTTCGGCATCGAGATCTACTCGCGGTTACAGGCCGAAAATCTCAGCTTTTTCGAACGCCATATTGCCCCTCGGAGATCCCACTGATGAACCATTTGAAAGCACTCAATCAAAAAGCCGAGCTTCTGGAGCAGGCTGCCCAGGAGGGCAGAGCTCAGGAGGTATTCATGATGAGCGCCGTCGTGGGTTGCGCAACCACGTTCGATCCGGGCTGGGAGGTGGATGCCTTCGGCTCCGTCGCCGGACTTTGTCAGCCCATGGAGGCCGACTTGTATGGTTGCACAGACCCCTGCTGGTGGCCCGCGCAAACCCCGGACAATCTCAATACCAACACGGGCTGGACGGATGGCAAGGACTCCGCGCAGCGGGATTGGCGGTTGTTGCAGGCGGTCTTTCCGCAGGAATAAGGTGAATATCATGCGCAAAGATTCGCTAAAGAGGCTTGTCGTCGGTCTGACCTTATTGGCCGGCTTCGGTATCAACGTCGAAAGCGTGGCCAAGGATTATCTGCTGGCCGTAACCAGACCCAATAAACTCTATCTGGTCGATACCAAGGAACGGAAGATCGACAAGGTCTACGACATTCCCGGTGACGGTGTGCCGAGTACGGTCGCGGTCCCGGCCGATGGCAAGGTCGCTTATATCAGCACCAACCGTTGGGAAAGCGTATCCGGCATCGATCTGGAAACCGGCCAGGAGGTGTTCAGGGCAAATCTGTCGGATGGGGACCTGCGGGTCAAGTCCATGTTCGCCATGAACGTCAGTCGCGACGGCAAGGAACTCTACGTCCATGAGTCGCCGGTACGCCTCAAACTGGACGAATACGAGGTCCAGGACACCCGTATTGCCGTTTATGATACAAGTGCCGGGCTGAATGCCAAACCCAAGCGGACCTTTGCGGCGCCTAGGCGGATCGCGCTGCTGTTTCCGGGTATGGAGCACAACCGCCTGTATGGTTTTGGCTGGGATCTATATGCGTTTAATACGGAGACGGGTGCTATCGATAAAACCTTTCCCGTGCTGAATTGGCAGCGACCCAATTATGCGCAGCCGGACATACTCGACGTATGGCTGCAATACGAACAGGCCAATGTCCTTTCCACTCCCTATTTTGTTACCCGGACGGATCTCAAGCCTGACGACCCTGCGGCGTTCAAGACCGGCCTCCTGACCTTTGATCTGGCCAATGAGAATTTTCAGATGCACGATTTCGAGGATACCTCGGTGGTGATTTTTTCCTCGGTCATCAATCCGGTCAAGCCCAACGAAGCCTATTTGGTCTATACCACGCTGAGTAAGGTTGATCTCGATCAGCACAAGGTAGTCAAGCGGGTCGATCTGGCTCACACCTACTATGCCGTCAATATCTCCAGCGACGGCAAGGAGGTTTACCTGGGCGGAGCCATGGACGACATCGCCGTCTACGATACCGCCAATCTGGAAAAACTCGGTACGATCAAACTGCCCGGTGGAGCGGATCAGTCCGTTGCGGGCGTGCGCATGGTGCATCGTTAAGGAGCAAGCATAAGCCAGCGCATGCATTCGGCGTCCGCTTCCCAACAGCCAGGCGCCCATTCAGGATTCGCCTGGCTGTTGCCTTTTGTGCATCCCCATCTGCGGGATCTGGTCGCCGTGCTGGTGTTGTCACTGCTCACCACGGGGTTTGCGCTTAGTCAGCCCTATCTGACCAAGTTACTGATCGACGACGGTTTAATTGCCGGTTCCCTGGACACAGTATTCCTGATGTCCGGACTGATGGTCATTGCGGTGGCAGTCGGGATGCTGTTCGAGGTGTTCAACCGGGTCCTGTATGTGCGGCTTTCCGCCCATGTGCTGTTCGATCTGCGCGAAGCCATGTACCGCCATTTGCAACGGCTCTCGCCGACCTACTATGCCCGTGTCAAGAGCGGCGATATCCTGGCCCGCCTCGACGGCGACGTGGCCGAAGTGCAGCGTTTTGCCGTCGATAGCCCGCTGGCAATGGTCAACGGTGTCTTTGGCCTGGTGGCGTCCTTTGCCGTCATGCTGAGCATGAGTCCACAACTGTCGTTGCTCGCCGTTACGCTGATACCCCTGGAAATTCTGTTTCTGCGCAGGCTGCGTCCCCTGATCGAACAACGCACCCTGGCCCTGCGGCACAACGCTTCCAACGTTTCAGCCTTTCTGATCGAGACTCTGCGCGCCATGAAATTTATCCAGTCCAGCGTAACCGAGCAGCGCGAGGCCGAACGTCTGCGCGAGCTTAACAGGGCTTATCTTGGTAGCCTGCAGGCGGTGCAAATCGCTAATCTGATGGCCTCCGGAGTGCCGCGGGTCCTCAACGCCGTGGCCACGGCACTGGTGTTCGCCGCGGGCGGTTATCTCACTATCCAGAAACGCATGACGGTGGGCACGCTAATCGCCTTTTCAGCCTATATGCTGCGCGCCTTGGGACCGGCGCAGACGCTGATGGGCCTCTATCTGGCCCTACAGCGCGCCCGGGTCAGTCTGGAGCGGGTACAGGAGATCCTCCGGCAGGTTCCGGCAGTGACCTCGCCTAAGCAGCCCCGGCCCCTGCCGGTAAACGCATGCGGTCAGGTGCTGATCGAGGGGGTGACCTTCCGCTACGAGGCCAGCAGCCCCGGCATTCTGAGCAGCGCCGAGCTCAGCATCCCCCACGGCCAAAAGCTATTCATCATGGGGGCCTCGGGTGTGGGGAAATCGACCTTGATCGATCTGCTGCAACGCCACTACGATCCGCAGGCAGGGCGTATTTGCCTTGACGGCATCGATTTGCGCGCCCTGGATCTGACGGAACTGCGGCGCAATATCGTGGTGGTGAGCCAGGATACGGTCCTGTTCCCGGGCACGCTCATGGAAAATCTTCGCTATGTGTGCCCTGATGCCGATGACGAGTGGATTCGCCAGGTGTTGGCAACCGCACAGCTGGAGCCATTCATCGCCTCTCTTCCGGAGGGACTGAATACCGCCATCGGCGCCGGGGGAGTGGGTTTGTCCGGTGGTCAACGGCAGCGCCTGGCCATCGCCCGCGCCCTGCTGCAAGACCCGCTGGTGCTGATTCTCGATGAAGCGACTTCGGCGGTGGATGGGGAGACATCGCGCCGGCTCGTCGCCGAGATCGATCGCCTTTTCGCCGGGCGCACCCGTATCGTCATTACCCACCACCCGGAGGTGCTGGGTGGTGCAGATGCCATGGTGGAGTTGCGGGAAGGGCGCCTGGTGGCGTGCACGCTGTCGCTCGCTGTGGACAGCCAGCCATGATCGAGCCGGTCCGCGTGGGGCTGATTGACAGCGGTGTTGCGGAAAACCAGGAGCCGGCCGTCGCCGGGGCGCAAGGCTTCTCTTTGGACGAACAGAGCCGGGTGAGCAGGCAGCCCGCCATGATGGACCAGGTGATGCACGGCGCCGTGCTGGCGGAGATCATCCTGGCTGCGGCGCCGCGGGCCCGGCTCCTCAACGCTCAAGTATTTCGTAATGCGAGCCCAGCCTCCCCGAGGGTTATCGCCGCGGCCTTGGAGTGGGTAGTGGCGGAAGGTGCGCGGGTAGTCAATATGAGCTTCGGGCTGAGTCAGGACCGCGCCGTGCTGCGCGAGGCCTGTGCCGCAGCGGTGGCAACAGGTGTGCTGCTGGTGGCCGCGACCCCGGCCCGCGGTAGCCGGGTGTTTCCCGCCTGTTACGAGGAGATAGTGCGGGTGTGTGGGGATGCCCGCTGTGGTCCCGGCGAGCTATCAATTCTGCCGGATTGCCCCGCCCATTTCGGCGCCTGTCCGCATCCGTCGGGACCGTCAGCCGCGCGCCAACGCCTGGGCGGCGCCAGCGTGAGCACCGCTCATCTGACCGGGATGCTGGCGGCATTCTGCATGACTAATCCCCGCGCTTCCCGGGAGGTGGCCCTGCGGCATCTGGAAAGCCTGTGCCGGTTTCATGGCCGGGAACGGCGCGCTGACGGCAGCATGCCGCCACCCTCTCCCTCAATTAAACACGCACCGCCGTAAGCAGGCGCCGAGCAGCCAGCCAGGCGAGCGCTGTCTGGCAATCCACCGGATTGAACCGATGCCGCGCAGCATGGCTGCCCGCGATTGCCGCCAGCGTATCGCCCTGGCACGTGCCGAGTTCACGCAGCAGCGGCACCAGGGTAACGCCGGCCACTTGCCAAATTCCGCGCGGGTGGTCGGGCGTTACGATGACTTCCTCCAAGGTGATAAAACCGCCGTTGTTGACCGGGCGGCGCTCGATACGCGGCGCTGCCCGATCCGGGGGAACATGGGCTGGCTCAAGATCAGGCCAGGAGTGCCGTTCGTGCCAGAAGGGTTGTTCCGGCCAGCGTTGCTCCAGGCGGTAAAAGTCCCTGCCGATGCGCGACATGCGCAGAAAATCGCTTTCGATCCGCTCCCAATAAAAGCGTGCCGCGGTTTCGCTGTCCTGCGGTCTGGCCAGCAGGGTATTGACGGTGGCGGCCAGGGCGAGGGCGCCACCGATGGCTTCATAAATGCCGTGGCCGGAGAGGGGATCGATAGCGAATGCGGCATCACCCACTCGGGCATAGCCATCCTCCAGTAAGCGGCTGTCGAACTGGGGATGGGCATAGCGGGCAAAAACGGAGCCCATAGGACGAGCGCCGGCGAGCCATTCTTCCGCCTCGGGAAGGGCGCGGAGCAGTTCATGATAATGCTCTTCGAGGCGAGGCCGCGGCGGCAGGCTGCTGGACTCGGCGCTGACGAACAATTGCAGAATGCAGGGTCCCGACGCGCCCTTCGCGAACCAGGCCCAACCGTGGGTAAAGGATGCCACCCGGGTGAACGGCTCCCTCTCCGTCAGCATCGCCCAGCAGCGGCCCAAGGCGATCGTGGTGGGGCCGCGCCGCAAGGTCGCACGCAGATGGGGGGCCGCCCGCCCGCGGGCATCAATGACAAAGCAGGTTAGCATTTCCGCGGGTTGGTGGGCGGCAGCGAGATTTACCCGCCAACGGTTATCGTGCCGCCTGATTCCGCGGACCTGACCCCTGATGCAGTCAATCCCTGCGTCCTGAAGATCTTGTAGAAGCGCGGCATCGAAGACGCTGCGTTCGACAAGCCATTCCCGGTTACCCTCGAAGCGCTCGCCATTCCAGTCGGCCAGGCGCATTACCTGAGGTCCGCTGGTTGCCAGCGCATGCTGACAACCAGCATGACGCAGACCATTGAGGGCTCGTTCGGAGAGTCCCTCCAGGGCGGGAAGCCGCCGTGGCTTGGTGATGACGGCGATGCGATAGCCCTGTTGCGCCAGTTTGCTGGCCACTACTGCGCCACCCGGTCCCGATCCCACCACGATGATATCGACTGTCATGGCGCCTTGTCCTGGTTGTCCGGCTTACCTTGGGCTGGGCGTTTCTGACGGCATGAACAAGGCGGTGACATCCTTGCCGTTCAGCCAGAGCTTCCCGTCTTCGCCCAGCCTTAGCGCAAAGCTGTCGATCACCTTGCCGGTTTGCTGGGTTCGGTTGGATAAAGCCATGAGGATGGCCAGAAACGGTCCGACCGTTTCCTTATCGATCAGCTTGCCGGTGCCGTCCAGGATCTTTTCCAGGCCCTCAATCTGCAGGTTGAATTCCCCGCTGCCACCCAGGGCGGCCTTGGGGTTGACACTGGCACGGACCCCTAACTCCAGGCGGGCGTTCGGGGCCATGACGAAGCTGTCTTTAAGATACAGTCCCAGGCCGCTGTTCAGGAACAGCGTGGCAAACGCCTGATCCAGGTATCCTTCCTGTTGATCCTCTGGCAATTGTTCACTGGCCAGACTGATTTTAAGGATTTCGCTGAGCAGTCGAGGTGGAACGTTGAACAGGCCCATCTCCAGGCGGCCCGCCGTGGGCGACAGGCCGGCTGGGAAATCCGCGGCGTGAGCCTGGATGCCGGCCAGTTCAAGTTGGAGATTCAGCGTTGATCCCTTGCCGTCGCCCTGGGTGAGATTGCTGCTGAGGGCGTTGAAACCATTGCCCAGGGTTATGCGTTCGATGTGGGCTATTGGCCCCTGGGTGTTACTGGCCTGCACATCGGTTGCCACCAGGCTGGAATCAACACGGGTGAAAATATCGTATAGCTTGTCCAGGCGGGCGATGAGTTGTTGTGTTGAACCGCCCGCATCGAGATTCTGGCGCGTGGCGCCGAGTTCGTTGCTGAGCACCAGCAGTTTCTCGTAATCGTGGCCGTCCCAACGGATCTGTCCGGTGATGCGGCCAGTGCTGAGGGCGGTTTCTTTCATCTGCACCGAGAGATCCGCCAGTTCCAGGGTTTCCCGTTGACTCCAGGTATTATCGGCGCCGCGGCTGAGTACTTGATTGAAGGCAGCGCTGTCCAGCCCAAGGCTTATGGGGGTATTGGAGACCACCAGATTGAGCTTGCCAAACCGCCAGGTGACGAGGGCAAAGTTTTGCAGGACATCGTCCCAGATGCCCTGATGCTCCTGCTCGCCAAGCAGCAGGCGTGCAGTCACCTGCCCATGATCGCGCAGGGTGATTATATCGCCCAGGCTAAAGTTGACAGTGGCAAGGCCCTCGCTCCGGGGCTGGATGCGGAAGGTCAGTGGGCCGAAATCCACGCGGCTTGTTCCCATGACCCAGGCAGCCTTGGATAACTGGGTGGTATAGGCATCGCCCTCGTGGGTCAGGTGATACTGCTGATCAATCTCGAAGCTACCAGTGTCGGCCAGAGGCAGGGCGACATTGCTCAGAAAGTGCGCGATGATGGCTCGGACCCTGGATTCTTCCGGCCCGATCGCCTCGGCCGTCGTCGGTGACTTGGTGCCCGCCATCGCCTCCAGGCGATTGGCAGCCGCCTCGGCTCGTTGCGCCGCTGACTCCAAGCGCTGCATGAGTTCTTCCCAGCGGCTGCAGGCAGCACTGTTGGGCGCTTGCCAAGGGCAAGGCTCGCTGGCAAATCCCGCGATTGCCGTCAGCAGCATGGTGGCTCCCGTTGTCAGGTTGATTAGACGCTTTCCTTTGCGTAGATCTCGCATGATTTCTCCTAGTAGACGGCGCTGGTCACGCAAGATAGATCCGCTCCAGCGCGCTGCG
>CAVOJV010000051.1:0-54308 GCA_963696325.1 uncultured Gammaproteobacteria bacterium
GCCATCATGTCGACGGCGACCGTTACCGCCAGGATGACGATGTCGTTCTGACTCGGCTCGATCAGCACGCCGTAGGTGTCGGCCAGCCGGAACCAGCGCTTGGACACCTCAGCGACCTTGCTGGCGCCATCGCCGATGGTGTACTGGAAATCGAGGATATTGCCCTGCACCTGCAAATCCGGGCCATCGCCGACCTTGACCGTCCAGCGGTCGCGCACCGGGGTGATCAGCGCCTTTTTGATCGTGGCCAGGGTTTCGCCGTTGGGTCCTTCGATGGTCATCGCGTCTCTGACGGTCACCAGCCGCTGCTGGATCTTGCATACCTCATTACCGCTCATATCCTCGAAGAAGAGGGTGTCGCGCACGCGCAGCATCTTGCCGTCGACCTTAAAGGCGCGCCGGCCATTCTCATCCTCGATCCAGAAATCGTTGCCAAAGGAGACCAGTTTCTCGCGCATCTTGTAGCGGGTGGCGCTCCCCCCCGGCCAAAGGTCTGGCGTTCCTCTTGTCGCTGTTGCGATGATCCTTTGCGAAGCATGTTGTTGATTCCTCCAGTTTGAGTTGTACGTACCACACGATGGATCAGACGAACGAAATCTGCTGTGCCACCTGCCAGGAAGCTCGAAGCATCCTGGCAGGTGAACGCGGCGGGCGCGTCGCCGGCTATTGGAGACGTGAGAAGACGACCGCGGTTGCCCCGTCTCCACGGCGCAGCGTCAGCCGGTTGCCGTCGAACTGGAAGGTCGCCGCAGACTGCAGGGCAGCGATGTAGGCGGCTTCCTGTTCCATCACTTCAGCCGGCTCGGTGCATGTCATCATGCCGGCTGCCAGCGCACCGATGGCGATGTTGCTGCCGCTCACCGAGTAGCCGCCGGAGAAGTCGTTGCAGCCGCCCTGGCCGCTGACCTGGTTGCCGGTGAAGCGGGCCGTCAGGGTCGTGCCGCCCAGCGGGCTGACGATGGCGTCGCGACCGTTGTTGTAGCCTGTCACCTGCCAGGCGGTGCCGTTAAGCGGATTCTGCGGCGCGGCGGGCGTTACGTTCACCGTGACCGTGCGGAACTGCACGGAGCCGTCGCGCATGAGCACGCGCATCTCATAGGTGGTCGTCACCGGCGGGCAGACCTGCTCGGAACCCTGGCCGACGCGCGGGAACTGCTGGTAGGGCTGGCCCTGGGGATAGACCCACACCGCCTGGACATTCTCCACGGACCAGCGAATCGTGGTGCACTCGCCCTGGTTGATGGTGGTGCGATCCGCCGTGAGCGACATCTGCGCGCTCGGCGTCGCCGTGGGCTGCGGGCGCGGCGTCGGCGTCGGCGCCGGGGTCGGGATGATCACGACGGGCGGCGCCGGTGAGGCGATGATCGGCACGTCGGCTGCGTCGCTGGCGGCCACGTGGCTCGCCGCAACCCACCCCATGCCGCCCGACGCGGCAGGCACGGCGACGACCCACCAGGCGCCGTCGGCGCTGCGGCCGATGATCTCGCCTTCCCGTCCGAAAGGCGCCACGCCGATCACCGGGAAATTGGTGCCCGGACCGGTGCGCACGTTGACGCCTTGCGGCGCGGTGACGCGGCCGGTCGGTACGGCTGGCCCAGGTTCGGGAAAATCGAGCGTCCAGTTCGCGCACCATGTGCACGGCAATGGCGTCGTCGGCGTTGCGCAACTCGATGAAGTCGCCGTCGACGGTGTAGGTGGCGGCGCTCTCCAGGGCGGCAAAGAACTCTCGCCTCCTGTTCCATAACGCCGGCCGGCTCGGCGCAGAAGCGGCGGGTGGCGCCGACGCTGCCGATCTCGATGGCGCCTTCGGCAGCCTCGATCGTGGCGAAGAAGTCGTTGCAGCCGGCATTGCCCGAGATCAGGTTGGCGTCATCGATGTTGATGATGATGTCCGCGCCGAGCAATGGGCTGACGACCGCCTCCCGCCCATTGTTGTAGCCGGTCACCAGCCAGGTGGAGCCAGCCAGGTCTGCCTTGGCCGCAATGAAGGTTGCCAGCACCGTTGTACCATCGAGCAGGATCAGTTGGCCGCCGCGCAACTGGTAGCGGTTGGCTGCCGCCAACGCCGCCATGTAGTCGGCCGCCTGCTGCATCACCGCCTCCGTGCAGGCCATCATGGTCGAGGCGCCCGGCGCCGCAAAGCTGATGGTCGACCGGCTGGCCGTGTAGGTGGTGGTGAAGCGGTTGCAGCCGTCGCTGCCCGTGGCGGCGCCATCCGCGCCCAACTGGAGCGTGACGGACGTGCCGGCCAGCGGCAACTGGCCATTGAGCGTGCTGAGCACCCAGTTGGTGCCCGCCAGGGCCGACCCCGCGGCCTGCACCGCCACCGGGACGGCGAACATAAGCAGGACTGCCATGACGAGCATGGCCCGGACAGCGTAGCGTTGCATCATTTTCCTCCTGAATAGTCTAACTTTTTCTCCTGCATGGCCTGACGTTCGACGAGCATCAGCCGCAGGCCGAGCATGAACAGCGTATCGATCACGCCCTGCAAGGCGGACTGATCCGCGAGCCGACCCTCCAGCTGCGTGATGACAGGCTGCCCGGATTGCCGCTGCTCGGTGATCGCCAGCCCCCCCAGGCATTCGAGCCACACGGGATCAACCACCCCTTCCACGATGATCCGATACTGTGCCATTTGGGACGCCTGCATCTGGATGCTCCTGCACAGGCAAACAGCCTGCGTTCCGCGCCGATAGCCCTGCCATACTGCTGGCGCCTATTCTATGTGGGATTTGGAACGCTGGATAGAACCCAAAAGGGAGCTATTAGGGAGTAACGGCGCGGGGGATAGCACCAGCCTGGGGTTGTAAACCCCGGCTGAAAACTCAAGTCCACTGGAAGTGGACTGCGTCTGCAGTCGGCTTGAGCCGACTTTAGCTATCAGCCGGGGTTTCAACCCCAGGCTGCTGGCAATAGTCAGATCAGGCCCAGGCGGCGCGCCTCGGCCACCGCCGCGCGGCGGTTATCCACGCCCAGCTTGCGATAGATGCGCTGCATGTGCTTCTTGACCGTCAGCGGCGACAGCACCAGGCGCGCCGCAATTTCCTTGTCCGTCAAGCCGCTGCGCCAGCAGGCTCAGCACGTCAAGCTCGCGGTTGGTGAAAAGCTCCGCCGGCAGCCGGCTGTCGTGCCGCTGCCGGTGCGAGCGGGCTGACTGAGCGGCAGGCAGAGACGCGGCTGACACGTCAAAAGCTGCCAGCACTTGCTGGATATAGCTGGGTGCAACGCCCGCCGCCTTCAACTCCTGCAGCAAGCCAATCAGACCCGGGCCGCAGTCCACCAGCAGCCGCAGCGCACCGCCAGGCGCCGCTCGTTCCACGGCTGCTTGCAGCGCGGCGCGCGCGCCGTCCGTGTCCTCTTGCGCCGCCAGCACCAGCGCCTGCAGCGCGTCGATCTCGATCAGCCGGCGATTCGAGTTGCGCGCCAGGGCATGGGCGCGGTTCTCGGCCAGCAGTTCAGCTGCCAGCGTCAGCTGCTCAGGGCTGCCGGCTGCCAGCAGCGTGCGCACCTCGGTCAGCGCCGGCTGTTCCCACAAGTCGCCAGCGATCGCCCCACGACTTGCCCCCTGGCGCCAGTCGAGCGCCGTTGCCGACCCCCTGGCCAGCGCGACCCGCTGTTCGAGCGACCCGGCCACGCCGGCCAGGGCCAGCATACCGCGTTCGGACAATCGTTCATTCAGCGCATCAATTTGGGGCAACGCCTCTTCCGGGCAGCCACGCGCCAGGGCGATCAGGACAAGCCCCGTATAGCCGTCGACGACGGCTCGGCCGTGGGCCACCCAGGCCATTTCCGCCACGCGCTGGAAAGCTGCGGCCGCCGCCTGCAGCTCATTTCTTTGATAGCAGAGCCAGCCCTGGCCGTACAATGACCATGCGATACTGAGTCCGAACCCGGTCTGTTCGGCCAGTTTCTGCCAGATCGTGGCAATGCGCTGCATTGCGGGGAGATTTGCCATTTCAAAATGGATGGTGCCCAACGCCAGGAGCAGCCGCAGCGTCAGTGCATTCGCCTGCCAGCCATACCATTTCGAGTTGTCGATGGGCAAAATCGACCGCACGCTCATACTGCCCACACGACTGCAATCCCCAAATGTAGTAGAGCTGGGCCATGCCCATCGTGTATTGCATCTCGGGACGGAGCGCGGCCAGGGCCGCCTCAGCATAGCTGCACCGTCAACGCGCCGTTGCCGCGGCTGCTCGCCAGGGCAGCGCGCAGCAAGCTGATTTCGCCGCGCAGGACGACCTCCATGCAGCGGCCTGCGGATCGGCCTGCGGATCGGCCTGCAAGGCGCGCTCGGCAGCATCCAGGCGGGCCTCGATGACCGCAAACTGCCAGCGAAAAAAGTGCAGCCATGCCTGAGCCAGGAGCAGCCTGGGCCGGCCTGACACCGCTGCCGGCAGGAGCCCGATCAAGTGCTCCAGTTGGCGCCAGTTTTCACGATCAAGGGCCGGATGCACCTGAGTCTCGACCAGGATGGCTGCCGCGATCGGCTCGCCGGCCGCAAGGAAATGCCGGACGGCCTCGTCCACCAGTCCTTGCGCGCTGAACCAGGCGGCAGCGCGCGCGTGGATGGCCTTGATCTCCGCAGCGGGATACCGGAGGGCCAGCCGCGCCCGCAGCAGGGCCTGGAAGAAGTGATGATAACGGCACCAGGTCCCTTCATCATCGAGGGAGCACCACAAAGAGATTGGCGCGCCGGATCGCACGCAGGAAGTCATCACCCGCCAGCTTGCCATCACCCTCGGCCTGTGCGGCGTCGATCAACGGCGCGCAAAACCGCTCAAAGAGCGCGCTCTGCAGCAGGCAGTCGCGCTGCGCCGCGGGCAGGTCTGCCAGCACCTCAGAGAGCAGATACTCGGTGATAGCCTGGTGGCCTTGCGCTGCGATCTGGCGCGCAAAGGCTGCGGGGTCGGTCCGGTTGCGCAAGGAGAGCGCAGCCAGGTGGAGACCCACTGCCCAGCCCTCCGTGCTCTCCTCCAGCAAGGCTGCGGTTTCTGCGGTTACGCCTGAACCCAGCAGCTGTTGCAGCAACAGCCCTGTTTCTTCGGCGCTGAAGCGCAGGTCTGCAGCACGGATTTCGCCCAGTTGCTGGCGACCGCGCAGTCGCACCAGCGGCAGCGGCGGATCGGCCCGTGTGATCAGCACCAGGTGCACCTGCGCTGGCAGGCGTTCCACCAGGCGGGCCATGAGGGCATGGATCGCCGGTGCATTGACCGTATGATAATCGTCGAACGCCAGGATGAACGGACCGGGGAGGGCTGCCAGATCTTGCAGCAGGGCATCGGCCAGCCGGTGCGGGGCGAGGAGCGTGGGCGCCTGCAGCAGCAGTTCGATTGCGCCCATCGCGTCATGGTAAACGGCGCGAATGGCAGCCACCAGGTAGAGCAGGAAGGCTGCCAGATCGTCGTCGTGCTCGTCCACAGAGAACCAGGCGCAGGGGCAGTCGACTGCATCCAGCCACCGGCTGACGAGGGCGGTTTTGCCATAGCCGGCAGGCGCTGAAACCAGGATGAGCTGGCGGTCGGCGCTTGCATTCAATTGCTCCAGTAAGCGTGGGCGAGCTACATGCTGTGTGGATACGGTTGGCCGGCGCAGCTTGGTTTCCAGCATCAGCACGGCAGTGTGCACGTCGATCGGTTCAGTCATTTGGACATTATCGGTCTTATGATCCCACTGACCAAATCTGGTAGACAGACCCGCAGTCCGGATATGCGGCAGGTCATCAACGGCATCCTGTACGGTACCGTCGGTGGTATTCAGTCTGTCAACCTTGAACCAGATGCCGACATCCTGGATGGACGTCAGTTGCCACAGCGAATCGAGTTGTGGCTCGATGAGCCACCAGCGAGAAGTATGATCGTTGCGGTCGACACCGTTGCTGGCAAGGCAATCGCCTGCGTACCTCGACAAGACGGGCGGACAGACGTCCCATTACTCCGCAATGCCGAAGGCAAGCCAGTTGCGCATTGCTGCCTCACACCGGCGCACGAAGGCTTGCGCACTCCTCAGGCCGACAAAACACGCTCGTCCCGAACCTGAGCTAGACCCTAACCCGGAGCCGCATCCATAGAAATTCTGGAACGTAGTGTAAAATGGATTCAAAATCTGAAATATTTCTTAACCATAGGCATGGTGTTGACAGCAACACCGCGAATACACGGCGTACCGGAGCGATCGGACATGGACAGAGCGAAGCTGTTCGGTCTACTACTTGTGGCGCTCATGATCGTTGGCTTTGCCATCCTGATCACAGTCGATCTGCAGACCGTCTACGAACCAGCCCTGCTGCTGACGACGCTGAATACGCTATTTGCCGGGCTGCTCCCGCTCGTGGTGGCGAGCGTTGCCGCCTGGACGTATATGCGCACTGGCTCCTGGCGGATATTGCTGATGGGCAGCGGTATGTTGGCCTTCGGTGTGGGCTCAATTGCAGCCGGTTGGCTCCCCCTGCTGGGCGGCGGTGCAAACGAGATCGTGACGGTGCACAACACCTGTGCCTTGCTCAGCGGGATCCTATTTTTGTTCGGCACTGCCCGCTACCTACGCAACCTGGAGCCGGCGACGACGTACACTGGCACGACACTGGCTGCGGCCTACGGGCCGGACGCGTTCGGTTTCGTCACCCTGCTTAGCCTGATGGCCATCCGCGGGGCTCACCCGCCCTTTTTTGTGCAGGGTGTCGGCACCACAACGTTACGCCAGTTTGTTCTTGGCGGCGCCGTCCTGTGTTATGCGTTTACTGCTGGAGTATTACTGTATCAATATCCACGCTGGCGTTCGGATTTTATCTACTGGTACGCACTGTCGCTCGCACTGATTGCCATCGGTTTGTTTGCGGTGTTGTCGCAGAGATCTGTCGGCACCCCACTTGGCTGGCTGGGGCGTTCGGCACAATATCTCGGCTCCATCTTCGCCCTGCTCGCCATCCTGGCAGCCTTGCGCACGCGATCGCCAAGGGCGTCCCGCTGGACACGGTCCTGACGAGCTTTTTCATTGACGCAGAGGCCAACTACAGGGCGCTGGTGGAAACGGCGACCGACGCCATCATCTCTTTCGATCAGGACTACAGGGTGATCTTGTGGAATTCGGCAGCAGAGCAGATGTTTGGGCGCTCGAAAGACGCCGCAACTGGCACTTCCTTCCTCGAGCTTGCGTTGGCGCACCAACATACTGACGCCGTGCGCCGCCGCCTTTGCGGCGGCGATGAGGGCTTGCAGCCGGCGCCAAGTGATTCCGTGGCCGAAAGCGTCGGCAAACGCCAGGACGGCGCCTGCTTTCCCGTGGAATTCACCCTCTCCGCGCGGCGTGTGCCCGCTGGCTGGGTCGGCACCTGCATCCTCCGCGATGTGACGGCGCGCAAGCAGGCAGAGGCGCAGATCAGGCGTCTAAACGAAACGTTGGAGGCGCGTGTCGTCGAGCGTACGGCGCAGCTTTCCGAACGTGTGGCCGAGGTCGAGCAGCTCAATCGCGCCACGGTCGACCTGGTGGAGGAGTTGAAGGTCGCCAACCAACAGGCCACAGAGTCAGCGGAACGGCTCAAGGCTGCCAATGCCGAATTGGAGACTTTTACCTATTCAGTCTCACATGACCTCAAGGCGCCGCTGCGTGGCATCGATGGGTACAGCCGCTTGCTGCTCGATGAGTACGCCGACAAGTTGGATGAAGATGGGCGCACCTTTCTGCGCAATATCCGCACGCCAGTGGGCAGATGGGTCAATTGATCGATGACCTCTTGACCTATTCGCGGATGGAGCGGCGAGCGCTGCAAACCGTCCGTATCAGCCCGCGCGATTGTTGAGGCGGTACTGGCGGAACGCAGTGATGAAATCATCCAGCGTGGTGTCAATGTTACCGCAGACATAGCCTGTGAATCGGTTATGGCCGAACCGGAGGGCTTGACCCAGGCGCTGCGCAATCTGCTGGACAACACGCTGAAGTTCACCACGCGATACGCCCGCCCCTGTCATTCGCGATCGGCGGGCAGTAAACAGCCACGACCTGCATGCTGTGGATCACGGACAATGGTACAGGCTTTGACATGAAGTATCACGACCGCATCTTCGAATCTTCCAGCGGTTGCACCGCCAAGAAGAGTATCCTGGCACCGGCGTCGGCCTGGCGATTGTGCGCAAGGCGCTCGCGCGGATGGGTGGGCGCACCTGGGCAGAGAGCATACCAGGCCAGGGAGCAACTTTCTATGTGGAGGTACCCAAATGAGCAACGATCAACACCGCCCAGTTTTGCTGGTCGAAGACAACCCAATGGACGTCGATTTGACGCTGCGCGCCTTCAAGAAACGCCGGTTGGGGAACCCAATCGAGGTGGCCCGCGATGGCGAAGAAGCGCTGGCGTATATGGCAAGATGGGAGGCAGGCACGCCCTTGCCAATTGTGATCTTGCTCGACCTCAAGTTGCCCAAAGTGGATGGGCTGGAGGTGCTCCGCCAAATCAAAACCCACGCTAACTTCAGCACGATCCCGATCGTAGTCCTTACGACCTCGGGCGAACAAAACGATATCCGTGCCGCCTACCAGTTGGGCGTCAATTCCTATATCGTGAAACCTGTGGATTTTGACAAGTTCATGGAGGTTGCCGGGCGAGATGAATATTACGGATTCATTCGGCGTATAACAAGTTAAGAAGGTAGTGGAAACTGATCCGTTCCATCATTGGCGATTCCGAATAGCGCGCGACCCTTTTCAGTGCTCCAAATTTCGTCATGAACGATATCCCCGCTCCCACGGGCCAATTTAGCTGCGTCTATTGCAAGATTCATACGATGATCGCTACTTAACCACTGCGTACGCATGCTTGGTCTTACTGTTCGGTGCCGGCCTGGTTTGGCTTGCCACCCAGCTTCCCATTAACGTCCTCTCACTCAGACTGCGCATCGGTCTATTTTGCTTGATTAGTGTCGTCGCTTTCGCCGTATCAACTTTCTCCATACCCGCACGTCCGCCGCTTGGCTTTGCGGATCTCGCCCAGCATTTCTCGCAGCCACCTTTCGAGAAAGACACTGTCTTCTTAATTTGTTCCGACTCCAATGGTGAGGGCGCCATCATCGTCGAGATGGCTCTTCGCGACGAACCTCGTCCCCAGCGCATCATCATGCGAAGCTCCAAGCTTCTGAGCGACAACCACTGGTCTGAGACGGAGTACCATCCCCGTTTCTCCAGCGCTGGCGAGCTTGGCGACTTCCTCCGCCAGTCTTCCATCGACACCGTCGTAATTGACCACTCAGTCACAATGTGGCCGCAGGATCGCTTTCTTCTTCTGACCGCCCTTCAATCCTCCCCAGATTTGTGGAGGATCGCCCATGATCAACCTGCTTCCGACAGCAGACGCCACCTCACCGTTTACCACCGTGTCGCGCCCAAATCCTCGGGAGATTACATTCGCATCCCGTTACCACACACCCTTGGACGAGATCTCCAATTGCTCCCTGAGCCTTGACCCAAGACATTCGTTCCGGTGTAAACCTTCACCTCCCCCTCCCGGTAACGGCTGACTTCCCCCCCACGGAGCGGATATGGAAAACTATAGTCGAGACCCGTGATCGACCGCCATGCACCTGAGCGAACACAGCCTACGCCAATTAGACCAAGCCTATCTGGATGCCCTGGACGAGGCGGGGTTGCGCGTGTTGTCGGTTAAGCTGCTGGAGGATTTGAAGGACGCGCGGGACCGGTTGAACCAGGGGCCGGAGAACAGTTCGCGGCCGCCGAGCAGTCGGGCGCCGTGGGACCGCCAGGGCGGCGGGCGGGACGCGGAGGCCGACGCGGCGGACGGTTGACCCGCGTTGGGGCCGGAGGCCAAACCGGCGGAGGCCAAACCGGCGCAGACCCCACCGGCCCGCAAACCGGGCAAGCAACCGGGGGCGCCGGGGAGCGGCCGCACGCAGGTGTTTCAAGCGAATGCCGAACAGGCCCACTACCCCGATACCTGCGCGGGCGGTGGCCGGCCACTGGACCCGGCGGGGGCGGTGGCCTACACCGGCTTTGAGGCGGTCGACCGGCGTTGGGACGATCCGGCGCGGCCGGGGTTGACCGTGTGGGTGGCGGACCATCGCTATTACGAAACCCTCTGTCCCTGCGGGCATCGGACCCGCGCCGTGGCCGGCCACGGGGGGGTGGACCCGCCGCTGGCGGGGATCGAATTGAACGAATGGCGCTTGGTGGGGCCGGGGCTGGCGGCGCTGCGCCGAGATACTCGCACAGAGGGAAGAAATCGACCAAATAAGTCCCCTGCATCCCGAATTGCCGGTCCACTTGGTTCGCGATCCAGGGCGCCCCGTCGCCGACCGCGTGCAGGTGACTCCCCGGACCGAACCCCGCTTTCGCCGCACACCGCCACCACTGCCGGCCACTTTCCTCGACTCCACCGGCAAAATGCCCCCCCGAACACGGGAGTCACACTGCCTTTGGGATGGACGAGATTGAGGCGTACTTCTTTCCAACTCAACACTTTACCCTGGCGCTTGTCGTCGGCCTCGGGCGACGGTTCCACCACCGGCACCATCGACCCATCCAGTTCACCGACAAAGATCACGCCTGCCGCCGTCCCGGGCAGGATCTCCCGCGCTGCCGCTTCTTCATAAACCCGTTCGGGCGTGCTGTTCGGTCGTCCGTTGAATCGTACTCACGGGCATCTCAATGCCCTAGGGTTCCTTCAGCTTGGCCGGCACCCGTCCAAAGGCCTCATCCGCCCCAAAATCCGTCATCACCCGCTGCAATGGCAGCGAACTACCCCGGCAATTCACTCCCGCCAAGGCACTGAACGGCCGCTCGATACCCGTGCCATTGCGCCACAGCGGTTCACTCACTTCGATCCGGCCGAAGGTCGTGTACCAATACAGTTTTTTTTACCCCCGGGTCGCCAGTCCGGTTCCGCTTGCGCCACGGCGGAACGCTTCTCCACCCCACGTTCCGCCCACGCCGTCAGCGCTTCGTTGCCCAACTGGCGCAGTTCTTCAATCACGCGGCGTTCCGCCGCATCGGCCTTTGCACAGTCGCCTGCGGCATCCTCTACCACCGCTAACAGGCTTTCCACTCGGGCACGCAACAGCGGATGACGATTCAGCCGCTCGCACAACACCGGTCTCGGTCAATGGCCAACATGAGAGTCTCCTTTGGGCTGTATCAGTAGGTCATGCGGCATTATGGGGCCTGCATCACTTTGAATCACACCCTCACTGAGTGGGATTTCCCGTCGAGCACAGCGCTGATCCGTGATGGACTCAAATGCCGCTCGGATCGTCTTCAACAAACCCGGCGCTGAGAGCTGTTTGCGTAATCGTGGATGCGGCGCAGCCATGGCTATCGGCCCTCCCCAGTCTTTGCCCAATGGCTTCTCTTCCCGTTTACCAAACCCGTCAGCCGCGCGAAAAGCTCCCCCGCGTTCTCTTTATAAGTAATTGTATTGTATGATTTTATATTGAAAGCGGGAATTGCTGAGAGCCGCCCAAAGGGGGCTGCGCTGTGGTTAAAGCCAAACCTATAGTAAGGTAGGGACAGAAAGTCGCGGATACACAAGGATTCGGTAGTGTCCCTCAGTTTCCGTGATGAACCTCAGGCCAACAAGGGAACAATGTCTCAAGATTGGGGCATTCTGCCCAATACAGCGGTGAGACCCGATACGATAGCAATTCCTCGGTGGTCCAGACGTGATCGGTCATCCCAGCCGCCATCGCCGGGGTGGTGGGGCGCCATCGCCGGGGCGAACCCGATCCGCGCGTCGGTTCGGTGACCGGCAACGGGCGGCGCAAGCTGTCATGAGGTAACACCAAATGGTAGTAGGCCAACGACAACCACAACTGTTTTTCAAACCAACTCAAGTCCTTGGAAAAGCCGTTGGTACGGCGGGCCAACCGGCGGTTCTGCTGCCGCTGCGTGAGGTTGTCCCGCTCGACGAAACTGGTATTGATCATTTGGCTGACGGGCGAGTGGGTCAGCCGCGCCGCGACAGCCGCCGGGTCACCAAAGACGACCGCGGTGGAGATCGCCATGATGCGCCCACCCGTTCGGTGCTTGATCACTTGGGCATACAGTAGGTCGGCATGCGGTCGCCGGCGGGGTTTGGGATGAGGACCGCGCGTCCCGCGGCGGGGCGGGCAGTACCATTCCCCGTAAATTTTCAACAAGGCGTGAGGGTAAGCAGGCCATTGATCGCTGGTGAAAAAAGGTATGGTGTCATCCGTCACCCACGCCACCTGCTCCACCAACCGGTCGGCATGGGTCTGGTCATGTTTGCCGATCACAAAACCCAACACCAGCCGCCAGACCGGCGCAAACGCCAACCACACCCAGGCATCCCCATACGTGTCGAGGTACGCTTCAGCGCCGGGCAGGTGTTCTTGTTTGGTATGGATAAAGCTCCACAATTCATCCAGTTGACATTCCGTGACCGGCAAGTTTCGCCACAGCGACAGGCTGACCGCCCGACACTGCCGGGCACCCCGATCCAGCCACGCGCAAACCGTGTCCTTATCCACCTCGACGATGCGCGCCGTAGCTCGCAACGAATTCCCCTCAGCCAAGGCACGCAGGGCAGTCTCGAATTTCACCGGCTCAGCTTCCAGTCCGTAGTAGGCCGTCCCATAGCGCAAGGTCACCGTACTCCCACACGCCCGGCAGCGCGCCTGAGGTTCTCCCCGACTGCTGCCATTGCGTACTAACCGTCCAGTTTTAAAAGGTTTTCCGTAGTGCTCACACCGACCGTTCGGACAATACAACGTTTCCCAGTCCACGTTGACCTCCTCGATGGAACCGTGACTTCCATCGAGAATGCCAACCTGTCACTAAAGTGGGAAAGTTCATCACGGAAACTCAGGGACACTACCTTGATTTCCCTAGGGCGGCTTTAGCCAGCCCGAAGCGCGCTCGGCCTGTGGTACAAACCACCGGCTTTCAGCCGCTTTCTCTTTCAGTCGGCGGTTTAGCCCGCCGATTTTCAACCCACCAGCTTTTAGCTGGTGGTTGTTGAGTCAGGCGCTGGTCCTCCTGCTCCTGGTTACGGAGGTACTCTCGAATCAATGCCTCATCCCTGCCCACCGTCGATACAAAATACCCCCGCGCCCAGAAATGCTGGCCCATGAAATTGCGCCTCGGTTCACCGTAGAGCCGGGCCCGGTGCATCGCACTCTTGCCCTGGATAAGCCCGATGACCTCGGATACGGCGTACTTTGGAGGAATCGCAATCATCATGTGCACGTGATCAGGCTCCAAATGCCCCTCCTCGATCCGGCTCTCCTTCTGCGCGGCCAACCTTCGGAACCCCTCCCCCAATGGCTTCCGCACCTGCTCATGCAGCGCCCGGCGACGGTACTTCGGGATAAACACAACAGGATATTTACAACCCCACTTGCTGTGGCTCAGGATTTCGTACTCGTCCCTCGGGATTCTCCGCGTCGTGTGCTTTGGTGGCTCAGGGCGTGGAGTCTCCCGCATGGACTCCCGAAAATGTCAAACTGTTACTGCCTCCCCGGCAGAACCGGGGAACTCCCTTATTTTTTAGCGGGACTATAATCGAATTCATAATCAGCGTCCGTGTCTGCCGGAAGCGACGACACGTTGACTGCGGCTACGTCTTTGAGCCGATCGCTTGCCCAGGTTTTCGGGACGCTGCTCATTGCGCCAGTCCCTCCAAGATCTGCGTATCCAGCAATCGCGCGCCATGCAGCACACGCAGAATGATCACCCTATCCCCGGAAATCTTGAGAATGGCCCGGTAAGAACCAATGAGCAAATGTCTATAGGCCGCGCCAAGCAGGCGACTTTCGGGTACGCGAGGGCAGCGCTCGGGAAACTTTTCTAGCGTGTGGATCTGCGCTTCCAGGCGCAGAATGAATGCCTTGGCCGCTTCGGGACTATCGTGGGCGATGTACTCCCAGATTTCGGCGACATCCGGCTCGGCGGTCGCCGTGATCTCAACCCTGAATGTTTTTGCCATGCTTAAACTCTTCCACAAACTCACGCATGGGACGGGTTTGCCCACTTTCAATATCGCGTTCGGCGGGCGCCAGCAATTCAGCCAAATTACCGGCCTGTAGAAGCTTCTCGTAAGCGCGGACATCCAACAGCACGGAGTCGGCCCTGCCGTTCACGGTCAGGATAACCGGCCTTCCCGTGGCGTGAAGATGGTCGAGTATGTCTCGGGTATGGCGCTTCAGATCGGTGACGGAGCGGATATCTTCTGACGGGCTTATTTGTGACATGTCATATCTCCAATAATGCCTAATTTAATATCACATTTAGCATGCATTGGCCTTTGCAACAAGACAGTCGTTTGCCGCGCCAACCCCTCCAGCATCTTCTCCGCCTCCTTTTCCAGGCGCCAAAAATGTCTTTCGCAGGCGTCGGCGGCTGGTAACGGTAGACCTATTTGTTCGACAGGATTTCGTAGCCGAGCTGCGGGCTGTCTTGCCGGCGGCCGATGGGCTTGGCGATCTCCCGTTGCAGGAACCCCGCGATGTCCTCGCCGTGCGGGGATGTATTCGTCGTCCTGCACGTGGTGGCGGTGCGTCTACTCGACCCAGGCGATTTCCGGCCGATCTCCCAGTGCCGCTTTGAGCTTTTTCGCCGCGCTGTCGGCTGGCTTGAGAACGACTTCCACCGTCTTTTCTCCGCTTCCGGTCTTCAGGCGCACCCGGAAGGTCAGGTCACTATCATGGAGCTCCTGTTCCTTCTTAATATTCGCGCTTAATATTCGCGGCGGTGAATGCCTTCTCGTAGTGTTTGGTGATAAGGGTCGGCTGATCGTGCTCGTCGGTCTGCCAGAAGACCACCTTGACCTTGTGCTAGGCGAAGTCCTTGCGCCGGAAAAGCTTCCCCTGCTCGTCGCCATAGCCTTCGGCCCAGCCATCGCGATAACGCGCCTCGATTCATTGCCGGTCGGCGTCGGTAATGCGATTGCATTTGTTGGGCGTTGGTGCACAAATCCCTTCGGGACTATCCTTGTTCGGAGGGAGCCCGCGAACGGAGAGCCGCCATGTCTACTCAAGCCAACCGACCGACGGAAGCCGGTATCGGAAAAGCGCAGTACCGCGT
Source organism: uncultured Gammaproteobacteria bacterium (assembly GCA_963696325.1). Taxonomy (GTDB): domain Bacteria; phylum Pseudomonadota; class Gammaproteobacteria; order Competibacterales; family Competibacteraceae; genus CAVOJV01. Next base: position 15,048 of record CAVOJV010000051.1, read on the forward strand.
GACGAACTGGCCCGAGTATGATCGGGCCTTGGTGCAGCGGGGCAGCTTGACGCTCTGGTTCGACGAGATGTTTTTGCGCGAGCGCTGGTGGCCGGCCCCCACGGGTAAACGCGGGGCATCTTTTGAATACTCCGATATTGCTATTCAAGCACTGTTGACGCTGAAGGCGGTGTTTGACCTGCCGTACCGGAGGGTGGAAGGTTTGGCGGGTTCGATCGTCCGGTTGCTGGGATTGCCGTTGCGCATTCCCGACCACACCCTGTGGTCGCGCCGGGCCAAGACCCTGACGGTCCAGATTCCCCGCCGTCAGCGGGCCGGGCCGGTGCATGTGGTGGTGGATTCGACCGGTTCGAAGATCTACGGCGAAGGCGAATGGAAGGTGCGCCGAACCGGAGCGGGCAAGCGGCGAACTTGGCGCAAGGTCCATTTGGCTTTCGACGCCGACGCCAAGGATGCTATTGGCGTCGAGGTCACCACGGAGGAATGGATGGACGGTGAAGTGTTCAAGGGGCTGCTGAAGCAGATCGAGGGGGACATCGCGCAAGTGGACGGAGATGGCGCTTGCGACACCCGCGGCGTGTACGACGCGGCCCTGGAACGCGGAGCGAAGGTGGCGGTTCCGCCGCGGGACAACGCCGTGCCCTGGGAAGCCGATCACCCCCGCACCCAGGCGCTGGCGGAAATCGCCGACCAGGGATTGCCCGAATGGAAAAAATCGATCGGTGATCATCGCCGCAGTCTCGCCGAAAATGGCATCTACCGCTTCAAACAACTGGTTGGCGATCGCCTGGCCTCCCGTCTGTTCGAAACCCAGGTGACGGCGGCGCATGTGCGGGTGGCCGCCTTGAATGTCATGACCTACCTCGGCATGCCCGTTTCCATTCGGGTAGGGGTTACTTTGTCCTGAGCAAACGGGGGTCAGGGCACGGCTTTCTCATAAAAACGTATAGACATTCCGCGTGGTTTATGAGCTCGGCTTTTGCGAGTAGGCAAAGCGATGATTAGCGATATATCCTGCAATCAGGATCAAGGCTCCTGTTTTGTGGAACTTCTGAAACGTGATGTGCCCGACCCACGCGACAATCGAGGCAACAGACACTCTTGGGTTTTTGTGCGTGTCGCTGTTGTGCTGGCCACGCTCACAGGACGCCAGACACTCTCCAGCATTCACCGTTTTATCCGCCCTCGCCTGGATTGGTTGCACGAGTTGACCCCGCTTCCCAAAGGCCGCTCCATTGCTCGCGCCCAGCTGCCACGTTTGCTCGCTCGCCTGGATGGGTCGGTGCTGGATCAACTCATCGAACGCGGTGTTGGGGTGCGCCTGCAGAACCGTGACGGCCAACCGTGGGTGGCGGTGGACGGGAAAACACGCCGAGGCACGCTGGATGCCGGCGAACAACAAGGCTTGGTCGTGGCGATCACCCATGAAACCCGCGCCGTGGTCGGTCAAGCCCGCCCACTCAGCCCCCAATCCAGCGCAATCCCGGTGGTTCGTGCGTTATTGCGAGAACCCGGCGTGGAGAAGCAACAAGTAACCTTGGCTGCGCACCCTTGCAATCCGAAAACGACGGCGCCAGTCCCTCAGGCCGGGGCCTATAGTTGACGCAGGTGAAGGAAACTCCAGCGGTTCTGTTGCGGCAATGCCAACCCGTGGCGGCGTCTCCATCGTCCATGGCCGAAACCACCGAGCATGACCAAGCGCAGGGTCGCGTCAGCACCGGTCGCGCCCGACTCTTTGCCCTGCCCCGGAGGGCACCGGCCCCGCGTTGGAAAACTAGCGGCTTAACCGCCTGCGTGGTCGTGGAACGTGAACCCTTCAAGGTCGCCCCACGGACAACCACCGCCGAACCCTCGTATTACCTCAGCAATCAAACAATCCCTGTTATCGCGCCCCAGGCCACCGTGACGGAATTGGCCCAAGCTATCCGCAGGCCCTGGGGCGTGGAGTCCACCAACTGGATTCGCGATGTCACGTTCAACGAAGACAAAATCAAGACGAACTCAGCAAACCCAGCCCAGCTCATGGCTCGATTGCGGAGCTGCGCCATCACACTGCGCCGGAAAGCCTCGGCGAAAAAGCTCCAGGCCGCCCTTGAACCATTTGCGGATTCTGTTGCTGACTTGGAATCGATGCTTAGGCACGTGAAATTTTTATGAGAAAGCCGTGCTGCAAGCCGCCGGCAGGGCGATGCATAGGGGGGTGCATCGATGAAATCCGTTCACCCCCCTGCGGGGGGGCCCGTATGCGCTGCTGGAGCGGCCCCTGTCCGCGCGACTGCGTGCCAAAAAACTCCAGCCGCTCCAGGCCGGAAGACCGGACTGGAGCGCAACCGCCAATATCGGCTGTCTCCATCAGTTACAACAAGGCACACCACTGCCGGTGCGGCACTGGGTTGAACTGATCGACGCGGTGGTGGCCGGCACGCTCCAAGGCCTCCGGACGACCGGCGGCACTCGTGAAGGTGGGGCTTAGTGAGCAACCACAAATAGATAGAGGAGCCGGTTGCCCAGACTCCTCACCTGGCGCCTCATGCCAGCTGCCGATCAGGGGGTGGCCCTCGCTGGCAGTGGGGGCTGGCGCAGGCATATCTTTATTAGTCTGAGCGCTGCTGCCAGGGTACTGGCCTCTATCATCGACGGGGTGGAGAACACTCGGAATGGGTTTGAGGCGGGTTTATCGCCACTCGCCGTGCGTGCCGCGATACTGATCCCCAAAATAGTCGGGACGATTTTGCCGCCACGCCTCCCGCCGTTCACGGCGTTCGCCGATCTCAATGCCAAAGCGGACACAGGCTCGACGATCACCTTCATCACAGGCTTCGCGGAGCTGGTGCAGGTAGTGTCTACGACCCCCGCCATCTCCCCAACCATGGGCTTGCGCTACGCCACTGGTCAGGAGCAGGGTTACCGCCGCCATTTTCAGATACCGTGATAACATTGCTATGTACTCCCGTCGATGTTGCGAATCACCGGATGCTAGACCGTACTCTTAGCCCCCAAGGCTCACTGAGAATGGCTACCGCTGATCTGGTGTGGGGTAATTATCGAGGGGAGTCCCTGAATGGGAACTTAACCAGGCACGCTCAAGCAATGGGATTTTTATAGATACCGTCGGCCCTTGACCGTGCTACTGGGCATTCCCAGTATTTCGCCTGTATATAAAACCACCCGGACAACAGCAAGTATGAACGTCATCTCCTTCACACCGCCAACGCGTGTCCTAATGGGGCCTGGCCCATCCAACGTCCCTCCGAGGGTGCTTGAGGCCCTGGGCGCCCCAACCATAGGCCACTTGGACCCGGAGTTCATCCGCATGATGGATGAGGTCAAGGTGCTCTTGCAGTATGCCTTCCAGACCCAAAATGCCCTCACTCTACCGGTGTCCGCTCCGGGTTCGGCAGGCATGGAAACCTGTTTCGTCAATCTGGTACAGCCCGATGACAAGGTGGTGGTTTGCCGCAACGGGGTGTTCGGTGGCCGTATGGTTGAGAACGTGTCGCGCACTGGCGGTATCCCCGTCATCGTTGACGACGCCTGGGGCAAGCCCGTGGACCCGCAGAAGCTCGAAGACGCCCTCAAGGCTAACCCGGACGCAAGTCTGGTGGCCTTCGTGCACGCCGAGACCTCCACCGGCGCTTGTTCGGATGTGCAAACCCTGGTGGATATCGCACACCACCACGGTTGCCTGACCATCGTGGATGCCGTTACCGCGCTGGGTGGCTCACCCCTGAAAGTAGATGACTGGGGCGTGGATGCCATTTATTCGGGTACCCAGAAATGCCTGTCCTGCGTGCCGGGCCTCGCGCCCGTCAGTTTCAACGCGGCAGCAGTAGAGCGGACGAAGCAACGCCAACGACCAGTCCAGAGCTGGTTTATGGATCTTAACCTGGTCATGGGCTACTGGGGCAGCGAGGCCAAACGCGCCTATCATCATACCGCCCCCGTCAATGCGCTCTATTCGCTGCATGAAGCCTTGCTGATGCTGCAAGAGGAGGGCCTGGAAAACGCCTGGGCGCGGCATCGCCACCACCATCTGGCGTTGCGGGCGGGTCTCGAAGCCCTAGGTATCCGCTTCGTGGTGGACGAACCGTATCGCCTGCCCCAACTCAACGCCGTCCATGTGCCGGAAGGTGTTGACGATGCGTTGGTGCGCCGCCGCCTGCTCGATGAATACAACCTGGAAATCGGCGCGGGGCTAGGCAATCTGGCCGGCAAGGCGTGGCGGATCGGGCTGATGGGTTATACCAGCCGGGAGGAGAACGTGTTGCTGTGCCTGCGGGCGCTGGATGCTATCCTGGCCAATATTGGCGCCAATCCCAATCCAGGCGCCGCCGAGGCGGTGGCGCGAGCGTTTTATGACCGCACGGTGGACAAGGTTGGTTGAATTAGGCGGATACAGTAGGTTCGTCGCAGTAATGCCTAGTCATTTCCTTTCTCACTGCCTGGGCTGAATAACCAGAGCTTAGACCGACCGACAGCCCCGCAGCAGGCGATTGTCGAAATACAGGCAGACCTCGGGCGCTGGATGCTCCGCCGCGATCAGCATTGAGGTGAGGAGATTCTCCCTGGCGTCGTTTCTAATCTCGCAGAGCGCCAAAGCAAAACGCGGCATGAACAAAGATGGTGCCGAGTCGGCGTTCGCGCGTGTATTCTTCGAGTTGCCCCTTGCTATCGAAGTGCGGCACGGCATTAGCGACACACCCCGTTGACCCTAAGCATCACCGCCGGCTCTCTGGTCTGACAGCATTTCGTCGGCTACGAGTGGGTATCGAAATAATCGTCCGAAGGAGAAGTAAAGCTGGAATCATTCGGCATGGCCATAAAGGCCGACCAGTACTCGGTCTGGTCATGAAAACACGCCATCCTGGTCATGATGATGGTGAGTTCCGCTTTAAGCCTTTCCACGCGCGCGAGCAGATCGTGAAGTTCCAGGGCGGTATCGGCGACCTGCTTGCACTTCTGAGCGGCTATCACGGCGAAGCGGGTGGTCACCAGTCTTACCCTGAGGTACAGCAGGTCGTTGGGGACCGTGGTGTCGCGCTTTTTCAAATGGTTTTCATGGGTATCCAGCTTGCCGGGTTGTTTACCAAGCAGATAGGCCTCAAGACCCACCACGCGGGAAATCATCATGCTGAGATGGTTCTCCGTGGAAATGGGGTGCGCCATGATTCCCAGTGCCTTAACCTTGTCATCCAGGGTCCGCTGATACTCGGTAATTTTCGCAAGCAAAGTATCCATGCCGTTGCTGGTCTCGGTCATCTCGACGTTCAGCGCTTCCGCTTCCAACTGCAGCCTCTCCAGGAAGGGTTCCAGTTGCTGCTTCAAGATTTTTTCCAGCGCCAGGGATACAAACTGGTCCCATAAGGTATCGGCTGGAACGCGGATGGGATCGATACGCGAGCGCAGGCTCACGATGGTTTCTTCAAATGCCCGCATTTTTTGATGGTGTTCATGCCGATCCTGCTCGGACCATATTTGTTCCAACTGCCTTTCTTGTTCGGCGAGAGATGGCCCGTAGGCCTCTTCGCCACCGTCACTGGGTGTGTCCATATCTGCCATCTTTATGTCCATGATGACTACCTTATAATAGTTATACTAGTGAACCCAAGCTATATATATACCGTGTTGAAGCCGTGCGCCGCTCTTCAGGGATTGCAGGTCACAGTATCTTTACTTTATCAATAGTAACGGATTCCAAGGCCATAGGAGGCCAGCATGAAAATTGAAAAGGCGTTAGTCGTCGATGACTCTAAAGTTGCCCACCTCACTCTGCGCAAGTTGCTCACGGAACGCCGCATCGAGGTCGATTGGGTCGGTTCCGGCGAAGATGCAATCGCCTATATGCAAAGACAACAGCCAGACATAATCTTCATGGATGTCATGATGCCAGGTATGGATGGATTCGAGACTACCCATGCCATCACCAACAATCCCGCGATCACCGCGCCCCCGGTGATTATATGTTCCGCTAATTCGACCGATGAGGATAAGCAAAACGCCCAATTTAGTGGGGCGATTGGCTTTTTGTCAAAGCCCTATACGCCCGCGCAGATGGACCAGGTACTTACCATGGTTCGTGGGTTGTCGGCGCCAGCGATGCCAAAAATCGCGACGCCGGTAGCGAGCACCACGCCGCCATCTGTCAGGCCAACCGCGGCGCATCCGGTTGCTCCGCCGCCTGTCACACGGCCACCCGCTCCCGTGCCAAGTCAGGCTGTCATGACGGCGGCGGATCTGGAACGCAACGCCGGGGAGATAGCCAGAGCGGTGGCCGAGAAAGTCGCCAGGGAAGTGGCGCAGGCTACGGTGCAGCAAGCGGCGCGGCCACTGGCCGAGGAGGCCGGGCGGAAGGCGGCGCAGGCGGCGGTGCAGGCAGCGTTGGAGGCGGCCAAAAAAGCAGCCGTGGATATCGCCAGGGTTACCGCCAACGAGGCTGCCCGGACCGTATCGGAAAAGGTCGCCCGCGAAGTCAGTCAGGATACTGCGCATAAGGCCGCTGTGCGTGGTCTGGTGGAAGGCCGGGAAGACTTGCTCAGAAGAGTAGACGAACAAGTCGCTAATGCCGTGCGGGATGCCCTGGCGCGCGCCCTGGCCGGCAAGGAATTCAAACAGCAACTGGCGCAGATCGCCAAGGAGGCCATCCTGCCTAAGGCGGAAGCGGCGGCGCAAGAGGCTTTGGCCGGCGCGGTCCAGAATTCTGCCGCGCCGGTGGCTGATGCCCTCAAGCAGGCCAAGTTGGCTACCACCATTAGTATCATCGCCACGATTGTCGCCGTGGGGGCTCTAACTCTGCACTTTCTGCTATGAGCCGCAACAGAATTTGCTGATTTCCCCGCTTTAATCCTCCCCCGCGCAGGGGGAGGCAAGCTAGGTGGACAAGGTTGTTTTTCAAGGAGCGGGGGTAGTGGCGAAGAACTTATCGAGTTCGTGCTCCACGGTGGCCCTGATGGCTGGCGGATAGTTGCCAAGCACCCAGTTCTTATACACGTTAAGCGATTTTTCTTTAGCTCCTGTTGCAAGCGACTCCGCTGCCAGTAATTGCACCTGCTTCACCCGCGCGGCCGCCACCGATGGGGTGACCCGGTAGGTGAACAACAGCGGGGCAAGGATTGGGTCGGCGCCCGCCTGTCCCAGCATGAAGACACGGGTGCCTGTGGCATGGCATTGTGAAGCAGACTCCAGAATTTGCCGCACTATCGAAAAATCGTGCTCGTCGTAGAGGCCGCGTAGATAGTTTGCCATCTCGGCGTCCGTTTCCTCGGTATGCGCATCGCGGCCTAGCGCGATGGTGAATTGAGTGAGATCGTTGGTGCCGATGCCGATCATGTGGGGGGGCTGTCCAAACTCGGCCGCGAACGCCGACAGCCACAGGCGATTGTTCTGGGACGCCGCGGGTTGCTCGATTTCCCAGCCGAAGGTGATCTGGTGGGGCGCGTCCGAGCCCGGTCGACGCAGATTCAAGCCGCTCTCGATGAGAATGTCCACGGTCGTCTTGATCTGCGAATAATGCGATACCAATGGCAGAATCAAGCCGATCTGGCCGCCCCGTTCGTCCAGAACCTCCCTGATTGCCTGGCAGAGCAGCCTGATCGTCTCGCCGCCGCTGCCAACGCAACGACGGATGCCACGGTTACCCATGGGTTCATCTAGGCGGCGCGCGATGTCCAGGGTGCGCACAATCACCTCCCGCGCACCAAAGCGCTCCACGGCTTCCGCTACCACTTGTCGGAAACCCGCTTTGAGAAGATGGCTGGTCCTCCCGTCCTTGGCGATCAGGTACAGCGCATCGGCCTCATTGCCGCTCTCCCGTTCGAGCAGTTGTCGCCAGGTACTGCCGTTATCCAGCCGGGCGTCGAGGTGGAGGGCCAGCGTCTTGACCGCGGCAAACTCGGTTCGCATCAGGCCTATGCCGGCCGCCTCCACGGCGGCGGCTTCAGCGAGTCCCGACGGGTAGCCCACGTTCACATAAACGGTGGGCGCGGCCGGGGGGTTGTTCACGGCTGGCAGAACCGGTGACGCTTCGGCTGGCACGGGCCTGCCCTCATAAACGTTACCACTACCGGCGTCAACCGTCACTAACCGGCCGGCGAGGTTATCTATTTTTCCAATGCCGGCCAGGGTGGGAACGCCAGCCTCGGTGGCGAGGATAAGCGGATGATAATTTTTGCCGCCTTCCGCCATCAGCAATGCCGCGGCGCCATGCTCCACGATGAACGCCGCCCGGAACAGAGGCGTTTGGTGACGGTCATAAACGATGGCCCCAGACAGCGGTTCCGGATTCTCGAGAAAATCGTCATTCCATTCCAGAATAGTTCCAGTCGCCATGGCTGAGGTTCCCTGGGTGCCCAGGGCAAGTATCTTTGGTGATGTCATTGGGATCGTTCCTGTTGCTGCATCCGGTTTGAATGGATATAGCATGCGGCACGGTCACCTGCAGAACTTCGCCAGTTTTGCGGGGGGAGAGTTGGCGGCGTCCTGCTTGAGAAGCCGGCGTCTATAGACCTTGCGCCTCGGCTGCGAGCGGACATCGCCCAGGGCCTTATTCGCGGTTGGGCCGGCGTTATCTTTTGTACAATTACAGCGCGATCCAGCCATTTTTGAGATAATTAATTTTTTTCGTTATTTGTGTTACTGGCGTTGACCGCCACCGTGTATCTGCCAGGAACCCACTTCATCATCTAAGGGCGGCTAACGATATTATGACAAGCGCCATGAAATCTCACTCGAATGTGGGTGTCTATGTGGATGCAGCCAATATTTCCCGCAATGGTGGTCAACGCATGCAATACGATGTGCTGCGTGAATTCGCCTGTCGCGACCATGCCGAGGCGCTCCGCCTCAACGTTTACCTTTCCTATGATGAAGAGCGCGCAGAGACCAGCATGACTTACCGGGAAAAGGCTCGCTCCTACCAGTCTGCGCTGAGGGAAATTGGCTATAAAGTCATCGAGAAGCGGGTCAAGTGGTTCGAGGATGAAGCCGGTAATCGCTACGGGAAGGCCAACGCCGACCTGGATATGGCGGTGGACGTGCTGTTGCAGTCGGAAAACCTGGATCGGGTTTTGCTGGTTACCGGCGATGGGGATTTCGTGCAGGTGGTGCGCGCCTTGCAAAACAAGGGCTGCCGGGTGGAAGTGCTGGCCTTTGATAACATTTCCGAGGAGTTGCGACGGGAAGCGGATATGTTTGTTTCCGGGTACCTGGTGCCAGGGCTGCTGCCGACACGAGGTGATGATTACTTTGCTCCGTTCTGGGGTGAGATGGGTTCCAGGGTGCGGGGTTATTGTTATCACCACGACGATAACAAAAGTTTCGGGTTTATGCGTTTTCTGGTAAAGCTGTCCCCCTCTCTTTGGAAGACGGACTCTCGGGACAGTGATTCGCCCTACCGCACGGCGTTCTTTCATGATTCCAGTCTGCCAGAGGGGTTTAACGTCATGAAATTACCGTCGCGCACCTATATCTTTGAGTTCACGCTGGCCGAACCCAACGGCAAACAGCCAGTCGCCACGGATATCGTCCTGGTGCATCCGTTGTAGTTTTCGCGTATGGTTAAATTATATTTCAAGTAATTTTAATGGAAAACCCTAGTAGGAATAGCAGGCTTCATATCATGAGCAGATATTATTCCGTTGTTAAAGCAGTCAGCTTGAGCTTATTGCTGGGGCTGGTAGGGCCGGGCGCTTTTGCCAAGCAAGCCGAATCCCTGCCCCCGGTTATAACTCAACTCATGCCCGCCGCCAGGCATTCAAGCCTGGACCAGACCATCATGCAGTTGCTGTCCCATTATCATTATCGGCAGGGTAAGGTAGACGATGCGTTGTCCGTCGCTATTTTTGATGCATATTTAGAAGCCCTGGATTTTAATCGCAGCTATTATCTGGCCAGTGACATCGCCGATCTCAGTAAGAAACATCGCTTGTCCTTGGATGATAATTTGCTGACCGGTAATCTGCAGCCGGCCTACGAGATGTTTAATATCTTCCAGCGGCGGTTGGCGGAGCGAACCGCGCGCATTATGGAACAATTGCGCCAGGACGTTGACTTCAATATCGATGAGACGCTGGAGGTGGAGCGTAAAAAGGCTCCCTGGCCCGCCAGTCAGGCGGAATTGGATGAGCTATGGCGCAAGCGGCTGAAGAATGAATTGTTGTCGCTCAAGTTGGCTGGCAAGGACCTGGCCGCGGCTCGCGAGACGCTGCAGAAGCGCTATGAGGGCCAGTTGCGGCGTACCTCGCAGTCGACCAGCGAAGACGTATTCCAGATGTACATGAATGCGGTTTCCCAGAGCTTCGATCCCCATACCGCTTATTTTTCCCCGCGTGCTTCCGAGAATTTCAATATTCAGATGCGCTTGTCTCTGGAGGGGATTGGCACCGTGCTGCGCATGGAAGAAGAGCGGATCAACGTGGTCGAGTTGGTTGCCGGGGGTCCTGCTGACTTAAGCAAGCAATTGAAACCTAATGACAAGATCGTTGGCGTAGGGCAGGGCGACAAGGAGCCGATAGTGGACGTGGTTGGCTGGCGCTTGGATGACGTAGTGCAGCTTATCCGTGGTCCGCGGGGATCGGTGGTCCGTTTGCAGATCGTCCCGGCTGAGTCAGGCGCCGCCACCGCGGTTAAAACGGTGCGCCTGGTGCGCGATACCGTGAAGCTGGAGAAACAGGCGGCCCATAGCGAAGTAAAGACGCTCCCTTCAGGCGGTCGGGATGTCCGCATCGGCGTCATTACCGTGCCTACGTTTTACAGTGATTTTGCCGCGGCGCAACGGGGCGAGTCGAATTACCGCAGCACGACTCATGATGTACACCGCCTGCTCACGGAGTTGCAGGGCCAAAAAACCGATGGCGTCGTGCTCGACCTGCGTCAGAATGGCGGCGGCTCGCTCCAGGAGGCGGTGGAGCTTACCGGCTTGTTCATTAAGGAAGGTCCCGTGGTGCAGGTGCGGAATTCCAGCGGGGGCGTGGAGGTGGAGAATGATCCCGATCCCAAGCTGGTCTACGATGGTCCCCTGGCCGTGCTGGTAGACCGTTTCAGTGCTTCGGCCTCCGAGATCTTCGCCGGCGCCATTCAGGACTATGGCCGTGGACTCGTGATCGGTGACCCGACCTTTGGCAAGGGTACGGTGCAGACTCTGATTGATTTGAACCGTTTCGCCAAGGCTAAAGACCCCTCGGGGCAACTCAAGCTCACCATCGCCAAGTTCTACCGTGTCAATGGCAGCAGCACGCAGAACCGCGGCATAACCCCGGATATCGCTTTCCCGTCCGTCTTTGGCAGCGATGAGGTGGGCGAAAGCGCTCAGCAACACGCGCTGCCCTGGGACGAGATCAAACCGACTCGCTATCAGGGTAGCCGTTATCTGACCGGCCTTGTCCCCGAGCTTGCGCAACGCTACCAGGTCAGGGTGGCACACGATCCTGCCTTTTCTGAATTGCTAAAAGACATTGATGCAGCGAAGCAGGCTCGGCAGAAGACCACGGTTTCGCTGCTGGAGAGTCAGCGCAAGGTCGAGTGGGATAAGTCGCAGGCAAAAATGCGCGAACGGGAAAATCAGCACCGTATCAGTCAGGGCTTGAAACCCCTGCGGGCTGATGAAGCGATTCCCGAGCACAAGGATAACGAAAAGGACGGGCCGGATTTGCTGTTGGAAGAGAGCGCTCGGATTGTCGCAGACCTCGTCAATCTGCTGGACCAACAGGGTGGCTCGAAGGCGTTGGTGATGAGCGGAAGTTAAGACTGAGGAAACCCGGCGGGGTGGGCAAGCAAACCACCCCGCTTTCCGTTTAGGGCCAAGGCTAAACGGGCAATTCGGTCACCTCCTGGAATTTACTCACGATGTAGTAGCATTCGACGTTCATTGCCATCAGGGCGCAGGCCGGGGAAGTAACGAACTCCTTGAGATCGGGGTGCCTTTGCAAATACAGGTTCAGAAAAGTTTCCCGTTCAGTTTCCGCCACCTCATGGGTAGTGCCGACAGCCGTGACGGCCAGCCCATCGTAATGGTCCGAGCTTCGGTTCGAGCGATTGTCGATGAGCAGGGCGGCGCGCGGGTTGTGACTCAAGTTGTTGTACTTATGGGTAGCCCGGTACGTGGCGAACAGCAGTTTCTTGAGGTCGGCGGTGGCGGCGAACGCCATGAGACTCGTGTAAGGCTGTCGATCGTTCTGGGTGGCCAGAACGGCCTGTATCTGGGACGCGAACAGGTCGCTGACAATCTGCCGGGGTGGTTTGCTGCTATCCATTAACTGCTTCTCATGATGCTTCGGGTGATTAGAACTCATCTCGCAAACACTCTTTGCAATGTTTGCAAGGCACAACTTAACGGCCCTTGAAGCGGGTCTCCCGCCTTTCGATAAAGGCCTGAATCCCTTCCTTGACATCGTCGCTTTTCATAATGGGCATCAGGTCGGGGAGCAGCCGGGCGAGGGCGGCCTTGTCACCCTGAATCCGGGCGATTCGGGCCGAGGCCAGGGACGCCTGCACGCCCAGGGGAGCCTGTGCGGCGATGGTCGTGGCGATAGCGATCGCGCGTTCCAGGTGGGCGCCCGGTGCGGCGACTTCCTGGACCAGGCCGATGCGCAACGCTTCATCGGCACTGATCTCATCGGCGGTCAGTAGATAGCGCATGGCGTTGCCCCAGCCGACTTCCTGAATCATGCGCACCGTGGCGCCGCCCACGGGATAGATGCCGCGCTTCACTTCGATCTGGCCGAAGCGGGTGCCGGTGGCGGCCACGCGCACATCCGTTGCTAACAGCAGTTCGATGCCGATGGTGAAGCAGATCCCTTGCACCGCCATCACCAGGGGCTTGCGCAGCCGGTTGTCTTCATCGGTTCCCAGCGGGTCGATGGCACCCTCGGCAAGCTCCGGGAAACGCCCCGCGCTGAACACCGGTGCCCACACCGGCAGATCCAGGCCTGCCGTGAAATGATCGCCATGCGCGAACAGAACGCCCGCGCGCAGCTCTCGATCGCGGTGCAGTTGCCCGTAGGCATTGCCCAGTTCGCGGTACATGTCCAAATCGAAGGCATTGCGCTTTTCAGGCCGGTTCAGGCCGATCAGCAATACATGTCCCCTGGTTTCGAGGGAAATCTTGTTGTTTTCAGACATGGCGACGCTTCTCCTCCCCAGTTAAATGGATGCAACCTACTGGTTCATCAATCTCCGATTGACGAACTAATTTTTTAATAACTCCTTTTAAAACCTAAACTTACTATGCTATGAAGTCGTCAATCGAAATTTGACGTATCACTACTATTGAATAGGCCGCCAATTCCAACATTGCAATAGACAGGCTTTCCTCAACTCTCCCGCCGCCGTAAATCCAGAGTATAGGGATAATCCGGGTTGATCTCCTCCGAGGGAACTTGCATGGGTCCTGGGGTATGCCCGTAGTCCCAGAAGCGGGCGATGCGCCGGCCCTCGGCCTCGTTGGCGTTGACGGGGAAGGTGCTGGGGTTGAGCCCGCCGGGATGTTCCACATGATAGGTGCAGCCGCCAATCGAATGGCTGTTCCAGGTGTCTACGATGTCAAACACCAGCGGCGCATGCACCGGAATGGTAGGATGCAGCGCGGAAGGCGGCTGCCAGGCCCGGTAGCGGATGCCGGCCACGAACTCGCCGGGCACTCCGGTGGGCCGCAACGGCACTCGGCGACCATTGCAGGCCACCACATGGCGCTCATTCACCATCCCCATGACCTTGACCTGTAGACGCTCCACCGAGGAGTCCACATACCGGGCAGTGCCCCCGAGTGCCTGCTCTTCGCCCAGCACATGCCAGGGTTCCACGGCTTGGCGCAGTTCCAGCGCGATATCCTGTTGAGCGATGCTGCCGTAATGTGGGAAGCGGAACTCCAGGAACGGCGCGAACCAGTCTTTTTCGATGGGGAAACCAGCCCGGTTGAGGTGGCCAATCACATCCTTAAAGTCCTGCCAGACATAATGGGGCAGCAGGTACTGGTCGTGGATGCGGGTGCCCCAACGCACCAAGGGGCGTTCATAGGGCTGCTCCCAGAAATGGGCCACCAGGCAACGCAGCAGCAGCATTTGCATCAGGCTCATGCGGGCATGCGGCGGCATTTCGAAGGCGCGCATCTCCACTAGACCCAGGCGGCCGCTAGCGGAGTCCGGGGAATACAGCTTGTCGATGCAGAATTCGGCGCGGTGGGTATTGCCGGTCAGATCCACCAGTAGGTTGCGCAGCAGTCGATCAACCAGCCAGGGTTGCGGCACCTCGCCCGGCGGCATCTGCTTGAAGGCGATTTCCAGTTCATAGAGGCTGTCGTGGCGGGCCTCGTCGATTCGCGGAGCCTGGCTGGTGGGGCCGATGAAAAGGCCCGAAAATAGATAGGACAGGCTGGGATGATGCTGCCAGTAGGTCAACAGGCCGCGCAATAAATCTGGACGGCGCAGGAAGGGGCTGTCCATGGGGGTGGCACCGCCCAGGGTGACATGGTTGCCGCCGCCGGTACCGGTGTGCCGCCCATCCAGCATGAACTTTTCGGTACCCAACCGGGACTGGCGCGCCTCCTCGTAAAGGATCTGGGTATTGCTGGCCAGTTCATCCCAGTCACGGGCAGGATGGATGTTGACCTCGATGACTCCGGGGTCGGGAGTTACCGCGAACTTCTGCAGGCGCCAGTCCGGCGGCGGCGGATAGCCTTCGATGAGCACCGGTATATCCAGATCGGCGGCCGTCTGCTCGATGCTGGCCAGCAGATCCAGATAATGCTCCAACTGGCCCACCGGCGGCATGAAGATATAGAGCTGGCCCGCGCGGGGTTCCACGCACAGGGCGGTGTGGATCACCTCGCCTTCATCCACCTGCGGTTGCTCCTGGAAATCGGGCCGGTCTTGGCTGGCCTTCAGCCATTCGCTGTAACGGCGCATCACTTCGCCGTGGCTATCGCTCAGGGCAACGCGGAATTCGAACAGGGATTGTTCATGGGGAAACCCCCGGTTATCCTCGTCCACCCAGGGCAGGGCGCTCAGTGGCAATCGGTAGCCCATGGGCGAATCGCCCGGAATCAGGAACATATGATCCCGGCGCAGCACCCAGGGAGCACTGCGCCAGCCCCCGGGCAGATCCTGCCAGCGTAGCGGCAGGGCATAGCCAACCACGTTGCCCAGTCCCCGTTCCATCAGTATGGCCAGCCGGCGGCGCTCCTCGTCATCCTTTAGATTGGCTTCCAGCGGGTTCACGTTGATGGGTAGGGTGCGTTCCTTCCACAGGTAATAATAGACATCTTCGTAGCCGGGGATGGCGTGCTCCGGGCGTACCCGCAGGCGCTGAGTGAGGGCACGCATGAAGCGCTGGGCCTCAGCGCTGCCATGGCCAGTGTTGGTCTCGTCATCGGCGATCAGCCGCGGGTCATGCCACAGCGGGATGCCGTCCGTCCGCCAGTAGCAGGACAACGCCCAGCGTGGCAAGGATTCGCCGGGATACCATTTGCCCTGGCTATAATGCAAAAACCCGTTGGGTGCGAAGTGTGCCCGCAGGCGCTTGAGCAACTGGCTGGCCAATTTGCGCTTGGTGGGGCCTGTCGCGGCGATGGTCCATTCGGCTCCGTCCATGTCATCGATGGAGACGAAGGTGGGTTCGCCGCCCATGGTCAAGCGCACATCGCCAGCCTTGAGGCGCGTGTCCACGGCGCGACCCAGTGCCTCGATTCGGTTCCATTGTTCCTCGCTGTAAGGCTTGGTGACTCGCGGATCTTCGTGGATGCGGGAGACACTCATGGTGTGGGTGAATTCTACCTCGCACATGTCGGTGAAGCCGGTCATCGGCGCGGCGCTGGAGGGGTCCGGGGTGCCGGTCAGGGGGATATGGCCTTCCCCCGCCAGCAGCCCCGAGGTGGGGTCCAGGCCGATCCAACCGGCACCGGGGATGAAAACCTCCGCCCAGGCATGCAGGTCGGTGAAATCCACCTCGGTACCGGAGGGGCCATCCAATGATTTCACATCGGCCTTGAGCTGGATCAGATAGCCGGACATGAAGCGCGCTGCCAGGCCCAGATGGCGCAGGATCTGTACCATCACCCAGGCGGAATCGCGGCAGGAACCACTGCGCTTGGTCAGGGTTTGCTCGCAGGTCTGTACCCCCGGTTCCATGCGAATCACATAAGCAATGTCTTGTTGCAGGCGCCGATTGATTTCTACTAGAAAATCCACGATCCGTCCCGGCTCACGGGTTACCTTCGCCAACCAGTCCTTCAGCGTCGGTCCGTACTCGCGGATCTCCAGGTAGGGAATCAGCTCCTGGCGCAGTTCCGGTTTGTATTCGAACCCGTAATTCTCCGCATAACTTTCCACGAAGAAATCAAAGGGGTTGATGACCGTCATCTCGGCGATCAGATCCACCTCGATGAGCAGTTCGCGGATTTTTTCGTGGAACACCAGGCGGGCCTGAAAATTACCGAATGGATCCTGCATCCAGTTAATGAAGTGGTTGGCAGGCTGTACCGTCAGGGAATAGGCATGGATGGGGGTGCGGCTATGGACTGCGGGACGTAACCGGATGACGTGGGGTGACGCGCTCACCGGCCGGTCGAATCGGTAGGAAGTCTTGTGATTCAATGCAACACGTATTGCCATAATTTACCCTTTGGTTGGGAATACTCTTCGATGAATAGTATTCAGCGGGCAATGCAACAACCGTTCCCGGCGCTTTGCTTACCGGTACCCACGCGATTGGCGTCACTCATGCTCCCGGCTTGCGCACCGTCTTAATGCGGAGCACCATCCTGGTGCGCTAACGGTAACGGTTTTGTATAGACCAATATCCATTATTGCTGCTTAACGTGGGGCTCAATCCCTTGTCAAAAGCGGCTGGTATGGGCTTTGCTAGCTTCGACATATGATATTAGTAGCGCTTCGGCAGAGCAAAGGAAACTCCATAATGACAATAGACTGGCAACACTACTCCACCGACGGATACTACGATGAATTGATCAGCGCGCCGGGCGAGCCCCGTCCTGTGGCCCGCGTGCTGTGCGATTATCTTGCCTCCCTCAGCGATGAAGAGTTGGCCGAGCGCAAGACTGCCGCCGAACTCGCCATCCAGGTGATGGGCATTACCTTCACCGTCTATACCGAAGGCGGGAGTATCGACCGGGCCTGGCCCTTCGACATTCTGCCGCGCATCCTCCCCAAGCACGAGTGGGACCGTACGGAGGCCGGACTCAAGCAGCGGGTCCAGGCCCTCAACATGTTCATCGACGATCTCTATCATGACCAGCACATCCTGAAGGACGGAGTGTTTCCCGCCGAGGTGCTGGCCAAGTCTGTCAATTTCCGGCCCCAGTGCGTGGGCATCAATCCCTGTCGTCATACCTGGGCGCATATTTGCGGCAGCGACCTGGTGCGCGACAAGGACGGTACACTCTACGTGCTCGAAGACAACCTGCGGGTGCCTTCCGGGGTCTCCTACATGCTGGAAAACCGGGTGGTGATCAAGCGGGTGTTTCCGGAATTGTTCGGGCACCAGCGAATCCAGCCGGTGGATGATTATGCTTCGCAGCTCTACGACATGCTGGCCTCATTGTCACCACGTCCTGATGATGATCCTCAGGTGGTGGTGATGACCCCCGGTATCTACAACTCCGCCTATTTCGAACATGCCTATCTGGCCCAGCAGATGGGCGTGGAACTCGTGGAGGGCAGCGACTTGGTGGTGTGTGATGATGACTGCATTTACATGCGCAATATCGATGGCCTGCAGCGGGTGGATGTGATCTACCGGCGCATCGATGACCTGTTCCTGGACCCTGAAGCGTTCCGGTCCGACTCGACCCTGGGAGTGGCGGGTCTGATGCGGGCCTGGCGCAAGGGCAATGTGGCCCTGGCCAATGCGCCGGGCGCTGGAGTCGCTGACGATAAGGTGGTTTATACTTTCGTGCCGGCCATCATCAAATACTACCTGGATCAGGACCCCATCATTCCCAATGTGCCTAGTTATTTGTGTATGAAGGATAGCGACCGGGAGTATGTGCTGAAAAATCTGGACAAGCTGGTGGTGAAGCCGGCCAATGAATCCGGCGGCTATGGCATGCTGGTGGGACCTCACGCCACTCTCAAGGAACGCCGGCAGTTCGTCGATTTGATTCGGAAGGACCCACGCAACTACATGGCTCAGCCCACCCTGGCGCTGTCCACCGTCCCCACCCTGTGCGGCCATCACGTGGAACCGCGGCATGTAGACCTGCGCCCCTTTATCCTGTCCGGGGTCAACACCTATGTCACTACCGGCGGGCTGACCCGAGTGGCTTTGCACAAAGGCTCTCTGGTGGTCAATTCCTCGCAGGGCGGCGGCAGCAAGGACACCTGGATCGTCGATACCGAAGGATACTAACTATGCTGTCACGTGTCGCGCAAAACATTTACTGGATGGGCCGCTATATCGAGCGGGTTGAAGATACCGCCCGCCTCATCAGCGTTAACACCAATCTGTTGCTGGATTTGCCCCGTAATACCCCGTTCGGCTGGGAACCGCTGATCTTCATCACCGGTAGCGATGAGCTGTTCTACGAGAAAAAAAGGCAAACCGATGAACTCAGCGTGATGAAGTTCCTGATCGGCGATCGCGATAATCCCGGTTCCTTGCTGTCCAGCCTCTCTTCCGCCCGCGAGAATTTGCGGACCACCCGGGACGTTGTGCCCCGCGAAGCCTGGGAGCAGATCAACGACCTCTATCTGTATGTCCGGGACCGTCTGGAAATGGGTATGTCGCGACGGGGCCGCTATGAATTTTTGAAGCGGATCATTCAGAGCACCCAGCAGATCACCGGTTTGCTGGCCGGCACCATGACCCATTCCGCCGCCTATGTCTTCGTGCGCATAGGCCGCAATCTAGAGCGGGCCGAAATGACTACCCGCATCCTGGATGTGCGCTCCGCCAACCTGCTGATCCAGCAGACCCAGTCCCAGGATGGCCAGGAGCAATCCCAGGAGGAACAGAATCCCTTCGAGACCATCCAGTGGATGAGTGTGCTGAAGTCTCTGAGCGCCTATCAAATGTATCGCCAGCGGATAAGGCTGCGCGTGCGGGGACCGGATGTATTGGAATTCCTGCTCCAGGACCGGTTGTTTCCGCGCGCCGTCTTTCACTGCCTAAGCGAACTGGAACGCTCCCTGGCCGACCTGCCCAGGAACGCTGCGACCCTGGATAGCATCTCGCAACTGAAACAGCGGGTGACCGAAGCCAGGATCCCGGAATTGGCCCTGGCCCGCGAGGAACTGCATCAGTTCATCGACGAGTTGCAGATCGGGCTGGGTGATGTCCATAATCAATTGGTGGCGACCTATTTCGCCCATTAGCACTGCGTGACCGTGCAGATCTCCGCTGGGCAGGATGCTCGCGCGGAGCTTGCATCGCCTGCCAACCGCGATTCTCTCCAGCGCCTTGAGTCTGGCCAGCCTTCGTAACAGCAACTCCCAACCCCTGCATCAAATGCGGTCATGCCCGCTTCAAGGCTGTGCGACGAGTCCCGCGGTCGCCGTCGACGGGTGGTTAGCGACGCGGGTTTTAGCTTCTTCAAGCTCCCGCCGTAATGTAATTAAGTAAATGAAAATGTTAATTATATTATGATTCTGCTTACAAAGCAGAGCGCACCTATCCAAGTTTGGCATGGTACGTGCATTGGGATGACCATAAACCCCTTTACACGTTGCAATAAGGCGCTGTGATGAAATTAGCAGATTCCTTGGAGACCGTGGAAAACCAAGTGGCAGGACCTGGCGCCAACGTTCAGGCACGGCGCCTCGACGAAGCGATCGTGGAAATCGTTAGCGATTCCGGAGAGGGCGCGCAAAAGGCCGGCCAGATCTTCGGCATGATCAGCGCCAAGATGGGCAACGGCGTATGGACCGTGGAGATCATCCCCGCCGAAATTAAACCGCCGGCCCGTTCCCGCGAGGGGGCCAGTGGCATTCGTATCCGCTTCGGTTCACAGTACATCACCAACATGGGTGACGAGGCCGATCTGGTGGTGGCCTTCAACGAACAGGTTTTGTTCGGACGCATCGCCAACGGCGCCTTCAAGCCCGGCACCGCAGTGCTGCTAGAAAACAAGTGGCGCGAGGCCCAGGTTCCCGCTGTTGCGGAACAGTACCAGGCTGCGGTGCAGTCCTTTCGCGAACAGGGGCTGATCGTCCATGAGCTGCCCATGGAGGCGGCCTGCTTGGAACTGACGCCCAACCCGCGGGTCGGCAAAAACATGTTCGTGCTGGGTATGCTCTGCTTTATATTCAGCCGGGAGGTGGAAAGGGCCTACCAGGAAGTCCGGCAGATTTTCGCCAAGAAGGACGCCACGGTCATCGCCAGCAACGAAGCCCTGATTCGCGCCGGCTATGACTTTGCCCGGGAGCATCTGGAACTTTGCTTCGAAGTGCCCAGCGAGCCGCGCAGCCAGGCCATGCTCGTGACCAACGGCAACCAGGCCCTGGGCCTGGGCGTCATGGCGTCCGGCATGGAACTGCTGGCCATGTACCCGATCACCCCGGCCACCGCAGCATCCCATTATCTGGCAGGCGCCTTCCGCAAGGTAGGCGGTTTTGTTCACCAGGCTGAGGACGAGATCGCCGCCATCGGATTCGCCATCGGCGCGTCTTACGCGGGCAAGACCGCCTGCACCATTACCTCCGGCCCCGGCCTGGCCTTGAAAACCGAATTTATCGGCTTGGCTGTGATGACCGAGATTCCCCTGGTGATCTGCGTGGTCCAGCGGGGTGGCCCCTCCACGGGCTTGCCCACCAAGGTGGAGCAGGGGGATCTGCTGGCCGCTCTCTATGGAGAGCCTGGCGATGCACCGAAAGCCATCATGGCCGCCGCCACCATCGAAGAATGCCTGCATTTCGTGGTGACCGCCCGCAGGCTGGCCGAAGCCTTCCGCACCCCAGTCATCTTGCTGACCGATGCGAATCTCGCCACCGGCGTACAGCCCTATCCCCGTCCCCAGTTAAGCGCCGACTGGCTGGCCCCGCCCATCGATCAGTCCGCTTGGCAGGAAGGCGTACCCCCCTATGATTGGGATGCCACCACCGGCATCTCTCCCCGCCCCATTCCGGGACAGGCGGGTGGCGAATACGTTCTGACCGGTTTGGCTCACACGGCTAAGAGCAAGGTCGCCTACGATCCGGAATCCAACCAGCGCGGTTGCGATATGCGCAGCCGCAAGCTGGCGGCCTTGCAATCGACCCTGAAGCCGCCCCAAGTCAACGGCGACCCAGAGGGCGATCTGCTCATCGTTGGGTGGGGCTCGACCTTGGGCTCTATCGAGGAGGCAGTCGGCAAGGCGCGCGCCCAAGGCCATAAGGTATCCTCGGTGCATCTGCGCTTCCTGTCGCCCCTTGAACCTGGACTCAAGGAAATATTCAGCCGCTTTAAGAACGTGCTGACGGTGGAGATCAATTACAGCGACCGTCCCGAGGTGCCCTTGATGACCCCCGAGACCAGGCGCTATGCACAGCTTGCCTGGCTGCTGCGGGCGCACACTCTGGTGGACATCGATTGCTGGTCCAGCGTCCAGGGTCAGCCCATTCAGCCAGGGGCGATTCACGCGGAAATCGTGCGCCGTTTACAAGGAGAAGTCCTATGTTCGGCCTGAAAGCGGATTGGTCTTTGGAAGTTCCGCCGCGCTATTACACGCTGGAAGACTATGCCGGCGGCGAGGCACGCTGGTGCCCCGGCTGCGGCGACCACGGCGTCCTCAACGCGGTACAGCGCATTTGCCGGGACGGGCAGATTCCGCCGGAAAAGGTGGTGGCGGTCTCCGGCATCGGCTGTTCCAGCCGGTTTCCGCATTACATGGGTACCTATGGGTTTCACGGCCTGCATGGCCGTGCTCTGCCGGTGGCATGCGGCATCAAGTCCAGGCGGCCGGACCTCCATGTGTGGGTAGCGACCGGCGACGGTGACTGTTTTTCTATCGGCGCGGGGCATTGGATTCACGCCGTGCGCTATAACATGGACATGACCCTGGTGGTGTTCGATAACAATGTCTACGGACTCACCAAGAATCAGACTTCGCCCACCAGCCGACAGGGGCTGAGGACCAATACCCATCCCTTTGGCGCCCTGCTGCCGCCGCATAATCCCCTCACCGTGACCTTGGGGATCACCAATGTTTCCTTCGTGGCCCAGACAGTCGATTGGCATCCGGCGCATCTCTATGCGACTTTGCGGGCGGCGTTCGATCACAAGGGCTTTAGCTTCGTGCGCGTCCTCCAGCGCTGCCCGCAGTACACCGGCCAGGTCTTCGAGGACCTGCAAAAAGACCCGGCCAAGCTGTTGCTGCTGACTCACAACGACGGTATTCATCTCGAGGAATCCAGCCTGAAACTGTTTCCCACCCGCCACAATCACGATCCCAGCAGTATGTCCGGCGCCCATGCCATTGCCGCTGCCGTGGAACCAGTACCGGTAGGATTGCTGTTTCGTGATCCCGCGCGACCGCGTTACGAAACTCTCTCCAGCGAGGGTCTGGACATGGCTACCGATGCCAAACTCGCGGCCCTGGAGCGGACCTTCGACCAGTTCGCCGTTTGAGCACTCCATCGGTGGCGCCCTGGTGCATAGCCGGCTGGTCAGCTTGTTGAAAAAGTCGGCCAGGACCATGGCTCACACATAGAGTTCGACCAGCCGGCGCCACTGGCGGGGACAATGGGCGCGTCCTTACCAAACGTGCGGGGATGGGCGTTTTTCTGCCACATCAGGGGCAAGACTTCGTTGACGATGTAATCCTCGTAGTGCAGGTGGTGGCGGGCGCGGTCCGCATGAGGAATATCGGCATGCGCCTTTACATAAGGACTCGCCCCAGACGCGGTAACCATTGCCGAGTCATAGCCCTTGATGCTCAGGCTGGCGCACAGCTTACTGGTATCGTTAACCGTATCAATACCGGCCAGATCCGCATCCATCAGGTAGTAGGGATTGTTGATTCTGGAATAGAACTCCAGAACATTGGAGCCATGGCGAGCCGCATCCACTCTATCAGCCGTCATGAAGAATCCCAGCCCCGAGGTTGGGCGCTTACTGGCTACGCCGACCATGGTCGAATCCCAATAGGTGAAGCCCTGGCTAAGCGTGGCGTGGTACAGCACGAGAGACGCGCCAGAGCGTGCATGATGTGCCTCATCCTTTTCGAACCATGCCTTAAAAGTGCCCGGAGCGGGCTCTGACGCGGCTTGGTAGGCATCTCTGATACGCTGGAACTCTTCCCAGGAAATTTCCCCGGCTTCGATACCCGGCTGGCTATACTCTGCTAAATATCGTTTATTTTAGCGTCGCTTCCACCAAGCCAAAAAGGCTGCTCACTACCCATCGCCGGTTTCCAAGTCTGGTGGCTTCTTCCTGGGATCTCTAGACAGCCAGTCATTACCACCAGTAATCACCCTGTGACTGGATCTCCTGCTCAGCCGCTAACCAGTCCGCTTCCTCGGATCCTGGTGCGAAACCGCGCTTCTCAGCCTTGAGATAGGCTCGCTCAGCGATCAAAAGGCGCCGCTCTTCGGGTGTCATTTTCTTCTCTGGTATCACCGCCGGCTTCTCTGCCACCGGTTGGGTAGCCATCGTTACTGTAGCTGTAGTAACCATATGATTGTCCTCAAAAAATACTCCTCCTCCGTCTTATCCTACCCTCCTATAACTGCCTTAAAAGTCCATTTATTTCTTAGTCTTAACTCAAAAATTAGTAACTTTTCAATAATCCCTGGCAACCCTTGCTCAACGGCCCCGACCTGTAGTATTCAATAGTCTCATGAAGAAGCTTGCTCCTTTTCCAGAAGTGCCTGCGGACGAACAGACGCCCTGGGTGGTGGCGTTGCTGGGCATCATTGAGAAGTTGCCACCTTTGAAGGACTGGGGCTCTTGACCGTACTCTTGCCTTCAGTGCGCTCGGCAGTCAGCGGCTGAACACACCAGATTTTATCGGCGTATTCCCGAATGGCGCGGTCCGACGAGAATTTACCCATGCGCGCCACATTCAGAATGGACATCCGGGTCCAATGGGCGGGGTCGCGGAAGGCGTTATCGACCTTTGCCTGGCAGTCCACATAGGCTCGGTAGTCGGCCATCAATAGGTAGTCGTCATGCCCTATCAGGTGGTCGGTCAAGGCCCTGAACAGGCTGCCGTCACCGTGCGAGAACAAGCCGCCGTTGATGAGATCGATCGCATCGCGTAGCTCGGGATCGCCGTGGTAATAATCCATCGGGTGGTATCCGGATACTTTCAGGTGCTGCACCTGCTCCACGGTAAGACCGAACAGAAAGAAGTTTTCTGCCCCAACTTCGGTGCGGATTTCGACATTCGCCCCGTCGAGCGTACCGATGGTCAGCGCGCCGTTCAGCGAAAACTTCATATTGCCAGTACCCGAAGCCTCTTTTCCCGCCGTGGAAATCTGTTCCGACAGATCGGCCGCCGGGTAGATGTTCTGCGCGTGCTTGACATTAAAATCAGGCAGAAAAACCACTTTGATGAGATCACGTACGACCGGATCCTGGTTGATTACTTCGCCCAGAGAATTGATCAGCTTGATGATGAGTTTGGCCATGAAGTAAGCGGGGGCTGCCTTGCCTCCGAAGACAAAAGTCCGCGGGGTCATCGAAAAATGTGGATCGTGCTTAAGGCGGTTGTAAAGCGTGATGATGTGCAGGACATTCAGATGTTGGCGCTTGTACTCGTGGATGCGCTTCACCTGGATATCGAAAAGCGTCTCCGGGTCGACCGTAATGCCTATCCTTGAGTGAATGATCCCTGCCAGATGAGTCTTGTTGGCTTTTTTGATCTTTCGCCACTCGTCCTGGAACGCCGCGTCGCCCGCGTAAGCTTCCATCTCACGCAGCCGGGTGAGCTGGGTCAGCCACCCCGGGCCGATGGTGCGGTCGATGAGTTCGGCCAGTCCGGGGTTGCTCAGTGCCACGAAACGGCGTGGCGTGACACCATTGGTGACATTATGAAAACGCCCCGGATCAAGGTCACGGAAGTCACGGAACATTTCGGTCTTCACCAGGGCCGAATGCAGCTCGGCGACGCCATTGACCGCATGGCTACCGATGATCGCGAGGTGCGCCATCCGGACAAACTTCTCACCACTCTCATCGATGAGCGACAGGCGGGCCACCTTTTCTTCATCGCCGGGGAAGCGGGTGCGCACGTCGTCGAGAAACCGCCGGTTGATCTCGTAGACGATTTCGAGGTGGCGCGGCAGCACGGAAGCAAACAAAGGCAAGGACCACTTTTCCAAGGCCTCCGGCAGCAAGGTGTGGTTCGTGTACGAGAAGGAACGCCGGGTGATATCCCACGCCCGCTCCCACGCCATTTCATGCTTATCGACCAGCTGCCGCATCAGTTCCGCAACCCCGATGGACGGATGCGTATCGTTCAGTTGGATGCAGTGCATTTCATGAAAGCGCTCGATGGGCAGTCCTCGGCGGACGCACTTGCGCAGCATGTCCTTGATCGAGCAGGCGACGAAGAAATATTGCTGCTCCAGGCGCAGACGCTTGCCTTCCAACTGCTCGTCGTTGGGGTAGAGGACCTTGGAGATCGTTTCCGAGGCGACTTTCTCCTCGACCGCGCCGTAATAGTCCCCGCGGTTGAAATCGGCGAAGTCAAAGGATTGCGCGGCCTCCGCACTCCACAGGCGAAGCAGCGCGCAGGAATCGACGCCGTAACCAGGGATGGGCGTATCATACGGTATACCGACCACCACCCGCGCCGGCACCCACTGGACCCGATAACGGCCCTTCTCATCCTGATAAGGCTCGGTATGCCCGCCCAGTTTGACCACTTGCGCGAATTCCGGCCGGGCAATCTCCCAGACGTTGCGGAAGCGCAGCCATTTGTCGGTTATTTCGACCTGCCAGCCGTCCTTGATGACTTGGTCGAAAATGCCGAATTCGTAGCGAACGCCGTAGCCGAAGGCGGGATAACCCAGGGTGGCCAGCGAATCCAGGTAGCAGGCGGCCAGCCGACCGAGTCCGCCGTTCCCGAGTCCCGGCTCCTCCTCCAGCCCGACTAGTGCATCGAGGTCGAGCCCGAGTTCGCGCATCGCCTGGCGTGCGTTCTCCGTAAGGCCGAGATTCAGCAGGTTGTTGCCGAGATGGGGACCCATCAGGAACTCGGCCGACAAGTAGGCCACGCCACGCGTATCCGGACGGTTCCATCGTGTCATTCCGCGAACCCAGCACTGCATGATGCGGTCGCGTACTGACTGAGCGAGCACCTCATAAAGCTGCTCCTGCGTCGCGAGCTCCAGCGTTCGCCCCACCACATAGTTCAGGTTGTCCAGAAACGCGGCCTTCAGAATCTCGACGCTGGTACCGGTCCGGGTATGTTCCATCTGCTGGGCTGCCGTTGCCTGGTTGGATGAGTTGCTTGTCATTGGTTTATCGATCTTTTTGGAGAATAAACGAAGTAGGCTGGGTAGCTGAATCCGCCCTATAGCAGATACCGATAATCCGCCCGCCCCTTCAGAAACTGAGCAAAGTCCCGCACGAGATGCGGCAGCTTGAACAGCAGCGCGAACGCGGTTTTCCGGGTGGCCTTGATGAGCGTCGAGGGATCGAAGTAAGCCTTGGCATTGTCCACTGTCAGCACGAAGGGCGGTTTGCCCTCCCGCGCCAACAGGTAACTGATGATCAGAGCGCCACAACGATGGTTGCCCTCGATATAGAGCTGTGGCTCGCTGAGAAGACGGACGTAGACGCCCGCCGCCCGTCGCCAGGGGGAACGATGTTGATGACCGGCGTACCATTCGATAATGCTGCCGATGCTGCCTTCGGTATGGCCATAAAAATGCGCCTCGGTGGCATCGAGGTGGTCGGCGTAGTCCTTCAGGTCCCTTGACTGCGTTCCACAGAGAACCAGCCGGTTCAGTTCCAGCAGATGTGTTAAATTGCCTAGCGCAAACAGATTCAGGCCATCGGCAATGGCCGCATCGATAAACGCATAACCGGCCATCAGGTTGGTGATCACTTCATCGCTCAGGGGCTCCCGGGCAGTTTGCAAGTGCGCGTTGATCTCCGGGAAAGCCCGCTGCACGGCCCACAACGATGACTCGATCGCGTCCAGATTCAAGCGGGGCCTCGTGGCCTGCCGGGTAGCAGGAGCACGAGCACGATTCAAAAGATCTTCCATGGCGGGTTTAAGTCTATCCATAGGGCTAACCTGTGGGTGTCGTGCACCCCCGGTGGGGGAAGAGGGTGTAATCACCTCCCATCTGCGCGCGGGATTCGTGCACGCTGGCGGGAGCGAAGGCGATGTTTGTCGAAGCAGAAGGGGTCTAACTTCATCGATCGCGGCAGTCAAGGGTGAATGCCGTCCACCAGCGTCAGCGCCTGGGCGGCCACGGGCTGGGGCAGCGAGATATAACCTAATTCCGCACTATAGCGCTGGCCCTCGCCCAGCGCCCAGGAAACGAAGTCCTTGAGCGCCGCCAGCTTGGCGGCGTCGGGGTATTGGTCATACAGCAGCAGCCAACTGTAGGTCACGATCGGGTAGGCCATTTCGCCCTCGGGATCCGGGATGAACAGCCGTAAATTATCGGGCGCCGCCGCCGAACCGTTCAAAAGCGCCTGCTGTGCACTCTGTGGGTTCGGTTGGATGAAGTGACCGGCCTGGTTCTCCAACCAGGCCATCGGCAGATTCAGGCGCTTGGCGAAACCGTATTCCAGATAACCGATCGCGCCGTCGCTGATCTTGATCCGGGTTGCTACCCCTTCGTTGCCACGGGCGATCATGGCGCCGCCGGGCCAGCCGATGACCTTGCCGACCCCCGGCCCGCGATCCCGCCACTCGGTGCTGATGGCGCTCAGGTGATTGGTGAAGGCATAGGTGGTGCCGCTGCTGTCCTGGCGCACCACCACCGCGATGGTTTTGTGGGGCAGGGTCAGATTCGGGTTGGAAGCTTTGATCCGGGGATCGTCCCAGTCGCGAATCTTGCCGGCGAAGATAGCCAGATAGACCTCCCGCTGCAGCTTCAACTCGCCTTTCAGTTCCGGCAGGTTGTAGGCGAGCACCACCATGCCGGCGGTGGCGGGCACCAGCCGCACGCCACGCTGTACCTGGGCGATCTCACTGTCCTGCATGGCCGAATCGCTGGCGCCGAAATCCACGACGCCGGCAATGAAGCGCTTGATGCCTTCGCCGCTGCCGACGACGTCATAGCTGATGCGGACCGTCGGGTGGTCGTGCTGGTAAATCGTGATCCATTTATCGTACAAGGGCGCGGGCAACGTGGCGCCAGCGCCTTGCAGTTGCGACCAGGTCCGCGGCCGCCTTGGCGGCCGCCGGCGACTCCTGGGCGGAAGCCCTAGCGCCGACGCCAGCAGCGGTCGCGGCGATGATCCTAATGATATGAGTGAGTTTCATGGCGACTCCCCGGTGCGCTTTAGCTGAACTCACCGCGAATATATTTCTTGGTCAATTCTTCCTTAGGATCTTCGAAGATCTGCCGGGTGTCTCCCATTTCGACCAGGTAGCCGGTGCGACCGCCCTTGGAAATGTCCACCCCGAAGAAGGCGGTCTTATCGGCCACGCGCGTGGCCTGCTGCATGTTGTGGGTCACCAGGGCGATCGTATACTTCTCCTTCAATTCGATCATCAGTTCCTCGATCCGGCGGGTGGCGACGGGGTCCAGCGCGGAGCAGGGTTCATCCATCAGCAGCACCGTGGGCTCGGTGGCGATGGCGCGGGCGATGCACAGCCGCTGTTGCTGCCCGCCCGAGAGCGACAGCCCACTGTTTTTGAGCTTGTCCTTGACCTCATCCCAGAGCGCGGCGCGGCGCAGGGACTTTTCCACCTGCTCCTGCACATCGCCCTTGAAATGGTTCAACCGCAAGCCGAAGGCGACATTGTCGAAAATGCTCATGGTGAAGGGATTGGGTTGCTGGAACACCATGCCGATATAGCGCCGTAAGATGACCGGGTCCACCTTCCGGGCGTACACATCCTGGCTATGGAAATGGACGTGGCCTTCGAACCGAAAGATTTTGATCAGGTCATTCATCCGGTTCAGGCAGCGCAGGACGGTGCTCTTGCCACACCCGGAGGGGCCGATAAAACCGGTGATTTTTCCCTTCTCGATGGGAACATGGCTGTCCCGCACGGCCAGGAAATCACCGTAGAAGACTTTATTCAATTTACAATCGATCGCTATGCTGGCAGGCATGGCGGCTGTGGTGGGGACGGTGTACAGGTTGATGGCGCTGGCCATCGCTTCGGTAGTTGCATTCATCGCTGGACCTCTCAAATTTCTTGGAACTGGATCAAACCTTGGGACGCCCGATGATTCGGCTGAGGATACTGAATACCAGGACGATCAGCACCAGCACCAGGGAGGCGGCCCAGGCCAACTCGATCTGGTTCTCGAACGGCATGCCGGAAAAGTTGTAAATCAGGATCGACAGCGAGGCCGTGGGCTCCCGCAGACTGTGCAGCCAGTAGTTACTGAACAGTGCGGTGAACAACAGGGGCGCCGAGTTGCCGGCGGCCCCGGCCACCGCCAGCATGACGCCGGTGAGGATGCCAGGAAGGCCGGTAGGCAGCACGATTTTCCAGATCACCTGGGTGCGGGTGCAACCCATGCCGTAAGCGGCATCCTTCATCTTCTGCGGCACCATCTTCATCGCTTCTTCCGCGGTAAGGACCACGGTCGGCAGCATGGTGACCGCCAGGGCGATACCGCCGGCGATGGCCGAGTAGCTGCCCATCGTCAGCACCACCGCCGCATAGATGAACACGCCGGCCAGGATGGAGGGCAGGCCGGTGAGAGTCTTGGCCAGGAACCGGGCGGCGTTGGCCACTTTGGTATCCGGCCCCAAATCGGCCAGATACACCCCCGCCAGGATGCCGACAGGCACGCTGAGCAGGGTCGCGATACCCACCATCACCAGGGTGCCGACGATGGCGTTACCGATACCACCGCCCAGTTCGAAACCGGCGGGCGGCAGCTCGGAGAAGAGATCCAGATTCAGGCGGGCGCCGCCGCGTACGATCAGCATGTACAGTACCGAGAACAACGGTACGCTGGCGAGAATGGCGGCCACCCAGACGCCGATGGTGAGCAGACTGCTGCGCAAGGCGCGACCGACGAAAAACGACCTTTCGAGTTTCGGCAATTCGATTCGGGTGGCGAGGTCAACCGCAGTGCTGGGCTGGTTCATTTTTTACCCTCGAACTTCTTGGAGGTGTACATCATGATGGCGGTGCCCATGACGTTGACCAGCAGGGTGATCGCCAGCAGTACCATGGCGGCGTACATCAGCGCTTTGATTTCCGTCTGTCCGGCTTCCGGGAAGCTGGAGGCCAGCAGGGACGCCAGCGTGTTGGCCGGCGAGAACAGCGACAGGCTGATCTGATTGGAATTGCCGATCAACATGGCCAGGGCCATGGTTTCCCCGAGGGCGCGCCCGAAACCGAGCACCACGGCGCCGAAGATACCCGCCGAGGCCGTCGGCACGATGACTTTCAGGATGGCCTCCCAGTGGGTCGTTCCCATGCCATAGGCGGCTTCCTTGATCTTGTACGGGACCAGCCGCAGGGCGTCCTGGGAGATGGCGGCGATGGTAGGCAGGATCATGATCGCCAGCACGATCGCGGCGGGCATCATTCCCGGTCCGCTGAGGGAGGTACCGAAGAAGGGAATCCACCCTAAAGTTTCATGCAGCCAGTTGGCCAGCGGGCGCAGTGCGGGAATCACCACATAGATGCCCCATAAGCCATACACCACGCTGGGGATGGCGGCGAGCAGTTCCACGATGGTGCGGAACACCGCCGCCATCGACGGCGGCAGGAAATCCTGGGTGAGGAAGATCGCGACCGCAATCCCGAAAAAACCGCCGATCAGCAGCGCCAGGATGGAACTGTACAGCGTGCCCCAGATTTGCGGCAGGATGCCGAACTGACTCTTGTTGGCGTCCCAGGTGGTCGAGGTGATAAAGTCCAGGCCATAGTCCCGCATGGCCGGCAGCGCCTGCCCCCCGATTTCCCACAGGATAAACCCCACCAAAATCAGGATCATCCAGGCGCCGGCGAGCGCCAGGAACTGAAACGTCCGGTCCCAGCCATAATCGAGTTGGGACGGTGGTCCCGAAATGGAATCGACGGTATCCGCTTTTGCGAAGGGATTCAGCATAGTGGCTCTTTAAGCAGTGCGAGTTTCGATCAGAGACCGGAAGCGGCCATGGCAGGGTAAACGCCGGGGAAAACCGGCTTATAGCCCTGGGTTCGCCGCGGTGCTTACGGGCTGTCCCGGCGTTCCAGCCGCCTACTGAATGTCCTTGGAAACCGTCCGAATGCGCTCGATCACTTTATCCGGCAGCGGAATATAGCCCATGCTCTCGGACAGTTTCTGACCCTCGGTCAGGCAGTATTCCACCAAATTACGCAACACCTCCGCCTTGTTGGGATCCTGCTTTTTATAGAACAGCATCCAGGTAAAGGTGGTGATCGGGTAGGCCTCGGCGCCAGCTGGGTCTTCCAGCCAGACTATCAGGTTGGCCGGCAGGGCGGCGCCGGCCAGAGCCACCTTGCCCGACTCGGCGCCGGCGGTAACGTAGTTACCGGTCTTGTTTTGCAGCAAGGCCGTATCGGCCTTGGTCAGCAAGGCATAGCCGTATTCGATATAACCGATCGCTCCCGGTGTCTGCTTTATGGTGGCTGTCACGCCATCGTTCTTGGGCGCGGCGACGATCTTATCGCTCCGGGGCCATTGCACGGTGGTGCCGGTGCCGGGACCGTTTCTCCAGGCCTCGCTGATGGCGCTCAGGTGTTTGGTGAAAACGAAGGTGGTGCCGCTGCTGTCGGACCGGCGCACGACGGTGATCGGCAGGTCCGGTAGTTTGAGATCCGGGTTGGCCTTGGTAAGGCGCGGATCGCTCCATTTGGTGATCTTGCCTAGAAAGATATCCGGATAGACGTCCCGTGACAGCTTCAGACCCTTTATGCCGGGCAGGTTATAGGTGAGGACGATTACTCCCGCGGTCATCGGCAGCAGCACAACCCCGCCCTCGACCTTGGCGATCTCCTCGACGGTCATGGCCGCGTCGCTGGCCGCGAAATCGACGGTGTGATTGATAAAGTCCTGAACGCCCGCGCCGCTGCCCTTGGCCTGATAGTCGACGGTGACATTCTTGGTAGCCCGGCTGAAATCCTTGAACCAGACCGAATACAGAGGGAAGGGAAAACTGGCGCCGGAACCAATCAAGCGAATCTTCTCTTGCGCCAGGCCGGGTGTTATCAGCAGCAGGGTCATGAGAACGGTAATGACAGCAGTACCGATAGATTTACGCTTCATGGCGATATCCTTCGTAGGAGTACTTTTCATGTTATTTAGAACCGATAGCCGCGATCGGAACACGACGATTGCGCCTGCGACCTGCAACTGACCGGCACGAATTTTGAGTTCTTGCCATAATGTAAAAATTCAGGGTGGCGGTAGTAAGTTAAGTAAGGAGTGGATCGATGCTGAATACAGACCGTAGCGCCTGCAAATTTAGGGAGGGTTCATATTAGAACAACATTGTGACAGATATATGAATTAGGACTAAATATTTGATTTTTAGATAATCTTGTTTATATACGGGCCACGGCAAGGATTCGGGCAAATTCGGCGGGGTCGACGACGCACCGCGACCAAGATCCGTGAGTTCTTGACCAGAATCCTTACCGCTATCCGATTTAGTATTCCACGCGAAATGTCGGGCTATCTTCCGGCCGCCACCGGGCCACCTCGCTGCTCTACCCGTTTCCTTACCCGATCCATGTGTTGTCATCATTGCTAAATCAGGCCTTAACATCGCTGGCGCAAAGTATTACCGGCATGTCCGCTCCCGCTGCGGCGAAACCTAAACACGACGCCGCTTACTGGATGGTGGTCGCGGCAGTCTCAATCGAATCGGGAGGTGTGCTGGATCGAAGCTTACAGAGGCAGGTTAAAGGATTTATCTAATTGAGAATAAGGTAACTTCGCGAGGCCATCTTGAAATCAACCGTTATGTTCTTTTTAGGAGTTTGATATGGAAACTTGCATTGAGGTCGACTGTGGGCATTGGTTAAGGCGATATGAAAAGATGACCTGCGTCCTGTGCGGAGAACCGCTAAAGAGTCATATCGCCAATTACGATCGTAAAGCACATATAAAGTGCTTACTGAAGGAAAAATCGGAACCGGCACGGTGCTGGCTAGCCTATACCTGATGAGAGGCCGCTAACCAACCTAAATGGCGTTAGCGTGACCGCGTCACCGGAATCTGGTCGGGACGTAAACTGAATTCTTCCTAAACCCAATGGAAGAGGAGTATTAAATATGGCAATTATGATATTTGCTGGCGGGTGCCGTTCTACGACGGCGACCGGCAAGGTTGAAGACAAGCACTGCAACGAGTGCCCCAACGACAGCGCCTGTGACCTGGCGCCGAGCGCCCGAGAACTGGCCAGGATCATTGCCAGTCAGTGGGTCAAGACCCGTGACGGGCTACCACCGAAAGCGACGCCTATCCTGTATCGGGAGTATTCAGCCGAGGAGCCTTCAGGCAGCTTACACTATGGCTATTATGACCGGCGCCGGCGAACCTTCATCGACCAAGGGAGCGATGAAGCGGCTCCTAAAGACTTGGTGATTGCCTGGATGCCGATTCCTGAAGTGCCTGCTGAAATCCACCGAGAGGGGCGGTTTATACAGTCACAGTGGGGTGATCTCAGTGACGAGCCCCCTTACCTGGATTAGCGTCTGGTTGGGGCCTGTCGGGGAAGCGACCACTCGCTTCTCTAACCCCGTACTACCCATTTTTGAAAAGATGACAAAGGATAGGCATTTCAATCGGCTTAATCGCCCATTTCGGCCGAATGTTGCGCTTGGGGTGAAACGCCGTCAAGCGCTGAGAATCGTGAACACTTGATGTTGAGCGGTGACGCACGAAAACGCGAGGTGCGCGGAGGTGCGCACCGGCACTGGAGCGTCTCGACCGCCTCCGGTGACAACCATTCACGGTGCTGGAAAAGGCTTAGCACCCGTCGCCGGGTCTGCTGTGGCCCCCGCCCGCTGACGGCGTCGGTGAGCACGGCCGGGGTGCAACCGCAAGCCAGCGCCCGCCGCGCTGAACACCCCTTCGATGACGCAACAGTAGCAATGGAGAGCCGCATTCAGCGCTGAGCCGAAGTGGTGCACAACGGTGACTGCCCCCAGTCGTGCGCCAGCAGAGGCGTTAGAACTGCAGGGCAGCAGTGCCTTTTCCACTTCCTGCAGAAAAATCCCCAGGACCGGCTTGACCAACGGCCTCAGGCCGCCGGCCGCGACGAGAGCGGCGCCGGGGCGGGCGGCAGCGAGGCCGCCACCGGCTCGACCGCCCGCGTCGCGGCCGGCGCATTGCCCCACTCGATCAACTCCATCCGCCCGTCGGCGTGCTCCACGATCGCAGTGCAACTGTCGACCCAGTCGCCGCAATTGATGTAGGTGACGCCGTCGATGTCGCGGATCATAGCGGCATGGATATGGCCGCAGATCACGCCCTCGGCGCCGCGCTCGCGGGCGTGGCGCGCCACCGAATCCTCGAAGTCGTATATGAAGTTGACCGCGGACTTGACCTTGCGCTTGGCGTAGCCCGAAAGCGACCAGTAGCCCGGGATGCCCAGCGTCCGCCGTACCCACGAGAGCAGGACGTTCAACCGCACCACGAACTCGTATGCGCGGTCGCCGAGCACGGCGAGCCAGCGGTGGTACTTGGTGACCTGGTCGAACTCGTCGCCGTGCAGCAGCAAGTAGCGCTTGCCGTCGGCGGCGACGTGCTCGGTCTCCTGCACCACGTGGATGTCGCCAAAGGAGGTGCCGGCGTGCTCGCGGATCGCTTCGTCGTGGTTGCCCGGAACGAAGATCACCTTCGTGCCGTGACGCGCGCGCTTGAGGATCTTCTGCACCACGGTGTTCTGCTGCGACGACCAATAGACACCGCGGCTCATCGCCCAGAAGTCGATGATGTCGCCAACCAGGAACAGGTTGTCCGAGTCGTACTCGCGCAGGAACTCCAGCAGCCGGTCGGCCTGGCAGGCGCGCGTGCCGAGGTGGATGTCGGAGAGGAAGATGGAGCGGACGTGGGACATGGCTAGGCGGGGGCGGTCTTCCTCCCCACGAACACGTAGTACGGCACCCGCAGCCCGGGCACGTAGGGCAGCGGTGCGCGGCGCTCGGCGAGGTACACCGTATCCAGCCGCGCGCGCAGATAGGGCAGGTGATCGGGCGAGAGGTGCACGCCGTCATGGTGGAACCAGAGCGGCCAGAGGGTGCGCGTAACCGCGCCGTGCTGGGCGCGGCCGCGCTCGGCGTGCGGCTGCGAGACATAGAAGTCGACGACGCCGAGGGTGCCGCCCGGCGCGAGCATCCCGAGCGCGTTGTCGATGGCGCGGAACCAGTCGGGAATCATGGTCAGCGCATAAGAGAAGTACACGCAATCCACCGCCCGGTCGGGTCGGTAGGCGGTGGCGTCCGCTTCGACGATGCGCACATTGGAGCGCCCGGCGATTC
This sequence comes from uncultured Gammaproteobacteria bacterium, assembly GCA_963696325.1. Taxonomy (GTDB): domain Bacteria; phylum Pseudomonadota; class Gammaproteobacteria; order Competibacterales; family Competibacteraceae; genus CAVOJV01. Next base: position 50,566 of record CAVOJV010000051.1, read on the forward strand.
GGCTGCGCGCGATCTCCAGCAGCGGCGCGCAGAGGTCGACCACCTCGGCACGGGCGAAACCGTCGAGCCGTGCGCCGAAGAAATCGAGGTTGCGGCCGGTGCCGCCCCCCAACTCGACCACGGTCGCACCCGGACCGGCAGGCAGATGGGTGACGAGTTCCTCGCGCCCGTGCAGCAGGCGCTCGCGGAAAGCGTCGTAGGCGTCGGCCTGCGGGCCGTAGAAGCGGCGGAGGCGTTCCGCATGACTGCCGCCGCCGGAGGCGCCGCGCAGCAGGTGGAACAGGATGCGAGCGTCGGCGAGCGGCTGCATCGGACTACGTCCTGACGTCAGCGATGTGAAAGCCCGCGTACGTGTGCACGCGGTCGCGTGCCGTCAGCGCGCGGGCGAGGTCGTCGTGGAACTCGAGCGCGTCGGGCAACCGCCGGCGGGCGGTGCCGACGGTGATCCAGTCGAGATACCTCGGCGCGGCATGCGCGCTGCGGAAGATGACCCGGGCCTCGGGCGTGGCGCGGTCGAGGATGGCGTTCCATTCCTTGACCAGCGCGTCGGGGTAATAGGAGCTCATCCAGTCCATGTGGTCGAGCAGCACGAACCGCGAGATGCGCTCATCGGTGTCGTGGAGAAACTCGGTCACTGTGCACGTGTGCGGATGAATGCGGTCCGCGAGCCCCGCCTGGAGCGCGAGGAAGTTGCCGCGTTTGAGGTACTCCGGGCAGCATTGCTCGGTGTAGCGGCCGAACACATAGACCGCCCAGAAGTAGTTGTCGTGGACCGGCAGCTGGCGGAAGACGTACTCGATCGCTTCGCGGATGAAGCCCGCGACCCCGCCGGCGTGCTGCGCCTGCACTTCGTGGCGCTGCGGGTAGGGCACGCCGAGCAGGCTCATGGTGATCTGGCGAGACAGCGTCCAGTTCATGCCGCGGCTCCACATCAGCGGCTGGATGCACTCGTCGTAGAGCTGGCGTTGCTCATCCAGCGTCCGGGTGTGGAACAGTGCGTGCACATAGCGGGCGAGCTGGGGCCGCACCCGAAGATAGGTGCGGAAGCCGCGCGCCACCAGTCCCGACAGGCCGTGGAAATAGAACGTGTCGCGCGTGTCGGGCTCGCCGAACCAGTGATGGTTGCGGTCCCAGTACTCGCGGCTGAAATCGCCGAGCTCGGCGCGCAGCGCGTCGTGATAGACCTCGCGAGCCGCCGGATGGCGGCCGCTGCCGAACAGCGCGAAAAAGTCGTCGAATCCGAGCTTGCGGATCGCGGCGAGCTTCAGGTCGAGGAGCGCGGTCTGGCGGGGGTTGGCGTCCACCGCGTGGATCGCGCGGGGGCCGGTCAGGGCATAGTCGAGGACGTTGCAGCCGGCGCTCGTGATGACCAGCATCGTGTCGTCCGCACCGAGGCGGAGGGCCTCGCGATCCACCGCCGGGTCCTCCCAGCAGGTGTTGTAGACCAGCGATCGCGAGTAGATCGCGTTGAAAACCTTCTGGTCGAGCCGGTCGGCGAGCGTCGGTTTGTTTTTCAGTTTGAACCTTTCGCGGCGCTGGAGGATGTGCGCCCAAGCTGTTGACGCGGAAGGTTACTGACGGCGCGTGACGCGGGCGTTACGGTTCCGTTTCAGGACGATGAATTTGTGAACTGCGACCTCTGGACCGGATGGTTTCCCGTCGCGGCAAGGTGCCTCAGGGCGGAGTCTCCACCCGCTCGCGGGAAGAGCGCTTCACGCGGCCGTCAGGGCCGTAGTGGACGTTGAATTTCCAGGTCTCGTTCGGCCCGGTTTCGTACTTCCACGACGCAACGGTTTCCCGCAGGTTCGGGAATGGCAGGGTTTCGCCCGGCCTGCCGATGATCCTGCGCACCTCTTCCGCAGTCATGTCGGCGGCGATGCGCGCGAAGTTCTGGTCCTTGAGCACTTGGTGGATTTCCTTCAGCACCTGGTCCGGCCCGAGCACCACCATGTAGGTCACGACGCCGTGTGGCTCGCGCGAAAACTCCCAGGTCACGCCGCCGTCCGCCTCCCGCCACTCGAACGCCGGCTAGCCCATGACGGAGCGCACCTCGGTCGCGAAGGTAGCTGGGCACCGAAACGATGATGTTTACGGTCGCAACCCTTCCGATGTGAACTTTGGCCTATACCTGTTGGGCCAACCGGCATATCACTCACAAACCCATGGTGGAGGGCGGGAATAACGGCACATATCAAAATATTATTGAACATTCATATTTCTGTTGTAGTTTAAAAAGTCTCGCCACCGAGTGGCTTTTTTGTTGCGAGTCTTGCGATGAATTCCAATATTAAGACGATAATAAGGAACGTCATCTCGTTGAATACTTTTTCAATAAGATCAAGCACTATCGCCGTCTCTTTTCGCGTTTCGAGAAAACCGCCAACCACTTCATGGCCTTCCTGCACCTCGTTGATGAGATCACGTACGGCCGGATCCTGGTTGATTACTTCGCCCAGGGAATTGATCAGCTTGATGATGAGTTTGGCCATGAAGTAAGCGGGGGCTGCCTTGCCTCCGAAGACAAAAGTCCGCGGGGTCATCGAAAAATGTGGATCGTGCTTAAGGCGGTTGTAAAGCGTGATGATGTGCAGGACATTCAGATGTTGGCGCTTGTACTCGTGGATGCGCTTCACCTGGATATCGAAAAGCGTCTCCGGGTCGACCGTAATGCCCATCCTTGAGTGAATGATCCCTGCCAGACGAGTCTTGTTGGCTTTTTTGATCTTTCGCCACTCGTCCTGGAACGCCGCGTCGCCCGCGTAAGCTTCCAGCTCACGCAGCCGGGTGAGCTGGGTCAGCCATCCCTGGCCGATGGTGCGGTCGATGAGTTCGGCCAGTCCGGGGTTGCTCAGTGCCACGAAACGGCGCGGCGTGACACCATTGGTGACATTATAAAAACGCCCCGGATCAAGGTCACGGAAGTCACGGAACATGTCGGTCTTCACCAGGGCCGAATGCAGCTCGGCGACGCCATTGACCGCATGGCTACCGATGATCGCGAGGTGCGCCATCCGGACGAACTTCTCACCGCTCTCATCGATGAGCGACAGGCGGGCCACCTTTTCTTCATCGCCGAGGAAGCGGGTGCGCACGTCGTCGAGAAACCGCCGGTTGATCTCGTAGATGATTTCGAGGTGGCGCGGCAGCACGGAAGCAAACAAAGGCAAGGACCACTTTTCCAGGGCCTCCGGCAGCAAGGTGTGGTTCGTGTACGAGAAGGAACGCCGGGTGATATCCCACGCCCACTCCCACGCCATTTCATGCTTATCGACCAACTGCCGCATCAGTTCCGCCACTCCGATGGACGGATGGGTATCATTCAGTTGGATGCAGTGCATTTCATGAAAGCGCTCGATGGGCAGTCCGCGGCGGACGCACTTGCGCAACCGGCACGGCCGCTTCGTGCTGGTCAACCAAGCGGTGGCCGGAATCTACGGGACAACGGTGAAGGAACTTGCCGGCAAGACGGACAAACCACCCTCCGTCAAACTAATGTAACCTGCTTGCAGTAGGCTGCATAAAGGAAGCAAAGGTTTCGTTTGCCTCCTACCGACTTTGATGAACATTGTAAGGCGGTTAATGCCGACTCTTTTTGAGAATGTTCCTCAACTGGCTCGATGGCACACATCTCTGGGAATGAGCCGCCCAAAGGAGTAAATCCATGAACAGCAATCCGACTACCCCGTCAACAACGGACGCCGGACTCAAAGCGTTCGATTGGGGTCATCAGCGGTGGCTTTGGT
>CAVOJV010000052.1:0-69986 GCA_963696325.1 uncultured Gammaproteobacteria bacterium
GCTCAGTGACAATTACACATTAACATGGATGACAATTAGACATTAACATGGCAGGCCACCTGTAAGTTCATGGCAAGCTGTGCGCTTTGGCGAACCGGGAGCGCACAGCCGTGATAACGACAGACCGACAGGTGAGAATGATCATGAAAGAGCTGAGCCAGCATGGGAATCAGGGGAGAGCCGCCGCGAAAGCGGGTGTGTGTCGGCAGACGGCGGCTAAGTACCAGCGGTTGGGGAAGGTGCCCTCGGAGTTCAAAGCCGGGCGGAAGTGGCGGACCCGGCCGGACCCGTTTGCGGCGGTCTGGCCGGCGCTCGAGGCCCGCTTACGGGAAGCGCCGGGGCTGTGGGCACGGACTCTGTTAGAGGAGTTGCAGGAGCAATACCCGGGTCAGTTCTCGCCGGGCCAGCTCCGCACCTTGCATCGGCGGGTGCAGCAGTGGCGGTGTTTGCACGGGGATGACCAGGCGGTGGAACTGTTCTTTCCGCAGCAGCACCGCCCGGGGGAAGCGGCGCAGACGGATTTTACTCATACGGGCGAGTTGGGGCTGACCCTGCAGGGTGAACCGTACGTACCGTTACTGTGTCACGTGGGCCTGTCTTATTCTGACCGGGAGTGGGCCTGCCGCTGTCGCTCGGAGTCCTTGCTGGCGCTGAAACGCGGGATTCAAGAGGCCCTGTTTCGGTTAGGGAAAAGCCGGCCCCGGCGTGGCATCAGACCGATAACTCCACTGGCGCCACCCATCAAGTGCGCACCGGCCAGCGAGACTTTAACCGCGAGTATCTGGAGCTGATGGCCCACCTGGGGATGAAACCACGCACCATCGCGGTCGGCCAGAAAGAACAAAATGGCACCGTGGAGGCCCAGAACGGCGCGTTTAAACGCTTCCTGAAGCAGGCTCTGCTACGCCGGGGGGAGCAGCGACTTTGTTTCCGAAATGGCGTTTGAGGCAGTGGCTGGAGCAGGGACCCTCACGGCAGGAAAACCACCGCCGCCAAGCCCGCTGAAGGACCAACTGGTGGTGATGAAACCGCTCACCGTCGACCGCTTCCCTGAGTTCAAGGAAGTCACGGTAGGGGTCAGCCAGCACAGTACCCTCAACGTGCTGGGCAATCTCTATTCCGTACCGCCTTAACTGCGGCATCAGTCACTGCGAGTGCAGGTCTATGAAAACCACTGGGTGGTCTTTTACGGCGAGACCCGCCTTCAGGAGATGCCGCGGTTAACCGGCCGTTCCCATCACGCCATTGACTATCGGCACGTGATCTGGTCACTGGTGCAGAAACCCGGCGCCTTTGCCCGCTATCGCTATCGGGAAGCGTTATTCCCGACGCTGGTGTTTCGCCGGGCCTACGCGGCCCTGCCAGCGGCCCATCCCGGCACCGCGGGGGATGCCGCCTACCTGCGGCTGTTGCACCTGGCGGCCTCGACCCAGGAGGCCGAGGTCCAGGCCGCCTTGGAGTTCGTGTTGGCAGCCGGGCAGGTACCCGAGCCGGACCGGGTGCGTGAACTGGTCCGTCCCGCCACGCCCGGCGTGCCCGCCCTGGCCATCCCCGTGGTCGAGTTGGCCAGTTATGACGCCCTCCTGGGAGAGATGACACGATGACTGACTCACTCGACCGGCGGTTGCGTGAACTCCACTTACCGACCGTGCTGGCCCAGGCGCAACCCCTGGCGATCGAGGCTGAACGGTCGGCCTGGAGCTTTACCCGCTACCTCTACACCCTGGCGGAGTTGGAACTGGAGGAACGGCGCCAGCACCGGGTCCAGCGGCGACGGAAGGAATCTGGCTTGCCGCCTGGCAAGACACTGACCACCTTGCAGGTGGCCCACCTCCCCACCCCGGTACGGCGCCAACTCCCCACCCTGTGTGAAGGACAGTTTGTCGAGCAGGCGCAGAACGTGCTGGCCTTCGGGCTGCCCGGCCGCGGCAAAACGCACTTACTGTGCGCCGTGGGCCATGCCCTGGTGGAGCGGGGTTATCGGGTCCTGTTCACGCCCGCCTACCACCTGGTGCAACGCTTGCTCGCCGCCAAGCAAGCCCTCCGCCTGGAACAGGAACTCCATAAGCTCGATGGCTTTGCCGCGATCATCCTGGACGATATTGGCTATATCCAACAAAGTCGGGCGGAAATGGAGGTCTTATTTACGTTTTTGGCCGAGCGCTACGAGCGCAAGAGCGTACTCATCAGTAGCAATCTCGTGTTCAGTCAATGGGATCGCATCTTCCAAGATCCCATGACCACGGCGGCCGCCATCGACCGGCTCGTCCACCATGCCATCATCCTGGAATTGACCGGCTCCAGTTTTCGGACCGAACAGGCCAAGGGGCGACAACCCCCTGCCACACTGACTGAAAGTGATCCCTCGATGGCGAGTGACACGCCGAGCAATCACCGCGCTCCAGAGACGGTGACCGAGTAGGGTGGCCACTCCGCCGATGTTAAAATGTAATTGTCACTGATGTTAAAAAGTAATTGACATTGGGCAGAAATTAACGCAACAGAACCAACCGCGACCGGGTGGAAGCCATCCGCGCCCGATTTAACGTCCCCTCGGGAACAACCTAAGCCGGCGCCTTGCCAGCACCGGCCGAATCGCGCTCAGGAAATCAGTTCTCGGTCAACAGGTCACCTGGCGTAGGCGGCAATCGCGGCATGGTCTGTTGCGGGAATTGGCCATCCAAGGCACCGAGGAAGGCGACGATGTCCTGGACTTCGCCATCGCTTAGGTCAGTGTTGAGTTGGGTCTTGCCCATCACCCGTACCGCCTCATCCAGGCTCTTGACCGAACCGTTGTGGAAATAGGGCGCGGTATAGGTCAGATTCCGCAAGGTTTGTACCCGCCATAGGTATTTGTCTTCGTCCTTCAGGGTGACGGTGTAGCGGCCTGGATCTGCGGTCAGCTTGTACTTGGTTTCGTATTCGCTGCCGGGGAAGGTCGGAAACTTCATGAGAAAGCCCTGACCCATCGGCAGGTTGGCCGAGCCGTTGAAGGCCGGGCCGGAGTGACAGGCGGTGCAACCCACCTTGGCGAAGGTTTCCAGGCCGCGTACCTGCTGCGCGGTCATCGCGGTCTTGTCAACTTTGACGTAGCGGTCGTAGGGGCTGTTGGGCGTAATCAAGGTGCGCTCGTAAGCGGCGATAGCCTTGGCGGCGTTGTCGATGGTGACGACATCGCCCTTGCCAAACGCGGCCTCGAAGTAGGGCTGGTAGCCTGGAATCAGCCGGATGCGACCGATGGTGGCGTCCAGGTCCTTCATGCCCATTTCGATCGGATTGGTCGGAGGGCCCTTGGCCTGATCTTCCAACGTGGCGGCGCGCCCATCCCAAAATTGCGCTGAATTGAACGCCGCGTTCCAAACGGTCGGCGCGTTGCGGCCACCGACTTGGCCGTGGACGCCGATGGAGGTGGGCCGGTGATCGTCGCCGCCTTCCATCACGTTGTGGCAGGAGAAACACGACACCGTACCGGTCGAAGAGAAGCGAGTGTCGAAATACAGCATCTTGCCCAGCTCGACTTTGGCTTCGGTGGTCGGATTGTCGACGGGTGCCGGCGCGGTTAGCGGCAGCGCCTGCCATTGACCATCGGCGGCAAACAACGTGCCAGCCAGCGTCGCCATGCCAAATAACCAGGGGACGAAATGATTTTTCATTAATTTTCCCTCCGATTTTATCGAATTTAAAGTATAGCGCCCAAACCTTAATTCAAAATGAATTCCGGCTGGGTGGGTTAGGCGTGAGCTGGGTGTCCGAGGCAAGCAAGGAAACAGGGGTTATCAATGAATGCAGAGGCGTATGACGATCGCGTCCGGGGCGCACTGTGGCGGATGGTCGTCGGCGACGCGCTGGCGATGCCGGTTCACTGGTACTACGACGTGGCGGCCTTGCAGCGGAATTCCGGCACGATCCGCGACTACCAGGCACCCAAGGACTACCATCCCAGTTCCATCATGTCCCTGGCCAGCACCGGTCGCGCTGGCCGCGGCCCCCAGGAAGGCGAGGTCGTCGGTGGTGTGATCTGCAAAGGCAAAAAATCGTTTTGGTGCCGGCCCAACACCCACTATCACCAGGAGATTGGCGACCGTTCCGCTTTGAAGCGAGCCTTCCCCCAACCCTCAACACGTCGTGTGCAGGACGGCATACACATCTTTATCCTTGAGGCCAGCCAGCAACCGGCACGCGACTGTCGTCGGCACGACCACCAGTTCGACCTTCCGCCGCGCCGCTTCCTGGCCTACCTCCGGCATGACCGGTAAGCGACCATACATCCCGGTGCCGACGATGAGTTGCCGGCCACCCCAGGGGAGGTTCTCCTGGAGCGACAGCGGCGTGTGTCCATACGTTTCCCGGTAGGCTTTGGACGCTTTTTTGACCCGCCTGCGGAGGTTGCCCCCATCGATCACCACGTCGTGATCGTAACGCTTCTCGTCGATCTCAATCTCGCCGAACGTCATGAACTTGGCCTTCATTTTAGGTCTTCCTCACTGGAGTCGATCGTGTTTCTCCTGAGATCATGAGATTAATGGAATACGCTAAAGAGTAGCTCAAGTTAGCGCTAATTGGGTTGGCGGTTGCCTCGCCACGCGCAACTCTTGAATACTGGCCTGAAGCGCGTCTAAACGGCTGGAAAGATCCTGAATATCCACCTGGCTGGGGAGTCCCACCCAGTGTAAGACCCGGGCCGAACCTTCCTCGACCCGCTGTTGGAAGTGCTGCACCTGCACCCAGGCTTGGTCGCCGAGGGCTTTCAGGGCAGGGGGAGCAAGAGGTTGGGCGGCCTTAGCGCGGCGCGCTTCGGCGTGCTTGCCTTCCTCGACCAGGGTCTCGAACAGCCTGACGCTTTCTTTCTGCACTCTCCCCACGACCCCGAGACCGGCTAAGCCGACTTGGCGGACAGACCCTGGGCGTTTACTCTTTACGGATTCCAGTTGCATGTTTTCCTCTCCTGACCAGGCTTGGGTAACAACGGACTCGTTTTACCCGCCGCCGGTCTTGTTAAATCAACATTTTTACAAAGAGTATGGGCGAACCTCTAGAGTAAACAAACTAGGGGTACCGGCCGGCCAGCGACAGTGGCCGTTACCACCCGGGGTTTGGGCTTACAACCCCCAATAGCCCAGGTGCCGCTTGCCCGCCGGATTCCCTACTCTGGTCAGCTGGAACGGGCGACTTTTCGTAAGGTTCGATATTCCTTCAGTACCTTGTCCGGAAATCGCGAGCGCGGCTTAGCGCGGTTGCCGCTGTAGTGCAGCAGCGCCTGCCGCAAATTACCCCGGTGGCGCTGCAGTTGCTCGGCCAGAATGGCCGTGCCGACGGCAATGTTCTGGCGGGGCTTAAAGAGCGCCTGGGCGCCCCCGATCGGGCGGATCTTAGGACCATGCTGTCGCGGGATGACTTGCATCAAGCCGCGGGCGCCGCACCGACTCACCGCCCGCTCTCGGGCGCTGGATTCTGTTGTAATTACCGCCAGGATCAATTCCGGCGCTAGCTTATGGCGTCCCCCCTGGTGGACAGCCGCCTGAACATAGGTATGGGCTTTGGCTGGGTGGATGCGGTAGGTCTGGTGGAGATAATCGGTCAGTCGGCGCACTTTCTGCGTCCGCGGGCGCCCCACCCATTCACCGGGCGCCGGCCCTACGGCTTCAGCCTGCGCGGACGGGATTAATCCGGGTGATAGGAGCGCAAGGCCAAGCAACCCGGCGACACCGGCCACCCAAGACAACTTCAGTACGATTAGCGTCGCCACGGAGTGTGCACCGTAAATTAGAGCGTGATTAAACAAACATCACAAAAGTCTCACAAGAATTTTGAAAAGTGTTTCGACATCAGAAGATTGCGACAATTTTTAACGCCCAAACTTTGGGTTAGAGATGGACGGAAAATGGGGTGCCGACAAAATAGCATAACTAATTAAGAAATATGACATTATCTGAAATCCTATGAGACTTTCCCGCCGCTTGTATAAACGCACCCATAACTCCTCTATATTGGCCCAGCTAAGGCCAGTTAGGGAGCGGGGAGGACCATTCCATTACTATAGAAAGAAAAAGAACATTTTTTTGGATCTTGAGCGCGGCATTCGTTATTGAATGGGTGTTTCTTGCTTTCAACGTACAAAGCCGCGAAGACTGGCTTTTGGAAAATTTACTGGTCTTTATTCTCAGCGGACCTATTGTGTGGCTTTTCTTAAAAGGTCACCTGTCTTTGACCTCTTACGCGCTTGTCATACTATTTTCATCTCTTCACTGTATTGGTGCCCATTACACTTATTCACTTGTTCCCTATGATTCCTGGGTTCAGGATTTATCGGGTGTTTCGCTCAATTCTGGTTTGGGTTGGCAGCGAAATCACTATGATCGTCTTTTACATTTTTTATGGGGACTTCTGTTTTTCAAACCCCTTAGCGAGTTTCTCGGTTTTTCAGCTCGCCTACAGGGGCGACCGCTCGTGGTTTTTACATTTTTCACGTTAATTGTGGGCTCGACATTTTATGAGCTGATCGAGTGGGTCGCCGCCATTGTTTTGGGCGGCGATTTGGGGGTAGCTTATGTCGGCGCGCAAGGCGATGTTTGGGACGCTCAAAAGGATCAGACCCTCGCCATTTTTGGGTCTGTTTGCGCTTTAATTTGCAGGAGCTGGTTCAATCGAGGTCGCCGAGTGTGACTCGGCTGGGCGACTCGGCGGTGGCGTCATCGACACATGCCGGGGGAAACCACGGCAGGTAGGGTCTCCGGCCCCGAACGGTTCCACCCATTGCTTCAGCGCCAGAAAAACGTCATCTTGAGGGCGCCCAAAGACGAACGCCAGCACCGTGCCGGTGAGGGGGTCGCTGGCGTGCCACGAATCGCCACTACACTGGCGCACGGTGGTCAGCGCCTGCGCCACCAGCAGTGGGCTGAGCACGAGCTTGCTCGTGAGCGACATCAGGCGGTGAATTTGGAATAGTCCGGCGCGCGCTTCTGGAAGAAGGCCTGGAACGCCTCCAGCGCTTCGGGGCTGCGCAACCGGGTGGCAAAGAGCGCGCCTTCGGCGGCGATGGCCTGCAGGATCTGCGCGCGCTGTGGCTCGCGGATCAGGCGCTTGGCGTCGCGCACCGCGCCCGGCGGCAACGCGTTGAAGCGCTCGGCCACCCGGCGGGCGTGGTTCGCCACCTCGCCGGTCGGCAGTACGGCGTTGGCCAGGCCGCACGCCACTGCCTGCGAGCCGGTGAACGGTTCACCGAGCAGCAGCTTCTCGGCCGCGCGGCGGTGGCCCATCAACTGCGGCACGAGCACGCTGGAGGCGAACTCGGGCACCAGCCCGAGGCCGACGAAGGGCATCGCGAGGCGCGCCTCTTCGGACACGTAGACGAAATCGCAGTGCAGCAGCATCGTCGTGCCGATGCCGATGGCCGCGCCGGTGACGGCGGCCACCACCGGCTTGTCGCACTCCAGCAGCGCGCGCATGAACTGGAACACCGGCGACTCGGCCGCGTTGCTGCCGCCCTGCCCCGGCGGTCGCGCCATGAAGTCCTCCATGTCGTTGCCGGCGGTGAAGATACCCGGCTGTCCGGTGAGCAGCACCGCGCGCACGGCGCCGTCGGCGGCAGCGGCGCGCAAGCCGTCGGCCATGGCCTGGTACATCGCGACGGTAAGTGCATTCTTTTTCTCGGGCCGCGCGATCTCGAGGGTGAAGACGCCGTTCAGGGTCGCGGTGCGGATGGTCATGTCTCAGCCCTCGGTTTCATCCGCTGTCGGCGTCTGGGTCTGCCAGTCAACCAAGAACAGAACCCCCGCAAAGACAGCACTGACGCCGCCGAGCAGGAGCAGTACCGTGGAGGCTACCCCGGCAGCCACCAGGAAGCATCCGGACACCATCAACCACCGTACCGCAAGCTGCCTGCCCCCACTGCGCAGCCGCAGCGAAAAGGCCAGTTCCGGGGTGCCGTCACGCCCCTGGGCCGGGCGCCAGGACAGGGTCTGAAACGGCCAGAGCAGCTCCCGGAAGAGCGGCCCCAGGGAAGGGGAACGAGTCGTCATCGGTTGGCTCAAGAGACCTCCTGTGGGGTCATGGTAACGCCGCGATCAGTGCAGCAAAGGCGGCGGCTAGCTCAGTGCCAAGTAGGTACCTGGCGCCGGATTATCCGCGCAACGCCGCGTTGGCACCAGCACCCTTGGCGGTTCCGGTAAGGCGGTGATATTGCTACCATCCCCTTACCGGAACAGGGAGGGCTGCTACGGCGGGCGACGGTCAAAAGCCAGTAGGATTGTTATCGTACTGACCCGACCCCTGATTCTCGGCATCCGTAATCTGTGCTTCCTCCGGCGCCTCGGGATCAAGGTACTGGCGGTATTTGGCGTAGAGCCAAATGGTCATGGGGCGGTTGTTCACGATCTCGATCTCATCGAAGTCAAACGCCGCGTGACGCATCAGATAGTCTTCGATGATCTCTTCAAGGTCGTCCTCATCAATCTCGATCTTGGGGTTCGAGTAGCAGCGGAACCGTCAATGACGCTAAGGCGCCCCGTTTGCTGGACAGGCTGGTAGGCCATCAGGTAGCCTATGATACATGGAACCGCCTGAAGAGCACAGACGGCCGTCCGCCGGGAAAAACCGGTATCCAACCGGCTCCAGTTGGCGACCACCCGTCTTGAAGCGGCCCAGCAGGAGCGCCTCTGGGCGATAGCCGCCGCGTACGAGGCCGGTCTATCCCATTCGTAACATCGCGGCCGCGACGGGCTTGAGTTCGAGCCGTGTCCACCCACTCCTCAGTGATGAAGAGTCCCGTGAAGTCCCCCGGTGGCGCAGTCAGTTACGGGAACAGGCGCCATTGGCTGATGAAGGTACGGCAGCGAGCTCATCATCCCGTGCAATCGATTTTCAGGCGCGCCTGGCTCAAGAAGTGGAAATTTTACGTCGGTGTATCAGAAGCCCTCGCCCTTGAGCATGTCGCGCAACATCCAAGCCTCTCCGAAAGTGCGTTGCTAAAGCGGACGCCAGAGTGAGCGTCTGAGTGATGCCCCATCTCTGAATTGGGCCAGCCTGGTCGATGTGTCGGAAGATTGGCATGGCCCATTTCAACGGTCTCTTTGCTGCCTTCCGCCAGTTCATGATGGCTAAAAGTAAATCACGTCGCCGTACGGCAACGGCGGTGGTGCCAAGCCGAGCCGGGTGGCTGGTGTGGTTATCGTTTTAACGCCCCCTTGCTTGGTTTGCCGCTTGTCGATGAAAGTATGGACGACGCGGAAGATGTCGAGCATTTTTTGCACGGTCGCAGGATTGTATGCCGCGTAGCCGTTCCAGATCCTTACCTTGTATTATGAATTCCGTGATGTACTTGAGACATTCGGTGTACTAGCTTGCTTCAAGACACCCTACCTGGAGGGCACTCCAGGTTCGAGCGACTGGATGCCGTGCCCACCCTTGGGACACCAAGCCCGTGCCGTAGATTTTTGCAGCAGTCGCTCACCCTCAATGGAAGATCGAACAGTATCTTCGGCCCGGCTTGCCGGTAGCCTGCATTCACAAGGTTGATCAGTTGAGACTGATTATGACCACATTTCATCTCGGTATCGATGTCGCCAAAGCCAAGCTGGACTGCGCTTTACGCCTACCTAACGGTAAATTTCGCGCCAAAGTCGTCACCAACACTGCCCAAGGATACGCCGATCTTGCCGATTGGCTTGCCCGCCACGAGGCGCTAGATGTCCAGGTTTGTATGGAGGCCACCGGCATCTATTGGGAAGACAGCGCCCAATTTCTGGCCCCCCGGGGGGTTACCGTCAGCGTCGTCAACCCGGCCCAAATCAAGGCTTATGCAGCTTCCCGCTTAACCCGCAGCAAAACCGATGCCGTCGATGCCCGCCTCATCGCCGAGTTCTGCGCCGAGCGCCATCCGCCGCCCGGGCAGGCCCGAAGCGAAGCAGAAGTCGCCTTACGGGCGTTGGTGATGCGGCTGGATGCGCTGCAAACCATGCGCACCCAGGAAAGCAATCGCCTGGGCGTCGCCCGCGATGCCGTGCGCACCACTATTCAAGAACACCTAGATTGGCTCGATCAACAGATCAAGTCGCTGATCCAAACCATCAATCAACACATCGCCTCCAACCCCGACCTGAAAGGGAAGCGCGAATTGCTCGACAGCATCCCGGGCCTGGGAGAACGCACCATCGCCATCCTGCTGGCCTTCTTTGCCGACCCCAGCCGTTTTGCCAACAGTCGACAAGCCGCGGCGTTTGGCGGCCTCGATCCCCGCCACCATGAATCAGGCACGAGCGTGAAAGGCAAGCCCCGGCTCTCCAAAGTGGGCCATGCCTTTTTGCGCAAAGCGCTCTACATGCCCGCCATGGTCACCTTGTACAAAACCGCCTGGGGTAAGCGATTCAAGGACCGGCTAGAACTCTCGGGCAAGCCCGCCAAGCTGATCATCGGCGCCATGATGCGTAAGCTCCTCCATGTCGCCTTCGGAGTGCTCAAATCCGTAAAAAACTTTGATCCGGCCCTTCATGGCGCTTGACATGAATAACAGTATCTACGGCTTTCTCATAAAAATTTCACGTGCCTAAGCATCGATTCCAAGTCAGCAACAGAATCCGCAAATGGTTCAAGGGCGGCCTGGAGCTTTTTCGCCGAGGCTTTTCGGCGCAGTGTGATGGCGCAGCTCGGCAATCGAGCCATGAGTTGGGCTGGGTTTGCTGAGTTCGTCTTGATTTTGTCTTCGTTGAACGTGACATCGCGAATCCAGTGGTTGGACTCCACGCCCCAGGGCCTGCGGATAGCTTGGGCCAATTCCGTCACGGTGGCCTGGGGCGCGATAACAGGGATGGTTTGATTGCTGAGGTAATACGAGGGTTCGGCGGTGGTTGTCCGTGTGGCGACCTTGAAGGGTTCACGTTCCACGACCACGCAGGCGGTTAAGCCACTAGTTTTCCAACGCGGGGCCGGTGCCCGCCGGGGCAGGGCAAAGAGTCGGGCGCGACCGGTGCTGACACGACCCTGCGCTTGGTCATGCTCGGTGGTTTCGGCCATGGACGATGGAGACGCCGCCACGGGTTGGCATTGCCCCAACAGAACCGCTGGAGTTTCCTTCACCTGCGTCAACTATAGGCCCCCGGCCTGAGGGACTGGCGCCGTCGTTTTCGGATTGCAAGGGTGCGCAGCCAAGGCTACTTGTTGCTTCTCCACGCCGGGTTCTCGCAATAACGCACGAACCACCGGGATTGCGCTGGATTGGGGGCCGAGTGGGCGGGCTTGACCGACCACGGCGCGGGTTTCCTGGGTGATCGCCACGACCAAGCCTTGTTGTTCGCCGGCATCCAGCGTGCCTCGGCGTGTTTTCCCGTCCACCGCCACCCACGGTTGGCCGTATAGTGGACCCCAATTTCCAGACGATCATTTAAGATGGGAGCCGGTGAGAAATCGGGGTTTATTGTGAGTGAGAAGAAACGCAAGATTTTCAGTGGTGAGTTCAAGGCAAAGGTTGCGCTTGAGACGATTCGGGGCCTCAAGACGGTCAATGAAATTGCCCAGGATTTTGGCGTACACCCGACGCAAGTAGGGCTGTGGAAGAAGGAGTTGCAAGCGCAGGCGGCCAGCCTGTTCGAAGTCAAGCGTGGCGCCAAGCCGGTGGATCCGTCCGCCACACCAGAGAGGCTCTACTCCGAGATCGGGCGGCTGAAGATGGAGTTAGACTGGCTTAAAAAAAAGTCCGGGATCAGCCCCTAGATGACCGCAAGCGCTGGGTCGACGAGCAAGATCCGTTGGCGCTTAATCGGCAATGCGAGCTGACGGGCATTGCCCGTTCCACGGTCTATGCGCCCCGCCGCGTGGCGGCGCTGGACCCGGACCCAGAGGAACTGGCGTTGCTGGATCTGATTGATGCCGAATACACGCGGCGTCCGTTCTACGGCAGCCGCAAGATAACGGTCTATCTGCGTGGCCTGGGCTATCAGGTCAACCGCAAGCGGGTCCAGCGACTGATGGGGATACTGGGGTTGGCGGGCATGGCGCCAGGGCCGAACACCAGCCGCCCGTACCCCCAACACAAGGTGTATCCCTACCTGCTGCGCGGGGTGGAGATTGAGCGTCCGAACCAGGCCTGGAGCACCGACATCACGTATATCCGGCTGGCACGCGGGTTCGTGTACCTGGTCGCCGTGATCGACTGGTACTCGCGCAACGTGCTGGCTTGGCGGGTCTCCAATACGCTGGACAGCGGGTTCTGCGTGGATTGCTTGGAGCAGGCCTTACAGGTTTACGGTGCCCCTGAAATCTTCAACAGCGATCAAGGGTGCCAGTTTACTTCGGAAGCCTTCACTGCGGTTCTCAAGGTGCAGGGCATCGCTATCAGCATGGACGGGCGTGGGCGAGCTTTGGACAACATCTTCGTGGAGCGTCTCTGGCGAAGCGTCAAACACGAGGACGTGTACCTGAAAGGCTATGCCGACGTGCCAGAGTTGCTGCTGGGCCTGACGGACTACTTTGTGTTTTACAACACGGAAAGAAGCCACCAGTCACTGGACTACCGGACACCGGATGAGGTCTACCGGGCAGGCCATGGGGGTGGCGCCCAGATTGTGGATAAATTCAGCGAGCGAGCAACATCTCGCACAGAAGCAGAAGCAATATCAGG
Organism: uncultured Gammaproteobacteria bacterium; assembly: GCA_963696325.1. Lineage (GTDB taxonomy): Bacteria > Pseudomonadota > Gammaproteobacteria > Competibacterales > Competibacteraceae > CAVOJV01. Next base: position 12,611 of record CAVOJV010000052.1, read on the forward strand.
GCAGCGCTGTTCCGCTGCATGTGATCCGCGCTACCCTCTTAAAACTCGACTCAAAATTGTCTTGACTAAGGGGTCCACTTTACCGTCACGGTTCTGCAGGCGCACCCCAACACCGCGTTCGATGAGTTGATCCAGCACCGACCCATCCAGGCGAGCGAGCAAACGTGGCAGCTGGGCGCGAGCAATGGAGCGGCCTTTGGGAAGCGGGGTCAACTCGTGCAACCAATCCAGGCGAGGGCGGATAAAACGGTGAATGCTGGAGAGTGTCTGGCGTCCTGTGAGCGTGGCCAGCACAACAGCGACACGCACAAAAACCCAAGAGTGTCTGTTGCCTCGATTGTCGCGTGGGTCGGGCACATCACGTTTCAGAAGTTCCACAAAACAGGAGCCTTGATCCTGATTGCAGGATATATCGCTAATCATCGCTTTGCCTACTCGCAAAAGCCGAGCTCATAAACCATGCGGAATGTCTATAGCTTTTTTATGAGAAAGCCGTGCTATCATCCCCTATGTGTCAGGATAGTTGCCACCTCACAGAGATTGTATAGTGTGAAGAAGGCAACGGTGAAAAACGATGACTCTATATCCTGAAGATCAGACGACACGGGTAATCGAACGGATGCTCCCCCTGCAAGCGATGCCGGTTCCACCGCTGTCGCAAGAGACGGGCATTCCGCAAGATACGCGCTATGGTTGGCGACGGCAGGCTTGTCGAGCCTGCGGGCTGCCCTTGATGGGATCGACGCACCTCAAGGAACGCTGGAGCAGCGCCGAGCAATTTGCCAGGGTGGTGGAGACGGCGGCCTTGAATGAAGCGCAACGGGGTGAATACTGCCGCAAGCGTGGGCTCTATCCCGAGCAACTCCAGGGCTGGCGGCAGTGCTGTGAACAAGCGAATGGCGGCCAGGGGATCCCACGCGCGACGAGCGGGGCTGGCACCGATGCACGCCGTGTCCAGGAGTCGGCGCGCCGTACGGCATTCTCAGTACAGGTGTAATAGGGCTCCAGCCTGCCCCCCACGTGCTGATAGCGAACCCGCATCCGCGCGCCGCACCTACCCACACCACCCGCCCTTGTAATAATCCGACCCTTTCGCGCGGTACGCTGCCGCGACTGCCCTGACTCCAGGCCGCGATATCCTGTCGGAGCACGGCCTGATTGCGCTCGAACTCGTCCCAGTCGAGATAGCCGACGTGCGCCTGGGGAATCAGGACCTGCCAGTCCTATCGCTGCACCTGGATGGCCGACTGCGGCTGGCCGACCCGATAAGCGTGGCCTTCCGGCAAGCCTGCTTGACTACAATAAATCTACGGTTGAACCGAATTCCATCCAACCGGTAGCATGACACCTTCTTCAAGGCGAGGCGTTGATCGAACGCCTGCGGGCGAACGCCTTGACGGGCGACGATCGAGGGTTGTTGGTGAAGCTGATCCAACTCTATTTCTGGTTCACGTTGGCGCTGCGTGCAACCAAGATCAGCCTGGGCCGGCTGCAGAGTGCCCTGTTTGGCGAGGGCCAGCGCTGTCCGGCCGGTGGTCGAGGGACCTTGTATCCGCTGCCGGCCGGGATGGAGATTCGGATAGACGGCCACGCTCTGCTGTCGGGGATCCGTTACGAGCTAGAAAAACTCCGCTGCTCGGCCTGCGGCGCGGTGTTCACGGCGCCGGTGCCAGGAGCGGCGGGTACCGCGACATACACAGCCCCCGAGCGCGAGCGGTGATCGCGCTCGGGCGTTACTCCCTGGGACTGCCATTTTACCGGCTGGAAGCAGGTCAGCCTTTCGCCTCAGCCGCTTTTAGAACCGTCCATTCCTCATCGCTGTAGAGACGCGAGCGGGTCAAGAAACGCTTGCCTTCCGGCCCTTCCAGGGAAAACATACCGCCCCGCCCAGGCACCATGTCGATGATAAGCTGGGTGTGTCGCCAGTATTCGAACTGGGCGGCGCCCATGTAGAAGGGGCAGCCACCAATCTCTCCCAGTAGCACATCTTGGCTACCAAGCCTGAACTCCCCGGCGGGGAAGCACATCGGTGAACTGCCATCGCAGCAACCGCCTGATTGGTGAAACATCAACGGTCCATACATTAACTTAAGCAGTTCAATCAATGCCAGGGCGGCATCGGTCGCCACTACGCGCGCAACGGATTCTGCCATACTTGGGCCTCCCTCACGGTAAGGGGTAGTGGCCTGAGACGGGATTCCCCAGAAGCCTCTGCCCCTACTTGGCAGGCTCAGAAGAAGCCTGCCGGCTTGGGGCTGTAGCTCACCAGCAGATTCTTGGTTTGCTGATAGTGATCCAGCATCATCTTGTGGGTCTCGCGCCCTATGCCGGATTGCTTGTAACCGCCAAAAGCGGCGTGGGCAGGGTATTTGTCATAACAATTGGTCCACACTCGGCCCGCCTGCAGACCCCGCCCCATGCGGTAGGCGGTGTTGATGTCGCGGGTCCACACACCTGCACCCAGACCGTAGAGGGTATCATTGCCAATAGCCAGCGCGTCTGCCTCGTCTTTAAAGGTGGTGACGGCCAACACCGGCCCGAAGATCTCCTCTTGGAAGATCCGCATCTTGTTGTGACCTTTTAGTACGGTCGGCTTGATGTAATAGCCGTGCGCCAACTCTCCTGCGAGTTGATTGCGCTCGCCGCCGGTCAGGCACTGGGCGCCTTCTTGGCGGCCGATATCGATGTAGCTCAGGATTTTTTCCATCTGCTCACTGGATGCCTGAGCACCTATCATGGTTTCGGTATCCAAGGGATTGCCCTGTTTGATTTGATTAATGCGCTTTATCGCCATGGCAATAAAATCATCGGCAATCGATTCTTGGACCAGCGCTCGCGATGGGCAGGTGCAAACCTCACCCTGGTTAAAAACGAAAAACACGAAGCCCTCAACACACTTCTCCAGGAAGTCGTCCTGCTGTCTCAGGACGTCTTCGAAAAAAATATTGGGAGATTTGCCGCCCAGTTCCAGGGTGACCGGAATTATGTTCTCGGCGGCATACTGCATGATAAGCCGGCCGGTGGTAGTCTCGCCGGTGAAGGCGATCTTAGCGATACGCTTGTTGGTGGCCAGCGGTTTACCGGCCTCGAGACCGAAACCGTTAACCACGTTTATTGTGCCAGCCGGTAACAAATCCTGGATCGTTTCTAACAAAACCAGGATCGAGGCCGGAGTTTGCTCGGCAGGTTTCAACACGACACAGTTACCGGCAGCAAGCGCCGGAGCGAGTTTCCAGACGGCCATCAAGAGCGGGAAGTTCCAGGGGATGATCTGTCCGACCACGCCAAGCGGTTCATGGAAGTGATACGCCACGGTGTCATGGTCGATCTCGCCGATGGAGCCTTCCTGAGCGCGGATGCAACCGGCGAAGTAGCGGAATTGATCAACCGCTAGGGGAATATCGGCCGCCAGCGTCTCACGTATCGGTTTGCCGTTGTCCCACGTCTCGGCAAGAGCCAGCATCTCCAGGTTCTGTTCGATGCGATCGGCGATCTTGAGCAGGATGTTGGAACGATCGGTGGGAGAGGTGCGCCCCCAGGCATCTTTGGCCCTGTGGGCGGCATCCAGGGCCAGTTCGATATCCGCTGAACTGGCGCGCGGAATTTCGCAGAACACCTGGCCGATGACCGGGGTTACATTCTCGAAGTAGCGTCCTTCGACGGGCGCTATCCATTCGCCACCGATGAAATTGGCATAGCGCGGTTTAAAGGTAACTTTGGAACCGGATTGTCCAGGTTGAGAATAGATCATTGCAAGGCTCTCCTCGGTGGTTGTTTATGTGATTGGCCTGTATGCGCTTATTGGCAAAAACTAAGCCAGTCCCGCTGGGTGTGTGACGTTATCCTTTATTGAATAGGTGCTTAGTGTGAAAACCTTTTGGGTTGTCCAAGGGATGCACGGAAGTTTGTTCCAGACACTGCTTCCTGAGTGTGAAATAACCGTGACAAGGTCGTGACACGATGACTCTATCTTGATACGTTATTTTTATGTACTTATAGGTCTTATTTTTCTAAAAATACATTATTTGAAAATAATGCATTGATAATCTATTTTCTCGAAACTGTGTAAATCCTATTCCATGGGGGCTTGGCGACAACCGCAGGGGACCTATACCGCCTTCAAACTCCATGGATAAATAGCGTCGCAGCCTTTTCACAATTCGACCCGAGCGTGGCCTATCTTGCCAAGCCGCTCGGGTAAGGGGGATTCTGCTATGTGGTCATCGAGAATTGCGCGCCTTATCGCGCTGTTCGTCGTTAGCTTTTGTGTGGCGACTGGCTCGGTAGTCGCCGATGAGCGTTTCATCACTGTGGCCTCGACCACTTCCACCGAAAATTCCGGTTTGTTCGGCTATCTCCTGCCCCTGTTCAAGGCCAAGACAGGAATTGAAGTGCGCGTGGTCGCGCTGGGGACAGGCCAGGCTATCAAGGTGGCCGAGCAAGGCGACGCCGACGTGCTGTTCGTTCATCACCGGCCGTCGGAAGAAAAGTTCGTTGCTGGCGGCCAGGGTGTGAAGCGCTTTGAGGTTATGTATAACGATTTCGTCATCGCCGGTCCCAAGACTGACCCAGTCGGCATTCGGGGGAGCAAGGATCCCGTGGCGGCCATGAAAAAAGTGGCCGAAGCCAAGGCTCCGTTTGCGTCGCGTGCCGACGACAGCGGCACGCACAAGCTGGAACTGGATCTCTGGAAGACGGCAGGGGTTGACGTTAAGGCGGCCAGCGGCGGCTGGTATCGGGAGACGGGCTCGGGGATGGGCGCGACCTTGAATACGGCCAGCGGCCTTAACGCGTATGTGCTGACCGACCGGGGAACGTGGATCGGCTTTAAGAACAAAGGCGACCTGGAGATATTGGTAGCAGGTGACCCGCGCCTGTTCAATCAGTATGGCGTGATCCTGGTGAATCCCACCAAGCACCCGGATGTGAAGGCTAAGGATGGGCAGGCGTTCATTGACTGGCTAATCTCCGACGAGGGACAAAAAGCAATTGCCTCCTTCAAGGTTGAAGGACAGCAATTGTTCTTCCCAAATGCGAAGAAGACCGGTTCCTGAGGCTTGACGAAGACTGAACTTATCGTCGGTGATGATTGACCGTTACGATGACAAGCCCATGGACGAGGTGGCACGGCCCGTGATCATTTCTTCGTAAAACGCCAGCAAAGCCTGGGCCGGCCCTTCCGCCGTCCACTGGTGCGCATACTTCTGACCCTGTTCGCCCAGGCGTTGGCGTAGATCCGCGTCATCCAGGAGCCGCCTCACCTTGCTGGCAAAGTCCACCGCATTTTCTTCGGCGACCAGGGCCCCCTGGCCGCCCAGCAGAATATCGCGGGGGCCATGATGGCGGTGGAAACCACCGGCACGCCCAGGCTCATGGCTTCCAGCAGCACCAGTCCCTGGGTCTCGGTGCGGGAAGCGAACACGCAGGCGCCACCGGCCCGGTAGCAATCCGCCAGGGCACCCTGGCGCGACAGATGGCCGACGAACAACACATTATTGGCAACGCCCAGACTCCGACCCAGGCGGCGCAGATGCCGTTCGGCCGGCCCTTCGCCGGCGATAATCAGGAGGATATCTGGATGGCTGCGCTTGAGTTCCCGCACCACCCGCAGCAGGAAGTCGATGTTCTTCTCGAAGGCCACCCGGCCTACAAAGACCACTCGCCGACCTGCTCGCAGAACTCACAGCCGCCGGAAGCGACCGCCAGTCAATCGCTCGCTTGGCCGGCCTTTCAGTGCTATATTGTAAATTAATGGTTTTACTATCATATGCTTAAAGAATCAGGACTTTGTTATGGCCACCTTGCAACAAGTACGTAAGGCGCTTGACGCCATGAATCCCGCTATGGTCGAGGATGTGCGGTTAACTACCGAAGAAGACGGTCTGTCCATCTCGATTCGATGGCGCCGTCCGGCGGAGCCGCTGCCAGCCATACCGGGCACGGTTTGCCGTAGCGCCGAAGAACGCCGGCGACTCATCAGTGAGGGAGAACAGCAGTTCGCTGGCCGGGGTGATGAAGACTCGGAAGCCTGGATCGAGGATATCCGCGCATCTCGTTCCTTCACCAAGCCGAAGACCTATGAGTTTTAAGGGTTGACGGCAGATGCCCTAATTACTGGACACCAATCACTGCATCTATTTTTTGAACGGTCTGGAAAAAGCGCTGGAGAAGCGCTAGATGCGGGAACAGCAGGTACTCACCCAAGTGCTGGCCTGCACAGACGCCATGATCTATTTTTCCGAAGCCACCCTGGGGGAGCTTTATTACGGCGTGGCCCGCTCCAAGCGGCAGGCAGAGAATCTTGAAAAGATTGCTTTTCTGAAGCGGATTTTTGCCGCCTTGCCGGTTGATGAACGAGTCTGGCGGCTGTTTGGGGAGACCCTCGCTCTCCTGAAAGAATGGGGTACACCGATTAGCGAGCGGGATTTGCTCATCGCTTGTACCGCCAAGGCGTATCAATGTCATTTGGTGACCAACGATGCTGACTTCTCTATCCTGCCGGAGGGTTTTATTCAGTGTTTCGATTGGACGCTGCCGATTGTCAGCAGGTGAGATCGTATTCCGGCTATCCGTTCAGTAGCATCTGGAAATCTATCATGCCCACTCATTTCGACCTCATCATCACCGCCGACGCCCCAAGTCACACCGCCGAGTTCAGCCTGCTTGACGCCCACGGCTCGCAACTCGCCTATCGCCACACCGATTTCAAAACCATCCCCGTCAGCCGTCAACAGTGTCTATTCGACCTGCGGAATTACCTTCGCCTCTACGGGGAGGAAGCTAAAGAAACGGCGGCGGTCGCCGGAGATCGGCGTCTGCATCGCCGAGGATGTGCTCGGTCGGGACATTTTCACAAGGCTCTGGGAATCCGAAAGCCAGCGCACGCTGCGTATCCAGTTGCCGGGCGCCGCCGAGGCGGAAAACCATCTCGCCGCCGCCCGCGAACGGGGTGCGACGGTGTTCGGCTACTACGCCCGCGATCCGGAGCGCTACGGCGTGGTCAGCTTCGACGTCAGCGGCCGGGCGATGGATATTGAAGAGAAGCCGAAACAGCCCAAGTCCAACTACGCGGTGACCGGGCTGTACTTCTACGACAATGACGTGGTCAACGTCGCCAAGACCATCCGTCCCTCGCCGCGCGGCGAGCTGGAAATCACCGATGTCAACAAGGGTTATCTGAAGCGCGGCGAACTCAACGTCGAACTGCTGGGGCGCGGCTACGCTTGGCTGGACACCGGCATCCATGAATCGCTGTTGGCGGCGGCGAACTTCATGCAAGTGGTGGAACAGCGCCAAGGCCTGAAAATTGCCTGCCCGGAGGAAGTGGCCTGCCGCATGGGGTTCATCGACGGCGCGCAATTGACGCGCCTGGCCGGGCCGCTCGACGCAGCCAGCGCCGCCGTGAACTGAATATTATGAGCAAACAATAATGCATCTTCCGGGTCATTTGAGATCAACCGCCACTCAAAAAACATATATTTTATTATTTATCTTGGTTGTTCTTACGACGTTTTGGAGATGTATATTTTTACCATTTATCTCAGATGACTGGGGTTGGTTGGAAGCGTTCTATCAGCATGAATCTTTTTCTCTAATTTTTTATTTTTTTAATCCAAAAATAAATTTTTTTTATCGCCCAGTTGCTCAAACTTATTTTTTTTTAATGTATAAAATATTTGGCGACAATCCGTTACCATTTCATATTCTCGCGCTGCTGATTCATATGTTCAATTCGTTGTTCGTTGCAGCCATTTTCAGCTATCTCACGAAAGATCGTCTAATCGGTACATTAACGGGCCTCATCTATGCAGTAGCAAGCATCCACCTGGATACTCTTTTATGGGCTGTAGGTATATATGATCTCGGAGCAGCTTTTTTCTTTTTTATGTCAATTTGGCTATTTATTCAAGAGCGCCACTGGTCATCGGTAGCCTCTTTCTTAATGGCGACTCTTTTTAAAGAGTCTATCGTGATCCTGCCGTTAATTTTAGCTGGTCTTACTTTTTTTCGTAATCAAAAGATATTGCTTTATGATTTGAGGACTGTTCTGAAAATCCTTCCTTACATGGCGATTTCGGTTCTGGTTTTTGGCATTAAAATTTTGGCTGACTTATTCTCGACGACACTCCCTTCATCTCATCCCTATGCATTTAGGTTGCTAGGGGTGCATGTTGGTTTTAACCTTTACAGCTACTTAACCTGGATGTCGCAGTCTTTTATTCCCTTTGATAATGAGCTTCCTATTTTTGGCTTCTTCATTATAATATTAATGGCAGTCAAATTTAAAATAGCTCAGAAGTGGGAAAAAAGATCCGATTCTTTCTTGGTTCCCTTGTTAATTTCTTGGGTTTTTAGTTGTCTCCTACCTATTTTATTCCTACCAAATCATACCTACGGGTATTATGCAATCTATGCATTGCCCGCCCTCATCTGTGGAATCTTGATTATCTTAAGAGGTATATTGATTTCCTTTAATATTAACCCATTAAAAATCAGGAAAGTTCTTTCTTTTTTTGGAATATTTGTAATTTGTTTTTCAATTATTCAGAACAATCTGGTTCTCGGACAAGGCTTGAGGTACAAGACATTTCTCGATGAAACCAGTATCTTGGTTAGGCGCGCAGCTTATGTCGATATAACTCGATCTTTTTTGCTTCACTATCTGCCAGTTTGTCCTGATAATGCTGCGTTGGTGTTCGATGACGTGGATATTGAAGCATTTAATAAGGATTCGGGGCCACGGGTGTGGTACAGAAACAATACCCTACATGTATACGAGCTTCGTAACCTTAGATATGGTTCGAGCGGGTGGTATATTGAGAACACAATGGAGAATCAGGCTGAGGGTTATGCTGGACCTAGCCAAAAAAGAATCTATGTCGATCCTGCTAAACTATATGTTTTTCGCTTGACGGAAAATGAAATGCATCTGATTCCTCATGAAGTGTTAAAAGTTATCGCGGCTTCCACTTCCGATATCGCTCCTGAAATTGTTGGTCAGGGCGACCAATCGACGCGCTAGGCCAGCCCAGGCCGCTGGCCAAGAGCGGTTATGGGCGCTATCTGCTGGAACTGCTGGAGTGGAGGGGTGTACTGCGAACGTGATCGCGACGGATTTGCCCGGCGTGCTGCGGCTGGGGCCGAAGGTGTTCGGCGATCCGCGCGGCTTTTTCATGGAAACCTGGCAGGCGGCGCGTTATAGCGAGGCGGGAATGCCGGAGCGCTTTGTCCAGGACAACCATTCCCGCTCCCGGCGCGGCGTGCTGCGCGGCCTGCATAACAACTGGTTCAACTGCCGTTCACCTTTCGCACGCGCAGTTCGACCGAGAGCCCGGGCGGCACCGGCCAGTTCCTGACCTTCTTCGCCGAGGCCAAGGTCGCGGTGATGCGTCCGAACCGGCTGAGTGCTCAGATCGGTGGTGACGCCCGCCGTTCGATTTCTATTTCGATGGCGCCAAGATCACCGCCTACGAGCCGACTCGCAAGCTCTTTGCGGTGGAGGATGTGCCCAAGACACCATTCAAGTTTTAACCGGACATCAGGGATGCGTCCCCGCCCTCTACCGCTCGCGCCGTCCCGCCGACACCGCACTTTACCGGGCGGTGCAAAACCAACTGGAGACCTTCCTCGCGCTCTGCCGCGACGATTGGGAAGAAGAGAGCGTCTCGCCCAGGCCGAACGGGAGCTGCGGCGGTTTCTGGAGTGCGGCCTCCTCGCCTATGGGAACGTAGTGATACAGGTATTCCTCGAAAAAGCTGTGGTAGGACTCCACACGGGGGATGTTCAGCCGCCGGGACAGCCGCACCCCCACATGTAAGGTGACCTGATGGCCCAGGCGCTCCAGTTGGCGCCGAAAGGTCTGGATGGAGGTGGAGACGCCATTAACGCGGGGGAAATATACATCCGATATCATCAATCCGATATCATCAATATGTTCATAATCGCCCTGGTGATAGGAATGACAAACAGGTTCTATCACTATGGCGGGGAAATATTGCAGGTGTTGCAGCGTGTTTGTCGCAGGGAAGCCGCTGCTTTCGCCTATCCCAAGGCTCCTGCGCAACTGCTACCCTGACCGGCGGTGCAGCCGTAACAGTGATCCGCCACCCTGATGGGATTGCCGGTCAGATCCACGCCCAGCAGATCCTTGAGGTGAGTGCGCGGGCGGCCCGCCACCCGTAGCGGCATGCCCAGCATCTGGTTGAAGTCGCAGTCATAGACATAACCCTCCCAGCTCACGCTGAGCAGATTGCGGCACATCACGGTTGCCAGGTTGTCGTCCCGGTGGGCGCTCCTGAGGAGGGCCAGGTAATCATGGAACTGGCCTTTGGAGATGAGCATGCTGCCAAACCGCTGGATGGGCATGTTGGTGAGGGTGAACAGCCGGTTCAGTTCGATGCCGTAATGGTTCCACAAATGGGCCTTGTAGTCCGCCTCCAGGGCGGCTTGCGGCGGTGGCAACTGGGGACCTTGGGGATTGTAGACGAGGGTTAGGACGAGGCCGGAGCCCTCCCGACCATAACCCAGGGCGTTGAGACGTTGGAGCCCGCGGATACTGGCGGCGAAGACCCCATTACCGCGCTGGGCGTCGACGTTTTCTTCCAGATAACAGGGCAGGGAAGCCACTATCTCGACCCGCCGCCCGGCGAGGAATTCCGCCAGATCCTGCTGACCCGGCTGTTCGAGAATGGTGAGATTGCAGCGGTCCATCACCTGGACCCCCAGGCCGCTGGCCGTTTCCACGAGGTGACGGAAACGGGGATGCAGTTCTGGAGCGCCGCCGGTGATGTCCAGAGTTTTGATCCCGGCGACACGCACGCAGTCGATGACCTGCTCCAGCGTCTCCCGGCTCATCATCTCCGTGCGGTTGGGACCGGCATTGACATGGCAATGCAGGCAGCTTTGGTTACAACGGTAGCCCAGGTTGACCTGGAGGATTTCCAGGGACTTGCGGCGCAGGGGCGGGAAATCGCTCTGTTGCAGCAAGGGAAGGGTAGCGTGCATAGTAAGGTCCTGTCATCGTTAAAATGAATTAACCGCCAGCGAGAGCCTATGGTTGGCATAATACCGATAACCTACGTGTGACCAATACAATCAGATGCGGTTCGCATTCCCTGGTTAGCCGTCATTGCGATGCAACTAAAACTCGACCACCCCTGGAACCTTACTCCTGCCGAGGCCATCGCCCTGCAACGGGCATTGCGCGGGCGGATCATGACCGAAGACCGTCTCGGTTCCGTTCAGCGGGTGGCCGGTGTCGATGTGGGCTTCGAGGACCAGGGCGCCGTCACGCGGGCGGCGGTGGCGGTGCTGAGCTATCCGCAACTCGCCTTGCTGGAAACGGCTGTCGCCCGGCGTCCGACCCGCTTCCCCTACCTACCGGGACTGCTGTCGTTTCGGGAAATCCCCGCCGTCCTGGATGCCTTGGAAAAGCTTGCCACATTACCCGATTTGCTGCTCTGCGACGGCCAGGGCATCGCCCATCCGCGGCGCCTGGGGATAGCCACGCATCTGGGCTTGCTCATGGACATTCCCACCATCGGCGTGGCCAAGACCCGGCTGTGGGGAACCCATGGCAAGGTACCGGAGGAACGCGGCAGTTGGACGCCGCTGTGGGATAAAGACGAAATGATCGGCGCGGTGTTGCGCACACGGGTTGGGGTAAAACCCTTGTTCATCTCACCAGGACATCGCGTCAGCCTGGCGACGGCTATCGACGTTGTGCTGGGCTGCACCACCCGCTACCGCCTGCCGGAGACCACCCGCCACGCTCACCGATTGGCTTCCGGGCCGGCCTGAGCGCAAGCCGGAGCCGCTGGATCGGTCCGGCGCATTACGCCCAAACTATTCAGGCGTTGGTTGCATGGCGCCGCCCAGCACCACATTCATCGGGGCCTCCTGCCCATTTGGCCGGCGGATGAGCAGCTTCACCGGATCGCCGGGCCGCTTGTCGAGCAGGGCGATCTGGATATCATCGGGATCGGTGACCAGTTGCCCGTCAAGCCCTGTGATCTGGTCACCCCGCTGTAAACCGGCTTTTGCCGCCCCGCTGTCCGCCTGCACCGCTTGAATGCGCACCCCTGCCGCGCTTTTTTCCATACTGATGCCAAGTCGCCCGGCTTGAGGCAGCTCGACTTTTTCGGCAACCAGCAGGAAGTCGGCCATGCCGGCGGCGGTTTTTTCATGGGTGTCCACGGTGATGACGATAGCGGTTGTGACCGGCCGCCGACGGGTGAGGCGGCGCGGAATCCCGGCCCCGTAGGCTAGATGCCCCCTGCCCGCCAGCACGACCAGCGGGTGGTTGGGGTGTTGCTTGAGGTAATTGGCCGCGGTTTCCGCCATGGTCTCGTCCCACAGCAGTTGCACCTCCCAGAAACGCTTGAAGCCCTCGCCCCCGTCCTTCCTGCCATGCTGGCGATAGACCTGCTTCAGGCGGTGCCGATAGGTGGCATCGGAACGGTCGATTTCAGCAGGAATCTGGGCTTTGTCCGTGGCACTCAGGCCAGCCAGGCCGACCTGTCCCACCTTCCGGGAGATTTCCGCAGGTGCGTTCAGGGCCAGCACGGGGATGCGCTGCTGACGGGCATAGTCCAGGATGGGCCGGTATAGCCGGTAATCAAAGCCCCAGCGCTGGAAGTATTGGGTTTTTTTAAGAAAAGTCTTCTCATCCAGCCTGCCGGCGATGAAGGCATCCAGCGTGGGTTGGAAAGGCCGCTGGAAGAACTCCATGCCGATGGCTAGATCGGGATGGATGGCGTGGAGGCGGCGGATCATGTCGAGTTGCACCAGATGGTGTTCGTAACGATCGTGGGTTTCGCCCACGAACACGACCTGTTTCCCCGCCAGTTCGGGGATGATCGCGTCCAGGCTGGGGGTTACCGTCACCGTTGCCGGCGTGGCTGTTGACGGCGCATGGGTAACGGTGGGCACCTTGGCTATTCCGTCATCGGGAGCCGGTATGGATTGGCAGGCACCGAGCGCGGTAACTGTCAGCGCCAGCGCAAACGCCTGGCTGAACCGTCTTTGTATCATCGTCACCCCTCACCTCACTGGGTACTATCATACTCGTTAGAATGTCCACTACACTGGGGAAACGCGTTTAAACGAGGCGGAGTAGAGCGGTATTTCATAGTTTCAGTGCGCTTTGACGCAGTATTACGTTACCATTCAGCGCGAGATCGATTGCGCCGAAGCCGGTCTGGTCGGCATTGGCGAGGAGTATTGGAGTGATAAAATCAACCATTGTGATGACTTATAAACTGGCGCGGCGGATTGTCATCGCTGTGGTAGGCGTCACTGTACTGCTAGTCGGAGTGGCCATGATTGTGCTTCCCGGTCCCGCTGTCGTCGTCATTCCTGCCGGGCTTGCCATTTTAAGCCTGGAATTCGCCTGGGCGCGGCATTGGCTGGCCAAGATGAAGTCTGGCGCCAACCACGCCTTCAACACCTTTAACAACTTCAAGGGCCGGCGCAAGGACGCTGCCCAGGATACCGATCAGACCAACGGCTGAACTGCCCGCGGGACCGCGCATCGCTGGCTGATGGCGACTGGCATACCTTAGAGCGTCCTACCCCGTAAATTGCAAGTATTCAATCAACCGAACCGTTTCCAAACCCGATGACAGGCAGTGTATTTACATCTGTGGGTGACTGCCTGGCGGCGGGTGATCCGGCGGAAAAAATCCGCTTAACGGAAGCGACTCTGAAAGCCTGGCGAGCCGGGTTGTTATCCCTGGACTCGGGCGCAGTGGCAGACATTGGTGAACCAGGTCGCCCGCTGCTGCCGCAACTGGTTCATCCCATGGAGGTTCCCCGGCGGCGCTTGCGGTCACCAAAGGGTCGAGCGGCGCTGATTCATGCCATCGCGCATATTGAGTTCAATGCCATCAACCTGGCCTTGGATGCGGTCTACCGGTTTCGGCATCTGCCGCGAGACTATTTTGAGGATTGGCTCCAGGTAGCCGCTGAAGAAGCCCGGCACTTCAGCCTGCTGCGGACCCGGCTTCGGGAACTGGGCCATGAGTACGGCGATTTCACCGCCCACGACGGCCTGTGGGACATGGCCCGCAAGACCGCCCACGATCCACTCTTGCGCATGGCCCTGGTGCCGCGGGTGCTGGAGGCGCGCGGACTGGACGTGACACCTGGCATGATTGCCCGCCTGGAGCAGGCCGGGGATAGCGAAACCGTGGCGATTCTGCAGGTTATCCTGCGCGATGAGGTAGGGCATGTGGCTATCGGTTCGCGCTGGTTTAAATACCTGTGTGGCCAACGTGGCCTGGAACCTGAAGAGACCTTCCATAATCTGTTGCACGCGCACCTGAGCCATGCCCCACGCGGACCCTTCAATGACGAGGCCCGGCTGCAAGCGGGCTTCAGCACGCGGGAACTGGCCATGCTCAGTGCGGGGAACGAGTAGGCTGACTCCTCATTCCTGAAGCGCATGGTATTCAAGCCCGCGAATGGCGCAACTATGGATTTACTCAGCTTCCAACCGCCTTCCGATCTTGCGCGAGGATGTCGCGCATCACCTCTTCGGCCATGGTTCTCAGTTCTGGCGGCGTGCCGTCCAGGGCTTCCGTTTCGCCCGCAGCGGCGCGCAGGGCCAGTGCGATAGGTTTGAGGAAGCTGGCGTGCGCAGATTGCGCCATCAGTTCGGCCAAGGCCGGCCCCAGGCCGATGCTGTGGCAGTCGCGCGCTTGTTCTTGCAGCGTGTACAGCGCCCACGCGTCGCCGCCGCTGGCGCGGTTCGCTAGTTGCCCCAAGGCCTGGCTGGCTGAATCGCGGTTACCGAGCCAAAGATGGGCTTGCAGGAGAATATCCCAATAGCCCGCATTTCCTTTCGGTTTAGCTACCCGTGTGGCCAATTCGACGGCCTGCCGGTAGGCTTCACCGGCCTCGGTGCCTTTGTCCATGAGCGCCAGCGGCCGGGCGTGGTCGGCGACAATATAAGGATCGTCTGGATCGAGTTGCCGTGCCTGTCTGTAGGCCTCTTCTGATTCAGGTTCGAGATGGCCGGCATAGCAGAGCCGGCCCGTGGCATGGGCGCGAGCCCGTTCGCCGGCGAGGGTGCGCAGTTCGTCGCTGCTGTACCACAACCGCATGAACTCGACCAGCCAAGTGAGGCCCTGCCGGATGCGGCGTGGGGTGTAGCGCATCAAATACCAGACGTTGAAAAAGCGTTCGGCGACCTGGTAGCCCGCGCGGCGGCGACCCGGCAGCTTGGCTTTTTCGATCAAGCCTTCCGCCTCCAAACGGGTGAGTTGACCGCTTACGGTGGTAGCGGGGATACCGGAAGCCTCCGCCAGTTCGGCGGCGGCCACCGGTGCCCAGGTTTCCATCACATGGGCCAACAGCTTGCGCGGCTGGTCGGCCAGATTCTCCATCCGCGCCTTATACAGCGGCGTCATCAAATCCAGCAGCAGCTTGAGGTCGACGTGCAGATTGTCTTGCCGGTCGGCGGCGAAAAGCTCGTAGAGCATGACCGTGGTGCGTGGGTTGCCGCCGGTGAGGTTGCGCAGGGCCTTCAGGCGCTCTGGTTTGGCGTCCAGGATACGAGCCATCGCTTGGACGGCGGTTTCGCCGGGCTTTTCCTGACCGGCGCCAAAAGTGCGCGCGAGGGCCAGCATGGCTTGCCGCATGTCGTCTACGCTCAAGGGGCGCAGCTCGACCAGCTCGAAAAAATCGTGAAAAGCGTCGCTATACAGGTGGCCAGATTCCAGGGCCTGATAGCTTGCGCCGAGCCAGAAAAAGCCGCTGTGATGGGTGAGGGTCTTGCGCAGACGCCACAGCGAGGTCCCGCCGGCTTTCTGACCACGCTTGCCTTCCTCCGGCCCGCCTAGACTGTCGAACAGGAGATCGGTGCTATCGATGAGCAGCAGGATGCGCCGCTGGTCCTGGTCGATCCAATCGCCGAGCAGGCCGATGGCGGCCCCTTCCCGCTCCAGGGGCCGCAGCGCCTCGATGCGGCGGATTTCGCCGTCCAGGCGGTCGAGTTCCGCTTGCGGCGCGCCTTCGTTTTCGAGCGTGTCGCTTAGGGAGTCGAGGACGTTCGCCCACAGTTCCGCCAGCGTGGAGACGGTGAATTGCTCCTCGGGAAAGGTGAGGGCGATCCACCGGCGGGAGAGTTCGGGGTCGTCTCTCACCGCCAAGGCCAGCCGGCGCAGCAAGGTGGTTTTGCCCATGCCCCGCTGGCCGACGACCAGCACATGCTGGGGCACTACATCCGCCGGGGTTTGCCGCAGTCGGTCGAGCAGTTCGGCCAGTTCGCGGTTGCGCACGACGAAAATCGAGCGCAACTCATCGTCGCCCCACAGGTGCGGGTTGTATTTTACGATGCCTTGCAACGGCCCGCGATCCGACTCAGGCATGGTTGCGCCTCCAGTAATCGCGAAGCAGGAAGGAAAGAAACAGGATGCGCTCGCCCCCCGTGTCCAGATAGCCATCTTCTTCAAGCTTGAGCAACAGGCGGCCCAGGGTGGCGGCGCGCTTGTCGGGATCGGACTCGCGGCGCTGCAAGCGGGCGAGAAGCTGCTTGCGCGTCAACCCCTCGTCCGTTTTGGCCAGCGCGCCCAGAATGGCCAGGGCGAAAGAGAACTCAGGCTCAGCCAAGTCTCTTTCCAGGCGCTGGTACCAGTGGATGAAGCGCGACCGGCTGGCCAGCAAGCGGTCGTAGCCGTCATCTATGTCGGCTTGGGTCAACACCCTTTCCGCCGAACCCGATTCCTCTTCGCGGTCGCGTGCCGCTTCTATGCTGGAGGCCAACAGCAGGTTGAGATAAAAGGGCGACAGCCAGCCTGTGCGCTTACACAGATGAGTGAGGGCGGCATCCTCGGCACGCCAGCCTTCGCGGTCCGAAACCTCGACCAGCATGGCAAGCGCGGCTTTTTGCTTGAATGGGCCGAGGCGGAAGTCGTAACAGTCGTTGAAGCGAGTGCTGAACTTGTGCTGTTCGAGCAAGTAATTCAGGCCGATGGAGCCGGTAAAAACGAAGCGGCACGCCACCCCGGAAGAGAGGCGCCAAGCGCGCAGCCAGCCAAGCAGACTTTCCGCCTCGACCGGGTCTCGCGTGATCAGTTTGTCCAGGAAAACCGAGAATTCGTCGATCAGGATCAGCAAAGGCGGGGCGGACAAGCGGTCTTGCAACTTCGGTGCGGCTACGGCCCACGGAGCTTGGGGCATGGCCCGCATTTCGACTCCGCCGCCGATACCACCAGGGCCTTTCGCCTCTATTTTGTGGATGCGCGCCAGCCAATCGGAGGCTTTCTTGCCTGCTGCCTTCAAATAACCCGTGATGCTTTCGTCGGGGAAAGTACGCGCCAAGGCGCCGACGAATGCCTCCGCGCTGTTGATGCCCTCCACATCCACCAGCCGGGCCATCAGGCCCTTTTCCTCGGCCTCATCCGCAAGGCGTTGCAGCAGGGAGGTTTTCCCCAGGCGGCGCGGCCCGCTCAGAACGATGTGGTTGCCTTCCAGATAGCGCCAGAGATCGTCCCGCTCAGTGACCCGATCAAAGAAATCGGCGCCTTCCGCCTTACTTCCCAAACGCATGACCATGTTTCGCCCCCCAGTAATCCAACAGGTTGGCGAATTATAAATTCAAAATTGAATTTATTCAATTTTGAATTTATTCAAATTGATGATAAGCGTTTACGTATCGGCCATGGTAGGGTGGAAGAGGTCTTCGGGGTCGAGCCAAGAACGAGACAGAAACCCTGTTTCCCCGAACCAATGTCCAACTGATTCTGAAAATGGGATCTTCGTAAAATCCTAGGGATCAGGAGTTCTGTGTTTTGGGCAAACAGCAGTCTTGGCAGCAGGGTTCCCGACAAGCTGAGCAGCGCAATGTCTGCCCCCCCGTTCCGATGTCTTCATCCAGCGTGCACTTCATACCACTGTCTTAATCTTCCCGGAACGCTCGTGCAAAGGCATCGAGCAAGGGCCGCAACAAGTAATTCAGGACCGTGCGCTCGCCCGTCTTGATCATCACCTCGGCGGGCATGCCTGGCAGTAGTTCCAGCCCCTGCAACCGTTCCATCTCTTGCGCTGTCACCTGAATACGAGCCAGATAATAGGGGTACTTGGTGTCGGGGTCGATCAGGCGGTCCGCCGATACCGTGAGCACCTGACCCTCGACCACCGGGGTGATGCGCAGCTTAAAGGCGGTAAAGCGAATATCCGCCGCCAACCCCGGGTGGACCTTGTCGATATCGGTCGGTTGCACTTTGGCTTCTACCACCAGTTGCTCGCCTTTCGGTACGATCTCCAAAAGGGGAGTGCCGGGTCCCACCACCCCGCCCACCGTATGGACACCCAGGCCGACGACGGTGCCCCCGGTAGGCGCACGAATCTCGGTGCGTTCTACCGTGTCCTGCAGCGCTCGCATGCGCTCGATCAGGTCGAAGAGTTTGGTCTGGGTGTCCCGCAGATCCGCCACTACCTCCGTCTGCAACTGTTTGCGCAACTGCAGAATCTGCAGTTTGGTTTCGCCGATCTGCATGCGAGTTTTAGCGATCTCCGCCAGATGGCCTGCCCGTTCCCCTTCCAGCTGGGCAATGTTACGTTCCAGTTCCAATAACCGCAGCTTGTCGGTATAGCCCGACTGCTGCAGGCGACGAAAGTCCTGCAATTCCCGCTGTAAGGAGTCGATGCGCCTTTGCTCGGTCTGCTGCAGCGCGTCCAGGCCGCTGATCTGCGCGTGCAGTTGCTCGATGCGCTGTTCCAGCAAAGCGGTCTCACCCTGCAGGGCTTCCCGGCGGGCTTTGAAAACCCGTTCCTGGCCATCCAGGGTTTCCCGCACCCGGGGATCGTCCCGTACGCTCACCAGTTCCTCGGGAAACGTGAGGTTGGCCCGCTGGTCACGTTCCGCGATCAGCCGGGCTTCCAAGGCGCGGGCGGCCAGATACTGACTGCGGATGATCTCCAGGCGGGCGCGGGCCTGGGTATCGTTCAGACGCAGCAGAACCGTCCCGCTCTGCACGCTATCGCCGTCCCGAACCAGAATGTCCTCGACGATACCTCCTTCCAGATGTTGGATCGTCTTGCGATAGGACTCCACAGTCACCAGGCCTGGCGCCACGGCCGCACTATCCAATTTGGCCACCGCCGCCCAACCGCCGAAACCGACAAAGGTGACCAGCAAGATGGCCAGTCCGGTGCGCCGCGCCCGCCGATCATCGGTCGGTACGGACAGCATCCCAGCGGTGTCCCCTAAGGAATCGGTCATCAGCAACTGTCTCATTTCTGCCGCCTCGTTAGTCCTGTTTCATGGCCGCTGTGCCAGCGCCCCTTGCGGTACCACCGCGGGCCGGATGAGCTTGGCCATGACCTGATCGCGCGGACCGAACAGTTGCACCTGCCCTTCCTTCAGCAACAGCAGTTTATCCACGCCGGCCAACACACTGGGACGGTGCGTGATGATCAGCACCGTTCTGCCGCGCGCCTTGAGATCCTTTAGCGCGTCCACCAAGGCGGCTTCACCCTGATCGTCCAGGTTGGAATTGGGTTCATCCAGCATCACCAGGACGGGATCGCCGTACAGAGCGCGGGCGAGCGCGATGCGCTGGCGCTGACCGCCCGAAAGCGCGCAGCCCGCCTCACCGATAGGCGTGTCGTAGCCCTTGGGTAAGTGCAGGATCAGCTCATGCACCCCGGCGCGACGGGCGGCTTCGACGACCTTCCCGGGGTCGAGAGTGCCGAAGCGGGCGATGTTCTCGCTGACGGTGCCGTTGAACAGTTCGATGTCTTGCGGCAGATAACCAATATAGGGACCCAGTTCCTCGCGATTCCAGGTGGCCACGTCGGCGCCGTCCAGCCGGACCTTGCCGGTGTGTGCCGGCCAGAGGCCCAGCAGGGCGCGGGCCAGGGTCGATTTGCCCGCGGCGGTCGGGCCGATGATGCCCAGCGAGTCACCCGCCGCCAACGTAAAGCTCACGCCGCGAAGGGCGGGCGTGCTGGCGCCGGGCGGGAGCACGGTCACGGCGTCCACGTGCAGTTTGCCCTGCGGCGGTGGCAGGGACATGGTAGTCGGCCGTTGCGGGATGCTTTGCAGAAGCTGATCCAGCCGTCGATAGGCGGAGCGCGCGCCGACAAAGCCCCGCCAGTTGCCGACCAGCAGGTCGATGGGGGCGAGCGCTCGACCGGTCAGAATGGAAGCGGCGATCATCAAGCCTGGGGTAATGACATGGTGAATCGCCAGATAGGCGCCGGCTCCCAGCACCAGCGATTGCAATAACATACGGAAGCCCCGGCTGGTGGCCGTCAGCGCCCCGGCGCGGTCGCTGGCCAGGGCCTGCAGGTTCAGCACTAAGGAGTATGCGGCGGTTATGGTTTGTTCAGTTGAATCCAGTACGGCGTGAGCACTCTCAAGTGAGCAAAGTGAGAATCCGTGCTGACAAATCGCTGACAACCTTGATGCTTCGCGATACCTACATGAACCGCATCCATGCCTTTAAGGTTCTCAGCAGAAGCAATGGACAGCGCGTCCCGGAAGACGGTTGTCGGGGTCTTCAAGTTTCGACAATGTTCGAATAGCCGCCGGTAAGCATTAACCAACGCCGCATGTTGATTCCTGAGAGGGTTGGCGAGCGCCTCAAGGATGATGGCATCTGATATACAGTAGGTCCAGTTTTCTTCGGCCAATTCCCGCAGGGCACGGCTAACGGTCTTTTTGTATTCCGAAGCCCCCTCGATCCATGAGATCCACACGCAGGAATCAATATAAGCCAACTTCATTCAGTTTCTCTAAATCCTCGTATCTCCTTGAGGATCTCTTCGTGAGTTTTTCCAGGCAGACCGAGCCTCCCCGCCTCGTGGGCAATATGGGAAATCGCTTCCCATTGGCTCGTCGGCTCTGCTTCCGCTTCCCGAATGGAGACGTGCACTTTTTTTCCTCTGTAGCGGTCGGGTACCTTGATTGTGAGTATGCCATCGTCTCTTACCGTGGCTTCTATTGGCATCTTAAACACCCTAAAGGCTGGATTGTTCGAGAACAAATTGTAGCACTTTCGTCTCTTGGCGGAGCCGGCAGGTTTTTAAAGCCGCTCGCAGTTCGGAGGGCAACTCAGGCTTTTTTAGCATGGCTAATCCCCACCGGCGGAGCAGGGCGTGGCGGTTGCCGCCACACCCGGCGTCCAGGGTCGCCCAGGGTGATCATCAGCCCCACCACCAGCAGCGTCAGCAACAGCAGCGTCGACTCGCTGCGGCTGGTCAACACTCGGTCGTACATCTGCAGCATGTACAGCGCCGGCACCAGCATCAACAGGTTGATGAACAGGCTGAAGAAGCCGGCCGTCAGGAAGGAATGCCGGCAGGTTTTTAAAGCCGCTCGCAGTTCGGAGGGCAACTCAGGCTTTTTTAGCATCCAAATCCTCACGGGCATAGCAGGCGTGGCGGAGGTTGTCCGCCACCCGGCGCCCACCGTTCAGCGGAAGGCGACCTTGACTTCACCCCTACAGGACAATGAATATATGGCACAAAATAACTATTTAAAAATAAAGTAATTTACTCGGTAAAGGAGTATGCAGCGGTTATGGTTTGTTCAGTTTGTATTCCGAAGACCCCTCGATCCATGAGATCCACACGCAGGAATCAATATAAGCCAACTTCATTCGGTTTCTCTAAATCCTCGCATCTCCTTGAGGATCTCTTCCTGAAGTTTTTCCAGGCAGACCGAGCCTCCCTGCCTCGTGGGCAATATGGGAAATCGCTTCCCATTGGCTCGTCGGCTCTGCGTCCGCTTCCCGAATAGAGACGTGCACTTTTTTTCCTCTGTAGTGGTCGGGTACCTTGATTATGAGTGTGCCATCGTCTCTTACCGTGGCTTCTATTGGCATCTTAAACACCCTAGGTGATTTTCAGAAATGAAAGCACCAAAATTCCCTTTTCCTGGATAGCAGTTTGGTGCGAGGCTTTTCCTCCCCCTTACGAAGGGAGAGGCCAGGCGGGGGTTAAAAAAGGGCCACTGCAGCGGTTTATTGGCAGACCCCCCTCTAAATCTCCCCCTTCGTAAGGGGGAGACTTGAAGGTCTCCGAAACCATTGAACGATCTCGCCTGGTGGATAATCTTTAACAGAAATCACCCTAAAGGCTGGATTGTTCGAGAACAAATTTGTAGCACTTTCATCTCTTGGCGGAGCCGGCAGGTTTTTAAAGCCGCTCGCAGTTCGGAGGGCAACTCAGGCTTGTTGAGCATGACTCATTCCCACGAGCATAACCGGCGTGGCGGAGGTTGCCCGCCACGCCCTGTGCCCACCGTTCAGCGGAAGGCGACGTCGACTTCACCCCTACAGGATAAAGTCGGTCACCGCGAGGCCGTTGACCGCCACCAAGGTGATTTCGAAGTCGGCTATCCCATTGCCGTCAATATCCCCCTGGACGAGATGAGCGGAACTGTCAAAGCGCAGCGCCCCCGCTGTACCGTTGAAGGCCCCATTTCCGATGAAGCTGAAGGCTTGGTCATTGGCAAGGTTACTGTTGGCATCGATGTCCTTGAGATCGATCTTATCGCCAGCCGTGAAGTCCTGGATGAGATCGCGGTTCCCGTCGCCAACTTGCGAATCAGTTACAGCGTTGTAGTCAAATGTATCGTTACCGATACCACCGTTCAGGGTGTCGCTGCCCAAGCCGCCATTGAGCTTATCATTACTACTTTCGCCAAGGAGGACATCGTTACCGTCGCCGCCGTCGAGGGTGTCATTGCCGCTGCCGCCAGCGAGGGTGTCGTTGCCCGCCAGCCCCGTGAGGACGTTGCTCGCCCCGTTGCCGGTGAGAGTGTTGTCAAGACTGTTACCGGTACCGTTGACGGCTGCGGAACCCGTCAGCGTCAGATGCTCGACATAGTCGCCCAGCACGTAGGTGACCGTGCTGTTAACCCGGTCGTTCGTCCCTTCGCCACTATTCTCTACAACCGTATCGCTCAGGCTGTCGACGGAATACAGTATCGTCGCCAGCACCGCCCTCCATGCGGTCATTACCAGTCCCGCCGTCGAGGGTGTCATTGCCAGTTCCTCCGAGGAGCGCGTCATTGCCGGCATCTCCCCGCAGAGCATCGTTACCGTCGCCGCCGTTGAGGGTATCATTGCCGCTGCCGCCAGCGAGGGTGTCGTTGCCCGCCAGCCCCGTGAGGACGTTGCTCGCCCCGTTGCCGGTGAGCGTGTTGTCAAGACTGTTACCGGTACCGTTGACGGCTGCGGAACCCGTCAGCGTCAGATGCTCGACATAGTCGCCCAGCACGTAGGTGACCGTGCTGTTAACCCGGTCGTTCGTCCCTTCGCCACTATTCTCTACAACCGTATCGCTCAGGCTGTCGACGGAATAAGTATCGTCGCCAGCACCGCCCTCCATGCGGTCATTACCAGTCCCGCCGTCGAGGGTGTCATTGCCAGTTCCTCCGAGGAGCGCGTCATTGCCGGCATCTCCCCGCAGAGCATCGTTACCGTCGCCGCCGTTGAGGGTATCATTGCCGCTGCCGCCAGCGAGGGTGTCGTTGCCCGCCAGCCCCGTGAGGACGTTGCTCGCCCCGTTGCCGGTGAGCGTGTTGTCAAGACTGTTACCGGTACCGTTGACGGCCGCGGAACCCGTCAGCGTCAGATGCTCGACATAGTCGCCCAGCACGTAGGTGACCGTACTGTTAACCCGGTCGCTGGTCCCTTCGCCAGTATTCTCTACAACGGTATCGCTCAGGCTGTCGACAGAATAGGTGTCGTCGCCAGTGCCGCCTTCCATGCGGTCATTACCGGCTCCCCCGTCGAGGGTGTCATTGCCCGCCCCTCCAAGGAGCGCGTCATTGCCGGCATCCCCCCGCAGAGCATCGTTGCCGTCGCCGCCGTTGAGGGTATCATCACCGCTGCCGCCAGCGAGGGTATCATTACCCGCCAGCCCGGTGAGGACGTTGCTCGCCCCGTTGCCGGTGAGCGTGTTGTTCAGTTCGTTGCCGGTGCCGTTGATCGCCGCCGCGCTGGTCAGCGTCAGGTTCTCGACGTTGGCGCCCAGCGTGTAGGTGACCGAGCTGTTGACAAGGTCGCTGCCGGCATTGGTATCCTCGGTTACCGTGTCGCCGGCGTTGTCGACCGTATAGGTGTCGTTGCCAAGCCCGCCGACCATGGTATCGGCGCCCAAGCCGCCGTCGAGGCTGTCGCTGCCAACGCCACCCTGCAGCGAGTCGTTCCCGGCATCGCCTCTTAGGGAATCGTTGCCGTCGCCGCCATCGAGAGTGTCGTTGCCGTTGCCACCCGAGACGGTGTCGTTGCCGGCAAGACCGGTGAGCACGTTGTCGGCAGTATTGCCGGTGAGCGTGTTGTTCAGTTCGTTGCCGGTGCCGTTGATCGCCGCCGCGCTGGTCAGCGTCAGGTTCTCGACGTTGGCGCCCAGCGTGTAGGTGACCGAGCTGTTGACAAGGTCGCTGCCGGCATTGGTATCCTCGGTTACCGTGTCGCCGGCGTTGTCGACCGTATAGGTGTCGTTGCCAAGCCCGCCGACCATGGTATCGGCGCCCAAGCCGCCGTCGAGGCTGTCGCTGCCAACGCCACCCTGCAGCGAGTCGTTCCCGGCATCGCCTCTTCAGGGAATCGTTGCCGTCGCCGCCATCGAGAGTGTCGTTGCCGTCGTCGCCATCGAGCTGATCGTTTCCCCCACCTCCACCCAAGATGTCGTTGCCAGCCAACCCAAAAATATAGTCAGTAAGATCGGTTGGATATCGGCCTATCGAGGATGAGGTAGTCGTTATTACGTCATCATTGGCAGTGCCAATAAAAGTGCTTGGCGTAGGATCCGTGCTGCTTGTAGAGGCAATGAGTGTCGCCTGGTCAATTTGGAATTGCGCAGCCCACCCCGAGGGATATCCTGGATTAAACGTCGGCGACACGAACATAACATAAATATTTCCATCGTTGAGCCACGGGCGTTCGCCTGAGTCCAACTTAAATGTCCTCGTGTGAAACCCCGGTTCGGTAAGGTCGGGATCTTCACTAAGAGACGAACGACCGACAAAACCGGGCAGCGATGGTCCAGTAATATAGTCGTACGGACGGTCTGGGTGCCTACTATACCCGTATTACTTACAAAAACATCTATGTCCCCCGGCGCGTTAAATGTGTCGACATGGACATCTATTGTTATGGACGCGAAATTATAAGAATTTTGCGGAACATCAAAGACGAACGAAAACCCATCAAAACGGGTGATCGCGGGATTAAAGTTTTCGATGTCAACCTCTGTTGTCGCCATTGGTAGCCTCCTTATTTAATCGCTGCCATGAGAACTACGAAAAACAAAAAAAGCCGAACTACCTCCTGCGACCTTGACGAAGTCGCTTTCGGCAGTCCGGCTGTCCGAGAATCCCTAGAGGATCCGTACTTTCCGTCCCACTCTTACGGGTGGTTTGGCTTTACTCGACTGTGCATTTAGCGGTAACTCATCTCTTTATCGAAATCGATCTTGACAATTGTGTAGAAAATATTCTAGCACAGAATAACCAGATAAAAAATAATGTAAATTAGTCAGGAATAGGGGTGGCAGCTCTAGCGGTCATGGTATGTTAAGTTGCATCCAGTGCACCGCGAGCACTCTCAAGCGGGCAAAGTGAGAATCCGTGCTGATGAACCGCTGGGTAACCCTGACGCTCCATGATCGCTACATGAACCGCATCCATGCCTTTAAGCTTCTCAGCAGAAGCAATGGACAGCGCGTCCCGGAAGACGGTGGTCGGGGGTCTTCAAGTTTCGACAATGTTCGAATAGCCACTGGTAAGCGGTAACCAACGCGGTCTTTTGGTTTAAGCCAACGTCATTCAGTGTCTCAAAATCCCGTCGTTCCTTGAGGATCTCTTCGTGAGCACGAGCCCACCCGCGCTCGCAAAGCGCCGACACGTGCGTTGAATGTCCTATCCATGGCCATTTTCCAGCACTACCCGTTCCTGCTTTTTATTGTATTCCTGGCGCTGGATCAGTTCGTGATGCAGGTCCACCTTTTCTCCCGCCTGGACCGTCGTGCTGAATTCCACGGTCTGATAGTCATACAGCGACGGGTTGATCTGGCTGCGGAAGGTCACGTCCCCCGGGTAGGTTCTGCGTATCTGCACGTCGATGGGCTTGCCGCTGTAGTTGCGGATGCGCTGGGTGAAGAGTTGATGCTCGTCCCAGCCGGCTACTTGGCTGTCGATGTCAATCTGCACCGTATTGTCCCCAACCTTGCGGTAGAGATTGCCCCTGCTGAGACGCAGCCACAGGTTATCCCGAAAAGTCTTGAGCTTCACCAACTCGAAAACAACCTCCGGATCGGTACCCAGGTTCAATTCGAGCTTGTCACCGATGGGGACATATTTGATGGGTTGAGTGGCCAGATAGCTGAGACCGTCACGCCCATTGTCGCGAAAGACCCGCACCGTGCCATCCGGTAAAGGCGTGGTGCCGAGGCCGGCGCCGGTGTCGTTGGTGAGCAGGTAGAGGCGCACCAGACGGTCGCCGTATTCCCTGACCCGGTAGCGGTACTGGATCCTGACCGGGACATGGTCGGCGGCGAAGCTGCGCAGGCGCTTGGACCAGCCGTCGGGCACGGTTTCCGTGCCTTCGATGCTGTAGATGAAATACTCGCTCAGGCCTTCCTTGTAGATCTCCTTGGGATGCGCGGCCTCGGCCAGCGCCGCGGGGGGCGCCGCCGCGTCGCGGCTCAGCATGCTCTTGGCGGCCTGCTGCCGGAGCGTGCGGAACTCACCCTTCTGGAGTTCATCCACTCGACCGACAGGCAGTTGGGCGAGTTGGGCGATTTTTTCGACCAGATTGATGGTGCCCACTACCAGCCGGACCTGAGCATTTTCATAGGCCTCCCCCGAACGGTTATCCACCCGCACGAAGCCTTCCAGGCGCAGCGTTTTTTCATCCCGGTCGGCACTGGCCACATAATCCGCCGACCAACTGATGCCGGAGGTGAAATAGCTGATCTCGATGGTGGCCTCGCGGTCCCTGTCGCTGTGCACGTTCCAATACAGCATTTGCGGCTTGTCGTGGGGAAAGGTGGTGTCCAACACCTCCAAACCGTCGCTGGAGGCGCGGAACGCAAGTTCTACCGACGTCGGGTCGATGAGGGTGTTGGCCCAGGAAAACTGCAAGGGATTAACGCCCCGCTTGAAGGTCACCACGCGGGTCTCGCGCACCAGGGTGAGGTCCTCGGAGTTGTAGATGGTGAGCTGCACGGTTTGCCGGGCCGGTACCGTAGCGAGATCCACATTGCGGGCGTGGACGGGATTGGCAAGTACCAGCATGGCGAGGATAAGGCTGGCGATAATTTTTGCGTCCATGATTATCACCACTCGTTGCTGATGGAGAGATGCAGGGTGTGAACCTGCATGCGGGCCTTGCCGGAGGCCTCCCGAGCCGGCAGCTCCACGTGGAAGCTAAGCCTGTCAAAATCACTCTTGTCCGGGTCCGGGCCTGTTAGCGTGGTGCCGGTCAGCAATGCCCATTGCGGATCGCGGGAGCCAGGCAGGCCGAGTTCAGCGCGCAGGCGCCCGACGCTCTCCACCAGATTCAGGGTGGCGAGGGTATCCTTGAAATTCTCGATCATGTACTTGATGGTCACGTCATACTGATAGAGGGTGCCGGCGATGCGGGTGCGCTCGTTGCGGTCGATGGTGCGCTTGACCGTGATATCGCGGGCGAGCCCCAGATACAGGGACAGTTCATCATCGGGGGGCGTGAACTTGCCCCAATCCTCGCCGATGAAAGCGGTCTCGCCCTTGCCGTCATCCTGGAAAATGCGGGCTTTGCCGAAGGGCAGGGATGCCTGTCCCAGACCGCTGGCGACGTCGTTCCTGAGGACGTAATGCATGGGCACGTTGAGCTTGTCCTGGGCCCGGTCCAGGTAACCGAACTCGCCGGGGTTGGCGGTATACGTCTTCTTGATCGGCACGCTCTGGAATTTCCCCATCAGCACCTCCTTGGTCTCGTTGAGGCCGATGGGCTTGACGAAGCGCTCACCAAAGCCGGCCCAGAGGTTGGTCTCGTCGTAGGCTTCGTTGGCATCGTTCCTGATGCGCAGGTATTGGGAGAGCGCCAGGGTCTGCTCCGCGTGATCGGCCACGGCCCGGTAGTGAAACTGTTTGTCCAGGCCGCCCAACACATAGCTGATGCGGACTCGGGCAGCGCCGGAATCGCTGGCTGCCACCGACCAGATCAGGGTGTTCTCATTGGGCGGATAGCTGACGGCAAGCACCTTGGCGTCCAGGGCTTTGCCTGCCATCGGCGCAAGCACCCGGAACACCAGGGTTTCAGATTCGATGCGGGTATTGGCCCAGGAAAAGTCCACTTGGTTGACGCCCTTGACCAGCGGGACGATGCGCTCTTCCTCCACCAACGTAATCTCGGGGTGATCCAGTTGGATCTCCACACGTTCCCGCACCGGCAGCGTGATAAGCTTGATGCGGGCCAGCGCATCCAGGGGCGCGGCGCCTAGCAGTAGCGCGGTGCCCGCCAGTTGGATAAGCAATTGTCGAATCATGGGTTCATCCTTTCCTTGACGGTGTTGCAGTCGCGCGCTTCATGGCGGACCGGGCGATGTGACTCATCCCAGTTCCAAAACGTCCCCGTTACCCAGAAACAGGTCGCTCTTGGAACCCTGCCGGGCGCTACCCCGTGCCACGGGGAATCCCGCCTCCAGCATCTTCTGGACGGCTTTTATCCCGGTGCAATGGTTACACCCCCAATGATCGATGTGGTAATCGCCCAGCGCCTGGATCAGTTTCTCCCGATCCTCGCTCCATTCCTCGAAGGGGGAAATGTGGAGCCCGCCATAGACGGCATGGATGGCATCGCCGCCCTTGAAAGTCCGGCGGGCGTATTCCAGCAAGTTGATGACCCCCGTGTGTCCGCAACCGGTCAGCATGGCGATGCCCTTGTCGTGGATATTGGCATACAGGACATTTTCGCCCTGCACCTGTAACAGGGTATCCATCTTGAAATTGACGAGCGCGAAGCCGGGAAAGAGCAAAACCGGCTGATCCGGTTGTACGGTGATCAAGCTTCCCGTGTGTCCCCGTTGTTTGATGAAGTCGAGACCCTGCTGGTGAAACCCGTGAGGGATGTAGATCGGGATGTCGGGACAGTGCTTGAGGGTCGAGCCGATACCCCAAAAATGGTCGAAGTGTTCATGGCTGATGACCAGGCACTCGATGTCGCCATGGTGTAACAGTTTGTCGATGCCTTCTTCGGCGAAGCGCCTGTCCATCCACTCGGGACCCCAGCCGGTGTCGAACAGGATCTTGTGAACAGTACCGTTCAAGTCCTCCGCCTCGATCAGGGCCGAGGAACCGGCTGAATTGGTCGGGTGCAAGTTGCCGAGCGGCGGCCAGTTGATGTCATACTGACTCGCGCTCATGCCGCCAGCGGCTTTGATATCGCCCAACAGGGTGTCATTGTCGAACCATCCCGTTTCGGAAATGCACAATATCTTTAGCCGCCTGATTGCGCCTATATCAAGTTCTTGTTTGGCTGTTTCGTTGGCCATGATGCGATTCTCCTTAAGATGTGTCGCCCTCAAACGGAGCGAGTGTTCAGTCTCGAGCTTTCCTAAAATAATAGTCTACGCGTATTGCTCGTTACGTTTTGCAGGTTCAGGAAATGTTGGGCTTCGCAAGCTTAGCCAAACCTACCGGCCTTACCCAGTGCGGGGGTGAATGAGGAAAGATACAGGTCGTGATGAGCCGCCAACCTCTCCCCCTTGCACCCAATCCCAATTCCCGGCAATGTACCCAGCACGCTTAAGGGCGTGTGAAGGAATCTCGTTCGAGGGGTAGCTATGCTGGCGAAACTTAAGAAATTTGGGCCGGTCATCAGTCTGGTGCCGCAGACCGGCATCCAGTTCGTGGATTTTGGTTTGGATATCAACGCGGTCCGAGTGTCCCGCGCGTTCCTGAACGAGCCGGGGGCCGGGCTGGTTTGCCTCTATCAGGATGGCGAGAGCGGTCAACTGCTGGATGCCGCCGGCCAGGTTCCCGTCAAGCAGGAACTGATCTATTCCCTCGACGGCGCGCGCGCCGCCACCACGTTTGCCGGTGGCTGGTTACCGCTGCCGTTTCTGAGAATCCGGGAAACCGGCCCGGACGGCAGTTGGCTGTTCCATAAGGGACCCCTCAACTGGGCACGGGCACGGCTGGTGGAACTGGATGAGCCGGATGCGGACGGCAACACCCACCGCCTCACCCTGGCCTTCGATACCAATCTCATGGTGGTGCGCGAGGGACGCCCTTATCTGGCGCCCAGCCCGCTGGACATGCAGGCGGGCGAGGAATTCGCCCTGGCCGATGGTGAGTCCGACGCCCGCTGGTTCGTGAGCCAGGAGTGGATGGGGGAGTGGCTCCTGCAGACCTATTTTGCCTTCGAAACCCGGCGGCGGGCGCCGCGCCGGGTCGATGAGGCGGAACTGCGCAAGGGCTTCGAGCATCTCGCCCGGTACTTTACCTTTCTCAGCCTGCTGGCAAAAGCCGAACTGTTCCCGCGCATCCGCTTCGCATTCGTCGATACGGCGGCCATTCACAACAAGCCCATCGACGTGGACATGGTGCTGGATATCGGCAACTCCCGCAGTTGCGGCATGCTGATGGAGACCAGCGGCGACGATCCGGTGGACCTGAATGACAGCTATCGGCTGGAACTGCGCGATCTGACCCGTCCCGAGCTGGTCTACGACGAACCCTTTCCCAGCCGGATCGAGTTTGCCCGCAGCGCGTTTGGGGATGAGAAACTGTCGCGCCGTAGCGGCCGCAACAGCGCCTTCCTCTGGCCCACGGTCGCGCGGGTGGGTTTCGAGGCCCTGTCCCTGTCCTACCTGAGTCACGGTACCGAGGGCAGCACCGGCCTGTCCAGCCCCAAGCGCTACCTGTGGGATACCGCGCCGCGTTATCACGAGTGGCGCTTCAACGCCGGCCTGGACGGCATTGCCGGGCGCAGCGGGCCGGTAACCGCTGGTCCCTTCGTCCGCTATCTGCGGGAAGACGGCGAGGAACTGGGCCAGGGCGATGTGCCCGCGGTTACCGCCCTGTTCTCGCGCGGTTCGTTGATGAGCTTTGTGGTGAGCGAGATCCTCTTGCAGGCGTTTGTTCTCATCAACTCACCCGCCAAGCGTTACGAGCGCGCCTATTCCGATGCGCCCCGCCAGCTCCGGCGCGTCATCCTTACCATGCCCACGGCCATGCCCCTGGCCGAGCGGCGGCTGTTCGAGAAGCGGGTCAAGGTGGCCATCAGGCTGACCTGGCGCGCCCTGGGCCTGGACGAGACCCAGGCGCCGGAGGCGTTGCTGCAATGGGACGAGGCTACCGGCACCCAGATCATTTTTCTGTACAACGAGATCAAGGACAATTTCCAGGGCGACGCCTCTCTGTTCTTCAAAGTATTCGGCCGCCAGCGGGACAACTACGGCGAGGTTCCTTCGCTGCGCATCGCCAGCATCGACATCGGTGGCGGCACCACCGATTTGATTATCACGACCTATGAGCTGGAAGGTGGCACGGCGGTAAAGCCCACCCAGGAATTCCGCGAGGGTTTCAACTTGGCCGGCGATGACATCCTCTGCAATCTCATTGAGCGGAATGTCTTTCCCAGTCTGCTGGAGGCTGTCCGCAAGGCCGGTGCGGCCAATCCGGAAGAGCTGCTGGCCCGCCTGCTGGGTGGCAACCGCGGCGATCAGCCGGAGAGCGAGCGCACCCTGCGCAAGCAGTTCGCCAATCAGGTGGCCTTGCCGCTGGCTTTGCGAATGATGCACCGTTACGAAGCCGCCGATCCTACCGCCGGCAACGAAGCCATTGCCCTGCGCTTCGCCGACGTATTCGATCCGCGTAGGTGGCCGCATGAAAAGGTAATCGCCTATCTGGAAGAGGCCGTCCGCGCCGCGGGTGGGCGCGATTTCCGGCTGGACAAGGTCAGCTTCGAGACCAACACGCTGGCCGTCGATACCACCGTGCGCCGCACCATCGGCCAGGTGCTGAGCGATTTGTGCGAGGTCATCTATCTGTATGACTGCGACTACCTGCTGGTATCGGGGCGGCCCTGTCGGCTGCCGGCGGTGCGCGCCGCGATCATGGCCAAGCTGCCGGTTTTGGCCGATCGCATCGTCACCATGCACAATTACAAGGTGGGCAACTGGTATCCATTCCGGGCCGTGAGCGGGCGGCTGACCGATCCGAAAACCACGGCGGCGGTCGGGGCCATGGTGTGCGCGCTGTCGGAAGGACAACTCTACAAATTCCATCTGCGCAGCCGGGATCTCGGCATGAAATCTACTGCCCGCTTCGTGGGGCAGATGGAGCAAACCGGACGGATCAAGCAGGAAAATGTCCTGTTTGCCAACCTGGAACTGGAAGACCGCAAGACTCGGCTGCCGGAAGCCACGTTCGACTTCTATGCGCCGATCTTCATCGGCTTTCGCCAACTCGGCGTGGAGCGCTGGCCGGCCACGCCGCTGTACCGGGTGAACTTCGCCCATCCCCAGGATGCCCGGAACAAGGCGCTGCCGCTGAAGGTGACTCTGGAACGGGCTACCGACGAGGACGAGCAGGATTTCCGGATCACCGATGTCACCGACGCTCAGGGCAACCCGCTGCCCAGAAGCACGGCCCTGCTCAAGTTGCAGACGCTGAAGGACGATGAAGGCTACTGGCTGGATACGGGGATTTTTTCCATACCGCAATAGGACGCGTTATGGGGCGGAACCCGTCCAGACGGCGTATCTCCTTTAGCCGTCCATCCGCACTTTTGCATACGCTTCGGCCAGCACAAGATCGCAGCTTATGGATGGCAAGTGCAGGGAGCTATTGATGTCGCTGGTTTCCGTCAACAGCCAGGCGCCATCGGGCCGGCGAACATAATGCATCACGTGATACCGCTGTTGGGCGACCAATACGTATTCCCGCAAGGATTCAAGTGCGCGGTAATGCTCGAATTTCCCCGCGCAGTCATAGTCTTCGGTGGTTTTGGACAAGACGTCGACGAGCAGCGTGGGGTTCAAGAGGGTATCGACTTCGGCGTCCTCGAAGCTCGGTCCACCACAGACGACAACAACATCCGGGTAGGTATAGAGTCCGGTCGCGTTACCTTGACCCGCAGATCGCTGATGTAGACCTCGCAGGGGCGTTGTTTCAACTGCGCCCGCAGTTCCGCCCCAATATTCAGGCAGATCAGATTGTGCCTGCGGCTGGCGCCCGTCATCGCGAAAATCTCACCGTCAAGATATTCGCTTTTGTGTTCAGCCTGGCGTTCCAGGGCCAGATATTCGGCGGGAGTGGCACGGGATGAGGCTGGAGTGGGCATGGCTTCCTCCGGGTGGCTGGTTCTAGTCATTTTCCGGCACCGGCAAATTGGGACAGGTGGCCGATAGGGTTGGTCCACCAGATATTGCGCCATTCGGCGTGAGTCAGGTTGCGCGGCAGTCGCTTGCACGCTTCGGCGATCAGATCTTCCGTCCGCCAGAGCCACAGCCACGCGGTCTTGTCCTCGCTGGCGGTGGCTAGGCGCCGGCCATCGGGGCTGAAGGCCACGGCCTCCACCCCGCCATCGTGGGTCAGGCGGGCGAGTTCCCGGTCGCAGGCGGGCGATCACCTCGTTGAAACTGGCCTGCGCATTTTCCGGGATGCTTTCGCCCGACCGACTGATCCGTTGCGGACCTTCCCCCGCCAGGGTTTCCACTTCGATGTATATCGGGCTACCGTCCGCAAGCTGAAATTCAATCGGGTGTTTTGTCATGATTATCTCTTTTCCAAATTTCCAATGGTTTTTCATGTCCTGTCGCGCACCACCGCCGATGAAACGCGGTGAGATTTTCAAAGCAGCGTTCACGAAACCATAGCTGTGTCTCAAAGACTATGTTCATACTATAGTGGACTAACTAAGAGAGTTTATGCTTCTGTTGATCAGGAGGGGAGTAGCTATGCACCGTTCGGTTTACAGTGCTGACGGTGGCTGGCTAATAACAGTAACGGCAGTCTTCTGCCGTGGTTCTATCGGCGATCTATGGATGAAAGGAAATACGGTGGTATGTCCGCGACTGACGAAAAACTGAGCACCGCCTGCCGGACCCTGGACCAGGTCAGCGCGCAATTCACGACCTGGCTGGATGCTAACGCGGAGCGCGTGCGCCAGGAAAAAGCCGGCCTTGACAAGGAGTTCCGTCGTTTCGCGGCCCAGGCCCGGCGCCTGGATCAGGCCGTCCAGCGGCCCATGTGCGTGGGTGTGTTCGGTCCCAGCCAGTCCGGCAAGTCGTATCTGATCTCGGCCCTGGCCCGCAAGGGTACCGCGCCGCTGCTGGCCGAATTCGCCGAGCAACAGGTGGATTTCATCCGCGACCTCAATCCCGAGGGCGGGCGGGAATCCACCGGCCTGGTCACCCGCTTCACGATACACAAAGCAAAGGTTCCGGCCGCCACGCCGGTGCGCATGCGCCTGCTGACGCAAACCGACCTCGTCAAGATCATCGGCAATACCTATTACGCCGACTGCGACCACAGCGACGATGAGCCACCCACCCAGGCTCAGATCAACGAGGCCATCGAGGCCGTCGCGGGCATGGCCCAGACTGCACCGGTGGATCCCCTGACGGCAGACGATGTCTACGATCTGCAAGCCTATTTCGAGCGCTATTTCAAGGGTTACGAGCGCATCCGCCTGCTGCGTCATGGTTTCTGGGAACGCGCTGCCCAGTTGGCCCCGCACCTGCGCATCCAGGACCGCGCCCACTTGTTCGGCATCATCTGGGGCACGGTGGAAACCCTGAACCAATTGTACGTGCAGCTCTATGCGGGGCTGCAGGGGCTGAATTTCGCCTGCGATGCCTATGCCGGCCTGGATGCCCTGCTGCCGCGGGAAAAAAGCATCATCGACGTGCAGAGCTTGCAGGGGTTGGGCGCGAAGGGTGGGGAAACCCTGGCGCTAACCGGCGCCAACGGTGCCCGAGTGTCCCTGCCGCGCAGCACGGTGACGGCCCTGGTCGCCGAACTGCAAATCGTCATCAGTGACCAGCCGTGGGATTTCTTCGAGCATACCGACCTGCTGGATTTTCCCGGCGCCCGTTCCCGGGAGCAGATCAAAAACCTCGACGAGTATCTGCAGGTACCTAATTCCCTGCAGAGCCTGTTTCTGCGCGGCAAAGTCGCGTATCTGTTCGAGCGTTACTGCGCCGAGCAGGAGTTGACCAGCATGCTGCTGTGCATAGGACCCAGCAACCAGGAGGTCAAGACCCTGCCGGAGATGGTCTACGACTGGATTGCTTCCACCCACGGCGGGACGCCGGAACAGCGCGCCGGCCAGCCCACCGCGCTGTTCCTGGTGCTGACCAAGTTCGACATGGAATTCGAAGAGAAGGCCGGCGAGCGCTCGCCCGAGACCCGCTGGAGCACCCGGATGGAAAGTTCGCTGATGAACTTCTTCGGCAAGCAGCACGACTGGCCCCAGCACTGGGATGGCCGGGGCTGCTTTCGCAACAGTTACTGGCTGCGCAATCCCAATTTCAAGGCGAAGAATATCTTCGACTACGATGAAAACAGTCAGGAAGTCGGTATCCGGGCCGGCGAACGCAAACGCATCGAGGCGTTTCGCGAGGCATTCCTGAGGGACACGGGGGCGAACCGCTTTTTTCAGGACCCGCCACGCGCCTGGGAGGCGGCCATCGCCCTCAACGATGGCGGCGTCAGTTACCTTGCCGAGAACCTGCGCCCGGTCTGCAATCCGGAGCTCAAGCGCCAGCAGATCACCGGCCAGTTGGAACGGCTGCGCCAACAGATAAGCGAGCGAATCGGCCACTATTACGTCAGCGGCAATCCCGAGCAGGAATTCGAAAAACGGGTGGCGGTATCCCACCAAATCGCCGAGCATCTGATCGACAGCGCTGGGGCGCAGCGCTTCGGCGAACTGTTGCACGCCTTGCAGGTGGATAGCGGCGAACTGGAAGACATCTATTATCGGATTGAAACCCGGCTACCCGATGATACGGAGAAAGGCACCGCGCCGAGTATTGGCACCGCTGTTGACAAGTCCAAGATGAAGCAGTTGCTGGGTCTGGGCGCTACCGCAGCCGGGCCGACGCCCGCGGCCAACCTCAAGGACGATGCCGCCCTGTTCGCCCGGGAGGCGGTGGCGGACTGGATGCAAGACCTTCAGGATCTGGCGGGCAACGGCTCGCTGTGCGACTACTATCGCTTGCCAGAAACCCTGATGGCCGAGTTCGTCAAGGAGCTCATGGCGGGCGCCAAGCGTCTCAACATCGAGGAACGCATCACCGCGGCGGTGCGCGAGGCGACCGGTTTCCGCATGCGGTTTCAGCAGATCGTGGCGCTGCCAGCCAGGCTCACCGCCAACCTGATCAACAGCTATATCAATTTTCTGGGTTATGCTGCCATCAGCCTGAATGAGCGCCCCCAACTGGTGCTGGAAGACGGCCCGCGCCCTATCTTCCGGCCCCGCGCCGTGCCCCGCAACGGACCTGTATTAACGGAACAGCAATCCAATTACGATCAGGATTACTATACGGACTGGATTCGCGGGTTTTTGGATCTAGTGGAGCGCAACGCCCGTTTTCAGGGGGGCGTTGACGTGGATATGGAAGCGAACGCGCGCTTGGGACAGTTGCTCAAACAGCTCGAGCAGGCAGGGGTGATTTAAGGGAATTGCCCGCCGGCATGAGAGATTGACGATAGTAAATCTTAGAGCCACCGCCATGACTGACGGTACTGACAACCTGGCCTTGAATATCCTAAGAGACATCCAGATGCGTTTGGGCAGGATGGAAGAGCGGCTGACTAACCTGGAGATGCGTATGACTTCCCAGGAGCAACACTTGGGAAAGCGCGGCGGAATCCGGACCAGATCTCAATGATTATGCCCAAGTATCTCCACCAACCCCGCTTCATCCAATATGCTAAGCCCCAGCTCCCGGGCCTTGGCCAACTTTGACCCCGCCTCCGCGCCCGCCACCACGTAATCGGTTTTCTTCGAGACGTTGCCGGTGACCTTGGCGCCCAAGGCCTGGAGTCTGGCTTTGGCCTCGTCGCGAGTCATGCCGGCAAGGGCGCCGGTGAGGACGAAGGTCTTGCCTTCCAATGGCTGGGTGGCTGCCATGCTGGTTATCTCCTCCAGCCAATGGATACCGGCCTGGCGCAGGCGCTCGATGATGTCGCGGTTGTGGGGTTCCTGAAAGAAGGCATGGATACTGGTGGCCACCACCTGGCCGATATCGGGCACCTGCTGAAGTTGTTTCTCGCTGGCCGCCATGACGGACTCCAGCGTGCCGAAATGCTGGGCCAACGCCAGCGCGGTGGCCTCGCCCACTTCCCGGATGCCCAGGGCGTAGAGAAAGCGTGCCAGCGTGGTGGTTTTGCTGCGTTCCAGGGCGGCCGCCAGTTTCTCGGCGGATTTCTCGCCCATACGTTCCAAGTCGGCCAGGGTGGCCGGGTCGAGTGAGTAGAGGTCGGCGGGGCTGTGCACCAGTTCCCGTTCCACCAGTTGCTCCACCAGCTTATCGCCCAGCCTCTCGATGTCCAGGGCACGCCGGGAGGCGAAGTGGCGGATAGCTTCCCTGCGCTGGGCGCTGCAATACAGGCCGCCGATGCAGCGCGCCACGCTGCCGCCTTCGGGGCGGATGACCTCGGAGCCGCACACCGGGCAATGGCTGGGCATCTCGAAGGGTTGCGTATCAGGCGGGCGGCGCTCCAGCACCACGCCGACGACTTCCGGGATCACGTCGCCGGCCCGGCGCACGCTCACCGTATCGCCCACCCGCACGTCCTTGCGCCTGACTTCGTCGCGGTTGTGCAGGGTGGCGTTGGTCACGGTGACGCCGCCCACGAATACTGGTTCCAGGCGCGCCACGGGGGTAAGCGTGCCGGTGCGGCCTACCTGTACCTGGATGTCCACCACGCGGGTCAGTTCCTCATGGGCCGGGAATTTATGCGCGATGGCCCAGCGCGGCGCACGGGCCACGAAGCCCAGCTCGCGCTGCTGATCCAGCCGGTCCACCTTGTAGACTACCCCGTCGATCTCGTAGGGCAACTCGTCACGGCGGGCATGGATCGCCCGGTAATAGCCCAGGCAACCTTCCATCCCCACGACGAGCTTGAGTTCCGGGCAGATCCGCAGGCCCCAGTCGCGCAGCCGCCGCAGGGTTTCACCGTGGCGCGGCGGCAGTTGGCCGTCTTCCACCACCCCCACCCCATAGCAGAACATCTCCAAGGGCCGTTGCGCGGTGATCCGGGCGTCCAATTGGCGCAGGCTGCCGGCGGCGGCGTTGCGCGGATTGGCGAAGGTCTTCTCGCCGCGCGCGCGGGCCCGGGCATTGAGTTCCTCGAAGCCCTGTTTCGGCATGTAGACTTCGCCCCGCACCTCCAGTACGCGGGGATAATCACCGCCTCGCAGTCGCAGTGGGATGGAGCCAATGGTGCGGATGTTATGGGTGATGTCCTCGCCGGTAAAGCCGTCGCCACGGGTAGCGCCAGACACCAGCAAGCCGTTTTCATAGCGCAGGCTCACCGCCAGCCCGTCCAGCTTGGGTTCCGCCGCATAGGTCACCTGCTCCATTTCCAGTCGCTCGCGGATCCGCCGGTCGAAATCCTGCACCTCCGCGTCCGTAAACGCGTTATCCAGGGACAGCATGGGCAGGGCATGGTGAACCTGGCCAAAGGCGCTTAGGGGGGCGGCACCCACCCGCTGGGTCGGGGAGTCAGGAGTGATCAGTTCCGGATGGGTCTGCTCCAGCGCCCGCAGTTCTCCCAGCAGGCGGTCGTATTCGGTATCTGGAATGACTGGATCATCCAGGACATAGTAGCGGTAGTTGTGCTGGTCGAGCTGGTCGCGCAGCACGGCGACTCTGGCCTGGATATCCTCGGGAACGCTCATCAGTGCGGTGAGTGTTGCAACCGCAGTCGCCGCTCGAATTCGGCGGCCTCGCTGCGTAGATGCATAATGGCCTGGGCCGTTATTTTGTTGCGGCGGTCGTCGCAAACGCTGCCATTGAGCTTGTGGGCTAAACGCCTGGCCAGGGCCACCAGGAAATCCACGGCCGCCACGGCTTCCATGGGACCGGGCAGTTGCATGAATAGAAGCAGCCCTGGCGTCGCTAAAGTCTCCAGGGTAGACAGATCGAAGATGCCCGGTTCGCGCAGATGGGCGATGCTGAGCACCGGCTTCCCCTCGGCCTCGCTCGTGGGAAAACAATCGAGGACGCCGTTTTGAGAGAGCTGGAGATGCAACTCCTGGGCTACCGCCAGGATGCTCGCACCCTTGAAAAGCTGACCCTGGGGAGCCAGCACGGTCAACAGCACGGTCATCTCCGGGGTTTTGGTAACCGCTGGCTCCTGACGGGATTCCTTGCGCATCTTGCGGCTGGTTGCCTGGCCTGGAGGCCGCTGGCTGATCGGTTCCTGATGGCGTGGAGGTTGCTGGCTGACCGGTGGTTCCTCCTGGCGTGGAGGTTGCTGGCTGACCGGTTCCTCGTGGCCCGGAGGCCGCTGGCTGACCGGCTCCGGCTGGGAGTCGGGTTCCCCACTGGGTTTCGTCGGTGCCTGCGCGTCAACCGGCGCGGCGGGCATGTCGCTGGCGCGCCTGACCGGGGTGATTTCCACATCCACCAGCACC
Source organism: uncultured Gammaproteobacteria bacterium (assembly GCA_963696325.1). Classification (GTDB taxonomy): domain Bacteria; phylum Pseudomonadota; class Gammaproteobacteria; order Competibacterales; family Competibacteraceae; genus CAVOJV01. The sequence goes on from CAVOJV010000052.1 coordinate 52,213, forward strand.
TTGTCGGCCAGGTGATGATCCGGCGTGATGGTGCCGAGGCCGCCCAGGCCTAGTTCCACGCTCTTGGTCTCGGGCAGGGATTCGTTCGTCCCCAACGGCGGCGCGGTGTCCGCCAAACGGGCGGCGCGCCGGCGGCGCTCCCTGAGTTGTTCCTTGATACGGGCGCGCATGCCCCAAAGGTAAATCAGGATAATGATCACTGCCCCTACACCCGCTAAAATCCAACGTAGTCCATCCATCAATCTTGGCCCCCCAATTGTTCCGGCTGTTGCATATTAATCGCTCACTCCCCCCTTTGGTAAAGAGGGAAGGGCGTGGTTTACGCCGTCGCCAGGCGCACTGCCTCGTCCACGTCCACCGCCACCAGGTGAGAAACCCCTGGTTCATGCATGGTCACCCCCGAGAGATGCTGGGCGATTTCCATCGTGCTTTTATTATGAGTGATAAATATAAACTGTATTTGTGTGGACATCTCCCGGACCAGATCGCCAAAGCGTCCTATATTAGCTTCATCCAGGGGAGCGTCCACTTCGTCAAGCATGCAAAAAGGCGCCGGGTTGAGCTGGAAGAGAGCGAATATCAGGGCTACCGCGGTAAGCGCCTTCTCGCCACCTGACAGCAGATGGATGGTGCCAATGCGTTTGCCCGGCGGTCGCGCCATGATGGCGACACCCGCATCCAGCATATCTTCCCCCACCAGTTCCAGGTAAGCCTGCCCACCGCCGAACAGGCGCGGGAATAAGATTTGCAAATTGGCGTTGGCGCCCTCGAAGGTATCCTTGAACCGGCCGCGGGTGTCTCGATCGATCCTGCGGATGGCATTCTCCAGGGTAGTCAGTGCCTCTACCAAATCGTCATTCTGGGCATCTAGATAGCGCTTGCGTTCCGACAGTTGCGCGAATTCCTCGACGGCAGCCAGGTTGACGGCCCCCAGGCGTTGAAGCTGTTTGCCCAGTCGCTCCAGCTCTGCCTGCCAGTGTGCTTCCTCCGCCGTGGCGGGTAGCGTGGCCAGCAGGGTGGACGGGTCGGCACCCAGCTCTTGCAGTTGTTCCAGCAGGATCTGGCGCTGCACACTGATTTCCCGCCAAGTCAGGCGCTCGGTGGCAAGGGTTTCGCGCTGTTTCTCAAGCTTACGCTCGCAAGCTATGCGAGTTTGTTCCAGATCGCGCAGTTCGGTGTTCTGGGTTTCTAAGGTGTGGCGGGCGGCGCCAAGACCCTGGTCCGCTACGATCCGGGTTTCCAACAGGACCGCCAGTTGTTCTCGAACCACCGATTCATCGCCCGGATCGAGACCGGTCGCCAGTTGTTGCTGGCGCGTTGCCAGTTGTTGGCGCTGCGGTTCCAGGCGTTCCAGGGCCTGGTGGGTGGAGCTTAGTGTGGCGCGCAGGGATTCCGCCGCCAGCGCTTGTCGCTGGGCGGCATGGCGAGCGCCGGTCGCCTGTGCGCGCCGCGCTTCCAGAACGAAGCGCAAGCCTTCCCGCCGCGCCGTCAACTGCTGGCGCTCGTCGCTCAAACGTTCCATGGCCAGCGTGGCTTCCGCCAGGGAGGCCCTGGCCGCTTGCAATTCCGTCTGGTCCTGGCCGCCCTGGTGGCTTAGTTCCGCTTGTTCCGCCGCGATGGCGGCGCGCCGGGCGAGGACTTGTTGCAGGCGGCCGGTCAGGGCAGTGAGCTGGTTTTGCAGGCGCGTTTGCTCGCGATGGCTCTGATTGACCGCTTCCTGAAGGGCGTCGCGGCCGCGTTCCAATTCGCGCAACTCACCCCGGTTGGTGTCCAGCGCCCCGGTGAGCCTGGCCAGGCATTCGGTGTCCAGGTCGAGCGTGGCTTGCAGCGCCTGAAGCTCCCGTTCGCGGGCCAGCACGCCAGCTTTTTCATCGCGGTCCCGCGCCACCCGCAGCCAATCCCGACCCAGCCAGGCGCCATCCTGGGTAATCAGGGATTGCCGCGCCGTCAACTGCTGGCGCTGGGCCATGGCTTCGTCGAGATCGGTGGCCACCCGCACGCCGGCCAGCAGACTGGTCAGGGCAAAGGGGGCCTGGAGCTTGCTCAGCAGGGTCTGCTCCGCTGGCGCCGCGTTGTCCGCCGTTGTCGTGTCGAACAGGGTCAGGTGGCCTTGCCGCAGTTCCGCCAGGGCCGCCGCGGGTACTTGTAAATCCTGGACGCAGACCGCCTCCAGGAAACCGGCCAGGGCCATTTCCGCGGCCCGCTCCCAACCGGATTCGACGGCCAGGCATTCGGCCAGACGCGGTGTTTTATCCAGGCCCTGCGCCTTGAGCCAGGCGCCCGCGGCACTTTCCCGCCGGCCCAGCGCGGCTTCTTGCAATGTGCGCAGCGAGGCCAGCCGGCCCCGTGCGGCGTGTACCTGCTCGCGGAGTCCGTGTGCCTCCGCTGTCCACCGCTGTCCGATCTCGCGCAGCTCGCCAATCCGGGCATCGCTCTGAACCAGTTGCGCATGATTAGCGGCCAGGGCCGTGCCGGCGGCCTGTTCGGCCAGTCGCAGTCGCTCCAGTTCGTCCTCCAGTCCATCGACAACCAGGCCGTCCTGCTCCAGGCGCAGTCGCTTCAGGCGGTGCTCCTGTTGGCTAAGCTGCCGCTCCAGATGCGCGATACGGGTTCGTTCCACGTCCGCCTGGCGTTCCGGCTCACTGGCGCGGCGGCTGAAGGTTTCCCACTCCTCCTGCCAGTCCTGCCGGGCGGTCTCTGCCTCCGTCAGTTGCGCATTGGCCTGCGCTTCCAGCGCTTTGGTTTCCGCCAGCGCTGCTTCCGCCTCCCGTAAGGACGTTTCCAGCGCCACGAGCCGTTCGGTATCCAGGTGGATCTGCTCCAACACCCGCGCCAGCGCCTGTTCGGTTTGCTGCAACGCTTCGTTTTGGCGTTGGCAGAGTTCGCGCTGATGCGCCAGGTCCTGCTCCAGGCGACTGATCTCCGAGCCTACCGCATAGAAATGCGCCTGAGTCTGATTGAATGCCTCGGTAAGACTTGTCTGCCGCTCCCGGCCCATCTCCAGGCGCGCCTCCAGGTGGCGCTGTTCGGCCACCCTGGCTTCCAGCGCGGTTTCCTGCCCCCCGATAGCGCTTTCCCGCGCCGCGCTGTCCGCGTTCAGCGCCCGCCAGCGCAGGGTCAGCAGTTCGGCCTTGCAGCGGCGCTCCTCGGCCCGGTAGCGCTGATATTGCTCGGCGGCCCGCGCCTGGCGCTGGAGGTGCTGGAGCTGCCGGCCCAGTTCCTCGCGTAGATCGGTGAGGCGATCCAGGTTCTCGCGGGTATGGCGGATGCGGGCCTCGGTCTCCCGGCGGCGTTCCTTATACTTGGAAATGCCCGCCGCTTCTTCGAGGAAGACCCGCAATTCCTCGGGTTTGGCCTCGATGAGCCGCGAGATCATGCCCTGCTCGATGATGGCGTAGCTACGCGGCCCCAGGCCGGTGCCCAGGAAAATATCGGTAATATCCCGGCGCCGGCAGCGGGCGCCGTTCACTAAATAGCTGGATTGACCGTCGCGGCTCAGCACGCGCTTGATGGCAATCTCGTTATACTGCACCCAGGCGCCCCCCAGCTTGCCCTGGCTGTTGTCAAAGACCAGCTCGATGGTAGCCTGGCCCACCGGTTTGCGCGCCGCGGAACCATTGAAGATCACATCCTCCAGGGATTCGCCGCGCAGGCTGCGGGCGGAACTCTCGCCCATGACCCAGCGCACGGCGTCGATGATGTTGGATTTGCCACAGCCATTGGGCCCGACGACGCCCAGCAGATTGCTGGGCAGGTGGAAGGTAGTCGGGTCCACGAAGGATTTGAACCCCGCCAGTTTGATTTTGGTCAGACGCAAGGCGTAACCTCTCTCCTATCCCCGGCGGATCGACGGGAAGTCCAGTTTACTTGCCATCCGGGCAAGTGGAGCAGGGGAGTCGCTGGTCGTTTCAAGCGCGGATTCTCGTCTGTGAAAACAACATAGTGTAAATTGATATTCCTTTTAAACGAAGCCCACGGGAGCGAGCCAAGCCGATGTCAACCGAACCGAGCCGGGCGCTGGAAACCTTCGCCAACCCCAGTGTAGCCCGTGACTATACCATCCGTATGCGGGTGCCGGAATTTACTTGCCTCTGCCCCAAGACCGGCCAGCCGGACTTTGCCACCATCCACATCGAGTATGTGCCCGACCTCACCTGCGTCGAACTCAAGTCCCTCAAGCTCTATCTGTGGTCGTACCGCGACCGGGGCGCTTTTCACGAGGCCGTCGCCAACCAGATCCTCGCCGATCTGGTCAACGCCTGCCAGCCGCGCTTCCTGCGCATCACGGCGGAATTCTACGTGCGGGGTGGTATCTACACGACCGTGATTGCGGAGCACCGGCGGCCGGGGTGGGTTCCGCCGGTGCCGGTTACGCTGCCATAAGGATTGCGCGGACATGGACAATGGTTTTTTAAAAGGCGCTTCCTATCTGCTGACGGGCTTGCGCTGGCTTATCCGTCCGGGATTGCGCCGCTTCGTGGCGATTCCCCTGCTGATCAATACCCTGCTCTTCGGTGCGGCTATCTGGTGGGGCACCAGCGAATTCAACGTCTTTCTGAACTGGGTGCTGGGATACCTGCCGACCTGGTTGGATTGGCTGCGCTGGTTGCTGTGGCCTTTGTTTGCCGTCACGGTGCTGCTGCTGTGTTTCTATACGTTTACTTTGGCGGCCAATTTCATCGCCGCGCCCTTCAACGGCCTGCTGGCGGAAAAGGTGGAAGATATGGCCAGCCCCGGGGTGACGCGCCCTCCGAACCGCCCGCTGTGGCGGGAAATCGCCACCTCCCCGCTGGCGGAACTCAAAAAGCTGATCTATTTCCTGTTCTGGGCGTTGCCCCTGTTGATCTTGTTCTTCATACCGGGGATCAATGTGGCCGCGTCTCTCACCTGGCTGGTGTTCAACGCCTGGATGCTGGCCCTGCAATACCTGGACTACCCGCTGGGTAATCATGCCATCCCGTTCCGGCAACAGCGCCGTATTCTCGGCAGGCGGCGGCTGCTGGTGCTGGGTTTTGGCAGCGCGGTACTGCTGTTGACCATGCTGCCGGTGCTGAATTTCGTGGCTGTGCCGGCGGCGGTTATCGGCGCGACCCTGCTGTGGGTAGAACAGTTTCCCGAGGTCGCATAACCGCCGGTAAATTATGGCAGCAATGCTTCCCGCAGCCGCTCCATCCCTTTGGCGAGATTCTCCAGGGAATTGGTATAGGCGAACCGTACATGGCGCTTGGCTTGATGGCTGCCGAAGTCAATGCCGGGGGTAATGGCCACGCCGGTTTCTTCCAGCAACTCCACGGCGAATCTGTAGCTGTCGTCCGTGAAACGGCTGCAATCGGCGTACAGATAAAACGCCCCCTCGGGGGTGATGGGAATGCCAAAGCCCAGTTCCCGCAGAGCCGGCAGCAGAAAATCCCGGCGCGCCTGGAATTGCTGGCGGCGCGCCTCGAAGATGGCCTGGGCCGCTGGCGTGAAAGCGGCGAGCGCGGCGTATTGAGCTGGAGTGGAGGGCGCCAGGAAAAGATTCTGGGCCAGCTTTTCCGCTTCCCGCGCATAGCACTCCGGAGCCACCAGCCAACCCAACCGCCAGCCGGTCATGCCGTAGTATTTGGAGAAGCTGTTGACCACGAACACCTGATCGGACGCGGCCAGCGCGGTAGGAGCCTCGGCGTCGTAAAGCAGGCCGTGGTAGATTTCATCGATGATAACTTGACCGCCCTGACCCTCAGCGACGGCCAGGATCTCGGCCAGCGTCTTCGGGCTCAGCAGGGTGCCGGTGGGATTGGCGGGGGAGGCCAGCAACACGGCCACCGTGCGGTCGCTCCAGTGCTGTTCGACCAATGGGGCCGTGAGTTGATAGGCGCTCTTCGGCCCTACCGGAATCCCCACCGGTTCGCCGTCCAGCAAGCGCACGAAGTGGCGATTGCATGGGTAACTGGGGTCAGCCATCAGCACCTGTTCGCCGGGATTGATCAGTACCGCGGTGGCCAGTTGCAGCGCGCCCGAGGCTCCCGGGGTCACCAGAACGCGCTCCCTGGGAATGTTGACGCCGTAGTGGGCCCGGTAATGGGCGGCGATGGCCTGGCGCAACTCCGGTATGCCGACGGCGGGGGTATAGCGGGTTCGCCCTTCACTCAAAGCCCGCTGGCCGGCGGCGATGATGGGCGCGGCGGTGGGGAAATCCGGCTCGCCCACTTCCATGTGGATAATGGAGCGCCCCTGTGCTTCCAGCGCCTGGGCACGGGCCAGCAACTCCATGACATAAAACGGCGCGATGGCCGCCATGCGGCCCGCCAGATGGAAGGTATGAGCGGCTTGCATGGTAGTGGGTTACAGCATCCTGCCCTTGTCATCTGTCTCATGGATGGAAAGATCAGAGGCGCTGGTCTGATTAACGCCCTCGGACAGGCGGATCTGCAAGCCTACGTTGTTGCGGGAATCGGCGTTCTTGATCGCCTCTTCCTTGGAGATCTTGCCTTCCTTGTAGAGCCTGAACAGCGCCTGGTCGAAGGTCTGCATGCCCGACTCGGTGGCCTGCTCCATGGCGTCCTTGATGTAATCTATCTTGCCCTTCTGGATAAGATCGGCGATGTAGGGCGTGTTTAGCAGCACCTCCACGGCGGGAACGAGGCCGCCACTTAGACTCTTGATCAGCCGCTGGGAGACGATGGCCCGCAGATTCAAGGAGAGGTCCATCAGCAATTGCGCGCGCGCATCCTCGGGGAAGAAGTTGACGATACGCTCCAGGGCACCGTTGGCGTTGTTCGAGTGCAGGGTGGACAGGCAGAGATGGCCGGTTTCAGCGTAGGAGAGGGCGAATTTCATGATTTCGCGTTCCCGGACCTCGCCGATCAGGATCACGTCCGGCGCCTCGCGCAGGGCGCTCTTGAGGGCATTTTCGTAGCTGTGCGTATCGATGCCCACCTCACGCTGGCCGACCAACGATTTCTTGTGGGGGTGAGTGAATTCGATGGGGTCTTCGATGGTCAGGATATGTCCCGGCGAACTGGAATTACGGTGGTCGATCATGGCCGCCAGGGTGGTGGACTTGCCGGAACCGGTAGAGCCTACCATCAGAACCAGGCCGCGCTTTTCCATGACCAGTTGTTTGAGCAGCGACGGCAGCCCCAATTCCTCTACCTGCGGGATCTCGCCTTTGACATAGCGGATTACCATGCCCACTTCGCCGCGCTGGCGGAAGACGTTGGCGCGAAACCGGCCCACCCCGGGCAGGGGGATGGCGAAGTTCGATTCCCACTGGTGCTCGAATTCCTTGATCTGGTCGTCTTTCATGACGGAATAGGCGATTTCCCGCACGCCACCGGGCCCGATCGGCTTGTTGCCGACCGGTCGGACGACACCGTTAATCTTGATGTGGACGGGTGTCCCCACGTAGAAGAACAGATCGGAGGCGTTCTTATCCACCATGAGTTTGAGGTAAGGCGTAATATCCATTAGCGTCTCCTTGATTGCATCACTTTAAATCCGGAATATCGGTCCAATCCAACGATCCCTCGCCGGCGGCGGACAACGCGTTTATCTTACCCGATTAAGACCGTTGAGGGCCGCCACGCGATAGGCTTCAGCCATGGTTGGATAGTTGAAGGTGGTGTTGACGAAATAGAGCAAGGTATTGGCTGCCCCTTTTTGCGACATGATCGCCTGGCCGATGTGGATGATCTCCGACGCCTGGTTGCCAAAGCAATGAATGCCCAGGAGTTCCAGGGTTTCCCGATGAAAAAGGATCTTTAGCATGCCCACCGTCTTGCCGGTGATTTGGGCGCGCGCCAGATTCTTGAACCAGGAGTGCCCAACCTCGTAAGGGATGCAGGCCTCGGTCAGTTCCTTTTCGGTACGTCCGACTGAACTGATCTCTGGAGAGGTATAGATGCCGGTGGGGATGTATTCCACCAGATGTTGATCGCAGCGTCCCTCCACCAGGTGGGTGCCGGCGAAGCGTCCCTGATCATAGGCCGCACTGGCCAGGCTGGGGTAGCCGATGACGTCGCCCACGGCATAGATGTGGGGCAGTTCGGTCTGGTAGTTGGCATTGACCCGCAGTTGCCCGCGGCTGTTGGGGGTAATCCCCAACGTCTCCAGGCCCATGTTGTAGGCATTGCCGGTGCGGCCATTGGCCCAGAGGATGGCATCGCTCTTGATTTTCTTCCCCGATTTGAGCTGGAGCGTTACGCTGTCGGCACTGTACTCCACGCATTCGTATACCTCGTTGTGGCGGATCAACACCCCCTGGTCACGCAGGTGGTAGTTGAGGGCGTGAATGATCTCGTCGTCCAGAAAGGCCAGCAATTGAGAGCGGGTATTCACCAGATCGACCTTGCAGCCCAGACCCCGGAAGATGCTGGCGTATTCGCAGCCGATTACACCGGCGCCGTAAATAGTGATGGAACGAGGCGTGCTGGACATGCCCAGGATGGTATCGCTGTCGAAAATGCGTGGATGAGTAAAGTCCAAATCGTCCGGCCGGTAGGGTCGGGAGCCGGTGGCAATCACGAAAGCATCGGCGCTGAGGCGTAGTTTTGGCCGGTCGTCGGCCGCTTGGAGTTCGACGGTATGGGAGTCCAGGAAGTGGGCGCGGCCATGGATCAGTTGCGCTTGATTGCGGTCGTAGAAATCCTGGCGCATGCTTACCTGCTGAGAAATTACCGATTCGGCGGTGTGCACCAGTTCCGGATAGGAAAACTGAGCGGGCTTGCCTATGCTGCGATACAAGGGGTGACGGTTGAACTCGCCCAGGCGGCTGGTGGCATGTCGCAGGGCCTTGGAGGGAATCGTCCCCCAATGCGTGCAGCCGCCCCCGACCTGAGGATATTGCTCCAGCACGGCTATCGACTTGGCCGTCTTGGCAATAGTCATCGCAGCGCCTTCCCCACCCGGCCCGGTGCCGATCACGATGACGTCGTATTTCTGTTCGCTCATGCTTGCGCCTCTGGCTTAGCCTGAATAGTATTGAAAATCAACCCACCGGCATCATCCTCTGATGGGCGCGCGGGTGTTGAGTGGTGATTGCCCGGGCTCAGCCAGCGTATCCGCGCCCTTTGATGAAACCAAGTCTTTCCAGCTTCAGAATTACCCGCTGCGCCGCTTCGTCCGCGGTGCACTCCGTGGTGTCGATGCTCAGGTCGGGGTTTTCCGGGATCTCGTAGGGATCGCTGATGCCGGTGAACTCCTTAATGATACCGGCGCGGGCCTTGGCATAAAGTCCCTTGCGGTCACGTTCCTCGCACACTTCCAGGGCGGTGGCCACATATACTTCCACGCATCCGCCGACCGCCGATATCATCTCCCGCACCTCGCGCCGGGTAGCGGCATAGGGAGCGATGGGCGCGCAGATCGCGACTCCCCCGTTCTTGGTAATTTCGCTGGCTACGAAGCCAATGCGCAAGATGTTGATATTGCGATGCTCCCTCGAAAACCCCAATTCACTGGACAGGTGCTTGCGGACAATGTCGCCGTCCAGCAGGGTGACCGCGCGCCCGCCCATTTCCATGAGCTTGACCATCAAGGCATTGGCGATGGTGGACTTGCCGGCCCCGGACAGACCCGTAAAGAATACGGTGAAACCCTGCTTGTGGCGCGCCGGATGGGTCTTGCGCAACTCGGTTACCACTTCAGGATAGGAAAACCAGTCGGGAATTTCCAAGCCTTCCTGCAAGCGGCGGCGGAATTCGGTGCCGGAGATGTTCAACACGGTGTCGGTGGGCTGGATCTCGTCGGTCGGCACGTACTCGGCCTTTTCCTGGACGTAGACCATTTCCTGGAAGGGCACCATCTGAATGCCCAGTTCATCCTGATAACGCGCCACCAGTTCCTGAGCCTCGTAAGGGCCATAGAAATCCACGCCCTGGCTGTTTTTGCCGGGTCCCGCATGGTCCCGTCCAACGATGAAATGGCTGCATCCGTGGTTCTTGCGGATGATGGCGTGCCAGAGCGCCTCCCGCGGACCGCCCATGCGCATCGCCAGATGCAGCAGACTCAAGGCGGTGGTCTGCTCCGGGTAGTTCTTGAGTAGATGCTCGTAGCAGCGCACCCGGGAGTAATGATCGATGTCGCCTGGCTTGGTCATGCCCACGACGGGATGGATCAACAAATTGGCCTCGGCCAACTGGGCGGCGCGGAAGGTCAGCTCTTGATGGGCTCGATGCATGGGGTTGCGGGTCTGAAAGGCGACGATGCGCCGCCAGCCCAGTTTCTTGAACTTTTCCCGCAGTTCCCGCGGCGAGTGGCGCAGATGCTTGAAGTCATAATGCAGCGGTGCCTCGATGCCCTTCAGGCGACCTCCCAGGTAAACGGGATGGGTCTGGTTGAGCAGATAATTCACCCCTGGATGCATAAGGTCGGTGGTGCCAAAAACCCGCAGTGCTTCCTGGGCTTGGTCGGGCCACCAGAGATCAGAGACTTCCAGGCTGGCGATCAATACGCCTTCCGGGTCGCGCAGAGCGATCTGGCTGCCCGCGCTGATACCCTTGGCGAAGGCTTCGGACACGTCCAGGGTGATGGGCATCGGCCACAGGGTACCATCGGCCAGCCGCAGCTCTGCCAGCACATGTTCATAATCGGCCCTGCCTAAAAAACCCTCCAGGGGCGAAAAGGCGCCATTCAGCAATAACTCGATGTCACAGAGCTGGCGGTGATTCAGGTCCCAGGGCGGGTATTCGTTGGCCTGCTGTTTGACAAAGCTCGCCTCCTCGGCGGCAACGAAGAGTTCCTTGAGGATGCCCCCATGGGGCTGGATCAGCGTGGTCATAATGCTCTCTATAATCAACAGTAATAGGGTAAAAGCAACTGTGGTGTGCCACGTCACTGGCACTCGCAAGTCAGTTCACGAGTGCTGGCGGTTCGTCAGCTGCCTGACGGCGCACAGTAATTCAAATAGGCCGATGCCCGTCAATAGGCCGGCGCTGTCGATGAGGACGTCCTTCACACGAGGTATCCGTCCCTCCACAAAAAACTGCAAGACTTCGCTTACCACGGCCAGAAGCATTAAACCCGCCAGCAGAGACAGGCGCCGCTTGCCCGGATAGGCCAGGCGCAGGGCGAAGGCAAGCAGCGCAAAGAACAGCACATGCCCTAGCTTCTCAACAGGGATTGGCAGTGTTTGCAGGTCTTGCAGTAAATCGGCGTCACTGTCTACATGCTGAGCGGTGATTCGGGCAAGGGCTGTGTCGAGTGCGGTCCCGATCTCCATCTTTAATGGTGCTGGCATCAGTGTTCCTAGGAAAATTCCGACGGCAGCCAGATAAATCAGGGAGTGCCGCCAGTCGAAGCGCAGCCGCCCCCGGTACGGCAGCCCCAGCCACAGCAACCCGAGTACCCAGGCGCTTATGCCCAGCCCCCGATACAGCGGATAGCGGTCCCGCTCCTGAGCTTGCCGCAGGCTTAACCGTTTCACCACCAGAGTACCCGTGGCGCCGATAAGTTGAACACTGACGCGGACTTCCCTGGCATTCTGCGGTATCCGGAATATCCCCTGATAGGTGTGCCAAGGCAGCGTACCCACCAAGTCCGTCACCAGATGCGGAACTTTCATCATGCGTTGATTTTCATCCAGACTTACCAGGGCCAGACGGCCTTTGTGCCAGAACCGCTCGCCGGGGCGAATGTCCTGGGCCTTGAGCACGCCAGCAAGCCGCAGCATCTGATAGCGGCCGGGGTTTGGCAGGGATTGGCGCAGCGCCACGCCGGCGCCGGGTTCATTAACCCGCAGGAACACGTTGCCGCCCTCGGCGGCTTCCGCAACTCCGCGCCCCGTCGAAACCCAATGCGCAAGACCCTCGGAAAAGTTGGGGTCGGTCAGCAATTCCGGGCCTATCGGCTTATAGCGTTCATAAAAGGTGAAGAAAACAAGTGTGCTGATAATCAAAAACACCAGCACCATGAGTCGGCTAAGGCTCATTCACTCGCTCCGGTTGCTGGCGGGAGGGAGCGACGGCGGTCGCGGCGGCATGGGTATACAGCGCGGGCGATCAGCGCCTGGCAATCAGCGCACACAATTCCTCGGTCTTCAGCGCCAGGAGCGTCGGGTCGCCGCGGGTTTCCACGTTCAGGCGCAACAGGGGTTCGGTATTGGAGCCACGCAAATTGAAGCGCCAGTCGGGAAACTCGACGCTGATTCCGTCGGTACGGTCCAGGATGGGCTGGTGCCGGGCATAAGCATTCAGGATCTCCTGGATCTTGGCGGCGGTATCGGCCACCCGAAAGTTGATCTCGCCGCTGCACGGAAAAGCCCGCATGCGCTCCGCCACCAGGGTGGACAGGGATTGGCCACTGCGGCACAGGCGTTCGGCCACCAGCAGCCAGGGGAGCATGCCGCTGTCACAGTAGGCAAAGTCCCGGAAATAATGGTGGGCGCTCATCTCGCCGCCGTAGCTGGCATCCTCCAGGCGCATGCGTTCCTTGATAAAGGCGTGGCCAGTCTTGCTCTGGATCGGAACGCCGCCTGCGGCGCGCACCATTGCCACGGTATTCCAGGTCAACCGCGGGTCATGGATGATCCTGGCGCCCGGTTGCCGTTCCAGCATGGCTACCGCCAGCAGGCCGACCAGGTAATAGCCTTCGATAAACCGGCCTGCCTCATCGAAAAAGAAACAGCGGTCGAAGTCACCGTCCCAGGCTAGTCCCAGGTCAGCGCCGTGTTCGCGCACGGCCCGAGCGGTGGACTCGCGATTTTCCGGCAGCAGGGGATTGGGGATGCCGTTGGGAAACTGGCCATCCGGTTCGTGGTGGATCTTGATGAATTGAAAGGGCAGGTGGGATTCCAGCAGGTCGATGACCGGTCCCGCGCAGCCATTGCCGGCATTGACCACGATTTTCAGAGGCTTGAGCGCGGTTGGCTCTACATAGCCCAGCAGATGGTCGATGTAGGCAGCCTTGCTTTCCTTGCGCAGGTAGGTTCCGTGGCGGTCGCCGGGCGGAAAGTCGTTGCGTTCCGCCAGCACGCGGATGGTATCCAGGCCAGTATCGCCACTGATCGGTTTGGCGTCCTCACGGACCAGCTTCATGCCGTTATAATCCATGGGATTGTGGCTGGCCGTCACCATGATGCCACCGTCCAACCCCTGGTGGAAGGTGGCGAAATAGACTTCCTCGGTGCCGCACAGGCCGATATCCCATACTTCCGCGCCGCTGTCCCTCAGTCCACGCACCAGGGCGTCGCAGAGGCAAGCGCTGCTTAGCCGCACGTCGCGCCCTACCACCACCTGGCCGGGTTTGACCAACGCCGCGTAAGCCCGGCCGATGCGATAGGCGATGTCCTCATTCAACTGGGCAGGGATTTGGCCACGAATATCGTAGGCCTTGAAGCAGGCAAGGGTTTCCGTCATCGGTGGCAGGCTCGCGGCGGGGGAAGGGATGGCCTATTCGAAAGTGACATTCTGGCGCCCGTACACGTCCTGAAAGCGAATGATATCGTCTTCGCCCAGGTAGCTGCCGGATTGCACCTCGATAAGCTCCAGAGGAATCTTGCCGGGGTTTTCCAGACGGTGCTGCGTGCCCAGCGGGATGTGGGTGGACTGGTTCTCGCTCAACAGGAAAACCTCGTCGCCCCGGGTAACGCGGGCCGTGCCGCTGACCACGATCCAGTGTTCGGCCCGGTGGTAGTGCATCTGCAAGGACAGCGTGGCGCCCGGGTTGACGGTAATGTGTTTGACCTGGAAGCGTGCCTGGTTATCGATGGAATCGTAAGCTCCCCAAGGGCGGTAAACCTTGCGATGGGAATGGTACTCCACGCGCTGGTCGGCCTTGAGCCGGTTGACGATGACCTTGACGTCCTGAACCCGGTCCTTGTGAGCCACCAGCACGGCGTCGCTGGTCTCTACCACCACCAGATCGTCGATGCCGACGGTAGCTACCAGGCGTCCACCGGAATTCAGGAAGGAATTACGGGTATCCACGGCCAGCACATCGCCGCTTATCACATTGCCGTTCGGGTCGCGATTACCCACCTGCCAGAGGGCGGACCAGGAGCCCACATCGTTCCAGCCCACCTTCAGGGGTATGACCACGGCGTTGGCGGTCTTTTCCATCACCGCGTAATCGATGGAGTCGCTGGGACAGGCCTCGAAAGCGGTCTTGCCGAGACGCAGGAAGTCCAGATCGGCCTGGCCGGCCGCGTAGGCTTCCCGGCAGGCGCCGTGAATCGCCGGGGCGAAACGTTCCAGTTCCTCCAGAAAGCGCGAAGCCTGGAACATGAACATGCCGCTGTTCCAAAAGTAAGCGCCAGAGTCGATATAGGCTTGGGCCGTGGCCGCGTCAGGTTTCTCGACGAACCGCTCCACGCGGCATACGTCTCCTGCCGCCAGTGGTTGACCGGCTTTGATGTAGCCATAGCCGGTTTCCGGGGTTTCCGGCACGATGCCAAAGGTGATGAGCTTGCCGGCTTGGGCATGGGGAACGCCCCGCTCTACCGCCCGCTGGAATCCTTCCACATCGGTGATCACATGATCGGCGGGCAGCACCAGGAGCACCGGGTCTTCGCTTTGGGCCAGCGCATGTAAGGCGGCTACCGCCACGGCGGGCGCGGTGTTGCGACCGCTGGGTTCGAGAATCACCGCTGCCGGAACGACGCCGATGCGGCGCACCTGTTCGGCTACCATGAAGCGGTGATCCTCATTGCAGATCACCAGGGGCGCTGCCATGTCAGCGATGCCGCTTACCCGCATCAGCGTGTTCTGCAGCAGGGTCTGCTGATCCACCAGAGGCAGGAACTGTTTGGGGTGCAGTTCCCGGGACAAGGGCCACAAGCGGCTGCCCGTGCCCCCGGACAGGATGACGGGCACGAGCATCAGCGTAAGTCCGGTAAAGTCTCGCCACGGCCGATGGCGTAGTAAGTGAAGCCGGCCTTGCTCATGAACTTCGGGTCATAGACATTGCGGCCGTCGAATACCAGCGGGTTCTTCAGGGCCGACCTGATGGCGTCAAAGTCGGGGCTGCGAAAGATATTCCATTCGGTCACCAGCACCAGGGCGTCGGCGCCGGGCAGCGCTTCCTCGGGCTTGGTACACAGCACTAGGTCATCCCGCTCCCCGTAGAGGCGGTGGGTCTCCTGCATGGCGGCTGGATCATAGGCCCGGACCGTCGCGCCGGCCGCCCACAACGCCTCCATCAATACCCGACTGGGGGCCTCGCGCATATCATCGGTCTTGGGTTTAAAGGCCAACCCCCACAGGGCAAAGGTACGTCCCTGCAGTTCACCGCGGAAGTGGCGCTGGATCTTGTCGAACAGCACGCCCTTCTGGTCGTTGTTGACGGCTTCAACCGCGGTTAGCAGTTGTGCGTTATAACCGACTTCGCGGGCAGTGAACTCCAGGGCCTTGACATCCTTGGGAAAACAGGACCCGCCATAGCCGCAGCCGGGGTAGATGAAGTGATAACCGATGCGCGGATCGGCGCCAATGCCCATGCGCACGCGCTCGATGTCGGCGCCCAGGCGCTCCGCCAAGTTGGAGAGTTCGTTCATGAAGCTGATCTTGGTGGCCAGCAAGGCGTTGGCGGCGTACTTAGTCAGTTCAGCCGAGCGCACGTCCATTTCCACCAGGCGCTCACGGCTGCGGTTGAAGGGAGCGTAAAGCGCCCGCAGCAGTTCCGTGGTGCGCGGATTATCGGTGCCGATGATAATGCGATCGGGGCGCATGAAATCCTCGATGGCCGCGCCTTCCTTGAGAAATTCCGGGTTGGAGACAACGTCGAACTCGATGTCGCTGCCGCGCTTATCCAGGGCAGCCTGAACGGTGACGCGGACTTTGTCGGCGGTGCCTACGGGCACGGTGGATTTGTTCACGATGATGCGGAAAGCTTCCATGTGCTCCCCGATGCCGCGCGCCACGGTCCGGACATGCTGCAAATCTGCGGAGCCATCCTCGTCAGGAGGGGTGCCAACGGCGATGAACTGAAACAAGCCGTGTGCGACGCCCTGAGCCACGTCGGTGGTGAAGGTCAACCGGCCATTCTGCGTGTTGCGTTTGACCAAATCGTCCAGCCCCGGCTCGTAGATGGGTATTTCGCCCTGTTGCAGCCTCTCAATCTTGTGTTGATCGACGTCCACGCACAAAACATCATTACCCACTTCCGCAAGACAGGCGCCCGTTACCAGGCCCACGTAGCCGGACCCAAAAATAGTAATTTTCATAAGTGTCACCTAATCAACTGCTCGAAGTTAGGGACCAGAGGTTGATTCCTGAGCAGAGAATTGTCTTCCATGATCCCGCGTGTTGCGCACGATAGCCGAGTTCACGCCCGTCTGGCAAGTTTTCAGCCCAGCCCTAGTGCTTTGATACTAGTGATCAATTTTGAAAGCTAGAACGCTATTCCATGGCGGGTGTCAAATTATTGTATAGACATGGTAATCTGTGGCTCAAATTAAAGTTATGACATGCTGGCGGGTGAAATATGAAAGCTAACGAGGACGTTCGCCACCGTGGGCTGTGGGGGCCGGGGCTGGCGCGCTTTGAGTCCCCCGGCGGGAATGGGAATTCGCTGCTACCCTGCCGAAGCAAAGAGGGCATGGTTGTCATGCGGTTATCGATTAGCACGCGGCTTTTCTACAGCCATTTCTTGGTGGTATTGTTGGTATCCGGGGCCATCGGTAGTTATTTTTACATCACTGCCCTAGACAGCTTGCTGTACAGCATCCAGGCACGCCTGAAAAACAGCGCGGCGCTGCTGAGCCCTTCCCTGGATGCTACGTCTCTGGATGCTATCCGGGGACCTGAGGATAGCGTCCAGCCGGCTTACCAGCGGATGCTGCGTACGCTGCGAGACCACGCCAGCAGCAATGCGGATATCGCCTTTATCTACATCATGCGCCGGGAAAATGGGCGGGTCTCGTTTGTTGTTGATTCCGATGACTCGCCGCAGCAGGCGGTGCCTGGCAAGACCTTATCAGGACGTTACTGCTTCTCTTTTGGAGGGGTTTAGGCAGCCGTCCGCCGATGAGAAGGTTGTGAGCGATGAATGGGGTGATTTCCTGTCGGGTTACGCCCCGCTGAAGACGGATCAGGGTGAGTACCTGGTCGGTATCGATATGCGTGCCGACGTGGTGAGCCAGCAAATGCGTGATTTACGGTTGGCTGGCTTGGTGTCATTGCTGCTGTCCATCGTGTTGGCGGTGGTTTTCAGTCGTTTGCTGGCCCAGCATTTCCATAAGCCAATCCCTTTATTGATAGCGCATTGCCGGGAGATTGCGGAAGGCACGCTGGGCAAACAACTGAGCTTAAGGACTCACGATGATGAGCTGGATCAACTGATTATGGCCTTCAACGATATGTCGCAGCGTCTGGATGACAGTCGCGCCCATCTGGAGCAAGTTAGCCATGCCCTGCAAGAGTCTCGCGATCAACTGGAGGTGCGGGTAATAGCGCGGACGGCGGAACTGGAGCAACTCAACCGGCAGTTGCGCTTGGAGGTCCAGGAGCGCCAGCACGCGTCCAAAAGGCCCTTCTGGATGCCGCCCGCACCGATGGTCTGACCGGTCTGCTGAACCGCCGGGCGATGTTGGAACTGCTGGAGTATGAAGCGAATCGGACTGCGCCGTCAGCACCTGTCATTTTGCGTCGTGCTGATAGACATAGACCATTTCAAGCGGATTAACGACAATAACGGTCACGACGTGGGGGATCGGGTATTGGTGCATATGGGTGAACTATTGCGGGACGCGGTGAGGGCCCAGGATGCGGTGGCCCGCTGGGGGGGTGAGGAAATGCTGCTGCTATTGCCCGCCACGCGCCCGGAGGGAGCACGCCAAGTGGCGGAGAAGATTCGTGCCG
>CAVOJV010000053.1:0-114733 GCA_963696325.1 uncultured Gammaproteobacteria bacterium
ATCCACGAAGTGCCGGTAGTTGCCTGGCGCGTACCTGGGGGCGCTCGAAGGTGGGCGGGAGCCTGCGCGGCTCATTGCTGGCGGCCTATCGGATCTTGAGCGTCACGCTGCGGTACGCGCGCTCGAGTTCACGATCCGGCGCTCCTGGACTGAAAACGCCATCTTCTCGCCATTTTTGTCGGTTGACGCCCGCCCATGCGTGTGGCATAATCGGCGCAAAGGTATGAATTGCCCTGAATTCGTTGGGCGCTGAGGGCAAACAGAAAGCGGAGATGCGTATGGAAAAGGTTCTGCAACTGACGGCCGTAATTGCGCGGGAGGGGAATGGCTACGTTGCCACCTGTCCGGAGTTGGATGTTGTGAGCGAGGGTGATACCGTTGAGGAGGCGCGGCGCAACTTGTTGGAGGCGGTTGAGGGCTTTTTTGAGGTAGCATCCTCTTCAGAGATTCGCCGCCGCCTCAAGAAAGAGACTTACGTCATGCCGATTATGCCGACCGCGCCGACTGTCCGGCCCAGATCAACGGCGAGGTTGCGTCATGCCTAGATTGCGCGTCCTCTCTGGCTGAGAGGTCTGCAAAATCATGGCCGAGCATGGTTTTGAGGAAGTCCGGCGCAAAGGCAGCCATGTCATCATGCAAAAGAAGGACGGTGGCACGACGATCACTGTGCCTGTGCCGGATCATGCGGAATTGAGGGCAGGCACCTTGTTGGGAATCATCAGGCAATCCGGCCTGTCTCGTGTCCTGTTTGAAACGGATTGATGCTGGCTGGCAAAAGGCTATCGCCGATGACTGTCCCCACTCTTGCCCCCACTCCGCTCACCAGCACGTACAGACGGACCTCTGATGAATTCATAGTCTGATAGCCCAAACGTGTTGAAACACGTTCAACGCCTTGGCACGCAAACTGCTGAAGTAGTTTTTCCATATCTGAGGCCGACTTAAATCGACAACCGGCAGAAAGGCCCCCCAATGCCAGCACCGGCAGCCATCATCGACCTCGTCGCCCGCTTCCACGCCAACCTGGACAGCTACAAGCGCGGGCTGTACAACGAGACCCAGGTCCGCCGTGAGTTCATCGATCCCTTCTTCGACGCGCTGGGCTGGGACGTCGACAACCGGCAGGGCTACGCCGAGGCGTACAAGGACGTGGTGCACGAGGAAGCCATCAAGGTGGGCGGCGGGACCAAGGCGCCCGACTACGGCTTCCGCATCGGCGGGACGCGCAAGTTCTTCGTCGAGGCCAAGAAGCCCTCGGTGGACCTCAAGGCGGACGGGCACCCGCCTACCAGCTCCGCCGCTACGCGTGGAGCGCCAAACTGCCCCTCAGCATCCTGACCGACTTCGAAGAGCTCGCGGTCTACGACTGCCGGGTCAAGCCGGACAAGAGCGAGGGCCGTCCACTGCCCGGGTGATGTACCTGCCTTCGACCAGTACGCCGACCGCTGGGACGAGATCGCCGGGGTCTTCGCCCCGACGCGATCCTCAACGGCTCCTTGGACAGGTATGCTGAGGCAAAGGGGGGCAAGCGCGGCACCGCCGAGGTCGACGCGGCGTTCCTGGCCGAGATCGAGCGCTGGCGCGACCTCCTGGCGCAAACCTTGCGCTGCGCAACCCGGCATCGACAACCGCGAGCTGAACTTCGCGGTGCAGCAGACGATCGACCGGATCATCTTCCTGCGCATCTGCGAGGACCGGGGCATCGAGCCCTACAGCACGCTGCTGGGGCGGCCGAAGGCGCCGGGGTCTACGGGCGGCTGGCGATCCGTTCCGGCAGGCCGACGACCGTACAACTCCGGCCTGTTCCACTTCGAGACCCCGAGGGGGACCGCGCCGAAGCGCCGGACAAGCAGACGCCTCCGCTGGCGATCGACGACAAGCTCCTGGCGGACATCCCCAGGCCTCTACTACCCCGAAAGCCCTTACGAGTTCTCGGTGCTCCCGGCCGAGATCCTCGGCCAGGTCTACGAGCAGTTCCTCGGCAAGGTGATCCGCCTCACCGGCGGGCACGGGCCAAAGTGGAGGAAAAGCCCGAGGTGCGCAAGGCCGGCGGGGTCTTCTATACGCCGGCGTACATCGTGGATAACATCGTCGGGCAGACGCTGGGCAAGCTGCTGGCGGGCCTCACGCGGCGCCATGTCGGGCGGCTGGCCCCCGAAGGGAGGCGACCCCCCTGCGGGTGCGGACATCGCGTGCGGCTCCGGTTCATTCCTGCTCGGGGCGTATCAGTTCCTCCTGGACTGGTACCGGGAACAGTACCTCGCCGACGGCGCCGGGCGGACGGGGCCGGGAAGTGGGCGGGCCGCAATCCTCGGCTCTATCAACAGCCGCGGCGAATGGCGGTTGACCATCGGCGAGCGCAAGCGGATCCTCGTCAACAACATCTTCGGGGTGGACATCGACCCCCAGGCCGTGGAGGTCACCAAGCTGTCGCTACTCTTGAAGGTGCTGGAGGGGGAGACGAGGAGACGATCGACCAGCAACTTGGCCTGTTCCCCGAGCGGGCGCTGCCCGACCTGGGCAGGAACATCAAGTGCGGCAATTCGCTCGTCGGGCCGGATTTTTACGCCGGGCAGCAGATGGCGCTGCTGACCGACGAGGAGGCGCTGCGCGTCAACGTCTTCGACTGGGCGGCCGAGTTCCCGCAGGTGTTTGCGGACGGGGGGTTCGACGTCGTTATCGGCAACCCGCCGTACATCCGCATGGAGACCTTCAAGGAACTGAAGGAGTATCTCAAGGCTCACTACACCTGTCATGACGAGCGATCCGACCTATATGTTACTTTATCGACGCGAACATAGTCTACTCCAGCCGGGCGGTCGGTTCGGCATGATCGTGTCCAACAAGTTCCTGCGCGCCAACTACGGACGCCCTCTACGAGAGTATCTGCTTCAAAATGCCACACTTGAGCAGGTTATCGATTTGCCGGTCTACCGGTATTCAAAGGCGCAACGGTGAGGACCATTGTCTTGTTGACAAGCCGAGGCCAAGAGACCGGTCAGCCCGTTCAATATTCACCACCTTTGTCTATGGATGATTTTCGATCTGTCGCCAACGGTGCCGTGAACGTTAAGCAGGCGATGGAATCTCCGTCTACCAGGTGCCGCATATCTCGCTGAAAGAAGAGGTGTGGGGTTTCGTTGAAGCCGAAACTTGACCCTACTTAGCCGCCTCAGATCAGAATGTGTTTCGCTTGCCCAGTATTGCTCTGGTCAGATTGGTTATGGAGTCAAATCGGGCCTCGAGGTGGCGTTTGTCATCGATGAACCCGTTCGCCAGCAGATTCTTGAGCGCAATCCTGAGGCCAATGAGATCATCAAGCCCTATCTAGGTGGACGAGATGTGCGACGTTATGCCATCAGCTTCAACGGCAAGTATCTCATCTACACTCATCGAGGCATCTCCTTGGAGAAATACCCGGCTGTCGAGAACCACCTAAGGCGTTTCAAGAATCGCCTGCAGAGCGTGCAACTCAACAAGCTTGGTATGAGTTGCAGCAATCACAACTCAATTATGCGCCGTACTTCGATCATCCGAAGATCATTTTTCCTGACATAGCGATTGGTCCACGATTTGCCCTGGACACGGCTGGCTACTACGGAGCTCCGTCCATTTCAGAGTGTTGAGGTAATCCCGCTGCAAGGCCACATCGTCCAGTTTCGGCAGACAACTCAAAAGATACTCAGCCGCGTAGTATTCCTCAATGAACTGATGGCGGAATTCGATGCGATCCCCGGTGCTGCGCTGGAGCAAATGATGGTTCACCAGATCGTCCAGCCATTCCATTGCCCGATTCCGTGGCTGGTCGCATTGCTCTTCCCGCAGATAGTCGGTCAACCAGTCCTCCGCCTGTGAACGAGCGACGGCGACATAAAGTTCGGTGGACTCCGGGCCTTTCAGCATCTTGAACGCCAGCCGTTGCAACAACCGGGACCACCAACGCCGCGATTCCTCTGAAACCGGCGCATCGCCTTTGATCTGGCGGTCATAAAGCGCGGCGAACTGGCGCAGCGCCAACCCCAGGTTTTCGGGCAGACGTTCCCGCGTTTCCCGAAACAGCGAACACAGCATCCACAACAGCAACGGTACCTCGGCCAGTTCCCGCAACCGGCCTTGCAGTTGCCGCAGCAGCTTGTCGCCGTCTTTGTCCAGATAAGCCCGGACGAACCGCTGCATTTGCGGCTCGGTCAGCGGCTCCATCTCCAGCCGCTTGCCAATCTCCAAGTCACCGCCGACCGCCAACTCGCGGGTGGCGAAAATCATCGGCGTCGTGGTCCGATACTCCCGGCGAAACGCGGCCAACTCCCGGCGCGCGACATCGGAAGGCAATTCGTTGATGCCATCCACCAGCAACAGCAACCGGCCTTGCCGCAACCATTCCGGCAGGCGTTGCGAGTCCACAAAAAAACCATGCTCCCCCAACACCCGCCTGAGCGAATCCAGGGTGGATTCCTGGTAATGGCGCAGTTCCAGCAGCAGGGGGATACGGGTGTTGGCATCGCCCAGCGCCCGCTCGGCCTCTTCCAGCAGCAGCCGTTGCAAGGCCGTACTCTTGCCGGAACCGGGCCGCCCGATCAGCAACACATGCTCGGCGGCATGGCGGCGCAACCCGTCCAGCACGCCCCAGCGCTCGACTTTTTGCTCCGGCCGCTCTCTCGCCTCTGGCGTGGCTTCCGGCACCGTCCGTACCCGCAAATCCAGCAGGAATGGTGTTCCCGGTTGCGTTTCCGCCCGGCGATCCAGAACATCCAGCGGCGTGAAGCACTCCCGCGAGAGGGCGCAGCGGCTATCGCGGCGAATTGATTCCAGATAAGGCGTCCAGTCCATAAGTTTGAATATCTACCTAAGACGGCGTAGACAGCATAGCTGCTTAACGCTTACATCTACGAGACTCCGAGACGGTCAAGAGGCTGAATTGCTGACTTCGCCTTGTCTTACCCGGATACGCGGTTCAATCGCTGGCCAACTGGTCCGCCGCGCCAACCGCAGATCGTAATCCGTTTGCAGTCCAAGCCATAATTCCGGGGAGACGCCGAAATATTTGCCCAGGCGTAGCGCGGTGTCGGCAGTAATGGCCCGCTTGCCGTTGACAATCTCGCTGATCCGGTTTGGCGGCACGTCGATATCACGGGCCAGCGCATTGATGCTGATACCCAGCGGCCGCATGAATTCCTCATAGAGAATTTCTCCGGGCGGGATAGGAGCGAGCAATTCAGTTGTCATTTATTGTCCCTTCAATGGTAATCCACGATTTCAAGGTCATAAGCGTTACCTTCAAGCCACCGGAAACAAATCCGCCATTGATCATTGATGCGAATACTGTACTGTCCCTTCCGGTCACCCTTTAATGCCTCCAGGCGGTTACCCGGTGGAGCCCGGAGGTCATTCAGGGTGCGCGCCTGATGCAAATACAACAGCTTGCGCCTAGCACACCGCTCAATCGCTTGGAAACGGGCAACCGGGTAATTGTTAAACAACACCTCTGTGTCGGCACACCGGAAAGACTTGATCATTATGATAGGCTATTACGCATGCCGTAATACGTCAAGAGCATCGCGCTTGGTCTATTGTAACGCTTCACCCGCGTGTCTTCCCATGGGCAACAACGTAGCTGCTCATCCTGCTGGGCTATACTAACCTTGGAATTTCCCTCATCACTGCCCCCAAAGAGGATGAAAAAATTCATGAGCACCATAGAAGAAATCAAGGTTCCCGACATCGGCGACTTCAAGGGCGTGGACGTGATTGAAGTGCTGGTATCTCCCGGCGACACGGTTGCCGTCGAGCAGCCGCTTATCGTGCTGGAAAGCGACAAGGCCAGCATGGAAGTGCCCACCACCGCGGCGGGCGTGGTCAAGGAAGTCAAGCTCAAGGTGGGGGATAAAGTCTCCGAGGGCGATGTAATCCTGTTGCTGGAAGCCGCGGTCCCAACGGCCGCCGCCAAACCCGCCCCGGTAGCCGCAGCCAGCGCAGCGCCCGCCACCCCGGCAGCCGCCAATTACGGGGGTGGTGGCGATATCCAGGCCGAGGTGCTGGTGCTGGGGTCCGGTCCTGGCGGTTACTGCGCCGCCTTCCGAACCGCTGACCTGGGCAAGCGGACCGTGCTGGTGGAGCGCTATCCAAATCTGGGCGGGGTATGCTTGAATGTCGGCTGCATTCCCTCCAAGGCCCTGCTGCATGCCGCCAAGGTCATCGACGAGACCAAGGATTTCGCCCACCACGGCCTCACGTTCAGCGCCCCCGAGATCGACATCGACGCGCTGCGCGCCTGGAAGGACGGGGTGGTCAAGCGCCTGACTAGCGGGCTGGCCGGGCTGGCCAAGCAACGCAAGGTGCAGGTGGTGAATGGCGTCGGTCAATTCCTGGACCCTCACCATCTGGAGGTGACGGACAAGGAAGGCAAGCGCACCGTGGTGGGCTTCGAGCAGGCCATCATCGCGGCCGGCTCCCAGCCGGTGAAGCTGCCCTTCATTCCCGACGATCCCCGCATCGTGGATTCCACCGGCGCGCTGGAACTGCGCGGCATTCCCCAGCGCATGCTGGTCATCGGGGGCGGCATCATCGGTCTGGAGATGGCGACCGTCTATTGTGCCCTGGGCTCCCGGATCACCGTGGTGGAAATGCTGGACGGGCTGATGGTGGGCGCCGACCGCGATATCGTCAAACCCTTCCAAAAGCGGGTGGAAAAGCGCTATGACCAGATCCTACTGAAAACCCGGGTTACTCAAGTGGAAGCCCTGGACGAGGGTCTGCGGGTTACTTTCGAGGGCAACAACGCTCCCGAACCGCAGCTTTACGACCGCATCCTGGTGTCGGTGGGCCGCACCCCCAACGGCAACAAGATCGGCGCCGACAAGGCGGGGGTGGCGGTGGACGGGCGGGGTTTCATCGCCGTAGACAAGCAACTGCGCACCAACGTGCCCCACATCTTCGCCATCGGCGACATCATCGGCCAACCCATGCTGGCCCACAAGGCGATGCACGAAGGCCATGTGGCGGCGGAGGTATGCGCCGGCCTGAAGTCCTACTTCGATGCTCGGGTGATCCCTTCGGTCGCCTACACCGACCCGGAAGTGGCCTGGGTAGGTCTCACCGAGATCGAGGCCAGGGCACAGGGCATCAAGTACGGCAAGGGCGTGTTCCCCTGGGCGGCCAGCGGCCGTTCCCTGGCGCTGGGCCGTGACGAGGGCATCACCAAGATTCTGTTCGGCGAGGACACCCATCGGGTGATCGGCGTAGGCATCGTGGGTCCCAGCGCTGGGGACCTGATCGCGGAAGGTGCCTTGGCTATTGAAATGGGTTGCGATGCCACCGACATCGGCCTGACCATCCACCCCCACCCGACCCTATCGGAAACCATGGGTATGGCGGCCGAAGCCTTCGAGGGTACTATTACAGACCTTTATATGCCGAAGACGAAGAAATAGAAAGAGGCCCGGAGGTAACCTGGGGGGAGTTCAGCGTATCCAGCAAACGCCGTCCTGGATGACGCGCCTTAATAAGTATGGAAAGCTCGGAGCACAGGATTGTCATTTTACCAGCGGGCGCACGCTCGAAAAGCCACCGTCCACGGCCCAGACCTGACCGGTTACCCAGCTTGCCTGGTCTGATAATAGCCAGGCCATCAGCCGGGCCAGGTCGACAGGATCGCCGATGCGGGGCAGCGGATACTGGCGGGCAGCCCCATTGCGGCTGGCTTCGCTACTGAGGATTTTGGCGGTGGCAGGGGTCTCCATGATGCCGGGTGCGACCCCGTTGACGCGGATGCGGCTGGGCGCGTAGCTGGCTGCGGCAGCCCGCACCAGACCCTCCACACCCGCCTTGGCGGCGGCGATGGCCTCATGGTTGGAGACGCCGATTTTAGCCACCACCGAGGACACCAGCACCGCTGTTCCGGGTTGGCGGGCCTCGCGTAGTGCTTCCACAAAGGCACCCAACGTAAAGAAAGCAGTGTCTAGATTGGCCGCCAGACAGGCCCGATATTGTTCCACGGTGGTGCGGTGCAGCGGCGCAATCAGCGTGGAACCCGCGCAGTTGGCCAGGGCCGTGGGCAGGCCAAGTTGTTCGCTACAGGCAGCCAGCGCAGCCCGAGCGCCTTCGGCGGTGGAGACATCCGCCGTGATGCAAACGTCATCATCGCCGCACAGCTTCCTCAGTTTATCTCCATCGCGGCCTACCAGCGCCAGCTTCCAGCCGCTGTCCCGCAATTCCCTGGCAAGTGCCTGGGCAAGTCCGCCGCTGGCGCCGGTGATCAGAGCAATAGTTGTCATGGTGGTTGTCTCGCCGTGTTATTGAACCTAAACTTTATCTTATACAAATACTAGCATTTTTGTATAAATTATGTATAGTTATATTAACAAAGTTTTAGCAGTGTAAGTGCGTTAATGCAATTAACGCCGTAGAATCTACCCAGCACTTGTACACGAGAGGGTTTTGCAGATGATGAGCCCATTGTTACGTTTCAAGGACATGTTCAACGAATTGAACGCTAACAATCTGGATCTACTGGAAAAGATCTACGATCCGTTGGTGTACTTTCGCGACCCAGTCCACGAATTGCAGGGACTACCTGAGCTGCGTGAATATTACAGGCATCTTTACGAAGGCGTGGTGTCCTGCCATTTCGACTACGAGAATGAGGTCATCGAGGACGATCAATGCATGCTGGTGTGGATCATGCGCTTCCAGCACGCTCGTTTCCGCAAGGGCGAAACGCTGGAACTGCGCGGCGTCAGCCACATCAAGTTCAATGGCAAAGTGTATTACCACCACGATTATTTCGATATGGGCGCCTTTATCTATGAGCGGGTACCCGTGTTGGGCACGGTGATCCGCACGATCAAGAATCGGCTTTAGGACAGGGTAAGCGCATGAAGATCGCCATCATCGGCACGGGTATTTCCGGCATGACCGCCGCCTGGCTGCTCCACCGGGAGCACGACATTACGGTGTTCGAGGCCAACGCCGTGATTGGTGGGCATACTAACACGGTGGACGTGGCGCTCGCTGACCGCGCCTACGCCATCGATACCGGTTTTATTGTCTTCAACGACTGGACCTATCCTAATTTTATCAAGCTGTTGAGTGACCTGGGTGTCGCTTCCCAGCCGACCACCATGAGTTTCAGCGTCAAGTGCGACCGGACGGGTCTGGAGTACAACGGCAATACGCTCAATTCCCTGTTCGCGCAGCGCCGCAACCTGCTTCGCCCCTCTTTCTACCGCATGTTGCGCGATATTCTGCGCTTCAACCGCGAGGCTCCCGCTCTGCTGGAAAGCGACGACCACGCCACCACTCTGAGCGAATACCTGAGCCTGCAGGGCTATAGCCGGGAGTTCATCGAGCACTACATTATCCCCATGGGCGCGGCTATCTGGTCGGCGCAACCGGACCTCATGGGCAGCATCCCGGTCCGCTATTTCGTGCGCTTCTTCAAGAACCATGGCCTGCTGAGCATCGAGCATCGGCCGCAGTGGCGAGTCATCCAGGGTGGTTCGCGCTGCTATGCCCAGCGTCTGGTAGCCCCATTTCAGGAGCGGATTCGCTTGAACTGCCCGGTGGCTTGGGTGCGCCGCCATCCCACGCAGGTGCAGATCAAGCCGCGGAGCGGGGAAGCTGAGCGTTTCGATGCAGTCATCATGGCTACCCACAGCGACCAGGCCCTGCGGTTGCTGGCCGACCCCGGTGCTCAGGAGCAGGCTATTTTGGGCGCCATCCCCTACCAGGAAAATGCAGCGGTGCTGCACACCGACATCGGCCTGCTGCCCCGCCGCCGCCTGGCCTGGGCGGCCTGGAATTACCACCTGCCGCCGCAAGTCCAGGTGCGGGTGCCGGTGACCTACAACATGAACATCCTGCAAAGACTGGACGCTCCCCGGACTTTCTGCGTCACGCTGAACCACAGCGAGGGTATCGATCCGGCAAAAATTCTCTATCGCACGATCTATCATCATCCCGTGTTCACTCCCCAGGCGGTGTCTGCGCAGCGCCGGCGCGACGAGATCAGCGGTGTCAACCGCACCTGGTATTGCGGAGCTTACTGGGGCTATGGTTTCCATGAGGATGGCGTGAACAGCGCGTTGGCGGTGGGCGCCGCCATTGATGGGAAACGGGCCGCGGCATGAACAGTTGCCTGTACGTGGGACGGATAATGCACCGGCGGTTGCGGCCCCGCGCGCATGCCTTCCGCTATGAGCTGTTCATGCTGTATCTGGATCTGGCGGAACTGGATGAGGTATTTCGCGGCCGCTGGCTATGGTCTGCCCGCCACTGGGCACTGGCCCAATTTCGCCGCCGGGACCATTTCGGCGACCCCGCGCTGCCCCTGGACACTTGCGTTCGCGATTTGGCACAGCGGGAAACTGGCCGCCGTCCCGCCGGGCCCATCCGCCTGCTAACCCACCTGCGGTATTTCGGTTACTGCTTCAATCCCATCAGTATTTACTACTGCTTTGATCCTGCCGGCAGCCGGGTGGAAGCCGTAGTGGCGGAGGTGACCAATACCCCCTGGAGGGAATGTCATTGCTATGTGCTTGACGCTAGCCAGCAACCGGCTGGTAAACATCGGGAGTTCCACTTTAATAAGTCGATGCACGTATCGCCCTTCATGCCCATGGCGCTGGAATATGCCTGGCGCTGCAACGAACCGGGCGAGCAGTTGGGCGTGCATATGGATGTTCTGGAGGCCGGCGAGAAGCTGTTCGACGCCGCCCTCGGACTGCGCCGCCGCGCCGTCAGCGGTCCGGCCCTGGCCGGCATCCTGCTCCGCTTTCCGTTCATGACGCTCAAGGTTATCGCCACCATCCACTGGGAGGCGTTGCGGTTATGGCTCAAGCAAGTTCCGTTGTTCGCCCATCCCGCTAAACCAAGCAATCCCGCAGAAGGCTAATAACATGAATGAAAATACTATTTCAGTTCAGTCAGTGGCCTCCGAAACTCAGCTCGGCAGCACTGACCGCTGGTTGCGGCGCGCCGTGTTGCAGCGCCTCGCGGGTTTGAAGCATGGCCGTATTAACCTAATTGACGCCGAGGGCAGCCATTGCTTCGGACAAGTATCCACCGCCTGTCAGCTCCAGGCCACCGTCCATGTCCGGGATCCCAACGCATACTGCCGGCTCGCCTTGCGCGGCAGCATCGGGGTCGGTGAGGCGTACATGGCAGGGGAATGGTCTTGCGATGATCTCACTACCCTGGTGCGCATCTTCGTGGTGAATCGGGAAGTCCTGGATGGCCTGGAAAAAGGCCTGGCCCGGTTCGCCATGCCCCTGTTCAAAGCCGTCCACGCGCTGCGTCGCAACACCCGGCGCGGCAGCCGCACCAATATCGCCGCCCACTACGATCTGGGCAACGACTTTTATCGACTGTTCCTGGATGAGACCCTGATGTACTCCTGCGCATTGTTCAGCGCCGAGAGCGTCTCCCTCCGAGAGGCGTCGGCGGCCAAGAACGAGCGTATCTGTCAAAAGCTTCAGCTCAAGCCCGCCGATCACTTGCTGGAGATCGGCACCGGCTGGGGTGGTTTCGCCCTGCACGCGGCGAGTCGCTATGGCTGCCAGGTGACCACAACCACGATCTCCCACGAGCAGTACACCCTGACCCGGCAGCGGGTGCGGGAGGCGGGGCTGGACGGGCGCGTCACCGTATTGTGTGAGGATTACCGCGATCTGGAAGGACGCTTTGACAAGCTGGTCTCCATCGAGATGATCGAGGCCGTGGGCCAGCGGTTTCTCGATACCTATTTCCGGGTGTGCAGCCAGTTGCTGAAACCCGAGGGAATGATGCTGTTACAGGCCATCACCATTGCCGACCAGGAATACGAACGGGCCCGGCGCGCCGTGGACTTCATTCAGCACTACATCTTTCCCGGCGGCTTCTTGCCCTCGGTGGCCGCCATCAGCGCGGCCGTGGCGCGGGTCTCCGATCTGCGCCTGTATCATCTGGAAGATATCGGTCCCCACTACGCCACCACCCTGCGGCACTGGCGGGAACGCTTCTTCGCCAACCTGGAGCGGGTCCGCGCCCAAGGCTTTTCAGAAACCTTTATCCGCATGTGGGAGTTTTACCTGTGCTATTGCGAAGGCGGCTTCGCGGAACGCGCCCTCGGCACCGCGCAGATAATATTCACCAAACCCCTATGCCGGCGCGAACCTCTGCTGGCGGATCTGACCTGAGAAATCCCCATGCTACCGCTGGCCAATTTTCTTGCCTTCCAGATTGGTTGGTTTGCCTGCGTGCTGGGTGGCGCTAACCATTGGCCCTGGCTGGGGACAAGTCTGGCGGCGGTGTTGATCGCGGTGCATTTATGGCGGGCACGGCATCCCAGACCGGAGCTCATATTGATTTTTCTGGCCGGCTTGCTGGGGGCGGCGCTGGATTCCCTGTTGGTGTCTTCCGGACTGCTGGAATTTCCCTCGGGCACGCTGGTGAGGGGCATGGCGCCGCACTGGATCATCGCCATGTGGATGTTGTTCGCTACCACTCTGAATGTCAGCCTGCGCTGGCTGAAAGGACGTTGGCTGTTGGCGGGACTGCTGGGGGCGGTAGGTGGACCCTTGGCCTACTACGCAGGTGTAAGGTTGGGTGGTGTGAGCTTGCATGTCCAGCCGCTGCTGAGCATGGCTGCCCTGGCCGGTGCGTGGGGCCTAGCCATGCCGGTGCTCATGGCCCTGTCCAGCCGTTTCGATGGCGTGGCAGAAACAGATCGACAAACCGCTCCGCACTCCGAGTCCGCCACAGCAGGAAAGCCAGCGTGACCGCATTGCCCAGCAGGAACAGCGCTGCGATCCAGGCTGCCGCGCAGAGCGGGCGTGGCTCCATGATGGCGATCCAGGCGGCGACAAATACCAGCCCTACGCCCAGATCCAACAGCGTGACCAATCCCCAGGGATCAGTCACTAGCCGGTCCAGACCTGTCAATACACTCTCATGGCCGCTCGCCACGACAATGGTAGCCAGCAACAGCCCGAGCAGAATTCCACAAATAATCACGGTTGCGCGCAGCATGAAAAATCCTCTTTATTGGCGGTCCGCCATCTCTCAAGACCACCAAAGCGCCGGGAAGTGCATTCGGGAATTCCGCCATGCGTGCCGTTGATTTGTTTTGGTCAGGCTGGGGCATGGCCGCCTTCTTGATGGCGATCATGTGGCAGTGGCAGCGTCGCACTGCCAACGCCAGCCTGGTGGATGTGGCTTGGGCGGGTGGCCTAGGCGGATTGGCGATTTACTATGCGCTGCTGGCGGCAGGTGATCCCGCCCGGCGCCTGCTGATTGCGCTACTGGCCGGCCTGTGGTCGTTCCGGCTGGCCGGTTATATCTTTGTTAGGGTGGCCGGTGAGGCAGAAGACGGGCGTTATCAGCGCCTACGTGCGCACTGGCGTGAGCAGGCGCAAAGCAAGTTTTTCCTCTTTTATCAGGCTCAGGCACTGACGGTGGCCTTGTTCTCCCTGCCTTTTCTGGTCGTGACCGCCGCCGCCGGACCGCTGCCGGCCTGGGCCAGCGCCGCCGCCGTGCTGATTTGGACGGTAGCCGTGGGGGGCGAAACCCTGGCCGACCGCCAGCTCGCCGCTTGGCGCGCCGATCCGGCGAATGACGGACGCACCTGCCGGAGCGGGCTGTGGCGTTACTCTCGCCATCCCAACTACTTCTTCGAATGGTTGCACTGGTGGACCTATATCCCTTTGGCCTGGGGCTCGCCCTGGTGGTGGCTGACCCTGCTGGGGCAGGTCCTGATGCTGTTCACCCTGTTCAAGGTTACCGGCATCCCCCACACCGAACGCCAGGCCCTGGCCAGCCGTGGTGAGGATTACCGGGCCTATCAGCGCTCCACCAGCGTCTTCATCCCTTGGTTTCCTAAAGAGGACAAGCTATGAGAACCGCCATCGAACTTATGGAAAGGGGCTTGGTGCCCGATATTTTGACCCGCATCGGCATCCGCCGCCTGCTGGCCGACCGCCTGCGCGACCAGGATCCGGGCGGTGCGGCGCAACGGTCTGCCGCCCAGGCTCGCCTGCTGGAAGAATTGCGCGCCAGCCCCATCGCCCTGCACACTGAGCTGGCCAATCAACAGCATTACGAGCTTCCGCCGGCCTTTTTTCAGCGCATCATGGGCGAACATTTAAAATACAGTTCTTGTTACTGGCCCTCGGGGGTAACCACGTTGAGCGAGGCCGAAGCCACCATGCTGGCGCTGACCTGCGAACGGGCGCAACTGACGGATCGGCAGGACATCCTGGAATTGGGTTGTGGCTGGGGCTCCCTGACCCTGTGGATGGCGGAACACTATCCAGGTTCGCGCATCAAGGCGGTATCCAATTCCCGACCCCAGCGCGAGCACATTGAGGCCGAATGCCGGCGACACGGTATAGGCAACGTCCAGGTGATTACCGTCGATGTGAATGACTTTTACAATGACCAGCGCTTTGACCGGGTGGTGTCCGTGGAGATGTTCGAGCACCTGCGCAATTACCGCGAATTGCTGGCCCGTATCAGCCGCTGGCTCAAACCCGAGGGCAAGCTGTTCGTGCACCTCTTCAGCCATCGCCATCTCGCCTACCCCTTCGAGATCGAGGGCGACGACAATTGGATGGGGCGCTATTTCTTCACCGGTGGCCTGATGCCGTCGCACGACTTGCTGACCCACTTCCAGGAAGACCTTCGTTTAGAGACGCGCTGGCAGATCAACGGCCGCCACTACCAGCGCACCTGCGAGGCTTGGCTGGCCAATCAGGACCGCCACCGCGGGGAAATCCTCGCCCTGTTCCGGGAGGTTTATGGGACCGCTCAGGCCCTGCGCTGGTTTAGGCGCTGGCGGGTGTTTTTCATGGCCTGCGCCGAACTGTTCGGCTACCGGGATGGCGAGGAGTGGGGTGTGTCGCATTACCGCTTTTGCAAGCCGGCTCGCTAGAATCAAAGAGAAGAGTTAGGGTTTACAGGATCGGATCGAACAGCCGCGCCGCCCGCGCCGCCCATCGGAAGAGCCAGCTCCGGCCCCGCAGATCGCCGGCCCGCTCAGGCGGCAGATCGACTTGGTGGCTGCGCAGTCGCTCCAGGATAACAGCTGTTCCACTGTGGTTGGACTGTTCCAGCGCCCCGTTCCGCAAGGCCTCCAGGTAGCCATGGAACCGGTTGCGACCCAAAATCCAGTACAGTGGTAGGGCGGCAGAGGGAAACGTCAACAACGAAATCACCCAGGCGATGGCGCCCTGTGGGGTTCTGACGCTGGCCACGGCATGGATCGCCGACAACACCCCCAGGGTGTGAATCAGCGCCACCACAGCCGTTATCAGCACAATGATGTCTAGCTTTAGCATCGAAGCGATAACCTGGCGGGCAGGTGAAGAGTGGTTGATTCTTGAGGCTTCGGATTATGCATAACCTTGGACGGTTGCTGGCAACTTTGTCATCCAGCACCTCAACCCGTGGGTGGCGTTAATCACGCTGTTGGGATGGCGCTGTTGCTCGCCTATGATTGGCAGCGTTGGCGGCGCCAAAACCGTGGCGGACACTAAGCACCTATAAACTCGCTCCGGTTTTCCCGCCAATAAAACCGCCCGCGTCCGCCGGTTAAGGCCGGAGATTTCCAATCAGGGCGCTCCCGGCCGCCAACTGTTCGCCAGCTCCTGGGCGCGGGCAATTTGTGCCGGGGTCATCTGCCGGGCGACCGCATCGAGCGGCTCAGCGGCGCTGGCCTCACCCGCAGATGCCGCCAGATTCAGCCACATGTGGGCATTCACGTAGTTCTGCGCAACGCCACGGCCATTGGCGCACATGATCCCCATACTGAACTGGGCCAGCGGTAGTTTTTGATTGGCCGCCTGGTAAAACAAGGTCAGGGCCTGTTCATCGCTCTGCGCAACGCCCTGGCCGGTAGCGTATCGGGCCCCCAGGATAAGCTGGGCCAGGGCCAGGTCCTGGTCGGCGGCCTTGCGATACCATTGCAACGCTTCCCCATCATCTTTGGCCACACCGCGACCATCGGCATACATGATTCCTAGGTTGAGCTGGGCCAGCGGCGAGCCTTGTTCAGCGGCCTTGCGATACCACTTTATTGCTTCGCTATCATTCCTGGACGTGCCCCGCCCGGCGGCGTAAAGCGCGCCGACATTGAACTGGGCATCGGTGCTGCCTGCTTCCGCGGCCTTGCGATACCATTCCAGCGCGTGCCGGTCATCCTGGGTGGCGCCCCGACCATCGGCGTACATGCCGCCCAGCTTGAACTGGGCATCCACCTGTCCCTGGCCGGCCGCCTGACGATACCACTCGAAGGCTTGGGCGTCGTCCTGGGGCACGCCACGCCCCACGGCATACAGATCCCCGAGTTTGAGCTGAGCGGCCAACAAACCCTCGTCGGCGGCTTTGCGATACCACGTGGCGGCCTCCTCATCGCTTTGCGCCACGCCGCGCCCGCTCGCATAACGGTCCGCCAGCGTGAACTGGGCATCGGTGCTGCCCGCTTCCGCCGCCTTGCGGTACCACTTCATGGCCTCCCTGTCATCCTTCGCCACCCCTTGACCGCTGGCGTACATGCTCCCCAGGTTGAACTGGGCGCTGGCAGCGCCTTGCTCGGCGGCCTTGCGGTACCACTTCA
The DNA here is from genome assembly GCA_963696325.1 of uncultured Gammaproteobacteria bacterium. Lineage (GTDB taxonomy): Bacteria > Pseudomonadota > Gammaproteobacteria > Competibacterales > Competibacteraceae > CAVOJV01. The sequence goes on from CAVOJV010000053.1 coordinate 16,586, forward strand.
ATGCTTCGCCATAATCCCTGGGCACGCCACGGCCATTAACGTACATGAGGGCGAGGTTGTGCTGGGCCAAGGCAAAGCCTTGCTCGGCGGCCTTGCGGTACCACTTCAATGCTTCGCCATCGTCCTTGGATATCCCACGGCCATTGCTATAGCTGATACCCAGGTTATTCTGGGCAGAGACCTGGCCTTGGTCCGCCGCCTTGCGATACCACTGTGCGGCCTCGCGGTCATCCTTCGCTACCCCCCGGCCAGCGGCATACAGGACGCCAAGCTGAAACTGCGCGTCCGGATGGCCTTGGTCCGCCGCCTTGCGATACCACTGTGCGGCCTCGCGGTCATCCTTGGCTACCCCCCGGCCAGCAGCATACAGGACGCCAAGCTGAAACTGCGCGTCCGCATAGCCTTGTTTGGCTGCCTGGCGATACCACTGGGCGGCTTCCTCGTCCTTCTTCGAGACCCCTCGGCCAGCGGCATACAGGACGCCAAGCTGAAACTGCGCATCCGCATAGCCTTGTTTGGCTGCCTCGCGATACCATTTCAGGGCCTCCTTGTCGTCCTGGGGTACGCCGTTGCCAGCCGCATACCGCTTCGCCAGGTCGAGCTGCGCATCGCTATTGCCCCTCTCGGCGGCTAACTGCAGCCATCTCACTGCCGCCGTCTCGTTCTTCAAGGCGCTGCGCCCCGTCGCATACAGAATCCCGAGCTGTAACTGGGCATCCACATGGCCCTGCACGGCGGCCTTGCGGAACCAGTCCATGGCGTTCTTATCGCTCTGCGGGACGCCTTTACCGTTCAGGTACAGTATCCCGAGCCGGTATTGCGCATTGGCATCCCCCTGCTTGGCCCAGACCTGATACTCCTTGAGGGCGGCAGCATAATCGCCGCGTTCATAGGCGCTATCGGCCGCATTGGAGTTGGGCCGGCTATCGCCGTAATGCCACGCGCCGTTTTCGTCCTGCCATTTCTGGAGTTCGGCGGCGTTGACGTCGGCCCAAACCAGCGCAGCGAGCAACAAGGCAACCTGTTTCATAACAAACCTCGTTTAGCCTTCTCTCCAGCGGGACCGCGAAGCCTCTTGCTGACAACCGCGGGCCACGTTGGCTGGCGACCAGCGCGGCCGTCATGGATATTCTGGGATGCGGCGAATTCGGCCAAGCGGGCTACCTGCGTGAAAGTGGGGCTGTTGACAGAGCCTGGAGAACGTTGGGCATCAAACGCCGATCTCATCAGGAATCAGGTTATACAGGGCGACCAACGCCACGGCGCGGGGCCAGGGTACGGTAACCGTCCCCTCCACATAGCCCTGAATCAGGGCCATCGCCCATCCAAAGCGGACATCATCCAGCGCCCGCAGGTCGGCGAACCGCAGCAGTCGCGATCCGTCTATGTACGTGCTAGCATACACGGCAGCCAATGCCCGCGCTGAGTCAGTGCCCCGGGATTCGCTGGTGCACCAGTCATAGACCAGCTTTTCCACCTCGATTGTATCAGTCATCGATAATCATTCCCCCGTCGGCGTGTGGTGACACTAACAACCTTAGCGCAAGTCCCTCACTCCGCTGAAAAATAGATATCCCCATACCAGGCCGTGGCCGCCTGCCTGCTGTTATCGGTATCAGTCATTATAGCAACCGCATCAAGGCGGCGGATGTCCTCGCCAAACAGGTGCTTGAAATCCACCCGGATATTCCGCTTCTCGCTGAGCCACTGCCCAGCCTGCGCGCCCCCGGAACGCAGTGCCATGACTCGCGCATTGGCGGTAAAGGCATTATTCCAGGTGCTGCCCACCGGTTGGTTACTGGACCAGACGTAGACCAGAGACCGGGTTTTCCAGAACAGCGCCCCGCCGGAAACCACCACATAAACCCGCGCTGGATAGTCATCCCCAGCCTTGCTGCGCTCATCGACACCCGCCAGTACGCCGGCAACCCGCCAGGACCAGTTGAGATAGGGGGTTGCTTCCAGATCGATGGCCATTTCCCGATACAAGCCCGAGGCCGTGGCCTGACTGGATGCCCGCAACACTCGCCGGCCATCCAGGTCCACCAGGTCGTAAGCCGTTTCGCCGAGGAAAGATTTCGCCTGCCAGCTCTTAAGATCACCGACGGAAAACCGTCCTACCCAAAAGGGTTCGGCGGCTATCGCCAAGTTCAGCCACAGCAACGATAGGGTCAGCAAAAGCTTTCTCACGGTCTTGCCTCCACCGGTTCAAACACCTGTTCCAACAATTCGGCATCATCAAAATGCCGTCGCCCCACAAAGGCCGTGGCGTGCCGGCCGCGTTCGCGCATGGCGCCCGGCGAGGCGATACCCATGGGCCATAGTAGCCAGCGCTCGCCGCGTTCCGTGCCGGGCACCAGACCATCGGGGCCGAACAAACTGCGCGTGGTGCCGGCCGCTGTCGACACGGCATAAAGCGCCTGATAATCGCGCCAGGCATAACTGCTCCCCCACGGGGCATCTGCATAGGCCCGCTGGAGATAATGGCTGCCGGAGTTGATCCGCACGATGACCCGTTCACCCTTGGCAAGCTGCGGGGCGGCCTGCGCCAGCAACGGCGGTTCGGGCCACTGCAAAGCCGCTGGACGCGGGCGCAGCGCCGGGGTGGGAAATAACAGGTGATAACAGCCACAAGTATGAATGCTGTCGTACACCAGAGGTTCGCCTCTTTCATCCAGCGTCACTCGCCAGATCAGCCCGTCCAAAGCGCCGCCCAGGATATCGAGAAGGCCGGCACGCGGCCGTTCGGCGAACCAGATGGCATAGTTCAGTTGCAATAGAATCCGGCCCTGCCAGCGGCTATAGGAAGTATAGCGGTAGACCACCGGATTACCCGGGTCCACCGTGGGCAGGCCATCACCACCCCAGCGGGGGGCGCCGGGCCGGTCGAAATCGCCTGCCACATCGATCTCCCAGACCGGGGCATGGGCAGCGAACAGGGCGGCGAGCTGGGCCGGTTCAACGAGCGGGACGCCCAGTTCATCCTGGGATAGGGAATTGACACGGGGTAGCGTCAATGTCTCCGCAGGTGGCTGCCAACGCTGCAACCTTCCTGCTACCGGCACTTTCTCCAGGGGCAGAGCGAATACCTGGCGGGTCTCTTCCCGCCAGCGGTACGCGCCGTAACTCACCGGCAGCGCGGTGAGCGGATACAGTCCCAGCACCTGGTTAAGGGTATGGTAATCGGCGGGCGTCACGGCCCTTGCTGAGAGCAGTTCCAGGCGGGCGGGAGTAGCCAGGTCATGAGCTTGTAGGATCTGTGAGCAGGCAGCCAGATTGGTCGATAGGGCGCCCTGGCCCCGATAGCGGGCTGCCAAATCCACAAGAACCGGCTTTGGCAAAGACTCCAGCTCCACTTGCCGGGCAGCCAGGTCGCGTCCGGCCAGCCAACCCAACCAAGCCTTGCGGGCAGCCGTTTCCAAGGGCTGGTCCCGGTAGCTGGCCAGCAAGCGGTCCACCCGCAGATAGGGGAAACCCTGCACCCGGACCGGCGCGGACGGCGTCACACCATACCGCGCCACCGCCTGGTCCAAAGCGTTATAAAGTTCCAGACAGTGGGCTGCCTCGGAATTGGTCGGCGGTACCGACGGCGCCAGGGCGCAGGCCGTGAACAACAGCACGGCGCACAGGGTTGCGAAGCGGGTAACCAACATGGCTGATCTCGGGGGCGGTTTTTACCATCAGGCAACCCGCCGCAGGCGGGGTTCCCTTTATTTCGCCGTCAGCCACTCGCGCGGTTTCAGGAAGTGCTCATACAGCCGCGCTTCGGGGCTGCCAGGTTGAGGGCACCAGTTGTACCGCCAGGCAACCTTCGGTGGCAGCGACATGAGGATGGACTCCGTGCGGCCGCCGGACTGCAAGCCGAATAAAGTACCACGGTCATAGACCAGATTGAACTCTACATAGCGGCCGCGCCGGTAGAGTTGGAATTCCCGCTCCCGCTCACTATAGGGGGTATCACGACGACGGGCGACGATGGGCAGGTAGGCGGGCAGATAATGATCGCCCACGCTGCGCAGGAAAGCAAAGCAGCGCTCGAAGCCCCATTCGTTAAGGTCATCGAAGAACAGCCCGCCGATGCCGCGGGGCTCGTTGCGGTGTCGTAAAAAGAAATACTCGTCGCACCAGGCCTTGAAACGAGGGTAGACCTTCTGGCCAAAGGGCTCACAGGCGGCCCGAGCGGCCTGATGCCAGTGCACGCAATCCGTCTCCACACCATAATAAGGCGTCAGGTCGAAGCCGCCGCCAAACCACCAGACCGGCTTCGTATCCGGTTTCTGCGCCACAAAGAAGCGCACGTTGGCGTGCGAGGTGGGAATATAAGGATTGCGGGGGTGGATCACTAGCGACACCCCAAGGGCCAGGAAGCGGCGCCCAACCAGCTCGGGACGGTGGGCCGTGGCGGCGGGGGGCAGCTGCTCACCCTGGACATGGGAGAAATTGATCCCGGCCTGTTCGAAAACCGTGCCTTCGCTCAGTACCCGGGTACGGCCACTGCCCAGGATACCGTGTCCGCTGGTGCGGCGCTCCCAGCCGTCTTCCAGGAACGTGCCGCTGCCATCCTCGCCTTCCAGGGCAACGCAGATACGATCTTGCAGGCCCAACAGATACTTGTGGACGGCTTGGATGTCGGTTTCGTTCATAAGTCACTCACGCCTAGTCGTAAATCAGTAGGCCATGGCGCTAGCGTACCGCATGAAGATCTGCCTTGGCCAGGCAAGCTAGGCAATCACTGCGCCAACCATGGCCCTGTTACCATCGATCGCCGACCAAGCGCAACCTGGCGATACTTTAGCGCCTTCGCTCAACCTGCCCGGATCACGCGTCTGCTTGCCAGATCTCGGATCTCGGTAGGCCGCTCGGCGCCGCCGGTCTGGCCGGGCACGACATAGTCCACCAGTTGTCCTAGCCGCCGCCGCACCAATAAAGTACAGCGGGCCGGCGGCCGGTGGCTGACATTGGCGCTGGTCGAAACCAGCGGTCCACCGCAGGCCATGCAAAGAGCCGCCGCCAGGGGGTGGGCGGTGACCCTTACGGCCAGGGTGTCGTGCTGGCCGCGCAGCCACCGCGGCGCCTGCGGCTGGGCGGGGACCAGCCAAGTGACGGGGCCGGGCCAGGTGGCGTTGACTGCCGTCAAGGCAGCGGCATCCAGGGGCAGAATATAGGGTGTCAGTTGTTTCAAAGCGGCGGCGAGCAGGATCACTCCCTTCTCAACAGGCCGGCGCTTGATCGCCAGCAACCGGTTTACAGCAGCCTCGTTGCGAGGATCGCAGCCCAGACCGAAGACCGCCTCGGTGGGGTAGGCGATGACGCCACCGGCCCACACGGTCCGCGCGGCGGTCCGAAGGCACAACCTGCTCATCCCCTCTCGCGCCGGCCTTCCGGCGGGGCGCGGCGCGCTTACCGGCCGGGCGTTCGGGGGCGGCGGCGAGCAACTGCCGACATTCCTCCAGAGTGAGGCTGGCCGGTTCGCGATCCTTGGGAACCTTGGCGTTGCTCTTGCGATCGGTGATATAAGGCCCATAGCGACCGTTTAGAATCTGGATACCCGCCTCGGTGAAACTCTTGATGTGTTTGTTGGCATCGGCCTCCTCCTTGCTGGCGATGATCTCCAGGGCCTGCTCCCGGCTCAGGGTATAGGGATCGCCATTTTTGATGGAGGCGTATTTCTTGCCGTATTTGATATAAGGGCCAAAGCGACCGATATTGGCGACGATATCCTCACCGGCAGTGGTCCTGCCGAGCGGGCGGGGCAACTGGAACAGATCCAGAGCATCCTCAAGGGAGATGGTCTCGATGCTCTGTCCAGGTCGCAAGGAAGCGAAGCGGGGTTTTTCCGGGTCGTCCTTGCTGCCGATTTGGGCGAAGGGTCCAAACGGCCCCAAGCGCACCGATACTGGTTTGCCGCTCGCGGGATCGCTGCCCAGTTCGCGCGCCTGCGCCACCTCGCTACGGGAGACGCTGCCTTCTTTTTCCTCGATCAAGCCCTTGAAAGGTTTCCAGAAAGACTGCATCAGGGGTACCCAGTCTTGCTCCCCTCGCGACACGGCATCCAGCTCATCTTCCAGCTTGGCGGTAAAGTCGTAATCCACATAGCGGGTAAAATGCTGGGTGAGGAACTTGCTGACCACCCTGCCCACATCGGTGGGAAGGAAGCGACGCTTATCCAGAATTACGTACTCGCGGGCCAGCAGGGTGGAGATGATGACCGAATAGGTGGACGGGCGGCCGATGCCAAATTCCTCCAGGGTTTTAACCAGGCTGGCCTCGGTGTAGCGCGGTGGCGGCTCGGTGAAATGCTGCTCGCCATGGATGTTCAAAAGCGCCACGCGCGTCCCTTCCTTCAAGGGAGGCAGGACATGATCCTCATCCTCGCCCTTCTTGGCGTCATCCACACCCTCCTGGTAAACCATCATGAAACCGGGATCGGCCACCGTGGAACCGGAGGCGCGGAAGGTATTGCCTGGCCCGCAGCTCAGGTCCACCGTCACGGTGTCCAAGGTGGCGGGGATCATCTGGCAGGCCACCGTGCGCCGCCAGATCAGTTCGTAGAGTTTGTATTGATCCGCCGTCAGACGCGTTTTGACAGCGTCCGGGGCAACGCTTACCGAGGTCGGGCGGATGGCTTCATGAGCCTCCTGGGCGTTCTTGGCCTTGGTCTTGAACAAGCGGGGCTGGGCAGGCAGGTTATGCCGGCCATATCGCTGGGCGATCAGGCCACGGATCTCGTCGATGGCCTCGGTCGCCAGGTTCACTGAATCGGTGCGCATATAGGTAATGAGACCTACCGCGCCGGCGCCGATGTCGATACCTTCGTAGAGCTGCTGAGCAACGCGCATGGTGCGCTGAGTCGTAAAGCCCAGCTTGCGGGCGGCCTCCTGCTGGAGCGTGGAGGTTGTGAAGGGGGCGGCAGGATGGCGCTTGCGCTGCTTGCGCTCGACCCTGGCGACCGTCAACCAACCGACTGCCACCGCCAGCAAGTCCACCTCGATGGCCCGCGCGGCAGTCTCTGTGGTAACACTGAACTGGGTGAGTTTCTCACCGTGGTACTCTACCAGCCTGGCGCCGAAGGACTGGCTATCCTTGGCCGCGTCCGCCTCGATACTCCAGTATTCCTGGCGCTGAAAGCGCTCGATTTCCTCTTCCCGCTCCACGATCATGCGTAGCGCGGGTGACTGCACTCGTCCTGCTGACAAGCCGCGGCGGATTTTTTTCCAGAGCAGGGGCGAGAGATTGAAGCCCACTAGATAATCCAGTGCACGCCGGGCCTGCTGGGCATTGACTAGATCCATGGACAGGTCGCGGCAATGCTCGAAGGCATCGCTAATGGCGCGCTGGGTGATTTCATGGAATACGACTCGCCGCACCGGCTTGTCGTTCAGCAGTTGCCGGTCCTTGAGCAGTTCGCGCAGATGCCAGGAGATAGCTTCGCCTTCCCGGTCCGGATCGGTAGCCAGATAGAGAACAGCGGCCTTGCCGGCAGCCTTGGCGATGGCCTCCACGTGTTTATTATTCTTGACGATGATCTGGTATTTCATGGCAAACCCCTGTTCCGGGTCCACCGCCCCTTCCTTGGGCACCAGGTCGCGCACATGGCCATAGGAGGCAAGCACTTCGAAGTCCTTGCCCAAATACTTTTTGATGGTCTTGGCTTTTGCCGGCGACTCCACGATGACTAGGTTTTTACTCATAAGAATCGCTGCCAATAGGCGATCAGGCTGGGAATGCTCCAGCAGGCAGGACATCCCGCCGCCCGGCGGCGGCGCCAGCGCAGGCAGGGTCGTGTGAGAAATGCAAGTTAATGCAGGTAGCCCCCCACATCCTCGAACAACAAGTCTTCAATCCAGGCATAGGCGTCTTCCTGGCCGGGCTGGTTGAATAACACCATCAGAATAACCCACTTAAGCTGGGTGAGTTCGATCTCCTCGGTCTCCAGGGCCATGACACGGTCAACAACCAGTTCCCGGTTCTCGGAGTTTAAAATGCCAGCCTGCTCCAGAAACAGCAGAAAACCCCGGCATTCGAGATCGAGCTTGGCGGTCTCCTGCCCGATGAAGATGCGAAAGGAACGCTCTTCGTTGACTACCGCCACCGGTGCTTGCTGGCGCGCAGCCAGACCATCCAGCCACTCGAAGGCCCGCTTCACCTCATGGGATGGGAAACCGACTTCCAACAACTCGGTTTCCATGGACTCCCGGTCCGGGTCAATGTCCGTGTCGTCGCTCATGTAGTTTTGAAACAGATACATCAACACGTCCAACACGTTTTCTTTCATTCACAGCCCCTCGCTTTTAAGCCGGGAATACAAACCGCCGGGAGCGGCGGCGACGAATCCTTGCAATTCTAATATAAGCAGCATGGAGGAAACGGCTTCTGCCGTCAATCCGCACCTCTCCACGAGCAAATCGACGGAAACGGGTTCATGGCCCAGATACTCCAGCAGCCGGCGGTAATCCTCATCGAGTTGCGCCGGCGCGGAAGACGGCTCGCGCCTATTCTGCACGTTGTCTTCCAGCGTAAGCTGCACTAGGGCGCCCAGTTCTTCCAGAATATCGGCGGCAGTTTCCACCAGCTTGGCGCCCTGGCGAATTAAACTATGACAGCCCCTGGCCATGGGATTATGAATGGAACCGGGAATGGCGAACACTTCCCGACCCTGCTCGGTGGCGAAGCGGGCAGTGATCAGTGAGCCGCTGCGCACGGCGGCCTCTACGACCAGAGTGCCCATGGATAGACCGCTGATGATCCGGTTGCGGCGGGGAAAGTTCTCCGCCAACGGCGGAGTACCCGGCGGCAGTTCTGATACCAGGGCGCCGGCCTCGGCAATCGCCTGGGCCAGCTCTCGATGCTTGGCCGGATAAATCCGGTCCAGGCCGGTTCCCATCACCGCGACGGTTATGCCCCCGCCTTGTAGGGCGCCGCGATGCGCTTCGGCATCCACCCCCAAGGCCAAACCGCTGGTGATGACGAGGCCGGACCCGGCCAGATGAGCAGCAAAGTCGCGGGTCGTCTCCCGCCCGGATGGGGTAGGGTTGCGGGTGCCAACGATGGCGATTTGCGCGGCCCGCAAGCACGCGGGATCGCCATGCACGAACAGCACCGGCGGTGGCTGCTCGAGCTGCCTCAGCAGGCGGGGATAAGCCGGGTCAGTCAGACAGAGCAAGCCATTGCGTGGACGCTCTAGCCAACCCAGATCCTGTTCCACCCGCTTCCAGTCTGGCGCGCCCATATAGTCCAAAGCGGCCTCGGCCAGCCCCAGGCCAGCCCACTCGTCGCGGCTGGCGGCGAATACCGCGCGCGGCGAGCCGAACCGCTGCAACAGGCTGGCGAAACGCCCTGGACCAATACCGGGAGCGCGTAGGAGGGCCAACCAATAAGCTGGCTCGGTGGTGCCCATGGGCAATTCTTGGTTCAGGGATTGGTCACCCGGTCCAGGACGCGAATGCTGCGCTCGGCATGCAGCACCAAGCCGTAACTGACCTGATCATAAACCTTATAAACCATTAGCAAGCCAACTTTCTCATCGGGAAGCTGCACCGTCGAGCCAAATCCAGGACCGCTCACATCCCGTCCGGTGGCGTAGATGGCGAGCATGTGACCGGGCTCCATACCATCCTCTTCGCCGAGGTTTATGACCGCGCTCTGATACTGACCGATCAGGATGACGTCATCCAGCACGGGGGCGATGATAAGGCCTTCGGTGTCCGGAGGCGGAGGATGGGGCAAGAAACTATAAACTTCAACCTCATCCTCTGCCGGAAACAGGCGATCGCCCTTGCGCGCCTCATAGCGGGTGGCGGTCAACACCAGGGTTGCGGGATCGCCCTCCTGTTGCAGAACAGCATCGCTCACGAAGAGACCAGCGACACCCAGCGACTGATCCGTGCTTGGATCACGGTATTCTCGACCAGGACGGAACACTCGATATTGTCGTTGGTCAGAGTCCTCGAGACCGATCACGTAGATGCGCTCTCCAGTACCCAGGGCAACTCGGTCATCGGCATTGCCGATGATAGAAGGCGCGCTTTCCCAATCCGCACTGCTGCTTAACACCAAGGAGCGTTTTATAAACGCTTCAATAGATTGGCGTGGCACGGTGGGGATCGGCTGACTGAGGTCGGTGGCCCGCACCTGGGGGGACAACCTGATGGCAGATTGCCCAATGGCCAAACGCAAGCGTGGCTGGCCATTTTCGTAATACAGTTCGATGATGTCGCCCGGATAAAGCTGATTGGGATCACCGGCTACTGGCGCTGAGCGCCAGACTTCCGGCCACCGCCAGGGCGCTTCCAGGAACCGCTCGGCGATACCCACCAGGGTATCCCCTGGCGCTACGACATAGGTCTGCGGGTGGTCGGGGCGCAGTGTTACCGGCCCCATCGCCGCCGGCGGCCGCACAGCCTTGCCTGATCCTGAGGGCAAGGTAGGCGGTTCACTGGTGGACTCCTGCTGCTGAAGCGGGACTTGCGCGCAAGCGCTCATAAAGGTTAATACGATCACTGATAAGAGGGTGGCGAGGCCATGCCTTCCAGAACTGTTTATATCCATCATTTCCTTATCATCCTAGCGGAACGTGACGACAGTGTAGCGAATCGTTCCCAATCGGCAAAGTATAGCCGTTTCCTGGGTATTTCCTGTATTATTCACGATACTAAATTAAAAGGTGTTTCTGACACTACCAGCGTAGGGCACTTGCAAATTTGCCATGGCACAGTTAAACATTCTGCATTTTCCCGACCCACGGCTGCGCAAGCCGGCCATCCCAGTGGATACCGTCGACGAGGCGGTCCGGAAACTCGTCGATGATATGCTGGAGACCATGTACTCGGCTCCGGGTATCGGTCTGGCGGCTAACCAGATCAATGTCCAAAAACGGGTCATCGTTATCGATATCTCCGAAGATAAGAATCAGCCACTGGTACTTATTAATCCTAGCATCTTGGAACGCCAAGGCGAGGAGGAAATGGAAGAGGGCTGTCTCTCGGTGCCGGGCTTCTACGAAACCGTGCGGCGGGCGGAGCGCATACGGGTCAGCGCCCTAGGCCGCGATGGCGAACCTTTCGAGATTGAAACCGGCAGGTTGTTGGCGGTGTGTATCCAGCACGAGATCGATCATCTGGACGGCAAGCTTTTTGTAGATTACCTGTCGCCGCTCAAGCGTACTCGCATCCGCAAAAAACTGGAAAAGCAGGGCCGCACTGAAGCGCGCCCGCGCTAGCCGCCATCTGTGCCGGTTTATACGGTAGCGCTGCCACCACACGGCGCCCCAACGGGGCCGTGCAACCCAGGACTTTTCCCGCCATGATCGCTACGCCAGCCTTGCGCATCGTCTTCGCGGGTACTCCAGATTTCGCCGTGCCCACCCTGGCAGCCCTCCTGGAGGCCGGTTATGGCGTATGCGCGGTCTATACCCAGCCGGATCGCCCGGCCGGACGAGGCCGGCAATTGCGCGCCAGTCCCGTCAAGAAACACGCCGAGCGCGCGAGTTTGCCTGTCCGCCAACCCCTCAACCTGCGTGATCCGCTGGCGCAAGCCGAGTTACGCGCCCTCCAGCCTGACCTCATGATTGTGGTAGCCTACGGGCTGATCCTGCCTCAAGTTGTGCTGGACATTCCCCGACTTGGTTGCATCAACGTTCACGCCTCACTGTTGCCGCGTTGGCGTGGCGCCGCCCCCATCCAACGCGTGTTGCTGGCCGGTGATACGGAATCGGGGATCAGCATCATGCGGATGGAGGCGACACTGGACACCGGCCCGGTGCTGGGCAGGGTCATCTGCCCTATCCCTCGCCTTATGACTGGCGGTGAATTGCACGACCGCCTGGCCGCGCTGGGTGCTCAGACCCTGGTGCGATTGTTGCCGGCGCTGATGGCTGGCGAGCTGGTCCCACAGCCCCAGGACGACCCTCGGGCCACCTACGCCGCCAAGCTGGACAAGGCCGAAGCCTGGCTGGACTGGTCGCGATCGGCGTTGGAGTTGGAGCGCCAAGTGCTGGCCTTCAACCCCTGGCCGGTAGCCCAGACCCGCCACGGTGAACAACTATTGCGAATCTGGCGCGCCCAGGCGCTTGCCACCAAGGTTACCGCACCTCCCGGCAAGGTGCTCGCAGAGGGCCGCGCCGGAATCGATGTGGCTACTGGCGCCGGCGTGCTGCGCCTTACCGAACTCCAGCTACCCGGCAAGCGCCCGCAGGCCGTCGCCGCTTTCCTCAGCGCCCACCACCTGGCGGGCCAGCTTCTGGGGCAGCCAGCGTGAATACCCGCAGCCTTGCCGCCCGCGTCGTCAGCCAGGTTGTGGAAGAAGGCCAGTCTCTGACCGCCGCCCTGGCGCCGGCCTTGACCCAGATCGGCGGGCGCGACCGGGGTCTGCTCCGGGAGCTTTGCTACGGCACTCTGCGCTGGTATCCCCAATTACAATATCTACTCCGCCGTCTCCTGGACAAACCGCTCAAGCCCAGCGAGCGTGAGGTGCATGCCGTGCTGCTGGTGGGACTTTACCAGATCATTCACCTGCGAGTGCCCGACTACGCCGCCGTGTCGGAGGCGGTAGCGGCTGCCCGCGGCCTGAAGAAATCCTGGGCGGCGGGCTTGGTCAACGCCGTGCTGCGCAATTTCCAGCGCCGCCGCATTGCCCTCCTGGCGGATCTGGAACGGGATAAAACGTCTCTCAGCGCCCACCCGGTCTGGCTGCTCCAACGCCTGCAAGAGGATTGGCCGGCCGACTGGGCGGCCGTGGTGGTCGCTAATAATGCCCGCCCGCCTATCGGCCTGCGAGTGAATCTGGCACGCCTGTCCCGCCAGGCTTATCTGGATCTCCTGGCTGCGGCGGGCTTTGAGGCACTGCCTACTCTGTTCGGCAGCGCCGGAATCACCCTTGCCCGGGCTTGCGAAGTGGACGACTTACCTGGTTTCCGGGAGGGACTGGTGTCGGTGCAGGACGCAGCCGCGCAACTGACAGTGGAATTGCTGGACCTGCGGCCCGGCCTGCGGGTATTGGATGCCTGCGCCGCGCCGGGCGGAAAAACCTGCCATATCCTGGAGAGCGAGCCCCATTTGGGCCATCTGCTGGCCCTGGACGTGGATGCTGAAAGGCTGCACCGGGTAAGCGGGAATCTGGAGCGTCTGAATCTCAGCGCCCAATTGGCCGTGGGTGACGCCGGCGCGCCCGAGCACTGGTGGGACGGTCTGCCCTACGACCGCATCCTCCTGGACGCACCCTGTTCGGCCACTGGCGTGATCCGCCGCCATCCGGACATCAAGGTCTTGCGCCAGGCGGCTGACATCGCGCCGCTGGCCCGGCGCCAGCGTTTGCTGCTGGAACAGCTGTGGCCGCTGCTCACGCCAGGGGGGATGCTTGTCTACGCGACTTGTTCGCTGCTGAAGCAGGAAAATGAGTTTGTCATCGCGGACTTTCTCGCTGCTCAAGCCGACGCTGATGAGCAGGATATCGCTGCGCCCTGGGGGCGGCCAGCGCTGCACGGCAGGCAAATCCTACCAGGGGAAGGAGGCATGGATGGTTTTTTCTATGCCCGGCTGAGCAAGCGTGGTTATCCTTATGGCAGACCTAATGCTTGGTAAGCTTACAACTGCCAGGGGCTATGGCAAATGCCAGCAGTTATCGTTCCTGCTGTTCGGTCTGCTCCTGATGGTGGCGCCGCTCTACGCGGCGGGCTTCAGAGTTTTGAGCGCCGAGACTTACCTGGACCGGGGCGTCTACCGCGTGAATGCCAGAGTCGATTACCAGTTCAGCCAGGGCCTCCTGGAGGCTTTGCAAAATGGCGTACCCCTCCAATTGAAGTTGCGGATGGAGGTGATGTCTCGGCGTGAATGGCTTTGGGATGAGCCCATCGCCAAAGTCAATCAGCGATTTAGCCTCGAGTACCACGCCCTTGCCCGCCAATACGTGGTGACTAATCTCAACAGCGGTGAACTAAAAAGTTTTCCTAATCGCACCGCCGCTGTCGAATTTCTTGGCCGTCTCAGTGATTTTCCACTGTTGGACCGCAGTTTACTGAAAGCCGGAGAAGATTATTATGTACGGTTGAGCGCCAGCCTCCAAATCGAGGCCCTGCCAACCCCCCTGCGGCTGACCGCCTATCTGTCCGGGGATTGGCTCCTAAGCAGTGAGTGGTACATATGCCCGCTGTAATACGTCGTCTGGCCAAAGGGTTGCGGCTGTTGCCGGTGCTGGGCCTATTTGTCTTCTTGCTAACTGCGCTGGTACTGATGAGCGCGGCCACCGAGAATTCCACTCGCTTTAGCCGGATCTATTCCTCGCTGGTACTGCTCAGCGCCGTTGGGCTACTGATCCTGCTGGTGCTGATCATCCACAATCTGCAACGCCTGCTCCGCCAATATCGTGCGGGAGTGCCCGGCGCCCGGCTGACCTTGCGCCTGATGGTCATGTTCGTGGTAATCTCCCTGACCCCCGTGACTGTGTTGTACTATTTTTCGTTGCAGTTCCTGCAGCGCGGTATCGATAGCTGGTTTGACGTGCGCGTGGAAAACGCGCTGGAAGATGCCCTGGAACTTAGCCGTACCTCTATCGATCTCCGCATGCGCGAAGTCCTCAAGCAAACGGTGCGGATGACGGACAATCTGAGCGGCGTCAACAATAACATGGCTGCCCTTAGCCTGGGCGAGATGCTTAATGGGAGTGAGACCACCGAGTTAACCCTGTTTAGCCCAAGCGGCAATATCATCGCCACCGCGAGCGCTGACACGTCCGTGATCGTACCTAATCGCCCTCCCGAGGTGGTGTTGCTGCAAGTCCGCCAGGGGCGGGACTATGTCGGTCTTGACCCGATCAATAACGCCGGCTTTTACATCCGCGTCGTGGTAAAGGTGCCGACCCCAAACTCCCGCAATGAGGGGCATATCTTGCAAGCCCTATTCCCGATGGCCGGCCGAACCAGCCTGCTGATAGGCTCCGTGCAATCGGCTTTCGACAGCTATAAGGAGTTGGTCTTCCTGCGCACCCCCCTCAAGACCAGCTTTATCCTCACCCTGTCGCTGGTGTTGCTGCTGGGTGTATTAGCGGCTTGCTGGGCTGCGGTGTACGCAGCGCGCCGCCTGGTGGAACCGATCCGCGACCTGGCCGAAGGCACCCAGGCCGTGGCCGCCGGCCATTACGACCAACAATTGCTGCAATCCAGCAACGATGAACTGGGGTTTCTGGTCAGTTCCTTCAACGAGATGACTCGCCACTTGTCGCAGGCCCGGGACGCCGCCCAGCGCAGCCAGCAACTGGTGGAGCGTCAGCGCGCCTACCTGGAAGCGGTGCTGGCAAGGCTATCCTCGGGCGTGCTGACCCTGGACCATGACGGCCGCCTGCGTGCCTGCAACGCGGCCGCCAGCCAAATTCTGGGGATGGATGTGAGAGCCTTCACCGGTGTCGATAGAACCAATATTGCTACTGACCATAACCCTTTCCAGCGCCTACTGGAAATCGTTGATCCGCATCTGCGTGATAGCTCTAGCGATTGGCGGCAGGAAGTCACGCTGTTCGGCAGCAGCGGCCGCCAGGTATTGATGTGCCGGGGCAGTTCCCTGCCGGATCCCATGGGTATAAAGGGCGGGCACGTCATCGTCTTTGACGACATCACCACCCTGGTCCAGGCAGAGCGCGATGCCGCCTGGGCGGAGGTGGCCCGGCGCCTGGCCCACGAAATCAAGAATCCCCTGACTCCTATTCAACTGGCTGCCGAGCGCATCCGCCATAAGTATCTTAAAAGCATGGACGAAACCGAGGCCCGTATTTTGGAGCGGGGAACTCACACGATCATTCAACAGGTACAGGCCATGAAAGAAATGGTGGATGCCTTTAACGAATATGCTCGTCCGCCGCAGTTGCGCCTGACTGAACTGCCGCTCAACGATTTCATCACCGAGGTCCTTTACCTATATCGGGACTACCCGGCGGGCGTGGAGATAACATTGCATCTCGATCCGCGGCAACCGGTTATCGAAGCCGACCCGGGACGGCTGCGGCAGTTGTTGCACAATGTGGTCAAAAACGCCATCGAGGCGATCAGGGATGGACATGGCTCAACGCTGTCGATCAGCACCCGCTGTGAGCAGAAAACTGGCGCCGATTACGTCGAACTGAGCTTTCAGGACGACGGCCCCGGCTTTCCTGTCAGCAGCATCGGCAGTATTTTTGAACCCTACGTCACTACCAAACCCAAAGGAACCGGACTAGGATTGGCCATAGTCAAAAAGATTGTGGAAGAACATGGCGGTCTGATACGTGCGGAATCGCCCAACGAGGGCGGCGCTCGCATCGTAGTTTATTTTCCCATCCGTCCAGCGCCGGTTGACCGGGCGTTGGCTATCCCTATTGCCACTACCCTTTCCAGTATCCAGGAGGCAGGATGAGCGCACCCCACATACTGGTCGTCGATGACGAACCGGATATCCGTGATCTGGTCAAGGAAATCCTTGAAGATGAAGGTTATGAAGTCACCACGGCGGAAAATGCCAGCGCCGCGCGCGAGGCGCGGCGCGCCCGCCGGCCCGATCTGATTCTGCTGGATATCTGGATGCCGGACATGGACGGCATCAGCCTGCTCAAGGAATGGAGCGAGGGCGACCAGCTGCCCTGCCCGGTGCTCATGATGTCCGGCCATGGCACCGTGGAGACGGCTGTGGAGGCCACCCGCCTCGGGGCCTATGACTTCATCGAAAAGCCTTTATCCATGGCCAAGCTGCTGTTGACCGTGGAGCGAGCCCTGGAAGCCGACAAGCTTATCCGTGAAAACCAGGGATTGCGCCGCCAGATTCGCCCGGTCACCGAACCCATCGGCAAAAGCGAAATCGTCCAGCGCCTGCGCGCCCAGGTATTGCGGATCGCCCAGCATGACGCCCCGGTGCTGATCTTCGGCGAACCCGGCACCGGCAAGGAGATCTACGCCCGCTTCCTGCATATGCACAGCGCGCGGCGCAGCGGTCCGTTTGTCGATGTAGGGGTAGGCTCCATTGCTCGCGAAAACTCGACCCTGGAACTGTTCGGCTCCGAACAGGGCGGCAAGATCCATTACGGGCGCCTGGAACAAGCCAGCGGCGGCACGCTGTTCCTGGACGAACTTGCGGACATGGACCTGGAGGCCCAGGCCAAGCTAGCCGGTGCTCTGGAAAACGGTTCTTTCCTGCGCATTGGCGGCAACGAACCAGTGCAAGTCAACGTCCGGGTGGCGGCCGCGACGCACCGCGATCTGGAACAGGAGGTGACCACCGGGCGCTTCCGCGAGGACTTGTACTACCACCTGAACGTGGTACCCATCAAGCTGCCGCCCCTGCGCGAACATGTCGAAGACGTGCCGGAACTGCTCACTTATTATGTCAACTACTTCGTCGATCAGGAAAACCTGCCCTACCGGCACTTTACCATGGCCGCCCAAAACCGCCTGCGCAATTACAGTTGGCCGGGCAACATCCGCGAACTGAAGAATCTGGTACAACGGCTCCTGATCCTGGGCGTCGATGAGGAAATAACCCAGGACGAGGTGGAATCGGCCATCAGTAGCGCTCCACCGATCAAGTCCCGGGAAGTCAGCAGCATCCCGCTGGACTTGCCGCTGCGGGAGGCTCGCGAGCAATTCGAACGTTCCTATCTGTTGCAACAGTTCAAGGACTGCGACGGCAACGTGGCGCGCTTGGCCGAGCGGGTGGGCATGGAACGGACCAATCTGTATCGCAAGCTGCGCGCTCTTGGCATAGACCCCAAGAAGGCGCTTGATGCCGACTAGGCCGCCGTCAACCTTAGCGACCGCCCATGAAAATCATCATTCTCGGCGCCGGCCAGGTCGGCGCCTCGGTGGCCCACAACCTCGCCAGTGAAACCAACGATATCACCGTCGTCGATACCAACGGCGAAAAGCTTCAGGACCTGCAGGCCCGGCTGGATATTCGCACCGTGGAAGGCAAAGCCTCCCACCCGGCGGTACTGACCCAAGCTGGCGCCGAGGATGCCGATATGCTCATCGCCCTGACTAACAGCGATGAGGTCAATATGATCGCCTGCCAGGTAGCCCACACCCTGTTCCGTACCCCTACCAAGATCGCCCGGGTGCGTTCGGGAGAGTACCTGCGCCATCAGGAACTGTTCAAACCCGAGTCACTGCCCATCGATGTCCTGATCAGCCCGGAGCAACTGGTGACGGACTACATCCAGCGGCTCATCGAGCATCCGGGGGCCTTGCAAGTGTTGGATTTCGCCGATGGCAAGGTGCGGCTGGTGGGCGTCAAGGCTTATTATGGCGGCCCCCTCGTGGGCCATGCCCTGCATACCCTGCCCAAGCGCATACCCGGCATCCACATGCGGGTGGCGGCCATTTTCCGCCAGGGTAGCCCGATCATCCCCGAGGGGGACACCATCATCCAGGCCGATGATGAGGTATTCTTCATCGCCGCCCGCAAGAACATCCGCGCCGTCATGAGCGAACTGCGCAAACTAGACAAAAATGTCAAACGACTGATCCTGGCTGGCGGCGGCAACATCGGCACGCGCCTGGCTCAGGCTCTGGAAGAACGCCTTCAGGTCAAGATCATCGAGCACAATCCCATGGTCGCCAAACGCATCTCCGAACAACTGGCGCGCACCATCGTGTTACAGGGCGATGCCGCGGACGAGGATTTGCTGTTGGAAGAAAACATCGAGCATACCGATATTTTCTGCGCCGTTACCAACGATGACGAGGCCAACATTCTGTCGGCCATGCTGGCCAAGCGCCTGGGCGCACGCAAGGCGATGTCCCTCATCAACCGCCCCTCCTATGTGGATCTGGTGGAATCCTCCGGGATCGTTGATGTAGCCATCTCTCCTCAGCAGGCTACCATCGGCACCCTGCTCACCTATGTCCGCCGGGGCGACGTGGCCAGGGTGCATTCCCTGCGCCGCGGTGCCGCCGAAGCCATCGAGGCGGTGCCCCATGGTGACCGCAAGACCTCCAAAGTGGTGGGACGGCGTATCGAGGAGATCAATCTGCCGCCCGGCACCACGATCGGCGCTATCGTCCGCAACGATGAGGTGATCATCTGCCACCACGATACGGTTATCGAGCCTGAGGACCATGTCATCCTGTTCCTGGTGGACAAGAAACGCATCGGCGAGGTGGAGCGCCTGTTCCAGGTGGGCATCACCTTCATGTGATCCGAGGGTTGGCCGGAGAGTTTGCATGCACGACGAGATCGCAAGCTGTTGGAATCAGCGCTATCGGGAAGCCATTAGCGAGCAACAGCCTGCCAAGGTGCTGGCAGATAACCTGCACCTGCTGCCCGTGGCAGGACAGGCGCTGGATCTCGCCTGCGGGTTAGGGGCCAACGCTCTGCTGCTGGCCCGCCATGGCCTGACTACCTGGGCCTGGGACATTTCGCCGGTGGCCATCAGCCGTCTTGACGCGGCGGCCCGTGCGGCGGGCCTCACCGTGCACAGCGAAGTGCGGGCGGTGACGGCCCGACCTCCGAAGCCTGGGTGCTTCGATGTCATCGTGGTCAGCCGCTTTCTGGAACGCTCTCTGGCACCGGCCCTGGAAGCCGCCCTGCGTTCCGGGGGGTTGCTGTTTTATCAAACCTTCAGCAAACTTCGGATCAGTAAGGATGGCCCCAGCAACCCCGACTTCCTGCTCGATGATAACGAACTGCTGCGCTTGTTCCCTGCGCTCAAGGTTAGGGTCTATCGCGAAGAAGGCCAGGGTGGCGATACCACGCGGGGGTTTCGCAACGAAGCCATGCTGGTGGCACAAAAGGAGCGGACGCAATGGGCGTGATCGAGCAACTTGGAGCCATGCTGGCCAAGGGTCAGGACAACGCCTTGCTGCGCTTCGGTTTGGGCAACGCCTATCTCAAGGCAGGCGACCCGGCGCGGGCCGCTGAGCATCTGCGCGCGGCGGTCCAGCATGAGCCCGGCTACTCGGCGGCCTGGAAGGCCCTGGGCAGGGCCCTGGCGGAGGCCGGTCAGCGCGATGCAGCCAGCGCGGCCTATGAACAGGGCATCCGCGTCGCCGAAGGCAAGGGGGATGTGCAGGCGGCCAAAGAGATGCGGGTATTTCTGAAACGCCTGCAAAAAGCGAACGCTGGCCAGCCGTAAACCAACCCTTGAGCGGCAGGCTCACCGTCCCCAACAGGACACTTGATGATGATTACCAAGGAGCAGTTGGAACTTGCTTGGCCTCGCCTAACCGGCTGAAAATGCGGCACCAGGAGGTGCCCATGAGCCAATTTCCCGTTCCCCCACAGGGTTAGCCCAAGCAACAGCCCGAGTCCGCCTGCCGCGCCCTGGTGGCGACCAACGGCCCGGTGCCAGTAGACCCGTTCGGTGGCTGGGTCCACGTCGAGTGGGACCCGGGCGCAACGGTGACGCCGCTCGGGCAGGTGCCATTCTTCACGGAGTACCGGCAAGTCAGCAGTCTGTGCGATTCCTGGGTCGAGCAGCGTCCGCTGCGTTGGACCAGCCCCAGAGCACCGCGCCCCCGCGACGTGCTGGGCACCGAGTCGTCCCTGCGCCTGGCTGGCTGGGGCCGCGTCCGGCACGTCGTGGTCCTGCGCCCGCGGCTGGCGAAAAACCTCGCGGTCGAAGACCGCAGCGATCCTGCGCAACTGCGCCTGAGCCTCACCGAACTCGCCGACGTTGTGCGGAGCTACGAATACGCCGTGCTGGTGACCTCGCTGGATGCCGAGAGCCTCTCCATCGCCGCCTTCCTCCATGGCCTGCGGTTAACTGCGGAGCAGTTGACCCCGACCCAGCGCTGGTAGCGCATCCTCTCCCGCGCCTTGACGACATACCTGCACGGGCGCGAGTTGCAGCCCCCGGATGCTCCGGCGCCCGCCTAGCCCGCCCTGCCACGGTGCGTGTACCACCCCAGCCCCGCCCGCGCGGCGGCTGGCGGGCTCAACTGCTTTTTCTAGGGTCATCGGTCTTTTCCTGGCCATCGAACTCGTCTTCAATGGCTGGGGCTATGTGTTCGCCGCGCTCTGCCGGGCGCAACCAAGGAGTCCATCAAGGCGATGCCGCAGTTTGAGTGGGCAGGTATACACTTAAACCGGGACAGTTGGTGATGTCGGCTTGTTAATCAATGCGTCGCGTAGACAGCCCGACAGGCTGCCTGGACGTGCCGCGGCTCAGTGTCCGCAGTGCGTCGGCGATGTCCCGACTCAGGGCCGCGAGGGCGCGGCTGTGGGCGGCGGCGAGGGCCTCGTAGCCCGCGTCCGCGACCGGCTCGCGCACACTCGTGCGCCCGGTCTCGCTCCGCCCGTCCTGGGTCCGGCGCACGCTCCAGACGGCCTCCAGGGTCGCCGCCTCGCCGGGCGCGGATGCGAATCCCTGCACCTCGATCGACACCCGGTAGGCGGCATCTGCGCCCGGGGTCTGCGGAAACAGGGTCACCCGCGGCGTGCCGAGCAGGGCGCTCAGGTTGGCGGCCACCGCGCGCGCGATGTTGTCCTCCAAGGGGGAGGCCCAGCGGTTGGTCTCGTCCAATCGGACCTGGTTCGGCCCCGCGCTCACCACGATCTCGGGGCGGTCCACCTGCGCGGGGATGGACACAGGCCCGACCGCGACCGAAAGGCCCCCGGACTGGGAGGACGACCCGGGGCCGGACGCCAGCGTGCTGCTCAGGGTGTAGAAGCGCGAAGGCGGAGACGCGCACCCAGCGGTCAGGGCGCACAGGGCACCGACAGCAGCGATGGAGGCGAGCAGGCGGATCATGGGTTCTCCTCGGCCTTGCCGCGGATCAGCGCCTCGGGGTGGCGCTCCAGGTAGTCGGTGAGGACGCGCAGCGACCGCGCCGCCCGGGCGATCTCCTGCAAGGCGTCGCGCAGCTCCTGCTGGCCCGGGGCGTCCTTGCCGAGCAGGGTCGCATTCGTATCCTTGAGGACGCGCTCGGCCGTGGCCATGGTGCCGCGCAGCCGTTCCAGCGTCTGGGTCACCTCGGGCAGGGTCTTGGCGTCCGCGTTCTTGAGCACTCGGTCCAGCGTCTTGATGGTGTTGTCGAGGTTCAGGGCGATGTCCCCGAGCGGCAGCTTGTCGACCTTCTTGAGGATGCCTTCGAGTTGGTCCAAGACCCCGGCCACCCGGTCCTCGATGTCCGCGAGCCCCCCGGGATCACCGGCAGCTCCAGCGGGTCCTGGTCCCAGTCGATGGTCACCTTGGGCGCAGTCGGGTGATAGGCGAACGCCACATAGCGTTCCCCGGTCAACAGATTGCCACTCAGTGTCTGGGCCCGCAGCCCGAGATCCTCGACCTGATGGCGGATGAGCTTGAGGCGGTCAGACGCGCTCTCGTTCTCGAACGTCTTGCCCAGGGCGGCTTGTTCGGTGTCCAAGCGGGCGAGCAGGCGCTCGAGATAGAAGGTGATGACCACCCGCGGACGAAACTGTTGGGTCTTGGGGTCCACGGCCACGCCAACCTCCGTGACCTCGCCCGCGGACAGGCCCAGCAGCCTCACCGGTGCGCCCACCTCCAGCCCCTGGGCCGACTCCGTGTAGAGGACATAGCGCCGGGAGACGGGGTCCGGCTGTTTCATGGCGGTGGCCTGGTCCGAGTAGAGGGTGAACACGGCGTTTTCGGCGGCCGGTCCCTCCGCCGTCGCGAAGGTCGGTGTGTCGAAGGCCAGCCCGCCGGCCAGCACCGACACCAGGGACTGGGTGCGCACGTCCAACCCATTGGCGTTGAGCGAGAAGTCGATGCCGCTCGCGTCCCAAAAGCGGGTCTGGGGCGTCACGTATCGCTCGTAGGGGGTGTAGACGAAGACCGTGATATCGATCCCGTTGCCGTCCGCCGCCAAGGCATAGGCGGCGACCTCGCCCACGTTCAGTCGCCGATAGTAGATGGGCGCGCCGACCCCCAGGGAGCCCAGGTCGGCCGACTTCAGGATGAACCGGCGCCCGGGCTGGTCGGTGACGGCGGGGGGCACGTCGAGCCCGACGAATTGGCGCTGCTCCTTGGTCGATGTCCCGACCTGCAATCCGATGTAGTTGCCCGAGAGCAGGGTGCCGAGGCCGCTGACCCCGCTCAAGGTGATGCGCGGCTCGACGATCCAGAAGCGGGCATCCTCGACCATGAGGCCCCGCGCGCTCTGGTCGATCTTTACCGTCACCGCCACCTTGGTGTGCCGCTCGGCCAACTGGACCGCGGTCACCTGGCCGATGTTGACGTCCTTGTACTTGACGAAGGTCTTGCCGGCCACAACGCCGCCCGCCTCCTGGAACAGGATGGTGATGGTCGGGCCCTGGGTCAGCACGCGCTGGACGGCGATCCCGATGGCCACCGCGGCGGCGAGGATGGGGATGATCCAGACGATCGAGACCCGGCGACGCCGCGGCGGCTCCAGGGTCGCCTGGGGGAGGTTGTCGGTCACCAGTGGCTCAGCCATTCGGGGGTTGCGCCTGTTTGGTGTCCCACAGCAGCCGGGGGTCGAAGGACTCCGCCGCGAGCATCGTCAGCACCACGACGGCGGCGAAGAATACCACCCCGGGGCCCGGCTCCACCGACATCAGGGGTTCAAGCTGCACCAAGGCGACCGTAAAGGTGTCGACAAAGACATCCAGCATGGACCACCGGCCGATAAACCGTACCAGGCGAATCAACCGCATGCGCTCGCGCTCGCCCCCGCTCGCCCCGCGCTGCACGGCAATCAGCAGCCAGGCCAGGGCCAGTAGCTTGCCGAGCGGGATCATCACGCTCGCGATCAGCACGATCAGGCCCAAGGGCCAGGAGCCCGAGGTGAAGAGAAACACCACCCCGCCCATTATAGTGTCCGGGGTGGAGGCGCCCAGCGCGCTGGTGACCATGACGGGCAAGGCATTGGCGGGGATGTAGCAGACGGCGGCGGCGAGCGTGAGGGCCCAGGTGTGCTGGATGGAACTGGGGTGTCGCCAGTCCAGCTTGGCGCCGCAGCGGGGGCAATGGCCCGGCTCGGCGGGGCTCGCGGGGCGCGACAACAGGCCGCAGGTCGCGCAGGAGACCAGCCCTTGTCGCGCGGCGGTGAGGGTGGCAGTCGTCAACGGGGCGGCTCCTCGACAGCGGGGTCGGCGGTGGTCTTGACGGGCATCTGGCGAGGCATCCGGGGCGGGGCCTCCCCGTCGGCCCATAGGACCCGATCCCAGATTGCGCGCGGATCGAAGCTGACCGCGATGCCTGCGAGCAGCACCGGCAGCGCGCCGGTCGCATAGAGTCCGACCCCGGCGTCCACCGTCGCCAGCTCCGCGATCTTGACCAGGGCCACCAGGATCCCGAGCAGCATCACCTCGGGCATGGCCCAGAGTTGCAGGTGTCCCGCGAGGCGCAGCAGCTCGCCGGCCCAGCGCGGCGCGGGTGGGCGCCGGGCCGCCAACAGGACCGCGAGCATGAACAAGACGTAGGCGCCCGGTGCGGCCGCCGCGCAGATCGCCACCAGCGCGCCCGTGAGGGCCTGACCCTGGGTCCACATGGCCAGCGCGCCGCCGAGGATGGTTGTATCCGCGGTGCGTCCGACGGCCGAGATCCCCATCAATGGCGTGGTATTGGCGACGACCAGGACGATTGCCGCCGCGACCGCGAGCGCGAGTGGTCGATCGATCGGATCGGTGGGCGTGGTGGCGAGGACCTCGCCGCAGCGCCGGCAGCGCGCCCGCCCGCCGGGCGGGAGCATGGGCAGACGTTGGAGCAGATCGCAACCAGGGCAGGCGATAGCGTCCGAACTCGGGCGAAGCGGCAGGGTCAGGTCCGGCGCTAGCGGGGGCATGGTGTCAGGATCAGCATGGGTATCTTGTCAGGACCGTCGGCAACGGGGACCGGCGGGGCGGACTGGTCCGAGCGATCGGGGAGCGACCGATCAGGGTACCCCGACCCGTTGCCGGCCGGCGCGCCACGCTGCCCCGGCCATCTGTGCCTCGCCTGACATTGTAAGCCATCTGACACCGCCGTGCACTGGTTCTTGTGGAGCCAGCCGGGCCGGGAGCTGGCTAGGACGCTAACCAATTGATCTGAAATGACTTTAGGCCGGCACTTAGCCAGTTCCGACTCTGTGGCGTCAGTTGCAACATCACGCCGGCTCCAGAAACGCCCGCAGCACGGCCGCTAGCGGCGGTGAGTCCCGATACTGCAGGCGCAACCGTGCCCCATCCGGGCGTTCGACCTCGAGCACCGTCGCGTGGGGCGCTGCCGGCTCCAACGCAGGGGCGGTGACTTCCACAACCCCAGGGTAAGGCACAACCGCGGTGGCCGGGATGGCCGTCGGCCGCGCCAGGCCCTGTTGCTTCAGATCGGTGGGGCTCAGGCGCAACCGCTTGGCCACTTGGGAGCGGGGCAGCACACTCGTTAATACCACCGCCTGATCCCATAAGGCCGCGGGAATCCGGTCCTGGGCCGTGGCGCGGCTCCGGCGCCAGTGTTCGAATTGCTCGGCCAGGTCGGCAAGCACGAGAGCATCCCGGTGTTGACGGTGCAGATGCCGGCTGAGGCCACGGTGTTGCGGCTGTACTCGGCGCTGCTGGCGACGTTGGGCGCCCCGGTTGGCTGCTACAGCCGCAACGATGTTCGCGAGGCGCTGGTGCTACGTCTGATGCGGGAAATGGGCGTGCGCATACTCGTGATCGACGAGTTGCACAATCTGCTCGGTGCGACCGGTCGCGTCGGTACGAGCTGCTGGAAACCTACGTGCGCCGACTCGCCGAGTGCTACCGCGCGCGTTACGAGACCTTCTGTCTGCGGGCGCTGGGCATTCCGATCGCGGACCGCCAAGCGCGCTCGCTTAGAGAGCCCGCCCGCGCAGTGCTGCAACGATTGTCCGATGAAACCGGCATCCCGGTCGAGCAACTGGAGCAGATGACCTTCGCGCGGAGCTGGGATCGGTTGATGGACGAGCTGCGTCGGCTCGCCGCCACGCCGGAAGGCCGGGCCGCACTCGAACGCTTCTTGGGTCAGCGGATGTCGCATAACTCCTAAGTTGTGCGACACCAGAGCGGATTCCGCCGAAACAAGCGCTTATCTTGTCGCAAAAGCCTGGTGCAAAAGGTGGAGGTTCCGATACACTTTTGCAACTCCTTTCCGGACCTTCCGCCATGCTCATCGGCTACGCCCGTGTCTCCACCGACGACCAGCACCTCGACGCGCAACGCGCCGTCCTGCGCGTCGCCGGCTGCCACCGCCTCTACGCAGAGAAAATCTCCGGCGCCCGCCGTGATCGCCCCGAACTAGCGCGTCTGCTTGAACACCTGCGCGAAGGGGACGTCGTCGTGGCAACTCGCCTGGCTCGCCTGGCGCGCTCGACGCGCGACCTGCTCGACCTCACCGAGGGGACGTCGGTGCGCGAGGCCGCGCGCATCTTGCGCTGTCACCACGCCACGTTGTACCGCGCCATCCGGACCCGCGCGCCAGTCTCCGAGGGAGCCTGATCGGCTCCGAGACGACCCGCTGAAGTTCACTTTGACCATCCGCTGACGTCGACTTTGAAAAATGACAGTGGTTGCTGGGGCAGGGGGAACGTTTCACAAACGGTCGTTTGGGGAACACACAGCCAGCGAGTGCTGGCCGACCCCAAGACGATTACCGCCGCCGGCCTGTTGTCCCAACGGCGCCGGGGATTCAATGCCTGCCCCTGTGCCCCGGTTTGCTGATCAGGCACCGGCCGTCTAGGCGAAGCCGGGCGGATTCCACTGGTCCATCATTCGCTGGCGGGCGACTCCCAGACGCTCGGCCATTAGAGACGCAACCCGCTTAAGCAACGCGTAGCCGAATTTCGGATCCTCTTCGCAACGGGTCAGCACCGCGTCGCCATCGAAAGCGAGCAGTGCCGTTTGTGCTTCCACTCTGGCCTGAAAATTCCACGTGTACGGCGGTATCAGCCACGACCACCCCAGAATCTGGCCGGCGCCGAGGCTCTGCACCGTCAGCGTCGGACCCGTGATCGCTGGAATCTCAATGGCTATGCTGCCGTTGCGGATCAGATAGAAATGGCGGGCGCGCTCACCCTGGCGGAACAAGACCTGGCCTGGCGCGATCTGCCGTTCGCTGGCGCAGCGGGCCAGGAACCCGATGAACTCCGGGCTTAGCGCCGAGAAAAATTCCTGTGTGGAGAGATACTCTTCAAGCATCTGATTAGTCACTGGCGATCTCCTCTGCAGACAGCGATGTTGCATCCCGGCGCGGATCAGTGAGCCAGCGCCGCCGACATCGGCTGGCGCCCCCTTCGTTAGAGTATTCAGCAGGTGTAGTGGTAATTTACTATAAAAAGGCCAACAAGCGTGGTCTACATCACACGGTCAAGGCCTGACCCACCTCCAGCTTGGCCGAATCTCAGAATCTCGAAATGACCAATCACTTGGCGACCTACCAGACATTCCGACAGCGCTTGATCAAATTGCATCAGGCCGCGGTCGAGTGGGGGCTCGATCACCAACAGGAATTTCATCGAGTCGCCAGGAAGCTCGGTATGCTCTACGAGGACGGCACCCTGATTTTCGACGATGAATCCGAGATGTCTATTCTCATGGATGGGCTGCTTTACGAAGAGAAAATTCAACAGCGCGAAGTGGATCACACACCACTTAGCTCGTCTTGCAAGCCATAGAGTTCAAAAAGATACTCGTCAAGAGATTGGAGCATGGCCAGCGGCTGATTTTCGAGGAGACGTCGGAGTTGCAGTCGATTATCGCTAATCTGGCATCCACTGCCGTCCTCACTGCAAGCGCATGCCCCTCAAGATTATCGTGAGCGGTACGCTCGGCGCCCGGAAAAAACACATGATCTCTATAACCGCTGCCAGAGCAACACGAGGGCGCGATAGAAGTTGTCGCTGCGTAGGGCGCTTAAAATTCTGTCCATCGCGAAAGGGGGCTCTTTACCAGTTAGCTCGTTTTATCCGAGTCTTGTCTGTGCCTATGGACATTGTAATAACCGGCTGTTAGGTCTTATCAACCACCAGGAATTGTCAACAGTACTTGAACCGCTTTACGTGCTTAAACAGGCAGTGGGGATAGAACCAATAGGATTTGATAAATCCCAAACGCAATCACCAGCGCGCCCGCGACCCAGCGCACCCAGTGTTGGCGTACAAAACCCGCCAGCGAGGCGGCAAAGGCGCCCATGGCCAGGAGCGCCGGCAGGGTTCCCAGACCGAAGCTCAACATCAACAAACCACCTTGCACCACCCCCCCGGCGCTGATCGCCCAGATCAGGACACTGTACACCAGACCGCAGGGCAACCAGCCCCACACCAGCCCCACACCCAGGGCCTGGCCGGGCGTCCGTATCGGCAGCAGGCGCCGCCCGAACGGTTCGAGGCGTCGCCACAGCACACCGCCGGCCCGCTCCACCTGGATCAGGCCCTGCCACCAGCCCCCCAGGTACAGGCCCAGCAGCACCATGAACAGCCCCGCGATGACTTGCAACACTTGCTGGCCATGGTGCACCGAGGCCAGGTTTGCCGCCCATCCCCCTACCCCACCGACCAGCAGGCCGGCCAGGGTATAACTGGTGATGCGGCCAGCGTTATAGGCCAACAGATAGGGAAACGCGGCCATGAACCGGCTGTGCGTGGCGGGGGGCAGGCCGAGGGTGAGCGCGCCCACGATGCCGCCACACATCCCGAAGCAATGCACCGCCCCCAACAAGGCGACCAGAAAAGCGGACAGATAGCTGGTTTCGGTTGCCATGATTCAGCGTGGGAAGAGGATTTTCTCACCCCCTCTCGACAAGCGGAGATGCGTTTTCTTCTTCGTCAGCGTTCAGGCTCAAGGCATCCTTGAGCAACGGCAGATTCAGTTTCACGTACTCCATACCGATGCCGATGGCCTCCTCTGCGCGGTCGAAGTCCATCAGGGCCAACTGGGCCAGCCGTGGAGCCAACACCACGTCCGGCGGTTCGCCCGCGAGTCGGCTACGGGTAATACGGTCCTGCATAATGTTCATGGATCCGGCGATGACGTCGAACAACCCAGGCATACCCTCCTCCCCCTGGCGGCGTTGCCGGTCCCAGATAGCCTTTTGTAGGCGGCTACCCAACTGTCCGAGCCAGTCACCCGGTTCGGGGCGCTGCTCCCGCTTGCGCAAGTGCTTGCCGACGATATCGTTGTTGAGGTTAACGGCAATAACCAGTTCGGCGCCCAGGGCGCGACACAGGGACACCGGCACGGGATCCACCAGACCGCCGTCCACCAACCAACGGCCGTTTTGATACACTGGGCTGAACAGGCCCGGCAGGGCGATGGAAGCGCGCACGGCCTCCATGAGTGAGCCTTTTTGGAACCAGATCTCGCGACCCCTGAGCAAATCCGTGGCCACGGCCCCAAAGATCTTGGGCAAGGACTCGATAGGCACGTCCTCAACCCGCTCGGAAAAGGCTTTCATCAACCGTTCGCCTTCCACCAGCGCGGTGGGGCGTGGCTTCATCAGCCGCAGGATTTCCCACCAATTGATGTCTAGAATCCATTCCTGCAGGGCGTCCAGGCGCTGACTGGCGTAAGCTGCTCCTACCAGGGCACCGATGGAGGTGCCACAGACGATATCCGGGACGATGCCTGCGGCTTCCAGTCCGCGCAGGATGCCGATGTGCACCCAGCCGCGCGCGGAGCCGCTGCCCAGGGCGATACCGATGCGCGGCGTTGGATTATCCGCCATGGCGATAGTGCCTATTTTTCCCGCAGCCGCGGCAGCAGCTCCGCCAGATTGCAGGGCCGGTGTCGGTAGTCCAGTTGATCCTTGATGATGCGGTCCCAACCGGTGCGGCAGGCACCCGAGGACCCCGGCAGGCAAAAAATATAGGTCCCGTTGGCTACCCCGGCCAGACAGCGGGATTGCATCGTGGAGGTCTTGATTTCTTCCCAGGACAGCATGCGGAACAACTCCCCGAAGCCCTCAATCTCCTTGTCCAGCAGCGCCTGGATAGCCTCGGGAGTGCCATCGCGACCCGTAACGCCGGTGCCGCCCGTGGTGAGCACGGTATTGACCGTTTCATCGGCGATCCAGCGGGAGATTACCGCTCGGATGCTGTAGATATCATCGGGCACGATCTGTTTCTCCGCCAACCGGTGACCGGCTGCCTGCAAGCGCTCCACCAGCTCCCGGCCGGAGGTGTCATCGGCTTCGCTGCGCGTATCGGAAACGGTCAGTACTGCGATATTCAGGGGTATGAAATCACGCTGCTCAGCCATCATGGTCACACCTTCCTATTACCAAAAATTTACCAGTCTTAGCGGGAATTGACTGCCCTTTACACAACGGGCATAGAAGGAAGCAATCTTGGAAACACATTCAACTTTACCAGAAAACGCTGGAAACCCTGACGCCCGCCGAGGGCAACCCTGCGGCCGCAGCACCAAGGCCACCCATGATAGCCCAACTCTTAAGTTGGTTTCCCCCGCGCCGGCGGGGATGGAACCATTGCTTTGGGCGACGAGGTGGAGGCTCCTGCTTCCCCCGCGGCGGCAGGGATAGATTTGAGCGGAACACCAGCAGAGGAAAAATGATAATGACCCACCAACACTGCATCATGAAACCCGCACCAGGATTGCAAGGGAAAATTCAAATCTTCCAGCACTTGGAACCACTTAAAAAAATCTTTCGGGGCATTACGGCCTCCGCAGCTCTCTCCGATGTAGATAACGGGCCGGTTGCCGCCCCACGCTTCCGCCGCCCGGCAGATCGCCTCATCGCCGCACGGTGGCCACGAAACCAGCAATACGTCAACCTCGTTGCCAAAGGTCTTGACCGCCTCCAAGGCCGCGAACGGCCTGACCGCAAAAACCAGGAGGGCTTGCGTGTGACTGCCATCCCATTCACCATTATCCGTGGCGATAACCCGAACGCCGTGCGCAGCTAGGGCTTTCGCCAGCCAGCCACGTCCCGCCATGATCTCCAACACCCGCCGTTGCCCAATCCAGTCGGCAAGCTCACGGGTCCAGACCTGATCGACGATAGCCCACATGCCCCGCTCCGTGCATTCCGTGCGAGCCCGCGAGTAATTAAAATAACCCTGTGCGTCGCTCAGCAGGCTGTCCACTTCCCTGCCGCCGGTAATTAATCCGTCTGGCGGTTCAAGAGGAATTTCACCCCGATAAACGCACTCCATGAAATCTTCGAGTTGCATACTTTAAAGCCTTTGGGCAGATTATTGATCCACAAGGCTCGTCAGCGCCGATATTCCTCACCTGCAGACCCTTGAAATGCCGATTTACACCCTTACTTCCTGAGCATGCGGCGCTTTGACCGCAGCCTATCAAGAGGAATACATCATGAGCCTGACCCGTTATGAACCCTGGACGCAATTGAATCAAGTTCAGAAAGAATTGGATCGCCTGTTCGATTCCCGCAGGATCCTGAGCAGGGATGAGGAGCACTCTCCGGTGGCCACCTGCGACTGGGTGCCCGCGGTGGACATCAAGGAAGAGCAGGACCGCTTCGTGATCCATGCGGATGTTCCTGGCGTGAACATCAAGGACATCGAGATCACCATGGACAAAGGCATGCTCACCATTAAGGGCGAACGCCAGCGCGAAACCAAGGAAGACCGCCAGGGTTACAAGCGCATCGAGCGCACCCACGGCACCTTCTACCGGCGCTTCAGCCTGCCCGACACGGTAGACCCGGACAAGATCATCGCCAAGGGCCGGAATGGTGTATTGGAGATCGTGATTCCCAAGCATGCGCGTACTCAGCCCCGCAAGATCACCGTGGATGCCTGAACCCAAGCGGTGCGGCAGATAACCGGTTACCCGCGGGCGACAAACAGGCATGGAATATAAAGATTACTATAAGATCCTAGACGTGCCACGCACGGCCCCGGAGGCCGAGATCAAAAAGGCCTACCGCAGGCTGGCTCGCAAATACCATCCCGACGTCAGCAAGGAAGCCGACGCCGAGGAGCGTTTCAAGTTGGTGGCGGAGGCATACGAGGTGTTGCGCGATACCGACAAGCGCAGCGCTTATGATCAGCTCGGCGCCAACTGGAAGGCCGGTCAGGAATTCCGACCGCCGCCGAGCCGAGGCCAGTCCCCGCACTTCCGCGATCGCGGCACCGGCCGCGGCGATCCGGGCGATTTCTTCGAGTCCCTGTTTGGCGGCTTCGGCGCTGCCAGCCGCCAGCGCGGCTTCCGGCGCAAGGGCGAGGACCAGCACATCCGCATCGAACTAACCCTGGAAGAAGCCTTTCACGGCGGCAACCGTACCCTGGAAGTCCAGATCCCCGAGATCGACGCGCTGGCACGGGGGGCGACTCGCGGCAAGTCCCTGAATATCAAAATTCCCGCCGGCGTAACCCACGGCCAGAAAATTCGCCTCAGTGGCCAGGGTACGCCTGGCGTGGGTGGCCACGCCCATGGTGATCTTTACCTGGAGGTGGTACTGCGGCCTCATCCCCTGTTCCAGGTCAAGGGCCGCGACCTTACCCTGGAGCTGCCTATCACCCCATGGGAAGCGGCGCTGGGCAACCGCGTACAGGTGCCTACTCTGGCGGGCAAGGTAACCCTGAACATATCGGCCAACGCCCAGACCGGCCAGAAACTGCGCATGCGCGGCCGTGGGTTGCCCGGTAACCCTCCGGGGGATCAGTACGTGGTGCTGCACATCGTCAATCCGCCGGCGGATTCGGATGTTGCCAGGAAACTATTTCGAAGGATGGCGGACGAATTGCACTTCAACCCCCGCGCGCACTGGGGGGATTGAGAAAATCCGAGGAGCAATGTTAATCCATGAATAAAGCACTGAATTTTATGGTGGCCGCTTGCCTGGCCGTCGCTTCCCTGGCCACGCCGGCACTGGCGGGACTGCCGGTCGCGGTGGACAGCCAGCCCCTGCCGACTCTGGCGCCAATGCTGCAGCGTACCACACCCGCAGTGGTCAATATCGCCACCGAAGGCCGCGTAAAATTGCAACGCAATCCTCTACTGGAGGACCCGTTCTTCCGGCGTTTCTTCAACATCCCCGATCAACCGCTGGAGCGCCGCACCCAAAGCCTGGGTTCTGGCGTGGTGGTGGATGCCGGAAAGGGCTATGTCGTCACCAATGCCCATGTCATCAGCGAGGCCGACTCCATCAAGGTTACCCTGCGTGATGGCCGTCACCTCAACGCCAAAGTGATCGGCGCCGATTCAGATACCGATGTGGCGGTGATCCAGATCCCGGCGACCAACCTCACTGCCCTGCCACTCGCCGATTCCGATGCCTTGCAGGTGGGCGACTTCGTGGTGGCTATTGGCAATCCCTTCGGGTTGGGCCAGACCGTCACCTCGGGCATCGTCAGCGCCTTGGGTCGCA
This sequence comes from uncultured Gammaproteobacteria bacterium, assembly GCA_963696325.1. Taxonomy (GTDB): domain Bacteria; phylum Pseudomonadota; class Gammaproteobacteria; order Competibacterales; family Competibacteraceae; genus CAVOJV01. The sequence continues at coordinate 49,811 of CAVOJV010000053.1, forward strand.
CCGGCCTGGGGATCGAGGGTTACGAAGACTTCATCCAGACCGATGCGTCCATCAACCCTGGAAACTCCGGCGGCGCCTTGGTCAATCTGCGCGGCGAACTGATTGGCATCAACACGGCTATTCTCGCGCCCGGCGGCGGCAACGTAGGCATCGGTTTCGCCATCCCCGTCAATATGGTCGCCCAAATGATTGAGCAATTGGTCAAATATGGTGAAGTCCGGCGCGGCCAGTTGGGCGTAACGGTGCAGGATCTCACCCCGCAGCTTTCCCAGGCTTTCGGCATCAGCAACAACCAGGGAGCGGTGATCGCACAGGTCATGCCCAACTCCACAGCCGCCAACGCCGGGCTGAAGGCAGGTGATGTAGTCGTAGCCCTCAATGACAAGCCGGTGCGGAATTCCGGGGCGCTGCGCAACGCCATCGGCCTGCTGCCCGCCGGTGAGCAGATGAAGCTGGATATTCTGCGGGATGGCAGACCGATAACCATCACGGCGAAGATCGGCGAGTATAAGCCGGCGAAGCGCGCTGCCCGATCTTCACGCCAATGAAACCAGGCTTTTGGAATCAAGCCTGGGCGCGGCGGGCGATGCCCTGAATCAGATACGCGGCGATATTTATTAACACCGCCAGTGCAATGAGGATGATACCCAGCCCCAGGGCCAAGGGCAGGTCTCCCTTGCTGGTCTCCAGGGCGATGGCGGTGGTCATCGTGCGGGTGACATGCGCGATGTTGCCACCGACGATCATGACCGCCCCCACTTCGGCGATGGACCGCCCCAGCCCCGCGAGGACCGCCGTCAATAGGCTGAAACGGCCTTCCCATAACAGCGTCCACATCGCCTGCCGTGGGCTGGCGCCCAGGGAGCACAGCTGTTCTTCCAACTCTTCCCACAAATCCTCCACGACCTGGCGGGTAAGAGCGGCTACGATCGGCAACACCAATACGCACTGGGCGATAATCATGGCCGTGGGGGTGAATAACAGACCCCAGGTGCCCAGCGGCCCCGAGCGCGACAACAGCAGATAGACCAGCAGCCCTACCACCACCGGCGGCAGGCCCATCAACGCGTTTAGCAACACCACCGCGAACCGGTGACCGGGAAAGCGGCATAGCGCCAGGATGGCGCCCAGGGGCAGGCCCATCAAGGAAGCCAGCAGCACTGCCGTCAGACTAACCCCCAGCGATAACCAGACGATCTCGGCCAGCTTCGCATCGAAGTTGATGATCAGCAAGAAAGCCGTCACAAAGGCCGCCTGTACATCGCCCATGGACTAATCCCCCGTGGTTGCCGGCACGAGTATTGGGTGGAACTTAACAAATTTCAATTGTAGGGTTTTCTTATGGAACAGGCGGCGTGCGAGGAATCTAGGAGCGCGTCTCGGCGATAACATCACCCAGCAGTTCCGTCAACAGTGCCAGATCGCCATCCCGGGACATCCGGTGTTCACCGTCCTTAACCAGGATCACGCGGACGTTGTCGCTGGCCACGCGCTCGGCAACCTGAGTGCTGGTCCGCCACGGCACACTGGCATCCTGCATGCCGTGCAGCAGGCGCACCGGACAGGTGATGGCAGCCAGTTTTTTTTCGCCCAACAACAGATGCGCGCGCGCCTCTTTGATTAGATTAAGCGTGATCGGGTAAGGCTCTTCATCCGCATAGTCGGAGGGCAGGTAAATCAACCCATCGCGCTGTAGCCGCGCCCGAGCAACCTCATCGAGACCCTGCCAGATCATGGATTCGGTAAAATCCGCCGCGCAGGCGACCCCCAACAGGCCGGCAACGCGCTCCGGTCGTGCCCGCGCCACCAACAGCATGATCCAGCCGCCCATGGATGAACCCACCAGGATCTGCGGGCCGGCACTCAACTGGTCGACGACGGCGCCAGCCTCCGTGGCCCAGCGACCGATGGTGCCGTCTTCGAAGCGGCCGCTCGACGCCCCATGGCCAGAGTAATCGAAGCGCACGAACGCCTGGCCGCGCGCCTGGCACCAGGTTTCCAGGGCAATCGCCTTGGTGCCGGTCATGTCGGACATGAAGCCGCCCAGGAATGCCACCCCAGGGCTCTTACCGGGGCTGCGATGATAGGCGACGGCCGTGCCATCAGCGAGGTGCAGGGTTTGCATTACAGACGATTCATGCATGGGCGGTGTCCAAATGAAAACGAACGGTGCTCTCTTGCAGCCTTTTCTCTCAAACGAGTAATGCTTGCAGGTTATCAAACCGGGAAAATGTCCCGGCAATGTTAAATCCTACTACATTAATGGGTACCCGTTCGCGAACAACGCGAGCGACAGTAACACTCAACGACGATGAGGATCGCGATGAAACATGCACTGAATTTTACCGATAAGACAGTCTTTGTGGTGGGCGGCACCAGCGGCATCAACCTGGGCGTCGCCGAGGCGTTCGCCGCGAACGGTGCGCGGGTCGCCGTGGCCAGCCGGTCGCAGAGTAAAGTCGATGCAGCCATCAGCAGGCTTTCCAGCCACGGCGGCGCAGTGATCGGTTTTGCCGCCGACGTCCGTGACATTGAGGCGGTCAAAGGGTCGCTGGCTGGCGTTCACCAGCAGTTCGGCACCATCGATGTGCTGATCTCGGGCGCGGCGGGCAATTTTCCCGCCCCCGCGCTGGGCATGTCGCCGAACGGCTTTAAATCGGTCGTGGATATCGACCTGCTCGGCACCTTCCATGTTCTGCAGGCGGCCTATCCCTATCTGACCAAGCCGGGCGCCGCTATCATCAATATCTCCGCCCCGCAGGCTTTCATTCCGATGGAATTGCAGGTGCATGTCTGCGCCGCCAAGGCGGGTGTGGATATGGTGACCCGGGTTCTGGCCATGGAATGGGGTCCGGACGGCATTCGCGTCAATTCCATCGTTCCGGGACCGATCGCCGGCACCGAGGGCATGGCCCGACTGGCGCCGACGCCGGAAATCCAGAGGCAGGTAGTCGATTCGGTGCCCCTGCGCCGCAATGGCACGCCCATGGACATCGCCAATATGGCCATGTTCCTGGCCTCGCCGCTGGCCGCTTATGTGAGCGGCGCCATCATCCCGGTCGATGGCGGCTGGTCGCTCGGGGGTGTCAGTAGTGCCATGGCGGGCCTGGCCGCCTTCGCCAAACAACAGGGCAAAGGGTAAATCGTCAACTCGTGCGATCGCTGGAACGCCGAGCCGGGCATGAGTCGGCTTACATGCGCATAAAACCTTATTCCAAAAATCGATAATGGCTCATCCGCGCGAGCCACTACCCGGTACGGAACGCCGCCACAATAACGACCACGGGTGACCGCGGCCCTAAGTCCTGTCTGGTGGCTGGGTGCCAAAAACAGCGTGCAGCTTCGTCGCCAAATGAACCCGGCGGTAGGGCTTGGTGAGCAGTTCGGCACCGTCCGGGAGCCGCCCCTGCTGGAGCAGGGTCTGTTCGGTGTACCCCGAGGTAAACAGCACCTTGAGGCCCGGACAGCGACGCTGGGCCTCCCCAGCCAGTTCCATCCCGCTCATCCCGCCGGGAAGCCCGACATCGGTGAAAAGCAGCGCCACCTGGGGGGTACTGGCCAGCACCTGCAGGGCGGTCTCCGCGGTGTCCGCCGCCACCGGCTGATAGCCCAGGCCATGCAGCATATTGACCGCCAGCTGACGGACATGGCTATCATCCTCCACCACTAGAATCGTTTCCGCCCGGCCGCGCTGCGCGGGGGCTTCACCCGCCGGTGCCGCCACCCGCGTGCCGGCATCGACCGCTGCCCGCGGCAGGTAGATCCTGATCGTCGTGCCCTTGCCCACCTCGCTGTACAGGTTAAGGTGCCCGCCCGACTGCTTAACCAAGCCATACACCATGCTCAGCCCGAGCCCACTGCCGAATTCCTTGGTGGTGAAAAACGGCTCAAAGACATGCTCCAGCACCGCCGCGGGCATCCCCACGCCGGTGTCACTGACCGCCAGCATCACATAGGCGCCCGGCTGGGCGTATTGATGCGCGGCGACATAGTCCTGATCCAGCCATTGGTTGGCCGTCGCCAGGCTGAGCGTGCCGCCCTTGGGCATGGCGTCGCGGGCATTGAGGGCCAGGTTGAGCAAGGCATTTTCAAATTGGCTGGGGTCGATGACGGTCTGGGTCAGGTCCTCAGCCAGCACGGTGTGCACCTGGATGGTTTCGCCGAGGGTGCGCCGCAGCAGGTCGGTCATCCCCCTCACCAATTGGTTCAGGTCGATCGGTTTAGGTTGCAGGGGCTGGCGCCGCGAGAAGACCAACAGGCGGTGGATAAAGGTCGTCCCCCGGTCCACCGCGACCAGCGACCGCTGTACCAGGGACCGCAGCTCCGGCCGGTCGGTGAGGGCTTCATCCAACAGCTCGAGGTTGCCCAGGATGATCGCCAACAGGTTGTTAAAGTCGTGGGCCACTCCACCCGTCAACTGCCCTACCGCTTCCATCTTCTGCGCCTGCCGCAACTGGTCCTCGGCGACTTTGCGCTGGGTGATGTCGCGCGCCACGACGACTATGACAGGCTTGTTCATGCCAGACGCCTCCACGGGCGCGGTCCGCGCTTCGAAAAAGCGCTTTCCGGCTTTTGCTATCCGCAGTTCGTACTCGGCGATCTGGGTTTGCCGGGTGCTAAGGGTTTGCCGGATGACGTTCAGCATGTGTTCGGCAAGCTCCGTCGGCATTACGTCGCCTATCAGCCTGCCCTTGAGAGCGGCGGGATCGGTATAGAGCAGGTCGGGCTGTGAGGTGAGGATGTCGATGTAGCGCCCCTCTTCATCCAGCACCAGCAGGACATCGGGAATGGCATTGGCAATGGCGCGCAGGTGCGCTTCGCTTGCCCGCAGCGCATTCTCCGCCAGCTTGCGCTCGGTGATGTCGGAATAAGTGGCGACCGCACCGATAATCTCCTGATGAGCGTTGCGCAGCGGGGCGGCACTGATCAACACGTCATAGCAGCTGCCATCGGGCCGCATCATGCGGGCTTCGGCGCCCACCGTAGTCTCCCCCCGCAAGGCTTTCCGCAGTGGCCAGTCTCTTAGCCGTACAGGACGACCGTTAGGATAATACCCCTTGCCCCAGGTGATCAAATCTCTATCCGGCGCCTTTTCCTCGAGGTTGCCGAGGGCCAGGCGTCGTGCCGCTGCGTTAACGAGCGTCAGGTTTCCTTGCTCCTCGCACACCACAATCGCATCGGCGGCTTGACTTAAGACGGTTTCCAACAGATCCCTTTGTTCAGCGAGTCTTTCCTCCGCCCGCTTGCGCGCGGTGACATCTTCATGGGCGATCACCACGCGTGCCGGAGTCAACGTCTGGAAAGGGGTGACCTTGCCGAGAAACCAGCGCTTTTCGGACGGCGAGTGACAGGGGTACTCGAGTGAGAATTCATGGCGCTCTCCGCGCAGCACGGCCCGGATGCCTTCGGCAAAGCGCGCGGCTTCATCCGAAGAAGATCTGCTGGCTGCAACACATGTCGCCAGGTAATTGACATTCTCCGCCACCAGTGAGGGATCGATGCCGTTGGCCTTGGCAAATTTCCGCCAGGCCTGGTTGACCATCAGGATCGTGCCGGTTTCATCGAGCACGCAGATATGCGCGGACAGCGCATCGAGGGTTGACCTTACCAGACGTTCCGCCTCAGCCAGTTTCTCCTGGTAGTTTTTGCGCTCCGTGATGTCACGGATAATGCTTTGCAGATACTGTTTTCCCTCGACCTCGATCAGCCTGGAGCTGGCCTCGACGGGAAAGGACGCGCCATCCTTGCGCCGATGTATTGTCTCGAACACCAGCCCGTCCGAGCGGGCAATTTGCGTCATCTGCTCGGCCAGCAGCGACCGGACTTCAGGCTCGCGCAGATCCCGGGCATTCAAGCGCAGCAGTTCCTCATAAGGGTAACCATAGGCCGAAACCGCTCTGGCATTCGCTTCGATGATCTGACCCTGAGCGTCCATGAGCAGGATGATGTCGTTGGCATATTTGGTCAGATAATCAAAGTGTTGAATCAACGCTTTGCGTTCTAACTCACCCTGATAATACCTGGCCAGGAAACTGGCATACTGTTGCCGCCACCATAAAAAGGTACCCGCGCCCGCGCATAAAATGAAAATACCAACCAGAGTTACCACAAACAGCGCGATGGTCCTGACGGGCGCATACACCTCGTCGGCATCGACCTTGGCCACCAGGAACCAGGGCGTTTCAGGAACCGCACGCGCGACAGCAAGTACCCGAACCTGGCGATAATCCACACCCTCGAATGCCCCTGTCTGGCCCTTAACCGCCAGCGCCGCGGGGAGCTGGTCATCGTGACTAGGCAGACGGAACGTGAGCGCGGTGTTCTTACGGTGGCGAAGTTCGTTCAGGTACAGCACCTGATCGCCTTCCCGACGAACGAGCAGGGTCTCGGCGCTGGGGCTTGGCGTCGGCCAAGTCTGAATCAGGGGAAACAGGTAGCGCTCGGGGTCGAGCTTGAGAAACACGGCGCCAATCGGCTGATCCACCCCAGCTGCTCCGCTGCGCAGTGGAGCGATCAGATTCATATTGATGGTTCCGCCGACAACCTCCTGGCGCCAGTGGAGGTCCGACACGACCACCTCACCGCGCTCCATGGCTTGTAGCGCTAAAGCCTGCCTTTTCGGATGGAGCTGGGAGGCGCCGACGCCGAGCCGGACCTGACCCTGTGGGTCGAGCAACATTACGGCCGAATAATCGAATGTATCCTTCAGGTCGGTCAGCCACACCAGCAAGCGCTTGCCCTCCTCGTCAGCCGCCCCTCCCCCCGCGTTCAGCCAGCGGCTGACTGCAAGGGCAATAAAGGGATTCCGGGCGATTAATTCCGCGTCCTTGCGTCGCTCGGATAGCCAGGTTGTAATCTGATCGACCTTGGTATCGGCGATGGCCAGGAGTTCAGCCTGCCTGGCCTGCTGCAGGGATGATTTCTGGTACCCATAAACCAGATAGCCCATCCCCGCAATCACGCTGGCCAGCAGGAGAAATATCACGACAGGCGTGCGGGCCGCCCTCCATGACGACCGTGGAAGCGTTTCGCTCTGCGGCCAGGACGCGCTGCCGGCGCCCCCTTGAGGAGACTGTTGCGCACGGGTTGCCGCCAGGGTAGTGCCGATCAAGCCATAGAGCAGCAGCGCCGTCACTCCAACGAAAGTCCATCCCTTGTAGACTTGAAGCATTGCCACGTGTTGTGGATAGCCGGCGAACCGTGCCATCAGCGCATCGGATGCATAGATCCACACCCCTGCTCCGAGGGCATAGATAATGCTGATCCTGGCGGCTACCGCCCATCCCTCTGTTGTTTTTTTGGTCTTTGCTCTGATTATCACGCTGGCATGTCGATGAAACCTACCTAAAGATTAGAAGAAATTTAGAGTGTTTACCCAGCACCGTTGCTACCCGTCTTGTTGACTGGTGAAGCCTAAAAAGGTTGTGAAATCATTGAGCTGCGAGTGGATCTCCAAGCTGCCCGCCGTTCAACCCGATTCGAGCAAGGGAGGCACGGCAACGCGGCTCAACACCGTCAGCGGACCCCGCTCTTTTAGAACCTGCAGTTGCTGCTGGTTGCGCACCAGCAAGGCGCCCGCAAAGCCCAGCGCATTAACGGCGATCGACTCGAAACACGCCTGCGACCGCGGCACTAGCAGCAGCCATTGCCGGGTAGCCAGCAGATTGTAGGCGCCACCCGGCGGCACCACCGCATCAAGCAGGGCGTGATAGCCTTCACACAGGGCGGCAGCGGCTTCCCGTGGTGATTTCGTCACGGCGGGTTCCAGGCGGGCGATGGCGTGCACGAAGGGGAATCCAGGCGAAGTCCCCACGAGGCCTTCAAAGTGGGCGGCGGCCAGCGCCGGTTCGATGGGTATCCGCGGCTCCTCGGCGACCAGCGGCAATGGCACCACCTGCAGGTGCTTGTGGCGCTGGCTGGCGCCGGCGGTTTGCCCGGCATTGTAGAAGGCCAGGCCCTCAAACTCGGCCATGCAGGCGCACAGGGCCTCGCAATCTGGCAGGGTAAGCAGGGACTCCTGGTTCTCAAACGTACGCGTGACGATCAACAGATGATGGTTGAGGACATTGAACTTGTTCAAGAGGCACACGTGCGTGCCGGAAATGTCGGTGACGAACAGATCCTCCTCATAGGGCAGAAACGGATTAAACTCCTTTCCGGAGGCGACTGCAACGCTCTTCTCCTGGGCCTCGTCCTTGCGCGCCAGGCTGGCCAGAACCCGGACGAGGAAACGGATGCCGCCCTGTTCCACGAATTCGCTCTGCGTCGGCAGCGACTGGAGCGCTCCGCGGCTCAGCGCATGCCCGGTTGCCGCCGTCAGCCTTTCCCATAACGTACCGGGTTCCAACAACAGTGTCCCGTTAGTCATTTGCTTCCTCTGGCTATTTGCATAACATGCATGGCCCAATGAGTACCTGATACAACCCAAGCGGGTGGGTTTGTACCTTTGCCCGCGAACTTTTTCTACTGTGCAACCTCGATTTCGCACGGGAATTCATTTTTGTCCTGTCTCCCTAAGCCTATCTGGACCAACAACATTATGCAGCAGAAACCCAGCCTGACGCTTTCGGCCAGAACTTTTCTCGGCAATCTCTGGCAACTGATCCGGCCTTACTGGTTCTCCGAGGAACGCTGGATCGCCCGCGGCCTGTTGGCGGCCCTGGTCGCGATCAACCTAGGCATCGTCTACGTCATGGTTCTCATCAATCAATGGAATCAATTGTTTTATAATGCCTTGCAGGAAAAGGATTACGCGGCGTTCAGCCAGCAATTGATCCGCTTTTCGATCCTGGCGGCGATCTACATCGCCATGGCGGTGTACCAGTTATATTTCAATCAGATGCTGCAAATACGCTGGCGTCGCTGGCTGACCGAGGTTTATCTCAATGACTGGCTGTCCGATCGGGTTTACTACCGGTTGGAACTCAAGGACTACGGGACCGATAACCCGGATCAGCGCATCTCCCAGGACCTGCAGATTTTTGCCGGCAGCAGCCTGACCCTGGCGCTGGGCTTGCTCAGTTCGGTCGTGACCCTGGTGTCCTTCGTCAGCATCCTGTGGATGCTGTCCGGCACCCTGACGGTGGCGGTCGCTGGCACCGACATCAGCGTCCCCGGCTACATGGTCTGGGTGGCGCTGGTCTACGCGGCCGCCGGCACCTATCTCACCCGCTATATTGGCAAACCCCTGATCGGGTTGAATTTCAATCAGCAGCGTTTTGAGGCGGATTTTCGTTTTGACCTGGTACGCCTGCGCGAGAATACTGAGGGTATCGCTCTCTATGGCGGCGAGGAGGACGAAAAAAGCAATCTGGCGGCGCGCTTTAGCAAGGTGTGGCAAAACTGGTGGAGCCTGATGAAATACCAGAAACGGCTGACCTGGTTCACCGCCGCCTATGGCCAGATTGCCATCATCTTTCCGATCCTGGTCGCGGCGCCGCGTTACTTCTCTGGCGCCATACAACTGGGCGGATTGATGCAGACATCCTCAGCCTTCGGTCAGGTGCAGAGTGCCTTGAGCTGGTTTGTCGATGTCTTCCCACAACTCGCTGAATGGAAAGCGAGTGTCGAACGTCTGACCAGTTTTCACCACGCCATCCAAGAGGCGCGCCAGGAAGCCCGCTCGAGCGCGGGAATTACCGTTACACCCAGCGATGGGGCAGAGCTTACCGTACAGGATCTGGGTCTTGCCCTGCCCGCTGGCCGGGTGCTTCTGGAAAAGACCAGCCTCGCTGTAAAAGCCGGCGACCGCCTCCTGTTGACTGGTCCCTCCGGCAGTGGCAAAAGCACCCTGTTTAGAGCCATTGCCGGCATCTGGCCGTTCGGCCAGGGGCGAATTGAAATCCCCAGGAATGCGCGCCTGCTGTTCCTGCCGCAGAAACCTTATCTTCCCATCGCTACGCTGCGCGGCGCGGTGTCCTATCCGGCGAGCACAGGCACTTTCACCGATACCGAGATCGTTGATGCCCTGCGCGCCTGCCGCCTGGAGGCGTTCACGGAACGTCTCGACGAGGCCCGGCACTGGGGACAGCTCATGTCGCCCGGTGAGCAACAGCGGCTTGCCTTCGCCCGTGTGTTGCTGCACAAGCCGGACTGGCTGTTCCTCGACGAGGCCACCGCGGCGCTCGATGAAGCCACCGAGCAGCAGTTATACGGTCTGCTCAGGGACCGTCTCCCCAAGACAACGCTCATCAGCATCGCCCACCGCCCGGCGCTGGCCGCCTATCATGATAAACGCCTGACCCTGTTACCCAGCGGGGCGGGCATGCGACTGGTAGCGGGATTTGTGCAATAGGAATCAGACACCCTGAACCGACTGCAAAGGCCGCGGTTTTCACCTGGAGGAGACTCGGTACCAACGGTAGTAACGTTCAGGATGGCTCCCCCTCTCTTGATGATTGACAGCCAACAACTGCCATTGGCGCATCCGATGCCGGTTGAGTAGGGAGGGTTCATATCATTCCTTATGTTGCTATGTTGCTGAATTGGCCTAACCATGGATACAAGTTACCTATCACCACGATTGGAACAATCAATGTTAAATATTAGCCTTGGTCAGTTATGGTGGTGTTGCGATTTCTATTACCCGAATGGAAGTAACAAACATGAGCCAGAAGCCCAGATGTCCCTTGACCAGCGCCAATGGCGCTCCAGTCGCTGATGACCAAAACAGCATTACCGCCGGTGAGCGAGGTCCGCTGACCTTCGATAACTGGCGTGTCTTTGAGAAGCTCGCCCATTTCAATCGCGAGCGCATTCCGGAACGGGTGGTGCATGCGCGCGGCACGGGCGCCTATGGCACGTTCACGCTGACCAATGACCTGGCGGATTACACCATCGCCAAGTTTCTCCAGGGCAAGGGTAAAAAGACCGAGGTGTTCGCCCGTTTTTCCACGGTCGGTGGTGGGCAGGATTCCAGCGACTATGCCCGCGATCCCAGAGGCTTTGCCGTCAAGTTCTACACGGAGGAAGGTAACTGGGACATGGTGGGCAACAATACGCCGGTCTTTTTTCTCAGGGACGGGATCAAATTCCCGGATTTCATTCATTCCCAAAAGAAGCATCCGGCGACGAATCTGCCAAACCCTGCGGCGGCGTATGAATTCTGGGCCAACAGCCCTCAGTCGCTGCACCAGGTCACGATTCTGATGTCGGATCGCGGCATCCCTACCTCCTACCGCCACATGCACGGATTCAGCTCGCACACCTTGAGTTTATGGAACAAGGAGGGCAAACGTTTTTGGGTGAAGTGGCACTTCAAGACCAATCAGGGCATCAGGTGCCTCACCAACGAAGAAGCGGCCAAGATGCCGCTCTTTGGGGCACACAAAGACCTGGTGGAGTCCATAGATCGGGGCGACTACCCCAGTTGGGCCGTCAAGGTGCAAATCATGACCGAAGACCAGGCCAGGAACTACTCGATAAATCCGTTTGATCTGACCAAGATCTGGCCGCATGCGGACTTTACCTTGCTTGAGATCGGCCAGTTGGAACTCAACAAAAATGTGACCAACTATTTCGCCGAGACCGAGCAGGCGGCCTTCAGCCCAGGCAATTTCGTCCCGGGTATCAGCGCCTCACCGGACAAGATGTTGCAGGCACGGCTTCTCGCTTATGCGGACGCGCATCGCTATAGAGTGGGCGTGAACGTGAACCAGTTGCCGGTCAATTCGCCGCGCTGCCCTTTTCACCACTATCAGCGCGACGGCGCGATGGCTGGGATGCCCCCGGCGTTCGGCTCGGACAACAACCAGGGTGGCGGCGTGAATTTTTATCCGAACGACCGGACTGCCGAGGGCGTGCCCGCGCCGGTGCCGGAGGTCGCCGAACCCCCGATGCCGATTCTCGGCGAGGCCTGGATCAAGGCCTACGACACGCAGGAGGAAGACAACTTCACGCAGGCAGGTAACCTGTATCGGTTAATGTCCGATGACCAGAAGAATCAGTTGGCGAACACTGTCGCCCAAGGTCTGATTCATGCGACGAAAAGCGTTCAGCAGAGGATGCTGGCGCAATTCGGCGCGGCAGACCTGGATTATGCGACGCGCGTCCAAACAGCCATGACCTTACTGTCATAACCAAACACAGGAGACATAAGTAACTAGACGAAAGATTTCAAAGATTTTATCGTTCAGCGATTATGCCTATGGTAGCGGAGTTTCCCTGATCAAAGACGGTCATTCAAGCGATGAAATTCGCGGCCGCTTTGAGCGAAGCGGAACGTGAGACGTTACGTGAAGCGCTGAGGTATGGACCGAGTGCACGGGTACGCCAGTGTGCCCAGGGGGTGTATCTGAGGAGGCGGGGGTATCGGCTGGAGCAGGGGTTAAAAAACTTCCGGTGGCGGTGTAAGCGGGGTCGGCGCTCGCACTGGCCGTGGCGACCCCGCCATTTGCTACACTGTGAGTCTGTTCCCTGCTTTGGCGATCGGATGCTTTACTCACGACACAAAACCTGGCTGACCAGCGCCGCGCCGCAATCGCGCCTGCAAGCCGCGCTCGGCAGAACCTACGCAGGCTGGCTGGCTCTCTATAGCAATCGCCTGGCCATGCTGGGCCTGAGCATCGTAGTGGCGCTGCTCGTCGTCGCCATGCTGGCGCCGCTGCTGGCGACCGCATCACCCGTTGCAACCGCGCTGCATGACCGCCTGCAACCGCCGGGAGCGACGCATTGGTTCGGCACCGATGAACTGGGGCGGGATATTTTCAGCCGGGTTGTCCATGGCGCCCGCCTGACACTGTACGTGGTGGCGCTGGTGGCCGTCACCGCCGCGCCGGTGGGCCTGCTGGTGGGGACTACCGCCGGTTATATGGGCGGCTGGCGGGATGCGCTATTGATGCGGATCACCGATATCTTCCTGGCCTTTCCCCGCCTGATCCTGGCGCTGGCCTTCGTGGCGGCGCTGGGACCGGGGATCGAGAACGCCATTCTCGCCATCGCCTTCACCTCCTGGCCGCCCTATGCCCGGATCGCGCGGGCCGAGACCATCACCCTGCGCAACGCCGATTTCATCGCCGCCGCGCGCCTGCAAGGGCGCATCCACTCCCCGCATCATCTGGGGCCATGTCATGCCGCTGTGCATCGCATCGGTCATCGTGCGGGTAACGCTGGACATGGCGGGCATCATCCTGACGGCGGCGGGACTGGGTTTCCTGGGTCTTGGCGCCCAGCCGCCCCTGCCGGAATGGGGCGCCATGATCTCCGGCGGGCCGCAAGTTCCTGCCCGATCAATGGTGGGTGGCGACCCTGCCGGGCGTGGCTATCTTCATGGTCAGCCTGGGCTTCAACCTGCTGGGAGACGGTTTGCGCGACGTGCTCGATCCAAAGAGTGGCGGCTGACATGCCGGCTAACAGCGCTGCGGTCAGCCCGTTGCTGCGGGTAGACGATCTACGGGTCAGCTTCGCGACCCCGCGAGGGCTGGTCGAGGCCGTGCGCGGGGTCAGCTTCCAGACGGGCCGTGAGAAGCTGGCTATCGTCGGCGAATCCGGTTCCGGCAAATCCCAGACCGGCCGCGCCATCCTGGGGCTGATCCAGCCACCCGGTCAGATCCAGGCAACCGGCTGGACTTTAGCGGGATCGATCTATTGGGCCTCGACAAGCGCGGCTGGCGGGCGCTGCGCGGCAGGCGTATCGCCATGGTCATGCAGGACCCCAAGTTTTCCCTCAACCCAGTCATGACCGTCGGCCAGCAGATCATGGAGGCTTATCGCGCCCATGCCAGGACCAGCCGCGCCGAAGCCCGTCGCAAAGCCCTGGAGATGCTGGCCCGGTGCGCATCCGCGACCCCGAGCGGGTGTTCCGGGCGTATCCCCACGAGGTGTCCGGCGGGATGGGGCAGCGCATCATGATCGCCATGATGCTGATCGCCGGTCCCGATCTGTTGATTGCCGACGAACCCACCTCCGCGCTCGACGTGACCGTGCGCTTGCAAGTACTGGCCATTCTCGACGAACTGGTCACGGAACGCGGCATGGGGCTAATCTTCATCAGCCATGATCTGAACCTGGTAGCATCCTTCTGCGACCGGGTGCTGGTCATGTATGGCGGCAGGGTGCTGGAGGAAATCGCGGCCTCTCGTCTGCACGAAGCCCGCCATCCCTACACCCGTGGCCTGCTGAATTGCCTGCCAACGATTGGCGATAGACAGGAATTACTGCCTACCTTCGTCCGCGATCCGGCCTGGCTGGAGTAAACGTCGATGATTGACGTTCAGGATCTGCAAGTAGTGTTCGGCCAGGGCGCCGACGCGGTTCCGGCGCTGCGGGGGATATCCTTCCGGGTGGCTACCGGCGAAGCCTTTGGCCTGGTAGGAGAATCGGGATCGGGTAAATCGACGGTGCTCAAGGTACTTTGTGGGCTGGTGGATGGCTGGAGTGGTCACCTCCGCGTTGCCGGCGAGGTACAGGGGCGCAACCGCACGGCGGCCTTTTGCAAGCGCGTGCAGATGGTCTTCCAGGACCCTTACGGATCGCTGCATCCCCGCCATACGGTGGATCGCATCCTGACCGAGCCGGTGACCATCCATCATTTGGGCAACGCCCCGCAACGATTGGCAAGGGTTCTCGACGCCGTGGGTTTGGACACTACGTATCGGTTCCGTTACCCGCACCAGCTTTCCGGCGGGCAGCGCCAGCGGGTGGCTATCGCCAGGGCCCTGATCCTGGACCCTCGAGTGCTGTTGCTGGACGAACCGACAGCGGCCCTGGACGTGTCGGTACAAGCGGAAATTCTGAATCTATTGGCGCGGCTGCGCCAGGAATTGCGCTTGACTACCCTTCTGGTGAGTCATGATCTGGCTGTCGTGACCCATCTGTGCGACCGTTTGGCGGTCATGAAAAAAGGTCTGATAGTGGAGCATCTGACCGCGCAAACGCTGGCCTGGGGCGAACCGGAACAACCGTATACCAGGCAGCTTCTCAAGGCCAGCCGGGGTTACGACCGGCTTGCCATCGAACAATTTGTGGAGTTTGATTAAGCGATGGGGTTGCGCTACGTCGGCGATTACCTGGTGGAATACCGCTATCCTTCATGTCTGCTGGCACCGCTCCACGCCATTTACACCCTGATGGTTCATCTCGTTTTTCGGTTAAAAGAGCCTTTATGAATTCCGCCACCTTACCCTTGCTTTCATCGCCCATAACCTGCGCGCGGTTAGCCTGGTGGCAAGGCCAACCTATTAGCCGCAATGTTTTTCTCGCGCAGGTCAACCAGGTAGCGAAGAACCTGCCGCAACGGCGCTTTGCCATCAATCTCTGTGATGACCGCTATCTTTTCATGGTGGCCTTCGCCGCCGTCAGCGTCACCGGTCAAACCAACCTCTTACCCGCCAGCCGGGTTAACAGGGACATCCAGGACACCCTGGTCACTTATCCAGACAGCTATTGCCTGCTGGATCACGATATCAACGGATGGATCAAAGACGGGAATCTCGGGCATGAATCCATGGTTCCGGAAATCGCTTTCGATCAGGAGGTGGTTATCGTTTTTACCTCGGGCAGCACCGGCCGCGCTCAGCCGAACCCTAAACGCTGGGGTGATTTGGTAAAAGGCGCACAGCTTGCGCAATGCCGCTTTGGTTTTGGCGAAAAGGCGGGCACAACCCTGGTTGCAACTGTTCCTCCCCAGCATATGTATGGCCTGGAGACTTCCATCATGATACCGCTGGTCACCGAGACGAGTATTCATAGCGGGCGCCCGTTCTTCCCGGAGGCTATTTGCGCAACCCTGGCGGGGGTACCAGCCCCACGCATTTTAATTACCACCCCCATTCACCTGCGGGTGTGCGCCAAAGCCGATCTGCGCTGGCCCCCACTCGCCTTTATTGTCTCGGCGACGGCCCCTCTGTCCAAGACACTGGCAGCCCAGACCGAACAAGTCTTCGGCACCCGCGTACTGGAAATCTACGGTTGCACGGAGGCCGGTTCCCTTGCCAGCCGGCGCACCGTAACCGATGATCTCTGGCGCTTGTACGATGGCCTGAGGATAAGTGAAGGCTGCGTACACGGTACTCACCTGCCGGCGCCGGTCAGGCTAAACGATATCGTTGAACCCCACGGGGATAATGAGTTTAAACTCTTGGGCCGCCGGGAGGATCTGGTCAATATCGCGGGTAAACGCGCTTCCCTGTCTCACCTCAACCATACGCTGAATGACATCGAAGGCATCGTGGATGGCGTGTTTATCATGCTTGATGACAGGGAGGACAGAACGATCCGTCTGACGGCACTGGTCGTGGCGCCGGAAGTGAGCGAACAGCGCATCCTGGCCGCCCTGGCCGAGCGGATCGATCCGGTCTTTCTGCCCAGACCCTTGTACAAGGTTGAGCGACTGCCGCGGAACGAGACCGGCAAGTTGCCCAGGGATGCCTTGCTCAGGCTGGTTAACGCGCTGAAAAAATCACCCGGCAAGCCAGGATGAACATCGACATTCAGCGGAACATCCCCGCCGACCACCCCAGTTTGAGAGGGCATTTCCCCGGCAATCCGATTGTTCCCGGGGTCGTCATTCTCGACGAAGTTGTCCATGCCCTGGCTGAGTATCATGGAGATTACGAACTGCAAGGTATTCCGTCAGTCAAGTTCCTGGCCCCGCTGCGGCCGGATCAGGTATTCACCATCCACTTTACGGTGGTCGCGGCTCATTCAGTGAAGTTTCGCTGCACCGCCGATGGCCAGTTGTTCGTGCAGGGTCAACTGACCATTGCCGCCCAATAAGTTGCCGGTTTCTTAACGTGCGGTACAGCGCTCAGGCCTTGGAACCCACATAGGCGCGAAACAGATCGAACTCCACCACGCAGCCCACTTCCTCGAAACCGGCATCCGTCAGCGCTTGCTGGATGGGTTCCGCCGGGACACAATGTTCAATGGTTTCTCAATGAAAAAGAGCCCCCGCACGAAGGCGGGCCGCTGGCTACGGTCCGCAAAGTATTCGGGCAATACGGGATGCGGTTCGCCAGGCTTAGGTTGGTTCACGCTGGGTTTCTCCCATCATTTCCACGCCGAGCGTGGCGCGATGAAACCGCGGTATTTTTCTTGGGAGTTAAGCGGTTGCGGTATCAGTTGGGTAACTCCTGCTCTTAATCTGTAAAGCGATCAGTCCAATGCGTAACTTCGACATCCCGCCCTTCGACCCACGGCTTGCAGGGTTGCTGGCAGACTATCCGGCAGACCTGTTTAACGAGCGACTTTATCAAAGTATCGAGCTAGCCGATCGCTACTGCCTGGAACTGGCCATCGACCTGCTGCACCGCCTTGGCGTCGCACCCCGGCTCGATACCTGGTGCTCGGTGGAGGAACTGTGCCGGCACTTTGCCTTTAGCTCCTCCTTTCGCATCGCCCTCGCCTGGCTCCTGGAGCGCCTGGTCGCATCCCGACTGCTCTCGGTGCGAGAGCACGCCGGTACTCGCCACTATCGATCGAAGGGCGCGCGGCCGCCACCTCAACTCGCGGAACTGCGTGAGCTGGGGCTTGCCATCGACCCGGCCAACGTCGCCACGCTGAATCTGCTGGACGCCGCGGCGGCGGCCTACCCAAGCGTCGCGCAGGGCAAGTCCAGCGGCGAGGAAGCCATCTTTGGAATGGGCAATATCGGCCTCTGGCTGGACTATTTTCACAACCAAAACCCCCTGTATGCCATCAATAACTGGAACAGCGCCAGGGTCGCCGCGCAATGCCTGGCCGGGAAACCGGTATTACGCATTATCGAGATAGGTGCCGGTGCCGGGAGTGGCACCGAAGCCTTGCTGCGGGTGCTCGCCGAGCAGGATCTGTTGGGCCGGCTCGAACGATATCTGGTCACCGAGCCGAATCCCTTCTTCCGCCGCCGGGGGCAACGTGGTCTACAGGCCAGCTACCCGAATTTACCCTTGGAGTTCGGTGCCCTGAATATCGATAAGCCTTGGGTAGCCCAGGGCGTGGCAAGAGCAGGTTTCGATTTAGTGTATGGCGTCAATGCCCTGCACGTTGCCAACAACCTGATGTTCAGCCTCGGCGAGGCACGCGCGACGCTGGCGCCGGCTGGCTGGCTGGTGGCCGGAGAGTGCCTGCGGTCGTTTTCTGGTCAACCGATCTATATCGAACTGGTGTTCCAGATCCTCGACAGTTTCATCAACGTAGCGACCGATCCGGAGCTGCGTCCCAATCCGGGTTTCCTCACCCCCGAGCAGTGGCACCGCGCCTTCGCTGGCGCCGGCTTTGCGCACATTCAGGTGAAGCCTGACTACGCACGCATTCGGGAGATTTATCCCCGCTTTTGTATCGGGGCGGTTTGCGGGCGTTGACGGTAACTGGATAGTTCAGCAACCGCTCGTGCTTATGCCCATGCCCTCGATCTCGATGAGCAGATCGCTGCGGCAGATATCCGCTTGCAAGAACAAACGCGGGATGGCAGCTCACGTTGAAAGGGAAGGTGTCCCCAGCCGCCTTGAGTCCGGAAGGGTGAAGCAGGTGCTGCATGAGACTAGGATTGGTCCTGGGGTGTGGTGCCACCGGTAAATTTTAATGCCGCGTTGTGCTTTCTACGTTGATAAGAAGCCCAGGCACGCGAAAAAAAGGTGGCCGACAGCGTGTAATAAATGGCTTTAAACAGCGCCAAGGGCAAGGCGATAGGGGTTTTGCGGAAAATATCGCCGGCCAGCATGGAAATAATGGCTTCTTGGACGCGAAACAGGTTGCGTGGCGCCATAAACAGATGCTGCATGGCCGGCGACGTAAACCGGTAAATAAACCAGGATACGATCCTGACGCCACGCCGCACCCCCCGGTCAAACCGCCGCAGAACAGGTTCCGAGGCGGCCGGATCGCGCAGGTACGCATCCACCGCCTCGGCCCCCAGGGTTGCGCTGTTCATCGCGAAGAATACACCGGTGGAAAACACCGGATCGATAAAGGCAAACGCATCGCCCACCAGGAGATAACCATTCCCGTGCATGCGGGTAGAGCGATAGGAGTAATTGCCGGTCGCCCTGACTTCGCCCACCAGCTGCGCGGCTTGCATGCGCTCCTGGACCTCGGGACACAAGCTGATGGTTTCCAGCAGGAATTCCTCGGGTTGTGTCCTGCGAGTCTTGAGGTATTCCGGCCAGCATACGGCGCCGACACTCATGACATCATCGCGCAAGGGGATCATCCAGAACCAGCCGTGCTGAAACCAGTAAATGCTGATGTTGCCGGCATCTTTTCCCGGCCGCCGGGTCACATTCCGGAAATGGCCGAAGAGTGCCGCGCTTTGATGCTTGGGGTTCTTTTTCTTGAGGCCGAATTTACGCGCCAGGAATGTATCGCGCCCGGACGCATCGACCACAAAGCGGGTTTCCCAGACTCGCTCTCCTCCCTCTTCGTCAACCGTATGCACCAGCGTCGTTTGGCCGGGGCGAAAGTCAACATCCTTGACCCTGATCCCTTCATGAGTCAGCACACCCTTGGCGACACTATTTCTGAATAGCAGCGCATCGAACTCGGAACGCCGTACCTGAAAGGCGTAGGGGTGCGTTTTGTCCAGGGCGTCGGCAAAGTAGATAGTCTGGCGCTCGTGCGGACGATCGGCGGGACTGAACTCGGCGCCGGGCTTCAAGATACCTATTTCCCTGACCTGCTCCAGCACCCCCAAACGTTCCAAAATCGGCAGATTCATGGGCAGCAGGGATTCGCCGATGTGAAAACGCGGGTGGTGACCCTGCTCCAACAAAACGACGCGCCAACCGTTCTCCTTCAACAGCGAGGCGATGGTGGTTCCCCCTGGCCCACCGCCGATGATCAGGACATCGCTACACGGTACAACGGCTGGATTGTCGATCGCGTTCATATTTATAAACTCGTTTTGACTGACGGTTGGGGCCATTTGCAACGCTGACGAAAGCCCCGCCCTGGGTAACTCGGCACATAGTATCAAACATGATATAGTGAATAAAATTCACTCATGCTTTCCAACACTATGAATTGTTTCAGCCTTGACGAGGTAAGCAAATGGGGAACCTGTCTCCATTCGAATTAGAGGTGGCTCGTCTGCTGGTGGATACGCTCAACTTGGAAAACCTCGCGCCAGAAGATATTCCCCCCGAGGAACCACTTTTCGGCGCGGGACTGGGGCTCGATTCGATTGATGCCCTGGAACTGGCCTTGGGTATTTCAAAAGCGTATGGATTTCAATTGCGCTCAGAGGATACGGAGAACGCCCGTATTTTCGCTTCCCTGCGTTCGCTAAGCCGGTACATTGAGCAGCATCGCACCCAATAGCGGCAACCGATTTATTGTGAAAACATTCCATCATCAAAATCATTAATGCTTCACAAAACAATAGCCTACAAAATTAACTAATGAGCCGGTTTGCCTATTGCACGGTCTGCATGCTTGGAATGCTTGGCGTAGTTTGGACGCTGGTGGATTCTCCGCTCGCGCAAGCCTGGATTCTTGCGGGGCTCGGATTGGCTTATATGGTTATGCTGGTGGCCGGCTCCCTGTTCCCTCAGTTGGGTTTCTATCTGCTTGCCCTGAGCCGCGGTCCCGCCAAGCAAAGCAACGTGGCGCTGACCTTCGACGACGGACCCGCCGCCGGCATCACACCCAGGCTGTTGGACCTGTTAAAGCGCGAGGGAGTGCCGGCCACCTTCTTCTGCGTGGGCGAGGCCGCCCAAAACCACCCTACCTTGGTCAAGCGGGCAGCCGCGGAAGGGCACCTGATCGCCAATCATTCCTATGGCCATCGGTATTATTGGGCCTTTTTATCCCTCCGCCGTTTAATCGGGGAGTTTCGCCAGGCCAACCAGGTACTTACCGAGATCTTGCAGCGAAAACCGCGGTTCGTGCGATTTCCCTTTGGCGCATCGCGCCCTGGCCTTGCCCGGATCCTGCACGTTTTAAATTTGGTCAATGTGGCTTGGGACGTGCGCGGCCTGGAGGGAATTTATCAAGACCCCATGACCATTGCCAGGCGGATTGCCCGCCAGGCCCGTAATGGTTCGATTATCCTTTTGCATGAAGCTTATTATCCGAACCGGACCTTCGATCCGGATACGGTGCTGGAGACGGTCCGCCTCACGATTGCCTGGGTGCGGGAACGCGGGTTTACGTTTATCCGTCTGGACCACCTGCTGGAGCAGCCTGGCTATGCCGAAATTCAACCATGCTGAGAGGCCCCCGAGCGCTTGGGAGATCAGCCCGGCGTATCGACAATCCACTCCCTTGCCGGCGGATGATCGATGAGTACAGCACCCCTCCCGGCTTCTGGTCAGCCCGGCAAGAGGGGTGAATACGGGCCGTAGCAGGAGCTGGACACAACTGCCGGAACGCGGCACCACGTCCGCACTCGGGCTTATCCATTGGATCGGCAGACACCTCGGACGTTGGGCCGGACGCCTGCTACTGTACCCTATTACTTTCTATTTCCTGCTGACCGCGTTTGCGCCCAGGCGCGGATCCCGCCGTTATCTACAACAGATATTGGGGCACAAACCCAGTTGGTTGCAGGTATTTCGGCACATGCATTGTTTTGCCGCCACCATTCTGGATAGGGTTTATCTCTTGGCCGGACAGTTTGCGCACTTCGACATCCAGGTGCACAACGGGCAAGTCATTCTTGATCAGCTCGATTCCGGGCAGGGCTGTATCCTGCTCGGGGCCCATCTCGGCAGCTTCGAGGTATTGCGTGTTCTTGGAGTGACGTACCGCCGTTTTCCACTTAAGGTGCTTATGAATATCGACCACAACCGGGGCATCAGTCGGTTCATGGATAATCTAAATCCAGAGATGGCGAATACAATAATCCCGATCGGGGGTCCGGAGACCTTGCTCAGGGTCAAGGAGAACCTGGACCAGGGTGTTTTGATCGGCATACTGGGAGACCGGGTGGTAACCAGCGACAAGATAAGCCGGTGCCGGTTTTTAGGCAGGGAGACAGACTTTCCGGAAGGCCCCATGTTGCTGGCCTCCCTGATGCAATGCCCGGTCATCCTGTTTTTTGGCTTGTACCGGGGCGGCAATCGCTACGAGGTCCATTTCGAACGGCTAGCCGAGGTGATCACCACTAATCGCCGGCGACGCCAGGAGGATATTCGCTATTGGACGCAGCGCTATGTCGACCGCCTGGAGTACTATGCGCGCAGTGCCCCCTATAACTGGTTTAATTTTTACAATTACTGGGACAAGGATGATGGGTAAAACAGAGTCTCAAAACACCAATCCCTCCCGGTTCTCAGCTCCTAAGGCATGAATCATGTTGATTGACAAAGCGGAAATCCGTAGTCTCATTCCGCATGCGGGAACCATGTGTTTATTGGATGGCGTGATGGCCTGGGACGCCACCTCTATCGTGTGCGTCAGTGCCACCCACAGGGACATCAACAACCCCCTGCGCCGTCAGGGCCGCCTTGCGGCGCTGAACGCCTTCGAGTACGGTGCCCAGGCTGCCGCGATCCATGGCGGGTTGCTGGCCAGGGCAGCGGGACAAGAGGCTGCACCTGCTTTTCTGGCCGCCTTGCGCGATGCCCGTTTGCATGTCGCGCATCTGGATGCTATCGATGACACGCTCAAAGTCACGGCCGACTGGCTGCTGGGTGACCTCGGTAATGTCATCTACCAGACCCGGATCAGCGTCGCCGCTAGAATTCTGGCGCAAGCAAGAATCACGATCATCACGCGCTCGGAGGTTGCCAGATGAAATGGATGCCGTTGCTGCTGATGTGGATCTCGCTGAGCGTGCGCGCCGATACCCCGCCTTCCTCCGCCTGGACCCCGGAGCAGCTGATGCGGTCGCTGGCGGCGGTTACCGCCGTTGATGCCACCTTCACGGAACAGAAAGAACTCGCCATCCTCCAAGAACCCCTGATAACCAGGGGAATCCTGCGCTATCGCGCGCCGAGCTACTTGAAGAAGCAGATCCTCCAGCCCTACATAGAAAGTTATGAAGTCGACCAGGATTGGTTGGTTATCGAGACACCCACCGAAGGCCAGCGGCATTTCCAGCTCCGCGGCTATCCACTGCTGCGGGCCTTTGTGGAAGCGATCCGCGCCACGCTAGCCGGCGACCTGCAAACGCTTGAGCGCTATTATCAGGTACAGTTCCAGGGGCAGTCCGCGGGGTGGACACTGCGGCTGGAGCCCGGCGATGCGGAGATGGCCAGATACGTGCTCGCCATCGTCATCCACGGCCAGGATAATCGCCTGCTCAGCATCGAAACCCTGGAAGCCAACAGCGACCGCAGCTTGATGACGATTGTACCGCTCAGTGGCTGAGCAGGTTCAGCGCGGGGCCACGATGAGAGGGACCCTGATACCTTTGCTCTGGCTGCTGGCCATGCTGGTCTGCGCCTGGCTGGCGATATTCAAGACACCGATAGCCAAGGATATCACGCTGTTCATCCCCAAAACCGATGCCACGGCGGAGTTACTGCTGGAGCAATTACACAGCGGTCCGGCAGCGCGGCTCATCCTGCTGGGCCTGGAGGGCGGCTCGGAGCAGACCAAAGCCGCCGCCAGCAAGCGCTTGGCAAGCCAACTGCGGAACACCGGTCTGTTCGCGCGCGTGGCCAATGGCGAAGATTTATTGGATCAGGATGAGCAACGCCGGTTGTTCTCCTACCGTTACCTGTTGAGCCCTACCGTTAACAGAGAGCGGTTTGATGAAGAGGGCTTGCGAGTAGCCTTGCAACAGCGCCTGCGGGAACTGGGCTCGCCGCTCTCGATCTTGGGAAAAACCCTGTTACCCGGCGATCCCACCGGCGAGTTCATAACCCTGCTGAGAACCTGGCAAGGCAGCGGCCAACCAGTGGATAGTCGTCTTGGAGTTTGGTTTTCGCCGGCTGGCGACCGCGCCCTGTTGCTCGCTGAAACCCATGCTTCCGGCTACGATCTGGCGGTCCAGGAGCAGGTCGTGACCGTTATCAAGGACACTTTCGCCGCCGTTAGGGAGGCTGCGGACATCAAACTGCTGCTCAGCGGACCGGGCGTGTTTGCGGTATTGTCTCAGGACACTATTCGCCACGAGGCCGAACTCCTAAGCACGGCGGCCAGCGTATTCATGGTGTTGATTGTCTTGCTGGCCTATCGATCGGTGCGGCCCGTGCTGCTCAGCGTTCTCGTGTTGGGGTCAGCGGTTCTGGTCGCGGTAGTGACCGTGGGTGTGGTGTTCGGAGGTATCTTCGGTATCACCCTGGCCTTTGGTATAACCCTGCTGGGCGAAGCCGTCGATTATCCCATCCTCGTTTTCACGCATTTACATGGCCACGCAGCGGTCGCGACCAGCGTGCAACGCATTTGGCCGACTCTGCGGCTGTGCGTGGCTACCACCGTCATTGGCTGTTTGGCCATGGTTGCCGCGGACTTCCCGGGACTCGCCCAATTGGGGGTCTTCACCATCGCCGGCCTGCTGGCAGCCGCGGTGTTTACGCGGTGGGTGTTGCCAACGCTGTTGCCAGCGGTTTGGGTGCCGCGTCATACGGTCAACCAAGGTGACTGGATGCTGTTCCTGTTGCGCCCCAGACGCTCCCTTGCCATCACCCTGATGAGCGTCAGCATGCTGACCTTGCTTGCCCTGCTCACCGTCGCCCCCCCGCTTTGGGAAGACGATCTCGCCGCCCTAAGCCCTATTCCCGAGGATGTCATCAGCCTGGATCAGGAATTACGTAATGCCCTGGGGGCACCGGAAGTCGGCCACCTGATCGTCGTCACTGCCCCCGATGCCGAGACCGCATTGCAGCGCAGCGAGGCCGTGGCAATCTATCTGCAGGGCCGAATCGATGATGGCCTATTGAGCGGTTTTGAGGCTGCGGCCCGCTATCTGCCTAGCCAGCAAACCCAGCGCGAACGGCAGGCAGCCCTGCCCGAGCAGGAGCGTCTGGAAACGAATCTCGACAGGGCGCTTGCCGGCCTGCCGTTTAAACCCGGCTTGTTCGAGCCGTTCCTGGAGGCTGTGGAAAAAACCCGCGCAGGACCGCCCCTAAGCCCGCGCGATCTGCACGGCACGGTCCTGGGCCTGCGGGTGGGGACCCTGTTGTTTGAGGATACTCGGGGCTGGACCGCCCTGCTGCCGCTCAAGGGAGTACGCGATCCGAACGGCCTGGCCCAGGGGCTGACGCAACCGGGTTATGCGGGCGCGTACTATCTGGACATGAAGGCTGAAACCAACCGCCTGGTGGCCGGTTTCCGGGATGCGGCCCTGATCCGGCTAGGGTGGGGCGCCGCGTTGATCGTACTGGTGGTTTGGCTTGGCTTTAGATCATGGCCGCTGGTTCTGGCCGCCCTTCTGCCGGTGTGTCTGGCAATTATTATGGATGTGGGGGTATTACTATGGCTTGGCAAGCGTCTGTCACTTTTCCATTTGGTTTCCCTGCTGCTCGTGTTAGGTATTGGAACCAATTATGGTCTGTTTTTTAGCCGCCCCGATCCCGACCTCGCCACTCGCAAACGCACTTTGTATGGCTTGCTGGCTTGTAGTAGCTCAACGCTAGTCGTGTTTGGTATGCTTTCCCTGTCCACGCTTCCGGTGCTCAATGCCATCGGTCAAACGGTAGCCATTGGGGTTTTCGCCAGTTTTTGCATGGCGCTGACCGTGGCTCAACAGGTATCCAGGACGGCGGTTAAACCGGCTGCCGGTCAACCTGGCTCAGGTACCGTGCAGCAATGATCGCCAGGGCACTGGAACCGCTAACACATGCAACGAACAGCGAGAACCATGCCCATAGACCCCGTGCTTATTTCTGCTTATACCACGGTCAATGCCCTGGGCCGTGGTGTTGCAGCTTCTCTATCCGCATTGCGCCGGGGCGAGGGAGCCCTGCGACGTTGTGATTTTGACGACGCTCTGCTGGAAACCTGGATTGGCCGGGTCGAGGGCCTTGAGGATGCCCCGATCACGGGCGAACTGGCGGCCTTCGATTGCCGTAACAACCGGCTGGCGCAACTGGGCCTTAACCAGGATGGCTTTGCCGAGCGGGTGCTGGCTGCTCGTGAATCCTATGGAGCGGAACGTATCGGCGTATTTATCGGGACCAGCACCTCGGGCATTCTGGAAGCCGAGCTGGCTTACCGCCAGCGTGATCCAGCCACTGGCGCATTGCCGGAGGGCTTTAATTACCGGTACACCCACAATGTGTTCTCGGTGGCTGATTTTACCTGCCGCCGTCTCGGCCTGACCGGTCCGGCACTGGTGATTTCTACCGCCTGCTCCTCCAGCGCCAAGGTGTTTGCAAGCGCTTACCGTCATTTGCAGGCCGGGCTATGTGACGCCGCGGTAGTGGGTGGCGTGGATAGCCTCTGCCTGACCACCCTGTACGGCTTCAATTCTCTCGGGCTGACATCGGCGCAGCCTTGCCGGCCCTGGGACGCCGACCGTAACGGGCTTAGCATCGGGGAAGCGGCCGGCTTTGCTCTCCTGGAACGGACACCGGCCGATAACACGGAAGGCATCATGCTGCTGGGCTACGGCGAGAGCAGCGACGCCTATC
This sequence comes from uncultured Gammaproteobacteria bacterium, assembly GCA_963696325.1. Classification (GTDB taxonomy): domain Bacteria; phylum Pseudomonadota; class Gammaproteobacteria; order Competibacterales; family Competibacteraceae; genus CAVOJV01. The sequence continues at coordinate 76,246 of CAVOJV010000053.1, forward strand.
ACATGTCCTCCCCCCATCCGCACGGCGCGGGCGCGACCCTTGCCATGCAACGGGCATTGGCCAGTGCCGGCCTAACGGTGGCTCAAGTGGACTATATTAATCTGCACGGCACCGCCACGCCATTCAATGATGCTTCCGAGGATCAGGCCGTGATACGGGTTTTCGATACCCGGACGCCCTGCAGCTCCACCAAGGGCTGGACGGGCCATACCCTGGGCGCGGCGGGCATCACCGAAGCGGTATTCGCCTGTCTGGGCATCGAGCACGGCTTCATACCCGGCAGTCTTAACACCCAGCGCCCGGATTCCAGGCTGTCGGCTCATATTGTGCTGGAAACCCAGGAACAATCTATCGGGGTGGTCATGAGCAATTCCTTTGGTTTTGGAGGTACCAATTGCAGCCTGCTGTTCGGAAGGAAGCCGCCATGAAGGCACTTTATGTCAACGGAATAGGCGTATTAGGCCCCGGGCTCGGGGGTTGGCGGGAGAGTGCCGCCATCCTCAAGGGGGCCCACGTCTATCGGTACGAACCCCTCCCAACCCTGACCGCTAACCTTCTGCCGTCCAACGAACGACGCCGCACCACTCAGGTTATCAAATTAGTCCTGAATGTCGCCCAAGAGGCCATTGAACAGGCGGACGTGGATGTGCAGCAGGTTTACTCGGTGTTCGCCTCATCGGAGGGGGACTACGAAGTCATGGACAAGATCTGCATGGCACTGACGCTGGCGGAAAAGCCGGTCTCGCCCGTTCACTTTCACAACTCGGTGCATAATGCGCCGGCCGGCTATTGGACGATCGCCGCGACCTGTTCCATGCCTTCCCTTAGCCTGTCGGCCTACGATCATAGTTTCGGTGCCGGTTTGTTGGAAGCCGCGATGCAGGTACTGGTAGAGCGAGCCAGCGTCTTGTTGGTTGCCTACGATTACCCGTCAACCTTTCCCCTAGCCGAGAAACGCCGCCTGTATGCGCCCTTTGCAACGGCTCTGCTGCTGAGTCCGGCAAGGACCGCACAAAGCCAGGCTGAATTGACGGTAAACCTAACGTCCCAGGATACGGAAGACCGGCTGGACGAAGCGCCTCTGGAACGCCTGAGGACAGGCAATCCCGCCGCGCGCAGCCTGCCCCTGTTGCAGGCGATTGCCCGGGGGTCAGCGCACCGGGTGATTCTGCCCTATCTGGCAAACCGACAACTGATCGTCGAGGCGGCGCCATGAAGCGGGCATTGGTAACCGGCGCCAGCGGTGACATCGGCAGCGCCATTTGCCGACAGCTTGCCATAGATGGATTGTATGTGATCGCGCACGCCAATCGCCACCCCGAACGGGCGGAGGTTCTAGTCCGTAATAGAGGCGCGGCGGAGATTGTGGTCTTCGATGTTACCGATGCCGCCGGCACCCATGCAGCCCTGGGAACACTGCTGGAAGCCGGACCCATCCAGGTTTTGGTTAACAACGCGGGTATCTATGCGGATGCCCCCATGGCGGGAATGCGCCTTGAGCAATGGCATAAGGTTATCGACGTTTCCTTGAACGGCTTTTTCAATGTCACCCAGCCCTTGTTGCTACCCATGCTGCGCACCCGCTGGGGACGTATTATCAACATCTCGTCCATCGCCGGGGTTCTTGGCAACCGGGGCCAGACCAACTATGCGGCGGCCAAGGCCGGTCTGCATGGAGCGACCAAAGCCCTGGCTCTGGAGCTGGCCTCCCGGGGCATTACTGTCAACGCCGTGGCCCCGGGTATCATCGAGGGTCATATCACCAACGCGGCGTTCGATGCCGCCACGATCAAGCGCCTGGTACCCATGCAACGGTCGGGCACCCCGGCCGAAGTCGCGACCCTGGTAAGCTTTCTGGCATCCGATGCCGCCGGCTATATCTCGGGCCAGATTATCAATGTCAACGGTTTCATGATCTGACCGGCAGCGTTCATGAACATCGCCCTTGTGATACCCGTCTACAACGAAGTCGCCACCATCGCGAATGTGATTGACCGCGCCCGCCGCCATCTGGAATGGGTGATTGTTGTCGACGATGGGTCCACTGATGGCACGGCGGAACAATTGCAAGGCTTCCCCATCACCGTGCTGCGCCATAGCCACAATCAAGGCAAGGCTGCCAGCCTCTGGCACGGTATGACCTTCGTCCTGGAGCGGCAAGCCAGCGCCGTCATTACTTTGGACGCCGACGGCCAGCATTGCCCCGAGGACATCCCACGCCTGGTAGCGGCAAGTCAGCAGCACCCGGGCAAACTGATCATCGCCGCTCGACTGGGGCAACGGGCACAGGTCCCCGGATTGCGTCGCCTTGCCCAGGGAATGGCTAATTTCTGGATCTCCTGGGCCGCTGGCTACCCTATACAAGATACTCAGTCCGGTTTTCGGCTCTATCCCGCCGAGGTGTTGAGAAAAGTGACTGTGGCCCGCGATCGACAACATGGGTTTGTTTTTGAAAGCGAGATATTGATCGAGGCGGCACGACAGGGTTGTTATCCGGTAGCGGTCGCCATAGAAGCCATTTACCATCGACAAGCCCGCACCAGTTACTACCGGCCACTGATAGACACGTTGCGCATCATTCGCATGGTGACGTGGAAATTGGCCTCCCGGGGGTTTTATCTGCAAGGCTTACTGAGATCCACAGGGATCTTGGTGTGTCATGAATTATCCGTTGGAGAGAAACCCCGTGCTGAAAAGGGGAGTCCATAATTTCATCAAGCCCAAGAGCTGTTTGAGCACGCGAGGAAAGCGCCGGACAGGATGACGCCATTCCAAACGGGGAATGCAATAATGCTTAAGCGCAGAACGTATAAGCGGAGAATCCAATGCTAATCAACAAGCCCTATCTGTTATTCCTGGGGGATGCGCCAGATCAGTTGGCCGCCAAGACCGCGGCGGGCGTGGCATACTGGCGCCCCAACGACTGCCTCGGGCAACTGCGGCTGCCCGGCTGCAACGCCGACCTGGGGCTGCCGGACATGACGGTTGCCCAGGCGGCGCAACGGGGCGCTAAGACCCTGATTGTCGGTGTCGCCAACCGGGGCGGGCGTTTTTCCGAGGTGTGGATACGCGAATTGCTGCTGACCCTGGAAGCCGGCATGGATATCGCCAACGGCCTGCATCACCGCCTCACCGATATCCCTGATCTGGCGGCTACGGCGGAATGCCTGGGCCGGCAATTATTTGACGTGCGCCATCCGACCAGTGATTTCGAGGTGGGCACCGGCAAGAAACGTTCCGGTAAACGCCTGCTGACCGTGGGCACGGACTGTTCCGTGGGCAAGATGTACACCGCGCTTGCCATCGAGAAGGAAATGCAAACCCGCGGCATGCAAGCCACTTTTCGCGCCACTGGGCAGACCGGTATCCTGATCGCCGGCGACGGGGTATCGGTGGATGCCGTGGTCGCCGATTTCATCGCCGGCGCCGTGGAAGCCCTCAGCCCCGCCAACGACGCCGGCCACTGGGACGTGATCGAGGGACAGGGCTCGTTGTTTCACCCGTCGTTCGCCGGCGTCAGCCTGGGGCTGTTGCACGGCGCGCAGCCGGACGCGCTGGTCATGTGCCACGAACCTACCCGGCCGCACATGCGCGGCGTAGCTGATTATTCCCTGCCCAGTCTTGAAGAGTGCATTGCCGCCAACGAAGCGGCGGCGCGACTGACCAACCCCCATGCCACCTGTATCGGCATCAGCATCAACACGGCGAACTTAACCGCCACTGACGCCGAGCGCTTACTCAGGGAGACCGAAACACGCCTGCAGCTACCCTGCGTTGATGCCGTGCGGACCAGCGTCGCGCCGCTCGTAGACCGGCTCACGGGCTAGCCCATGCCACGGCAAGTCAGCGTGCGCCAGGAGACCTGGCCGATTCGTGGCGTTTTCCGGATTGCCCGCGGCAGCCGCACCGAGATTGTCACGGTCGTGGTCGAGATTAGCGAGGGACCTGCGGTGGGCCGGGGGGAATGCCGGCCCTATGCGCGCTACGGTGAGACTGTTGATGGGGTAATGGCCACTATCGAAGCCATCACCGCCGATCTCCAGGTCGGGCTGGAGCGCGACAGTCTGGGCGAGCGCCTGCCGCCGGGCGCGGCGCGCAATGCGATCGATTGCGCCTTGTGGGACCTGGCCGCCAAGCGAACCGGGCAGCCAGTTTGGATGCTGGCCGGCCTGCCGCCGCCTCGACCCCTCATCACGGCGTTCACTCTTAGCATCGACACTCCCGAAAACCTGGCGGTGGCGGCGCGTGCCAACGCTTGGCGGCCTCTGCTTAAGCTCAAGCTGGATGGCGACGGGGATCTGGACCGAGTTGCCGCGGTGCGCGCCAGCGCGCCTCAGTCCCGCCTTATTGTCGATGCCAACGAAGCCTGGACCAGTGCCGATTACGAATTTCTGGCGCCGGAACTGGCCCAGTTGGGCGTGGCCATGATCGAACAGCCCTTCAGGGTGGATGATGATGCCCTGCTGGCGGATCTGCCGCGGCCACTGGCGATCTGCGCCGACGAGTCCTGCCATGATGCTGGCAGTCTGGATCGATTGACCGGTCTTTATGATGTCATCAATATCAAGCTGGACAAGACCGGCGGCCTGAGCGAGGCGCTGCGGCTGAAGGCGCTGGCGCTGGAGCGCGGCTTTGCCATCATGGTGGGTTGCATGGTGGCTACGTCGCTGGCCATGGCACCGGCCATGCTGGTGGCGCAAGGGGTGCCGTATGTTGATCTGGACGGTCCCCTGCTGCTGGCCGTGGACCGCCAACCAGGACTGCGCTTTGAGGGCAGCCTCCTGCATCCTCCCGAAAGGGGACTGTGGGGCTAGCAACAGGCGGCCTGGCTGAGTAACTCCACCAGCCGCCCGCCCGCCGCTTGCAGATCGCCATCGTTGTCAATAACCATCAGACCGCTAATGCCTTGCATCTGGATGTCGAACGCCGCAGCCCGTTGGAGGCGTTCTTCGATCTCAGCCGCCGTCTCGCGACCCCTGGTCACCAGACGCCCCCGGAGCCGCTGCAGCGACACTGAGATCAGCACCGGAAACAGTTCTGGATAGCGCTCCCGGGCCTGCGCCAGGTAGGCCCGGGAGCCATTCACCACAACGTTGAGGCCCAAAGCCAGCCACTGGTCGATTTCTACGCCAATACCATAACGGTGACTATGGCTGTCCCAGTGCATGGCGAAACAGCCGGCCCGCAGGCGCTGCTCGAACTCGGGTTCGCTGAGCGGCACGTGCTGTTCCCCCAAAGGGTCCGAATCAGGCGCGCGAGTGATGTAGCGGTGGGCAAAGATCACCCCGCCGCGCTCCGCCAGTTTCTGGCGGGCATAGCGCATCAGGCTGTCCTTGCCCGCGCCAGAAGCACCGATCACGTAAAACAACCTGCCCTTATGCATAGTCAATACAACCCCCTCCCCAAGCTGGTATGTTCTGGTGAGGACGGGTCAGGCCGGTTGCACCTGCAACCAGAAGGTCACCGGCCCGTCATTGATTAAGCTCACTTGCATAGGAGCACCGAAACGGCCGGTCGCCACTGCGCCATGCAGCAAGCGGGCTTGCGCTACCAGATAGTCGAATAAGCGCTCGCCGACCTCGGGAACAGCCGCTGACGTGAAACTGGGACGCGCACCCTTGCGGGTATCCGCCGCCAAGGTGAATTGCGGCACCAGCAGGAGACCGCCGCCGATATCCCGCACGCTCAGGTTCATCCGCCCCTGCGCATCGGCAAAAATCCGATAGCCGAGCAATCTGTCTAGCAGGCGCCGGGCCTGGATCTCGCTATCGCCGCGCTCAACGCCGACCAATACCAGCAAACCGATGCCGATGGCGCCGACCGTCTCTCCTGCCACCAGGACGCTGGCTTCCCGGACTCGTTGCAACAATCCGATCATGCAAAGCGCGCCGCCATCTTCCGGGTAGCCGAGACCAGCGCATCGACGATACCCGGCTCGCTGGCCGCATGGCCGGCAGTGGGGATGCGCAGCTCAGCCTCTGGCCAGGCCCTATGCAAAGCCCAGGCGCCGTCGAGGGGGCAAATCACATCATAGCGGCCATGGACGATCACCCCGGGAATACTCTTCAGGCGATGGGCGTCACGCAGCAACTGGTTAGGTTCCATGAAGATATGATTCACGAAATAATGACATTCGATGCGGGCAAGGCTCAGGGCAAGATGAGCTTCTCCGAAATGCCGGACGATATTCGGATCGCTTTCCATCGTCAGGGTGGAGCCCTCCCATACCGACCACGCCTTGGCCGCCCGCAGGCGTTCGAGCTCGTTTGGCCCGGTCAAACGCCGGTAATAGGCGTGTAGCAGATCGCCCCGTTCGACCTCCGGAATGGGTTCCAGATAGTGCTCCCAGGCATCGGGAAACAGGCGGCTAGTGCCTTCCTGGTAAAACCAGTGGATATCTTGATGCCTGCACAGGAAAATACCGCGCAGGATCAAGCCCAATACTCGCTCGGAATGGGTCTCGGCATAAGTCAGGGCCAAAGTGGAACCCCAGGAACCGCCGAATACCACCCAACGCTCGATGCTCAAGCGCTGGCGTATTGATTCGATATCGGCGACCAGATGCCAAGTCGTGTTATTGCGCAGCTCGGCATGGGGTGTGGACTGGCCGCTACCGCGCTGATCGAACAGGATGATCCGGTACCGTTCGGGATCGAAAAAACGCCGGTATAGGGGTTCGCAGCCAGCACCAGGGCCACCGTGCAGGAACAGCGCCGGCAGGCCGCGCGGATTGCCGCATTCCTCGATATAGAGAGTATGCACAGCATCGACGGGTAACTGATGAGTGACAAACGGTTCGATGTCGGGATACAGGTCGTACATGCTACCTCCGTCGGGTGAGTCAACCTATGACATTGGGCAGATACCGCACCCTGCCCCGGTGAAGTAGGAAAATTCTTACATGACAAACCGAATCTACCCCGCCGATATTGAGGAATTATGTAGATGCAGTCGAGAACTTGCTGTGCGATAGTAACACCCATACAAGTTCAGGGACGCCAAGGAACTAGGGAACACAGCGACACGGATCGGCTGATGGCACAAGGACGTACCTCGCCACGGATCAGGGCTTCATAGGGACGCCAAGGAACCAGGGAACACAGCCATACGGATCGGCTGATGGCACAGGATGTACCTCGCCAGGGATCGGGGTTCGGATGCAGACGGACTAGGGAACGCGGCCAGAAGATCTGGCCGCTTGATGCAGGGAGCGCTCGCCCAGGGATGTGGGTACGAGGGAGCAAGTGATCATACCTCACCCGGCAGGGAACGCCGAGTGAGACAACCCCAGGCATAAGGCATGTAGTTCTCCTCTGACGTAGGTTGTCATGTTCAATCAACCGGCTTTTATTCTGGCCGGTTTTTTTATTTCATTACCTTAGGGTAAGGCAACCCTCCACGCAACCCTAGCGTTGCGCGCCCATCGCCAAAGCCCGCCTGTGTGCCGCTTCCCGTTCTATGACCGGTACCGCGACAACATCCGCTGACAGCATGGGCCAACCACCGGTGTGCTTGCGGATCAGATCCACCAGCACTCGTATGTGCGAGGGACTGTCGTTGAGTGCCGGGATATAACGGTAGAGCTCCCCACCGGCTTGGCAAAAAACATCCTGGTTTTCGATGGCGATCTCCTCCAGCGTTTCCAGGCAATCGGCGGAAAAACCGGCGCACACCACCTCCACACTCTTCACACCGGCACGCGCCCAATCCTTGAGCAGTTCGCTGGTGTAGGGCCTGAGCCACTCGGCGCCGCCGAAGCGGGATTGAAAGGAAATCGCCCACCGCCCTGGTTCCACCCGCAAGCGCTCGGCCACCAGGCGGGCGGTCTTCTGACATTCGCAATGATAGGGATCACCGGCCAGCAGGTTACGCTTGGGCAGGCCATGAAAGGAGAATAACAGCCGTTCCACGCGCGGCGCTTGATTCCAAACATCCAGAATGCTTTGGGATAGAGCCTCGATATAACCGGGATCGTCATGATAATGGGTGATCATTCGCAGTTCGGGTAACCAACGCCAGGATTTCAGCTCGGTGGCGACCGCGTCGAAGGTCGAGGCGACCGTGGCGGCCGAGTATTGAGGATACAACGGGAAAACCAGTAGGCGACGCACTCCCTCATCTCGCAGTTCCCGCAGCGCAGCGGCGATGGATGGATTGCCGTAGCGCATCCCCACGGCGACTTTCACGGGACCCGGACCGTCCTGGGTCAGATGTTCGGCCACCGCCGCGGCTTGCCGCCGGCTGATGACCAGCAGCGGTGATCCCTCCTCCGTCCAGATGGCCCGATACTTGCGGGCCGAGCGGGCCGGGCGTATTCTCAAAATGATGCCGTGGAGTATCAACCACCACAGCGGCCGGGGAATCTCCACCACCCGCGGATCCCAGAGAAATTCGCCCAGGTAGCGACGCACCTCCCTGGGGGTGGGCGCATCTGGAGTGCCTAGATTGGTCAACAAAATACCCACGCAGGGTTCCCGGCCGTGCTCGAAATCCTCACCTGTCATGGTTCCTCCCCGCCGTTTACAAGCAATAATTATGTAACCCCGGTTTTGTCGGTGTAAGCGCCGTTAAGTTCAGCCATCGGCCCAGCGCCATCCAGCGCTATAATGTATTTATTTGTCGCTCACCGCTTCCCTTGAGAGTCAGGGCAGGAGGATTCTATGCTCGGCGTTTTCCTAGACAGTGCTTCCCTAGACCTGGGTGATATTGATTTCAGCGACCTGAATAGCAGCCTGGCAGAAATCCGCGACTACTCTACCACCACCTCGGAGCAGATAGTTGAACGCATTGCCGACGCCGAGTTGGTCATCAGCAATAAAGTGGCGTTGAACGCCGCCCTGGCTGCAGCGCCACGACTCAGACTGGTCTGCGTCGCCGCTGCTGGTACCAATAACGTCGATCTCAAGACGGCCACCGGACTTGGCATCACAGTGTGCAACTGTCAGGGCTATAGCACGCCCTCCGTGGTCCAGCACACCTTTGCCCTCATGCTGGCCCTCACTCTCAAGCTGTGTGGCTACCACCAGGCGGTAGCCGAGAACCGCTGGCAGACAGCCAAGCAATTCTGTTTGCTAGACTTTCCCATCCGGGAACTGGCCCTGATGCGCCGTGACGCCGTTGCTGATCAATACCGCCCGGGGCGGCATCGTGGACGAGATCGCGCTGGCCGAGGCCCTGTGCCACAACGCGCTGGGCGGCGCCGGTGTGGATGTAATGACCGAAGAGCCTCCCGTCCATGGCAACCCCTTGCTGGCCGGCGATGTTCCCAATCTCATCGTTACCCCTCATTGCGCCTGGGGCAGTCGCGAATCCCGCCAGCGCCTGGTAGGACAATTGGTGGAAAATATTCGGGGCTTCTTGGCCGGCCGGCCGTTAAGGGTGGTAGCCTGAACGCAGACCCAACATGCTCAGATCAATCCACCGGTTAGCACCGCGGGTAGCTGCCTACCGCCGTGCCGCTCAATCCCTAGTTAACAGGAAATCCCCATGGCCATCCAAGTAAAATATTTCGCCAGCCTGCGGGACCGGCTTGGCCGCGGCATAGATCAAGTTCAAGCCGCCGAAGGACTTACCGTCACCACTGTCTGGTCTCAACTTTGGCCTGACACGCCGCTGCCGCCTCACACCCTGACCGCCGTGAACATGGAATACACAGGCCCGGACCACCCGGTGCAAGATGGCGACGAGGTTGCCTTCTTCCCACCCATCACGGGAGGCTGACATGAAAATCGAGATACGCGAACAACCCTTCGATCCGTTTCAGGAACTGGCCTGCCACCAGGAAAGCCTGGTCGAACTGCGGGGCCGCTATGGGGCCACCGCGAGCTTCGTGGGCACTTTGCGCGATTATAATGAAGGCGAGCCTGTCCACGGCATGACCCTGGAACACTATCCCGGCATGACCGAGCGCCGCCTGGAGCGTATCCTGGAGGAGGCCCGGCTTAACTGGGAATTTCTCGACGCATTGATCATTCACCGGGTCGGCGAACTGCATCCCAACGATCCCATCGCACTGGTTGCTGTCTGGTCGAGCCACCGGGCAGCGGCGTTTGACGCCTGCCGCTTCATCATGGAAGCACTGAAGTCCCGGGCACCGTTCTGGAAAAAAGAAACCTTAGCGGACCGCCAGCGCTGGGTTGAGCGTAATACCCCAGGTTAAATACTGGTGGTATCCGTTCAGTCCCCCCCTTTTTCAAAGGGGGGTTAGGGGGGATTTCCGACCCGCCGCCCGCTTAAAATCCCCCCCGCCACCCTTTACGAAAGGGGGGAGGTGAACGCTTGCACTGGTGATATACAACCTTATCTTGAAATGAAACGCCTACCACACGACAGAACCCCGCCCTGGGTAGGCGGGGTTCTGTGTTATTGGGGAATGCGGGACGACTGCTCCAGTCGTCCCTGCTAATGGTAACCAAGCGGCTCAGCGCTTGGTCGCTATTTGTAGTAACCCACTCCGCAGATTTGATCGCCGACCTTGGTATAATAAGTGACCTTGGCGACTGGCTTTTCTTCACCGGCCCGCGGGAACATATAGGAGATTTCCGAGATCACGCCTTCTTTGGCGTTCTTGTACATGTCCTCACCGATGGGCAGGGCCTTTTCGCTCTTGTCTTTCAGATCCTTCATACTCTTGCCAACGAGTTTCAGGATGAGCGGTAAAGTTACCGTCGGGGCCACCGCAGAAAGGATACAGATCCTTTTCCTTGAAACCACCTTCGCCCTTGGTGAACATCTCCAGAGCCTTGGGCTTGTCCTTTTTGATTTCCGCGACCGCTTTCTCCAACATTGCCTTGGCTTCAGCCGCCGTTCCGGAGTCCGCAGCCCAGGCAGAACCGACCAGTAAGAACACCGGCAAGGCCAGCATGAGACATATTTTTTTTATCATGGTGTTTCCTCTCTCGTTATTGATGGGTTTTTTAATACTTGTTAGGGATTTACAAGCGAGTACTCTGAAGATCCCTGGAAGTAGGATAGGCTAATTTTTGTGAAAAACAAATACTATGCGGACTCTAATGAAATTAAGCATTGAAAATCCAAGGGACAACCGCAAATCCAGAAAACGTCCGGCCTAGGACTTGAACCTCTAACGGAGTCATCCATGCTGCGCTACCACATGCCTTTGTACCGCCCCCCTTCCGAGGGCGACAATCTGATCATCCAGGTTTCTCTGGGCTGCAGCTTTAACCGATGCAGCTTCTGCTCCATGTACCGCGGTAAGGAATTTTCCCTGCGCCCTCTGGAAGCAGTGCTTGCCGAAATCAACCACATGGGCCGGACTTGTCCGGGGGTGCGACGGGTGTTCCTGGCGGACGGTGATGCCCTGGTGGCACCCACCGAGCACCTCATCGCCATCCTATCCGCCTTGCAGGAGGCATTCCCTGGCCTGGAACGGGTCTCGAGCTACGCCCTGCCGGCCAACCTGATGAAAAAATCCGCAACGGATCTGACTCTGCTGCGGGAACAGAAACTCACGCTGATCTATTACGGAATCGAGTCCGGTTCGGCGGACCTGCTGAAACGTATTACCAAAGGCGCCACGCCCCGCTCCATGCGCGAGGGTCTAACCAAGGCCAAACAGGCAGGCCTGCAAATCTCAGCCACGGTCATCCTGGGTCTCGGCGGCCAGACGCATTGGCAAGCACACATCGATGCCACGGCGGACCTTGTCAACCAGGTGGAACTGGATTATCTCTCCACCCTCCAACTCGGGCTAGAGCCCAGCATTCGCGAGGAGTTTTACCAAAAATTCCGAGAACCCTTTTTGCCGCAGGACGATTTCGGCATCCTTGCCGAACAGGCTCGGTTGGTGGAGCGCCTGGAACCGCTGGCTCCGCTAATCTTTCGCTCCAACCACGCCTCCAATGCCCTGGCCCTGGCCGGAACCCTGCCGCGGGATAAAGAGCGGCTGTTGGCCGCGCTGGCCAGCGCCCTAGCCGGTCAAGTCGGATTGCGACCAGCCTGGATGCGTGGTTACTGAACAGAATCCAGTACCGGCGATTGCATGGCGGCAATCAGGCGGTCTTCCAGTTCGATGCGGGTCGCCACTTGCTCACCCAATTTGGAAAGATCGGCGTATAAGGTATCCAGGGACTGGGAGTGCGCCTTCCGGTCATAGCGATCGTTAAAATTGAGCGCGGCCTGGGTAGTATTGGTGATACGGGAGTAAAGTTCCCTGGCCAGGCGCTTGACCCGGCGGCACTGCTCGCTGTCCTTGGTGTTGTTCTCGAAGCATTGATAGACCTCGAAATGCCCGAGCGCTACGTAGTCCACCAGCACCTGGCAAAACTGTTGCAGCATTGGCTGCACCGGCACGACCGGGTTGTAGGACTTCATCTCCACCAGGCGCTGTAACAGAACCAACACTTCCTGGCGCTCCACCAACAGCTTAGCGATCAAGTCCGGCGTGGCCTTGCTATGGATATGGTCAGGTTGAGCTTCAGTCATCATCCAGGTTTCCTCCTGCTGCCTTATTAATATGGACTTTTTTAAGCAATTAACATGACAGTATCCTCCCTGATTGCTACGTCATCAATCATTCGATCAAGTTTATACCGGTAACAAATTGATAATAATAAATTTTATAACTTTATCACGCCTTGCATTGGGATGGCGACTACGGCTTGCGTTTCGGCGGCGGACGCCAGGGTTGGCCTATGTCAGGATTAATCGCTTTCTGGGCCACCGCCTCGCGCAGATAGACGGGCAATGCCTGCTCGGCTGCCACCGCCTCGCCTCGCGCGCAGGCGAGCGCGCCCAACAGGACAATGTCTCTGGCCCACGGATAGCAATCGCCCCGCCAGTCCTTGACACCCAGCAACCGCATAGCGTCAGCATGAGCGGCCCAACCGCTGCCGGCGCCGAACCATTCACCTCCACCGGCAAGCGTCACCGCGGCGGGCGGGCACACCCGCTCCTGGCCAAGCAGTACCACCCCGCCGTCCGGAGTAGCCTGGTAGTTTCCCCAGTACACCTCATCCATGCGCGCATCGATGGCCACCGCCACCCGCTTGACCCCATGTTCATGCAGGGTGGCGTGGGCGATGGCGGCCAGCGTGGAGATCGGTGCTACCGGCAGATCGGCGGCAAAAGCGATGCCCTGCACCACGCCGGTAGCGATACGCACCCCCGTGAAAGCCCCTGGGCCGCGGCCGAACGCTATGGCATCCAGTTGTGTAGCGGCCATGCCCGCCTCCGCCATGACCGCGGCGATCATGGCCATGATCAGGTCGGCGTGGCGGCGCGGAGCCAAAGCGCGACGTTCGATGATGTCGCCAGCGCTCAGCAACGCTGCCGAGCAGGCTTCGGTAGACGTATCCAGAGCGAGAATGTTCACGACGACGCTCAGACTCCCAGCATAAAAGTCATGACGATGGGCACCCCTCGGCCGCGAAGAAGCGCTGCACCTGCTCGATCCGGCGGGTACGGGCCATGGGCGGCAGGCTGTCCAGGAATACCCGTCCGTAGGATCTGGAGAGCAGGCGCGGATCACACAGCATCAACACTCCCCGGTCATGCACGTCCCGGATCAGGCGCCCTGCCCCCTGTTTTAGGGTGATGACGGCATGCGGGATCTGGTAGGCCAGGAAAGGATCATCGCCCCGGCGCCTGATCGCCTCGATGCGGCCCTGCAGAACCGGATCGCCGGGCGCTGCAAAAGGCAATTTATCGATGATGACGCAAGAGAGTGCCTCGCCACGGACATCCACCCCTTCCCAGAAACTGGCGGTGCCCAGCAGCACGGCATTGCCGAGCTCCCGAAAGCGAATCAGCAGTTGCCCCCGGGCAGGCTGCCTTGAATCAGCAGCGGATAATCCAACCGTCCCGCCAAGCCCGCAGCGGCTTCCCGCAAAGCCCGATAGCTGGTGAACAGCAAAAAAGCGCGGCCTCGGCTCGCCGCCAGCACCGGCAGGACAGCCTCTACCAGCGCTTCGGTGTAGCGCGGTGAAGCCGGTTCCGGTAGCTGCGGGGGATGGTACAGCAAGGCGTTGCGGGAAAAATCGAAGGGACTGTCCAGGCGCAGGGTGGTGGGCTCATCCAGACCCAGGCGCGTCGCGAAGTGTGCAAAATCATCCCCTACCGCCAGCGTGGCCGAGGTAAACACCCACGCGCTCTCGTACAGCGCCATGCGCTCATGAAAGGTACTCGCGATTTCCAGCGGGGTAAGGCTAAGCGTAAAGCCGCGGGCGCGGGTCTCAAACCAGTGGATACTCTCCTCCCCCGCTGTCTCGGTAAGGCATGCCAGGCGCGTGGCCAGATCAACACTGCGCTTGTAGCAATTTTCCAACCCTTTACCGCGCACCGAAGCCTCCTGCAAGACCGGGCGCAGTTTTTCGATAACCCCCTGCAAGCCTTCGATGGCAGCTATGACTTCGGGCTGTTCGGACACCGCCCGCCAGGGCGCCCGGCGCGATTCGTTGCCCAGGGCCAGGCGCAACTCGGCGACGGCCTGCTCCAGGCGTCGGCCGTATTCCGTCAAGGCTGCGGCGTCGGGAGCGTCCCGACGCTGCTCCACGGCTGTATCCCTGGCCAGTTCGATGAACTGGCGGCTGCTCAAGGACAGGCCAAAGAAATGGCTGGCCACGTCCGGCAATTGATGTGCCTCATCCAATATGAAGGCATCGGCGCCCGGCAGCAATTCGGCGAAGGCTGCCTCCTTGATGGCCATGTCGGCGAAAAACAGATGATGATTGATCACCAGGATATCGGCTTCATGCGCCTCCCGGCGAGCCTTCGCCAGATGGCATGCTTGAAAACAGGGACAGCTCTGGCCGAGGCAGTTATCCACCGTGGAAGTGACTTGGGGCCAGATCGGGGAGTCCTCCGCTACTTCGCTCACCTCGGCGATGTCCCCGCGGCGAGTACGTCCGGCCCAAGCGCGAATCTTGGCAAAATCGGCGGCCTGCTCGCGACTGAGCCAGCGGCCGTCCGCCTCCGCCACCGCTAGCCGGTGCAAGCACAGATAATTGGCCCGTCCCTTCAGCATGGCTATCCGCCCCGCCACGCCCAGCGCTCGGCGCACCACCGGCAGGTCTTGACAATAGAGCTGGTCCTGGAGATTGCGGGTACCGGTGGAGATGATAACCCGGCCACCGGACAGCAAGGCCGGTACCAGATAGGCGAAAGTCTTGCCAGTACCGGTTCCCGCCTCGGCCAGCAATACCCGGTTGTCACGCAACGCGCTAGCCACCGCCACCGCCATGGCCTGTTGTTGAGAACGGGGCGCGAAACCCGGGATATGGCGGGCTAGAGGGCCATCCGGTCCCAGTAGCTCAGCCGCTTCCACCGGACCCATCCAGGTACGCTGGCGCTCTCCCTATCGGCGCTCCAGAACAACCGCCTGGGCCTGGGCGGCATCGGCGCCAGACGCGTTGCCCGTGGCGCGCCGGGCATAACTGATCAGGCGCCAGTTGCGAGCGCGCAGGGCATTATCTTTACCAGCCAGACTGTTGGATTTGGTCGCCATGGACTCGGCTTCCGGGTAATTGTGCTGATGCAGGCGGATCTGCCCCAGATCATGCCAGATACCGGCGTTTCTAGGCTCGATGCGCAGGGCGCGTTCCAGAGAGGCGGCAGCTTTGTCCAGCTCGCCGGCGCCAACATACTTGGCGGCGCTATCCAATAGGGCGACCACAGCCTGATTGCCCTGCCGGGAAATCTCCGCGGGCGGCGGCGGGGTAGCGGGCGCCCCCGGCGCCGCCGTGGGTGGCGGAGCTGGCGGGGAGATAGCCGGTGGAACCTGGACCGGTGAGGTCGTTGCGACCGGTGGCACCGATCCCGGCGGGGTAGCGTACGCATTCTCCGGCGTTACTGGCTGGGTCGAGTATTCCTGCGAACGGAGCGGCTCAGAGCGGGGCAGCGGTTGCACCTGCGGCTGTTGGGAAGCGGGAAGCGGGGTTGCCACGGGTGCCGACAACGGCTGCTGGGGTGCCGGCGCCGGGCGGATGCTGCGATCGACCACGGGGGCTCCCGCGTAGGGACCTGGCGACGCCGCGCAACCACCCAGCCAGAGCAGGATAGGGGTGAGCACGAAAAACTCATAGCGGAGTGTTTTAATCATTTCAGTAACCTTTTGAAGAAATCGCTGATGGGATCAGATTCGGGCGCGGACGGAGACGACGCGGATTGATGCGGCGCGGGTTGTCGGCTACCGACAGCCTCGGACTCCGCACCATCCTGGGTTACCCCGCCATCCGGGCCAATGTCGCCGCGGTTACTGTACAATAACTCGGCGCCGCAACTAGAGGTCGCACGCGGCGCCGACCCCTCCAGGAAGGGCAATGATTGCGCGCCACCACAGCTTCGGGAGGCACGCAATCCGCTGCGCGGATCAATCGATACCTCTTGTATGCTTGGTGGCGGCACCAAATCCAGAGGTTCCAAATACAAATTATCCATTATCTCTATCCAAACAGGCAATGCGCCGTTGGCCCCACTGAGTCCCGTCGGGTTATTGTCATCCCGACCCAGCCAAACGACAGTCATCTTATCGCCGCTAAAACCGGCGAACCAGCTATCACGGTAGTCATCGGTAGTGCCTGTTTTGCCGGCGATGCCCATGGTGGCGGGAATTTTTTGACCCATGGCCTTGGCCGTACCTGCCTGTATCACCCGCTGCATAGCCTTGGTGATCAGGTAAGCAGGGCCCGGTTCAATCGCTTTGTCCACCTTCAGGGGATATCGCTGCAAAGGCTGGCCAGTAGCCGTAGTGACCTCCCGAATGGCCCGCAACGGCATCCGAAAACCACCACTGGCCAAGGTTTGATACATTTGGGCGATTTCCAGAGGCGCCAGATCCACAGCGCCCAGCAGCAGCGACGGATAGGGGTGCAACTCGCGGGTCATCCCCAACCGATGCAAGGTCTTAATCACCTGTATCACGTCCAGATCCAGACCGAGCCGGGCCGTGGCGATATTGTAAGAATGCGCCAGGGCATCTTGCAGCATGACGCGGCCATGGTGGCGCTTGTCATAATTGATTGGCGACCAACGACCACTGCTATCCGTGTAGACAACCGGCGTGGAATCATCCAGTAGCGTGGCCAGCGTGTAGCGTTCAGGGTACTCCAAGGCCGTCAAATAGACCGCGGGCTTGAGCAGGGAACCAGCCGGGCGCTTGGCGTCCAGCACCCGGTTGAAACCAGCCAGGCGCGCATCGCGGCCCCCGACCAAGGCCAGCACTTCGCCATTCTGGGTGTTGGTGACGATGGTTGCACCCTGCAATTTATACGCGCCGATACGGAATTTCTTCTCCAGCCCTGGCAGCTTGTCGACAAGCGCTTGCTCTGCCACGGCCTGCACCGAGGGGTCTAGGGTAGTGAAAATCTTCAAACCTTCGGAGGTGAGGTCCTCTTCCCGGTAATCTTCCCGCAATTGGCGCCTCACCAAGTCCAAAAATGCGGGGTAGCGGGTGATGCCGCCGGAGGCCTTGGGCGCCACACCCAGCGCCTGTTCCTTGGCGATGGTGGCATCCTCCATGCTAATCAACCCCTGTTCAACCATCACATCCAACACCAGAGTGCGGCGTTCCTTGGCCCGCTCCGGATAGCGACGCGGATCGTAATAGGACGGCCCCCGGATCAGGCCAATCAGCAACGCCGCATGATGCAGGTCGAGTTCCGCCAGAGGGCGGTCGAAGTAGAATTGGCTGGCCAACCCCAGACCATGAATGGCGCGGTTGCCATCTTGCCCGAGATAGACCTCATTGCTGTAGGCTTCCAGGATCTCATCCTTGCCGTAATGCCATTCAACTAGCACGGCCATCAGCATTTCGTTGAGCTTGCGGGTTACGGTACGCTCATTGCTGAGGAAAAAATTTTTCACCAACTGCTGAGTCAGGGTACTACCACCTTGTACGGTGCGCCCGGCCTTGAGATTGGCGAGCAGGGCTCGGGAAATACCCTTGAGGTCCACACCAAAATGCTCGTAAAAAGAGCGGTCTTCTACCGCCGTCAGCGTATCCACCAGCACGGGCGGGATCTCCTCGCGTTTGACGAGGATACGGTCTTCGCTATGCGCCGGGTAGATACCGGCGATCTCGGCGGGCTCCAGACGCAGCAGACCGGGAGTTTCCTGGTCGTCCAGGCTTTTCAACTCCACCAAGGTATTGTCTTTGAAGGCTACGCGCACCCGCCGCGCGGCCTCGCTCCCGTCCCAGAAAGTGAACTCGCGGGTCAGTAATTCGAACGCTTCGCCATTTTGGGTATAGGTACCCGCACCTTCCAACTGTGGTAACACCCCACGCTCGGCGAGCGCGGCCGTTCCACCGGGATAGCTTCGCAAGCAGAAGTAGATGTCCCAGGGATCCTTCTCATTCAGGCGGCCCGCCACTGCCATCGCTTTCATGATGATGAACGCCGTCACGTCAACCACATTGATGATCGCCGAGTCCATTGGGCCGGCCGGCAGCCGGCCTTCTATGTGGATCTCAGTGGGTTCCGTAAAGGCAAGGTCGCACCCTCTGGCTTTGCGCGGCTGCATGCCGGACACGCGCTGACTGCGATGCTTGCGCCCCCGGCCGCCATACTCGCCTGCCAGGAAATCCACCGGACGATGATTTCCTGTCCATCCGCTGTCTGCACCCTGCGGAAGTATTGAAACGGCTGGCTGTCCGGCATCTGATAGTATTCGCGCCCCACCAGCAACTCGTGGATCGTGCGATACCCGGCATCGTCCAAGCTTCGGTGGTTCAGAGCCAGGTCAACATCCAAACTGCCGACATGGGTAATCTCGGCCTCGGGAAACAGCAGTTCCGGCGCCCAGCCGCCCACCAAGACCACATCCTGCCTGTATTCTCCCAAGAGATGGGCCAGCTCGAGCAGGACGGCGCGCGCGGCCTGCACTTCGATCGGAGGGTAATCTCGTAGCGTCACCATCGGGGTTTGATCTCCTGTTCCAGAAGAAAGTGAGCGGCCTCGACACCTCGCTCGTGCACGCTCTGCAAGTCAAGGTATGTCTGGATATCGGAAGTCACTTGAGTGCCGGCAAACTCTCTTGTTCCGTACCAGACCCCGTCGTCGTAAGGGATCCAGAGGACAAGATTCGCTCCCGTTGGCGCTTCCTTCAGTTGCAGCGACTGGACAAGCTCCTCTATTCGCCCTTCTTGCACGTAAGCATAGACACGTTGATAGCGGACGAAGGGCGCATAGCGCGCTGCAGCCGAGAATGCGGCCAAAGCGTGACGGATGCCCAGCCTCAGACACACAGCAGTCAGGTTCTCTTCCGTCTTTCCCGGTGTCTCCTGAATATAATGTAGGTGTGTCTCGTTTTTCCGGTGACTGTAGCTGCTTACCCACTCAGCAAGCAGTTCCGATGGGTTGCTGAGCAGGATGCCTTCTGTGTCTTGCCGGAGCCACTCTCTGTCTGCCAGCAAGCTCTTGACCTTGTGCGCCTGCCCCAGACTGACTTCCGCCTCATCTGCAAGCGTCTGAAGCTTCCAGGGTCGGCGCGGATCGTTGAGCAGGACACGCAAGATACGAGACGCCTTCGGTGAGTAGAGGCTGCGCAGATCGCGTTTCTCCGCGAGAGGATTGGGCTTTCCGGTCCGCTCGATATGAACGGTTCCGAAGGTGAGGCGGCAATTGCCCGCGAGGTCCACATAGCCCACCCCTGCTTCCTGGCATATCGAGGCTGCTGCCGGAGAGACCCACGGTGCGATCAAGATCCCGTATGACCCGGGCAGGGCGCGCTGCGACCTGAGGAGTTGATTCACGGCATCGCGCGCGAAGCGCGGTTCACCACTGTTCTTGACCTCCACAAGCAGCGCGACGTCCTGATCAGGCAGTCGAAGCCGTACTTGCCAGTCCCAGCCAATGTCGGCAGATTCCGACCCACGCCGCTCCTCAACTGACTCGACAAACGAGACATCCTTGAGGACCCTTCGCAACGCCTCAATGGCTTTGTTTTCGAGGTCTCGTTCTTTCATTGGAATGATTCCTTTTACCGCATGGTGAAAGGTAGCATAACGCTGAAAGTCGGAAATGTCAATTTCATTCTGTGTGATATTTTCACCATTTGGTGAAACGATGACAGCTAGTGAATGCTACCATCTCATCCCTTTCCTAATTCATGATATCTCATCGGCATACTTGCGCCAGTCCTGCTGAAAACGGTACTCGGTTGCTTTGGCGGCAGGATTTCTGAAAACATGAATTCGCCGTCGTTCATTATCCATGGCGTGTTCCACCACGTACAGATAGGGCTACGATCCTGGGCATACGGCCGGCCACGCTGGGTTTCCGCAGGGCCAATATCGCACCGCAGTTGGGTTCACTCACCAGCGCCAAAGGTATATTGGTTCATCCTAAAGGGGAGATTCAAGTGGACTTTTCGCGTTATCGATGGGTCACTCAAGGGCCGGGTAATTTTGCCGCCGAGCGTGGAGGGCACCTTGAGCTATCATGGGCAAGTACAACCTCTTTACGCCGGCGAACAAGAAATCGTATTGGGCAAGAATGGACCCCATCGCGCTGAAGCGGGAGTTCGGCAAGGACCTGGTGTTGCACGGCGGGATCAACGCGGTGCTGTGGGATGATCCGGCGCTCGTCCGGCCTGAGATGGAACGATTGGTGCCGGCCCTGAAGGAATCGGGCGGCTACATCTTCTCCTCCGACCACTCGGTGCCGTCCAGCGTCAGCCTCGAAGCCTTTCGCAAGATCGTCGAAATGGCGAAGCATCTTGGCTCGTACCAGTAACAGCCTGCCGGAGAAATTCAGCATGAACCACCGCGAGCGGACACTGGCGATCCTGAACTACCAACCCTACGACCGGCTACCGGTCGTGCATTTCGGCTGCTGGACCGAGACGCTGGAGAAGTGGGCGGCCGAGGGACACATCACCAAGGCGCAGGCGGCCGGCTGGGCGACAACAACGCCATCGACCGCGTTCTCTGCGACCGCTTGGGCTTCGACTTCGGCTGGGGCGCCGTCTTCGGCCCGCTCTTGGGCCTGCAGCCAGGCTTTCGCCGCCGGGTGGTGGCCTGCTTCCCCGATGGCTCGCGCCATGTGCTCGACCTGGATGGCGCCATCGTACTGGAGAAGCCTGATATCGTCTCGATTCCCTCGGAAATCGATCACCTGCTGAAGGGCCGCGCCGAGTGGGAGCGGATCTTCCGGCCCCGGCTGCGCTACAGCGACCGGCGCCTCGTCAGGGCTAAGGTCAACACCGACGGCCGGACGCTGCGCTTCGACTGCGGGCGGGCGGGAGTACCTGCTGGCCGAGGAGCCGACATTCCCGCGCGGCCTGTGGTGCGGCAGCCTGTTCGGCGTCATCCGCAACTGGCTGGGCGTCGTCGGACTGAGCTACCTCACCGCGGACGACCCGGCGCTGCTGGCGGAGATGATCGAGACGGTGGCCGAGCTCGGTCTATCAGGGCACGGCCGCGGCGCTGGCAACGGGCATCGCCTTCGACTACGGCCACTTCTGGGAGGACATCTGCTTCAAGAATGGCCCGCTGGTGAATCCGCGCCTGTTCGCCAAGCTGGTCGGCCCGCATTATCGGCGCATCACACGGCTGCTGCACGACCACAGCATCGGCATCATCTCACTGGACTGCGACGGCATGATCGACAAGCTGCTGCCGATCTGGCTCGAAAACGGCGTCAACACGATGTTCCCCATCGAGGTCGGCACGTGGCACGCCAGCATTTCGCCGTGGCGGGCGCAGTACGGCCGGGAGCTGCGGGGCGTGGGCGGCATGGATAAGAAAGTCTTCGCCTACGACTATGCGGCGATCGATGCCGAGGTCGAGCGGCTCAAGCCGCTGGTGGCGCTGGGCGGCTACATCCCCTGCCCGGACCACCGCATCCCACCCGATGCGAAGTGGGAAAACGTGCAGTACTACTGCGAACGGATGCGGCGTGTTTTCTCGCCATGAGGCAGGTGCGCACTCAGTCAAAAGCGCACTCATTAGCTCAACACATGGGAGTGATAATGTCCACCTTGCCCACCTTGCTACCTGCGCCTCGCGAGATGCGGCCGGCGGCCGACGGGTATGAATTGGCCGATCACCGCTTGATCGTGCTCGACAGCGCCGCGCCGCAAACGCTGCTGTTCAGTGCGCGCCGCTTGCAGGCGGCGCTGCGCACCCAACGCGGTCTGACCTGGGAGATCGTGGCCGGCGCATGCTGCGCCGCAGAGTGAAATCGGCATCAGACTCAGCGTTGCACCGGGTAGTATGCGTCACCCGCAAGGCTACAGTCTCACGATCACAGCCAACGGCATCTGGGCGGTGGCAGCCACACCAGCGGGCATCTTCTATGCCATCTGCACGCTTACGCAGCTTATCGAATCGAGCGCTTCCGCGCTCCCGAGCCTGCTCATCCAGGATTGGCCCGACTTCGCCGCCCGCGGGCGTCATGTTGGACATCAGCCGCGACCGTGTGCCGACACTGACCACATTGTATAACCTGGTTGATCTATTGGCGTCGTGGAAGATCAACCAGTTTCAGCTTTATACCGAACACACCTTTGCCTACCGTAACCATCCCGAAGTCTGGGCCGAGGCATCGCCACTGACGGGCGAAGAGATCCTGGCGCTGGACGCCTACTGCGGGGAGCGCTTCATCGAGTTGGTCCCGAACCAAAACTCGTTCGGACATATGGCGCCCTGGCTCAGGTTCCCGCGCTACCAGGCCATCGGAGAGCTTACCGGAAGCTGGGTCACGCCGTGGGGTGAGATCCAGCAGGGTGGGTTCAGCCTGTGTCCCGGCGATCCAGCCAGCCTTGAACTGATGCGGAGCCTCTACGACGAGCTTCTGCCGCATTTTTCCAGCCAGTTGTTCAACATCGGCGCAGACGAGACGTTCGATGTGGGACAGGGCCGCAGCGCCGAAGCATGTGAGGCTTTGGGGCGAGGCCGTGTTTATCTCGATTTTCTCCTCAAGATCTACCGTGAAGTTCAGGCGCGGGGACGTACGATGCAATTTTGGGGCGACATCATCATCCAACACCCGGAGCTGATCAGTGAGTTACCGCGCAACATCATTGCTCTGGAGTGGGGCTACGAAGCGGACCATCCTTTCGATGCGCACGGCGCACAATTCGCAGCGGCTGGCATCCCGTTCTACGTTTGTCCTGGCACAGGCTCGTGGCGCACCCTTGCCGGCCGCACGGACAGCGTCCTGGGCAATCTGCGTAACGCGGCCGAGAACGGCTTGAAGCACGGCGCGGTCGGTTATCTGACTACCGACTGGGGTGATTTGGGTCACTGGCAGCCTTTGCCGGTGAGTTATCTTGGTTTTGCCTACGGCGCGGCCGCTTCATGGACTTGCGAGACGCTGTCCAATCTGGATTTCACGTCAGCCCTCAGCCGCTACGCGTTCGGTGATCCCACCGGCACGTTGGGCAGCATCGCTTTCGATCTCGGCAATGTCCACCAGGTAACGGCCGTCACCCTGTTCAACTCGACGATCTTCTTCGAACTGCTCCGTGCTTCCCCGGAGTCGATCACAGGGATCGATGGCTTGACCGAGGCTGGACTGCGCCGGGCGCTGGACGCCATCGATGCCGTGATGGCGCGCTGGCCGCAGTCCCGGTCGGCACGGCCCGACGCCCAACTCATCCAGCGGGAATATGCTTGGGTGGCCGACATGATGCGGCATGCCTGCCGCCGAGGCCTGTGGGCGCTGCACGGCGCCTCGATGCATTCGTCTGAAAACTCAGGACTGATGCAGGATCTCGACCGCTTGATGGCCGACTGCCGCGGACTTTGGCTGACGCGCAGCCGGCCCGGTGGTCTGGCCGACAGCGTAGCGCGGCTGGGGCAGGTGCGACGGACTTACCAGGAAACCGCTTGAGACGAGCGCAAGTCTTCGCTCTGGCCGCACTCGGGGCGGGTCAGAACGGTTGGCAATCTTCGCCCCACACCAAGACCCCAATCGGTGCAGCAACGGTCAGAAAGTCGCTGTGAGGATCTACTTTGGCCGGCCACTGTTGTTAACAGTTCGCCTTGCGGCGGGTTCGCGAGGATCTGTATGCACACCTGACAGGCCGGTCGGCGGACGCGGCGGGCCTGGAAACAACTTGATGATTTCGCTCGGCACAACCGGATTGCTCACCCTCACCACCCACCGGCTGGAGAGCGCCGCGGCCGGCCCGCATTTTGCAGCCGCCTCCGCGGATGATACCCGGTCAACTGAGAAAGAAGGTGCCGTGCTCTGGGCGGCGAACGTGCTGGCATGCGGCCAGCTCCTCGCCTGGTTCCGGGGGATGCTGGGACCGGCTGTGTGGCTGTCGGAGGGCTACAAGATCATGATCAGCAGAATAACCGGTGGACCGATCATCGCGCGATCGTGGGCGTGTACCGCAGTCCCGATGACAAAACCACCCGGTTCGCCCTATGGCCTGTGGCTACCGCTCATCGAGAGGACTGAGCGGCACAAGAGTTGTGCCATTCACCGCCTCTGCGCTATGACTACCTTACCTTCGCTCATCATAGCGCCCGGTGAACAGCGCCTAAGTGGCCGCCAGCCGTGTCCTCGTCTCCGACGGTTTCACTTCGGCGTCGTGAGTTCCTCCCAGGCCCAACCGCCGGCTTCCATGGCCTCGATGCTGCTCAACAGGACTCTGCCCGCCGGCAGCTTGTAGCGCGCCTCGAACAGGATCATCTGCTGTTTGCGCCGCGCCTCCTCGTGGTAGAGCACCAGCGCCAGCCGGCCGCACAGCTCCAGGCTCTTGGCCCACTTGGCGACCACGCCGTGGAAACCTCCCGCTGCACCTCGACCGGCCACAATTCGCCGCTCAGAATGAACGCCATACTGTCTCCTCCTCAGTCTGCGTACACCCTGTATCCAGCGTCGTGAGTTGAGATCGTATGATTCTCAATGTTGACTGTAAGAAAAATAGGAGTAAAATACAACCAACCTGTAATCTCCGAGGTGACGTATGGCAAGAATGATCTTCAGGCGCGCGGTGGTGGACGAGATCGAGCGTTACCTGCACACCGATGACGTAATCGTGCTGCACGGCGCGCGCCAGGTCGGCAAGACCAGCATCCTGATGTATCTCCAGGATCAGCTCGCGGCGCAGGGCCAGCGGACGACTTATCTCGACCTGGAGGACAGCCGCCTGGTGGCCGTCCTGGATCGCGGCGTCGAGGAGTTCCTGCGCTATCTGCAGGAGGAGGGCGCCGACCTGACCGCAGCCAAGGCGGGCGGCAAGCTCTTCGTGCTAATTGACGAGGTGCAGTACCTCGCCAATCCATCCTCTTTCATGAAGCTGATCGCCGATCACCATCGCTATCTCAAGCTAATCGTCTCCGGCTCTTCCAGCTTCGAGATGAAGAGCAAGTTCCGCGATTCGCTGGTGGGGCGCACGGTGGACTTCGAGATCTACCCGCTCTCGTTTCGGGAGATGCTGGCCTTCCGCGAGGTGCCCTTCACACCCAGTTCGACCTTCACCGAAAAGAAGACACTAGAGCTGCAGGCCCTCTACGTCGAATACGCGCTGTACGGCGGCTACCCCAAGATCGTCCTGACGCCCGAAGTTGACATGAAGGAGCGCTACCTCCAACAGATCATTGACACCTATGTGCGCAAAGATATCCGCGACCTGGCGGAGATTCGGGACGTGACCAAGTTCAACCGTCTGCTGGAAGCGCTGGCGAGTCAAAGCGGCGGCTTGCTGAATATCGCAGAGTTGAGCAACACCTGCGCCCTGGCGCGGCCGTCGGTCGAGCGTTACCTCTTCTTGCTGGAGCAGACCTACATCATCCGGCTCGTGCGGCCGTTCTCCCGCAACTTGCGCTCGGAGATCTCCAAGATGCCCAAGGTCTTCCTCTGCGACACTGGACTGATGCAGATGCTCTGGCTGAAACGCTTGCAGCGCGAGGTGGTCGGGCCGGTCTTCGAGACGAGCATCTACGTGGAGCTGCTCAAGCGCTACGGCAGCCAACAGGTGGGTTACTGGCGGACGGCCGACGGGCGGGAGATTGACTTCGTCGTGCGCCAGCCCGAGACTACCTTGCTGATCGAGGCCAAACTCACCTTCCCGCACGGAATCCCGGCTGCGTTACGCGCGATCCCCAACGCCGCTGAGACGTCGACGCCGGGTGAGGTTGAGGACTATCGCGTGGTGGGCTTGTATGGCATCCCCAGTGAGGAACGAATGGTGTTCCCCTGGCAGCTTTACGCTTGAGCGGGCGAAAGGAGCAACCGCTGCGCCATGATGCAGCGGCTGCTCACACCCACACAGATGCTCGCTATCCCTATCGCGGCGTCGTGAGCTCCTCCCAGGCCCAACCGCCCGACTTCCATGGCCTCGATGCTGCTCAGCAGGATGCTGCCCACCGGCAGCTTGTAGCGCGCCTCGAACAGGATCATCTGCTGCTTCCGCCGCGCCTCCTCGTGGTAGAGCACCAGCGCCAGCCGGCCGCACAGCTCCAGGCTCTTGGCCCACTTGGCGACCACGCGCGGGGAAACCTCCCGCTGCACCTCGACCGGCCACACTTCGCCTCTCAGGGTGAACGCCAGGTCCGGCTCGGCGCGGGCGCGCCAGGGCTCGTCTTCGGCGGCCAGGACGGCCCCCGGCTCGGTCTCGACCGCGTAACCGGCCGCAGCGAGATGGTGACGCCGTCTCCAGCACCGCGATGCCGTGGCTGACCGACTTGTGCCGCCGCGCGGCCACGGCGATCTCCGACTCGACCGGCTCCTGGCCGAAAGCGGCCTGGCACCACTGCCGGCCCGTGGGGGTGAGCTGCACCAGCCGTCGCGTGCCGCCCGCCTTGTAGGCCCAGGTGACGGGTTTGCCGTGCTGTTCGTAGTCGGCCAGCAGCTCGCGCTCGGCCAGCCGGTTGACCGCGTTGCGCACCGTGTTGGCGTTGCCGGTCAGGCCGTCTGTCCAGCACCCGCTCGACGATGCGCCAGACGCGGCCCAGGCCCTCGATCGCCATCAGGCGCAAGATCTCGCGCTGGATGCCCGACTCGACGGTGATCTTCTGCGCCGGCAGCACCAGCGAGGTGGCGGCCGGCCGGCGGGCCAGGTTGGCGCGCGCCTGCGCCAGTTCGTGCTCCAACGCCGCCATCCGCTTGGCCGTTTCCTGCTGCTCGCGCTCGAGTTTGGCGCGCTGCAACCGCACTGCCGCCAGTTCGCCTTCCAGCTGCGTCGGTGAGTTCATCCAGCTCATCGGCCCAGCGCCAGGCCCGCTCCAGATCCGCCAGCAGGCTGGCCGCGATGCCGACCAGCACCTTGCCGGCGTAGGGGCGGACGGCCGGCTTCATCGTGCGGTGGAACCGTCCCACCAGGTCATCCCGCCACGCGCGCCAGACGGACCGCCGGCTCCGGTCACACCGGCTGCGGCTGGCGGCGAGCCTGCTCACGGTCTCAGCCAACGTTTCGAGTTCCCGCGTGGTCACTGCCGACGATTTGCCCAAAGCGAACCTCCGTGCTATCCTCCAACTCACTGATTGCGGGAGGGCGTGCGAGCTACCGCTCGCATTCCCGCAGACGTACCCGTGCCGGCGCCAGGCATACCCGTCCTGAAAGGCCCATCGGCCTGCCGGCGCGTGGGGTGACCGCAACTGTGCCAGACCAGGCCCCGCCACTCCGGTGGGGCCTGGTCGCGTCTCCCACCGGCCAACCATTCACCGCCCCGGTGATCCGCCAGAGAGAGAAGGTCAGGGATTCGGCGCGGTGAATGGAGGCGCACCCTCGCCTTGCCCATCGGAGCTTGGCGCACACAAAGCATACCCATAAAGAAGAGGGTGAGCGCCTTGGCGGCCGATTTGTGGGCGGCGGGGCGCGATTTGTGAGCGCGCGGCGGGTGCGCCGGTTTATGGCTGCCAGAAACCGGATACCATTTCTGGCTGCGGAAAAATCGGCGCAAGTTGCGCTCACGTTGCCCCCAACCGGACTTCGGCTGGCGGCTCTGGCGGCACCGAGCCGCCCCACGACCAGCTCGCCCAGGTCTCGGGCAACCTGGCCGCTGGCTCCGGCGGCGATTCGACACCCCAAGCCTCCCCACGCTGGCTGGCCGTCTGGGGCCTGGCGAGTTGCGCCTCCAACTCCGCCACGCGCTGGCGCGCCGCGGCCAGGTCACGGCTCAGCTCTTCGACCCGCCGTTGCGCGTCCGCCAGCCTGGCGGCAAGCTCGCCGTTCCTTTGCCTTTCAGCAGCGAGCTCCGCCTGCAAGGCAGATGTGTCGGCCTCGAGCAGACGGTTGGGCTTTCAACGCCTGCCAGGTCTCGTACCCCAGCAGCACCCCCGCCGGTTTGCGGCGGCGCAGCGCGATGATCACCGGTTCCCCGGTCTGGCGCGCCGTCGCCAACGTAGCCCGGAAGCTGCTGAGGATCTCCCGCACCCCAAGAATCTTCGGCTCAGCCATGTCAGGGTCCTTTCCCAGGTTCAGGGCGATGTATGAACATGCGCCAGGCACGAACCCTTTGGCCGATGTTTATACATCGCCGCAACGTTCAAACAACGGTGTCTCGGGCGCCACGCTACCCGCCGAGCGATGTTTGAACATCCTGCTGCCCACGTACACATGATGTTCAAACATTCCGGCGTCTGCCTGCCCTCAACCCGCCCGGTAGGAGCCGGTGCACAATCGCCCTCGCTCGGAAGCGCGCCAGTCGAGGGCCGCGAGGAGCTGACCCACAGCCGGATCGGCCTCGGCATGTATGATGTATGATCCTGTAGGGTTGCCCATATTAAGCCTCCACGCGCAATCGATCCCGCGATCAAGTTGGCTCAACTAGGGAAAAGACCATACATGACCGTACATCCATACATGCCGGTTGACCCACTGTGGACCGCATCTACACCACCCCTTCCTCATCGTCCGAAGGCGGTTCCTCCTGACCGCCCCGGTAGACCAGCCCAAGGGCATAGCGATAGCCCTCCGTGAAACGCTTCTTGACCACCCCCAGTCGCCGCAGCTCTACGCCGAAATTCTTGGCGTTCAATGGCTCACCGCCGCGCTGCTTGCACCAGGTGAGATAATCGAGATGCAGCGCGCTGGCGCCTGTGTCAGCTTCCGCCAGGGGCACGGTGCGCTCGGCCAGCCACTCCGAGGTCGGGTTGGATTCCTGCCGATACTCAGCCACGGCCTCGCACACAGCCGCTGCCGCAGACAGCCGGCCGTTCTCCCGCAGACGCTTGAGCCCGACCAGCGCCCAGTTCAGGATGCCGCTCAACTCGGCCTCCAATTTGCTCAGCAGTTGGGTATCTCGCTCCCCTGGTTTGAAGGTGCGCTTGAACGGGATGAGAGCCATGCGCCGCCAGATGGCGTCGCTGGTATCGGTGATCACGGGCCGATCGTTCATGGACCACCACAGTTTCAGGACGGGCCGCAGCGTGAACGGTCTGCCATAGATCGGTCGGGCGAGGAGTTCTTCACCGGAGACGAGATTCTTGATCAACTCCTCGGCTGCTTTGCCGCCGCGCTTGCTCTCGGTCGAGAACACCACCCGCTTGCCGGCCAATTCGGCCAGATCGTAGTTGCCGGGCTGCCCCAGGGTGTGGAAGTTCACCGGCATCGCCAGCGGCCCCAGCAGCTTGCTGACGGTCTGGGTGGCAACCGATTTGCCGTTGGCGCCTTCACCTTCCTGCCAGATCATCGTCTCCAGGCGGTTGTCGGTCGTGAGCGAAAGCCCCACCAATTCCTGGTAGAGCGTGGCGAGATCGGGGTCCGGCTGTAGCTCCTCCGTCACCAGCACTTCGGCGATGAACTGCTTCCAGCGCGGACAACTGGCCTGCGGATCATAAGGATACGGCAGGCAATAGGTCAGCAGGTCGGCCTTGCGATGCTCGCGAAAGGCAAACGTATCCAGGTCGAGCGTGCCGTTGCTCAGGTTCAGCAGGTTGCCTTCATTCAACGCCGTGGCCCGGACGGCGCGCAGGTTTTCGGCCATCGCCGCGATACTCAGCACCCGACTGCGGGTACGCTTGCTGGCAGCAATATAAGCCTGGGCGATCTCGATTGCTGGCGCGCGTTCCTTGGCCTCGGCGATCTGCTCAGCTTCTTTCAAACGGACCCGCGCCTGCCGGTTCACCGCATCCAACAGACTCTGCATCTGGCGCGGTAGACGGCGGGTCTCGTCCTTGACCCAGTGTGTGCCTTGCCAGAGGTACCATTCCTCACGGCCCGTCGCATAGATCCACTCGCGACCATGCAGATCGTGCCAGAGGTCCAACATCCCGCCATCTTCCGCCCGATAGGCGAACACGTTGCAGCCGGCCGGCAGTTCGTAGCGTGCCAGGCGAGCAACGGCTTTCGGCGCTGGCTGGCGCCCCCTGTCGTCCGACGCTGTGCGGCTGTCGGCCTCACTACAGCCAGCAGACGGCGCAGAAGGCGGATCGTGTCCGTTGCCGCCGGGACTGAGCTGCTGAGCTTGCAGTGAATCCCTGGCTTGCCGCTCAGCAACGAACCCGATCGTGCCGCTGTCCTCCGCCGCGCCGTCCACCAACCAAGGTGGCGGCCCGGTGACCGCGTCGCGCCAGTCACCCGGCGGTTGGCTTGTCAAGTGGCGACTGCGGCCAGCAGTCTGACCGTATCTGGGGCGGTCGGGGTCCAATACTTTCTGGATGGTCAGATCGCCGTAGGTCTGGTTGTCTCGGCTGTGCCGCTCGTCCCATTTGGGGCGCAGCAGCGCTGACCGCCGAAAGAGCCGGTCGATCTGTGCCGGATCATCGGTGTAGAAGGCGAGGATGCCACACAACGCCAGGTCGGCCTTGCTGTGGTCCCCGTCGTACTCGGTCAGGTCCCCGCGGAAAAGGCGCGCGAACTTGGCCGCATTCGCGGCCTGCTGCGCCTTGGCCAGGATCACCTCATCACTCAAGGTGGATTGCTGTGGCGCTGAGGCGGCTTTGGGCGTCTGCGGTCGCATGTACTGCGCATACAGCTCATCCAGCGCCGCCTGCGCTGGCTCGATGGTGCGAGGCTCCCCGATGGCAGCGCCCGTCACGGTGAAGTAGTGCGGGGAGCGGGCATCGTACATCTCGATCCGGCAGCCCTCGCCCAGGTTCGGCAGGGTGACGATGCGCCGTTTCTCCGGCAGGCTGCCCCTGGCCAGGCAATGCACGCCGGTCCCGGATGGGCTGCGCTCGCAATAGGTGCGCAGCCGGTCGATGATGGCGCGGGCCCACGGCTGGATCTCACCCTCGGCAATGCAGTGATCCAGGTCAATGCCGACCAGGTCATCGGCGAACGCGATTCCGATGCCGGTGATCTCCGGGTGGCTCCGCCAGTAGCGCAGCGCCTGCTCGAACGTCCCCCAGGTCCCCGGATCGTTGCTCCGCGCCTTGCGCAGCGGCCCAAATGGCCGATACGGCACCTTGGTCCAGCGCTCCTTGACCCGCTCCAGCCGCCAGCACAGCCAGTGGCGTCCCTGCTTCAGCTCGGCCGGGATGTTCTCGATTATGATCTCCTGGCGTTGGGGATCGCTCATCGCACCCGCCTCGGCAGGCGGGCCTCCAACCGCCGCCGCAACAGGTGGGCCAGCCACCGATCCAGGAGCATGCCGCATGCTCCTCCAGAAAGAGCGCGGCATCGAGTTGCCAGGAGAGCGCCCGGTCGAAATTCGCCGAGCGCGGCTCGCGCGATTTGACGCCCGCGCGCGGCTGTGCTAACCTTGATCCCGGAAGTGACCCGCTGCGCACTTCCACCCTCATTGCGGGCCCTGGGGACGCCGGCCAAAGCGCCCAGGGCCTTCGTTTTGTCAACGACTCGCATGGTTCCTTCCTCGCGACGTGGCGGCCATCACAGCAGCCCTGACAGATAGCGCGCCGGATTATCCTGGACCGTCTCGGTATCCTCAGCGTAGGCCTGGGTCGTGGCCGTGCTGACATGGCCCAGGCTGGCCGCCACTGCGCGCAAGTCAGCGCCGGCGGCCAGGGTCAGGGTGGTGTAGGTGCGGCGTAGCGCCTGGCAGCTCACGCCCGACTCGTTCATGCCGACCTGGGCCAGGTATCCGCGCACCATCTGGCGAACCCCGCGCACACTGATGCGTTGGCCGGGCGCGGCGCGGCCCGACGTCCAGTGCAGCGAGACGAA
The DNA here is from genome assembly GCA_963696325.1 of uncultured Gammaproteobacteria bacterium. Taxonomy (GTDB): domain Bacteria; phylum Pseudomonadota; class Gammaproteobacteria; order Competibacterales; family Competibacteraceae; genus CAVOJV01. Next base: position 108,229 of record CAVOJV010000053.1, read on the forward strand.
CAGCGCGGTCGTGTCCGGCTTGAGCAGCGCCCGCGCCGCCAGCCAGCGACGGAACACGGCGGACGTCTGCGTTGTCAGCTCAACCGTGCGCACTCGCCCGCGGCGGCCGGTCACGCGCAGCGTGCGCGCCGCCAGGTCGAGATCGCCGATATTCAAGGCGCACACCTCGCTGACCGCCAACCCGTGGCACAGCAGCCCGGTCAAGATGGCACGGTCACGCACGCCTTTGACGGAGGATGGCTGCGGCGCAGCCAGCAGACGCTTGGCGGTGGGGGTAGGCAGCGGCGGCTTGCGGGGCGCCTGGCGGCGTTTGGGTGCGCGCGAGTTCAGCCGCCGGGTTGTGGGGGATGGCGCCGGCGTCGGCGAGCGCCAGATAAACGGCGCGCAGGCTCACGCTCTTGCGGCGGATGGTCGTGGGACGGTAGCGCCCGCCCAGGCTGTCGAGATATTGCTGAAGATCGGCCGGTCGGGCCAGGGTGGCCGGGATGCCGTGCACAGCCAGCCAGCGAAATGCCGCTCGAGCATCCTTGATGTAGCAGCGCACGGTGGTCGTCAGCCGTTGCCCCGCGCGGGCCGGATCTAGCAGATGGGCCGCGGCCAGGGCCAGCAAAGCTTCATATTCTTGAGTCATCGCTTCACCTCATCATTGGTCTGCGAGGCGACGCGAAAACGTCCACGCGGGAGAGCCAGAATCCGCCCTGGCGCGCAAGCGCCAAGGCGGTACGTGTGTTCTCCGTGTGGACGTCCAGTGACTCAAGCGCAGCGTGTGGCCGCTTGAGGGGGCCGATGCCTGAAGGGCGTCAGCTGGTGTATACTATGTGTTGTTGTGTTTTGTGCTGTGGGCTCGATCTCGCGGCGTCAGCGCGCCAGCTCACATGCCGAGAATACCAGGAATGCTTCGGATTGTCAAGTCTCTGGCGGTATACCGAGAACATATGCACAATCTGATGATTCGTAAGAATCGTAATAGTCGTACGCACTGAACGCGATCCGCCCTGCGCCAAGGGCTGGTCATGAACATCAGAGAGGTCTCCGAGAATTCTGATAGCGCGCCACAAGAAGAAATAGGGCCGCATGACCTGACCGGACGCGTCCAGAGCTTACCCATCTGGCAGCGCTGTGGCATAATCTAGTCGCGACTAGCTTAGTCGAGACTAACTTGCGGCAGCAAGACGCAATGGTGTCTGAATCAACCGTGCGCAAGTTCGCTTTCCCCGGGGGGCAAAATGAGCGAATACCAGTACTACGAATGGCAGACGATGGATCGCGCCTTGACCGCCACGGAACAGGCCGCGGTCAACAAGCTCTCCAGCCACATTGACGTCACCTCGACGCGGGCGGTCGTCAGCTACAACTGGGGTGACTTCAAGCACGACCCGAAGCAGGTGCTGGCGCGCACCTTCGATGCGTTCCTCTACTACGCTAACTGGGGCTGCCAACGGCTGGCGTTCCGCTTCCCCAAGGGACTGCTGGATGAGGAGGTGCTCCAGCCGTACCTGTGGGAGTACTGTGCTGAGCTGGAACCCGTCGGCGACTGTCTGATCCTGGACATCTCCTTCCCTGACGAGGATGGCGGCCACTGGTTCGAAGGCGAAGCGCGGCTCTCCGCGCTGGCGCCGCTGCGCGATGACATCCTGGCCGGCGACTATCGCGCGCTGTACCTGGCCTGGCTGTTGGCCGCCGCGGCCAACGACATTGACGAGGAGTTGGAGCCGCCGGTCCCGCCGGGACTCAAGGAGCTATCAGCGCCGCTGGCGGAGTTTGTCCGCTTCTTCCAGTTGGACCCGTTCCTGGTGCAGGCCGGCGCTCAGGCGAGCGAACCGCTCCGCCCCGCGCCGGCGCCCGCGCTGGAGGCGCTCATCGCTCGCCTGCCGCGGGCCGAGTGCGACGCCTTCCTGCGCCGGTTGGCCGAGGGAGAGCCACTGCTGGCGCTGAAGTTCAATCGACGCTTGCAGGAGTTGGCCGGGCCGCCCGCCAGACCCCAAGCGGCCGCGACGCGCCGCACGTGGGCCGAACTGCGCGAGACGGCTGAGCGGCTGCGCCAGGCGGAGGCACGTCGCCAACAAGCCGAGGCTGAGGCCAGGCGGGTCAAAGACCTGCAGGATTTTGCGCCCCGCGCCCCGCAGGCCTGGCGCGATGTCCAAGCATTGATCGAGGAAAAGAAGGCGCGGCCCTACGATGAGGCGGTCGCGCTGTTGGTCAAGCTGCGCGACCTGGCTGTGTTTCAGAATCGGCTGGCTGAGTTCGAGGCACGTCTGAGCAGCCTGCAGGCCCAGTATGCCGGCCGCCCGGCGTTCCAGGAGCGGTTACGCAAGGCGGGGTTGGTCTGAGATCCTCAGAACGAAGGCGAATCCAGAAGATTTCTGGCTTTGCCAGGCCTTGATATGCGAACCTTTACAGAGGAAGCTGAACAGCCCCGCTCTCAGCCGCCTGCATAGGGATCTCGTAGCCGATCGCCCTATAGCCGGCTCGCCGCTTAGCGTACATCCGCGCCAGTACCGGGACCTCAGAATCGACGTAATCGTAGATCATCACGTGTTTCTTGGCCGCATTCAGTCGGTGCAGCCGGCCCGCGTACTGCGTCAGCGTCCCGCGCCAGGAAATGGGCAGAGCCAAGAAGAGCGTATCCAGTCGCTCGTCGTCAAAGCCCTCGCCCAGGTAACGCCCGGTTGCCAGGATCAGACGCGGCTGATCGGCGGGAATACGTGCGATTTGCGCCGCCAGTTGCTGGCGCTGCCTCTTGCCCATGCCCCCCTTCATCACGATTAGGTTCTCGATATGCTGGGATAGCAGGCTGGCGAGCCACTCCAGGTGTTCGCGCCGCTCAGTCAGCAGGACCGGAGAACGTCCTGCCCGCACTGCTTCGACCACGTCTTCGACGATCAGTTGATTACGCTGATCATCCTTGACCAGCAGCGCACAAGTTATTCCATGGTGAAGTCGCTGGCCAGGCCGATCCTGCAGATTTAGCCCCAGGAGATGGTTTCGCACCACATCGTCGGTGATGTGCAAGAACTCGCGGAATCTGCAATCGTCGCAGCGCGTTCTGGGCTTCTCGCAGACGCCGCTGACCCATTCATTGCGGCAGACGGGCTGATAGCCTTTCTTCCCCGTTTTCAGGCTTTCGAAGCGCCTGGCGTAGACGTCCTCGCGCCCCCGAAACAGGCTGCGGAAGAAGCGACTTCGGCTTCCTGCGCAGAGCGATTGGTCACAGCGCCCGGCAGTGTGATCAGACCCTGGGCTGCTTGCGCCTCAAGAACGGCTGCCCTCTCCTGCTTCAGGCCCGCCACTCGCGCCAGCAGTTCAGCCCGATGAGCTTCGAGCGTTTGTAACTCGCCTTCGATGGCGGCCAACAACTGGTTGATCTCGCTCAGGGTTCTCCCGAATACCTCCATAGCTCCGGGCAATTGCCCTAAGCAAGGCGTGAGAGCTACCTTCCTGCAAGGTCATCCCCGTTGCCTGAGGCACCCTGCGAGCTTAGTTTGCGCTCTCTCACGCCCTGGAGCCCGGCTCAACACAGCCCACACGACTTGAGCGAAGCACACGACTCAATATCGCGGCGCTTCCTCGACTTCGCTCAGGACATGATTCCAGGCATCATCCCCGCCCCGGTGATGCGTACCTTCCAGCGGCAACCCCATCCGCTTGAGCGCCTCACTCAACCCCACTTCGCGCGACCAGCCGTAGACGACCGCCGCCAACGTCTTGACGTTGAGGTGCGTTGGCCCGAACGGATACGGGATGCCGAACTCGCCACAATTGCGCTCGAACTGCTTGCGATCGTAGTCGCCGTAACTGGCCCACAGCCGCGCCGGCGCCTGATACTCGTGAACAAGGGCCTGACAGGCCTCAGCCAGCGGCATGCCACCATCCACATCGGCCTGGGTCAGCGTAGTCAACTGCGTGCAGTAGGCGCTTACCGTCGAGCATACGGGCCGCACGAGGATAGTGCGCTGCTCGGCACGCGTGAGGGTCGGCACATCGAGCACGCACAGACCGATCTCGATTCTTCGACTGTCGCTCAGGACAAGGATCTCGCTGGTCTGATCCGGCGGCGGGTTGCCCTCCCAACAGGTAGCCTCGACGTCTATGACGAGAATCTGATCCAGTTTGCGCGCCATATCATCCTCCGCGGCCGCCCGCAGGGCCATCACCCTCGCTTACATACAGTGTAGTTTCCTGCGCTGACGCGGCCAGCCGGAACAGCATCGCCGCGGCGCGGTCGGTTACATCCGATTCCACATACTGCCCCAGAAGCGGGCGCAGATCGCGTTCCCAATCCGCTCGCGCCCGCGCCAGTGCTGCGTCCACAACCGTCGGCATCAAGGTCATATCGTAGAGCTTGAGCTTCTGCCGGATCAGGTCAGCATCCAGGGCGGCGCCCTGCTCAACCATGAGCCAGACATCATACAGATCGCACGGCTTGGCCCGCACCAGCAAGGCCCGCACCTTCTCCGCCAGCAGATGTTCCGGACTGAGCACAGTGACGACAAACGGCCGCACGTCGTCATACTCCGAACGCACCAGCTCTCGCCGGGTAGCCGATGGCTCCCCGCGCAAACTGACGTCGATGCGCAACTTCCCCTTGCTGCGGTCGCGACCATCGTACAGCGGCCCCTGGTAGCTCACATCGAAGCTGAACCCAACCTCACCCTCCCAAACGGTGCGAATCTCACCCTCGGCGCCGAAATCGCGCAAGCCGGCCACGACCGCCTGCCACAGACCGCGCAACTCGGCAATACGGACTGGTGCGGCAGCCGGCTCCCCGCTGATCAAGGCACTGAAGTCCAAATCCTCCGAATAACGGGCTCCCCGGTACACCAGGCGCAACACGGTGCCGCCCTTGAAGATGAGCGCCTGCGAACGGGTGTAGAAAGAGGGGGGGGGGGGGGGGGGGGGGGGGGCAGCATCAGCCGATACCCTCACCCCTATGCTCTGCAAGCGGCACGTTGATGTCGATTCTCCAGCGCGCGTCGCGCCGACCTTGCCCCGGCCGGCCGGGGTCCGGCTTAACCGACGAGGTGGAGCGGATGAGTTGCGGCGTCCCTTGCCAGTCTGTGGGTGGAAGAACCTCATCCCAGGGCAAGACAACGCATCCCGAGAGGCCAAGTATATAACCGAGACGGGATCCCAACGTCTTATCACCGATCCGGTTAGCGTATTCAATCAATGTGTTGAGGTCAACCGTCTCGATCGCTGCGCGCAGGGCTTTCGCCACCTCCGTGATCCCGCCGGCATATTCCGGCTCACTCAAGCTGTCAATAAGCGCCTTGGCCTCGTCGGCGATCAAGACCGGCAATCCACCCACCTGTTCCCGGCGGTAGCCGAAGAACTTGCGCGGGTGGATCGCCACGAAACGAAATCGCTGTCCGGCGTATTCGACAGGCGGCTTCTTCCTGGTGGTCGCTACGTACACCATAAGCGGCACCTGTTCCGTGAAGCCGTAAGAGTGCAAGGCCGACCAATAGGACACGTAGCCAGGTGTTATCAGATGGGAGCCAATGAAAAGCGGATTGGCGAGCACACGCTCAGGCTCAAAACCGAGGAGCAAGTACTTGCCGTTCTCGATCTCGGCAACGAGACCAGCCCGCACAAGCTGTCGCACGAGTGGATGTATCTTGGGGAAGGTCGCGGGCCGAGCAGGTCAGCGAGCGTACGGACGGGATGCCGAAGAGTTCCTGCTCGTGTAACATTCGAGTCCACCAGAGATCGCGGTAAGATTATCGGTCATTCTTACTAAATCCCATCTCAATTTATCGAATCATAACACATCCTATACCGCAGGGCGAATAGCAGATCAATTGTATCGCTGTAGCTACATGCCGAACTCGAATCTGCGTCGCTTGCTTGCAGGGTTGTTGAGATTGATACGCACGGTAGCGAGCCACACATAGACTTGGGAGGCGGACCGCTGCATGTTATAATCAAGGCCTTGTACTCGGTCTGAAAAAACGGCTGCACGAAAGCCGTCAGAGAGCGATAGGAAGACACGCGGTTCAAGAGGAAACTTAGACCGCACGGCTACGCAAATCGGCCGGCCCGCGAGGTCGGGGGTAGGGGAAAACCGGCCTTCGGTTCGGGTCCGTGAGGTGGGGGAGGTTCAAATCCTCTCTCCCGACTTTTTGTTACCTCCGACATCACGGATAGCCATTTTTGGGTAGCCGTGATGTCTCCGGTTCACTGAACCGCCTCTTCTGCCTCTACCTCAGCGCTCACGGTTCGTAGTCTTCGGACGGGTTAAAAAACGCCGTTCCCGCTTATCGGCACTGGCCTGTTCATTATCAGAACCAGGCGTTCTCTACGGAGGCAGCAAGGATGAAAAACCTCACTCTGTCCCAGGCCATCGAGGGCTTTCTGCTCGAGAAGGAAGCCCAGCGCCTCAGCCCCTGCACCGTCAAGGATTATACTTCGGCTTTTCGCAAACTCCAAGCGTTTCTCGGCGACCCGGTCTTGCGCCAGCATCACCCTGGACCAACTAGCACGTTCATGGCGGACCTGGCCAAGC